>QHSX01000076.1 GCA_003221695.1 Candidatus Rokuibacteriota bacterium
AGCCGGGGCGGCAACGGGACGGCGACCGGGACGACGAGCTGGACGGCCAGCGGGATCGGCCTCCAGATGGGCACAAACATGCTGACGGTCCAAGCGCGAGACGCCGCCGGCAACACCAAGGTGGCCACCTTGACCGCCACGTTGACCGACACCGCGCCGCCTACCATCACCATCACCGCGCCCACTTCCGGCGCGACCTACACCACGAGCAGCTCCTCGCTGACGCTCGGGGGGACGGCCTCGGACAACGTCGGCGTGACCCAGGTGACGTGGGCGAACAGCCTGGGCGGCAACGGGACGGCGACCGGGACGACGAGCTGGACGGCCAGCGGGATCGGCCTCCAGATGGGCACAAACATGCTGACGGTCCAAGCGCGAGACGCCGCCGGCAACACCAAGGTGGCCACCCTGACCGCCACGCTGACCGACACCGCGCCGCCCACCATCACCATCACCGCGCCCACTTCCGGCGCGACCTACACCACGAGCAGCTCCTCGCTGACGCTCGGGGGGACGGCCTCGGACAACGTCGGCGTGACCCAGGTGACGTGGGCGAACAGCCTGGGCGGCAACGGGACGGCGACCGGGACGACGGCCTGGACGGCCAGCGGGATCGTCCTCCAGATGGGCACAAACATGCTGACGGTCCAAGCCCGGGACGCCGCCGGCAACACCAAGGTGGCCACCTTGACCGTGACGCTGTCGGGGACGTCCTTCACCGATGACCCGCTCACGGCTCAGAGCACGCTCATCAAGACCGTGCATCTCGCCGAGGTCCGGGCGGCCATCGATACCGTCCGCGTGGCGCGCGGCCTGACGACCTTTGCGTGGACGGATCCCACGCTCACGCCTGGCGTCACCACGATCAAAGTCGTCCACGTGACCGAGCTCCGGACGGCGCTGAATCAGGCGTATCAGGCGGCGGGACGGACCCTTCCCACGTACACTGATCCGAGCGTTGTGGCGGGCGCGACCGTCGTCAACGCGGTCCACCTGAACGAGCTCCGCGCCGCCGTCCTCGCCCTCCAGTAAGGGGCTCCGCCGGGGGCGCGGGTTTCACCGGACGAACACCTGGAGCGCCATCGGGTCGAGGGCGGCGCGGAGCAACGAGCGGAGTCGGCCCGCATCGGCTGCCTTCAGAAGCTGCCAGACGAGGCCCCCGGCCTCGGGCCCCCGCTGGTCACAGAGGCGACAGCGCTCGCCGCCGCGCGAGTGGACGATCGACTGAACCGCGCGTAGCAGGCCGGGCTGGTACGCACGGTCCACGATCTGGCAACCGAGCAGCCGGGCGACCGAGCCACAGGCGATCTGCGCGGGCGCAAACGAGCGCTTGGCAACCCGGAACATGGGAAGGTCGGGCTCCGAGTCGCCGATCGCGATGGTGTCGAGGTCCTCCTGGCCCACCAGCGCGAGCAGAGCCAGCAATCCGCGCCCCTTGTCGACCTCCTTGGCGACGACCGCGGTGTCCAGGTAGGTCTGGCGGACGCTGAGGCGATCCGCTTCGAGGGCGGCGATCAGATTCCGGATCAGCACCGTCGGCACCGCCACGGTCACGCCGCGCTCGTACGTGTAGGCGCGTATCGAGTACTGGTAACCATCGTTCAGGAACACGCCGGGGATCTGGCGAAGGGCGGATCTGACCCTCTTGAGTTGCTCGAGCGAGGCGCCAGTCACCAGCACGCGCTCGCGTCCACTCACGGCGTCCCAGACGACCGATCCGTACTCGGCCACCCCGCCGACGAATCCGTACGCCGTGCAGTACTCCTTGACCTCCGACAGCATCCGGGCGGTGTCGACCGCGACGGCGACGTCGTGGGCGTGGAGGAGCGCCACCGCGCGAATCCCGGCCGCGGTCGTCGACGGAAAGCCGAAGATCTGCTTGTCCAAGACGCCGTCGATGTCCATGACCACGAGTGGCGATCGCCACCGCGGCGCGGGCGCGGGCCCGCACAGCCGGCCGCAGAAGCGCGTGGTCTGGGCGGTCAGGAAGTTCCACGCGTTGATGTACTGCTCGTTGAATTCCTGGTGCCGGTGCAAGAGCCGCCCGTCGGCGAGGCTCGCGGTGGCGCTGCCCATCGCCCACGTTCCGGCCAGGAGCTTGGCGAGGAAGAGCCGCTCCTCCACGCCGGTGTCCCCGCACTGCTCGACATAGCGGGTGATCAGGGCCCGCTCCTCGCTAGGCGCGAGCCCGAAATGGAGGATCGCCTCCGCGAGGTCATAGGCGGGATCGGTCATATTGAGCTCGGTCTTCCCGAGCCCGTGGTGCTCGAAGTCCGACTTGAGGAGCGCCGAGCCCGTGCCGACCCACTCGAGCGGGCGGATCCTGCCGTCGATCAGCGTGGGAAACGGCGTGGGCCGGCGCGACACCTCGTGCTCGATGCGCGCGCGCTTCAAGGCCGCGGCTCGAGGGCCGTAGGCGCGGGTCAGCGTGTTGGCGAGTGACGCGAAGCCGTTGTGGCGCCCGCCCTGGCTGAGGTCGGGCGCAGGATCGCTGCCCAGTCCCAGGAGACGGACACGCGCCGAGACGTAAGACGCGAGACGGTCGATCAGCGGACCGCGCTCCCAGCTCGCCGGGGCCGAGCTGTCGCGATGAAGCCACTCCGTGTAGAGGATCCCGTCACGCAATCCGAGGACCGGCGGGACGAACCGGGAAAGACCCCGCCCGGCGAGGAACGCGTGATAGCTCAGCCAACCCCAGCCGACGCTCTTCGCGAGAACGTACCGCGTCTGCTTCTGGCCGCTGACCTCGTTCTCGAGGCAGACCTCGTAAATCCGCTTGAGACGGGTATGGAACTTCTCTTCCGAGCGCTGCCGGAGCTCGGCGTTCAGGCGCTGGGCCGCGGGACTCGCGACGACGCGGACACCCGTGTACCCCTGCCGCTCGAAGTACTCCCTGAGACGGGCCTCGACCGCGGAGGGCTCGAGGAGCCGGTACTTGTAGTAGTGTTCGGGCTCGAGCGTCAGAACCACGATCTCGGACAGCGGCAGAAAGTCGTCGCTGCGTGTCCACTCCCGCCGAGTCGGATGGACGGGGAGCAGGGCGACCACGTCATTGGCGCGAAACCCGACCTTCCTGACTTCGCTCACCCCCTTGGCCAGCGTGGCCGCGGTGGCCGGCGACTCGTCGACCAGCACGGCGAGCCCGCCGGCCTTCGCGTAGCGCGTGAGCATGGCCCGCTCCCACGAGTCGATCCCTTTCTTCGGTCGAATCGTGACGAAGTCGAGGCGCTGATACCCCTGGGCCGTGAGGAACGCGGCCAGCACCGGGGCGAAGTAGGAGCCCGCGGTCCGGAAGCCGACCACCAGGATCGGTCGGCCGCGGTCGGAAAATCTCGAAACGAAGCTCCGTCCGAGCGCGAGGACGTCGAAATGGGTCAGATCCTGCGTCCGAAAGGCAGCCGGAGCCGTGGGGCGCCGCGTCTCCAGGTCGGCGGGTAGGCCGGCGTCGAGCAGAGCCGTCAATCGGGCGCCGAGACGGACCAGGGTCTCTCGACCCGGCGCTTCGGCGGCGACGAGCAGCTTCACGAAGTCATGAACCGCGGCCCGCCAGCTCTCCGCCCACCGGCGCAGCCGGACTTGACGTCGCTCGCGAGCCTTCCGGAGGGCGCCGAGCGCCATGTGGGTCACCCGGACGCAGGGCGCCGCCAGCGGCAGGACCGCGCTCACCTTGGAGAAGTCATACGTTACGCCCAGGAGGTAGTCGTCGAGCGCATCGGCCAGCGCGCAGCAGAGCATGAAGACGTTCGTCAGGCCCTCACCGCGCCGCCAGTCGTCGTCGAGCGCGGGGAGCCTTCGGACCTCCTCGCGCAGATGGTCCACCACCTCGCGAACGGTCGGGTAGGCATTGAGGCCCCACGCGTATCCGCCGTAAAAGCGTGACTCCGAGTCGAGCGACGCGACCGGGACGGGTTCGCCGTCGACACCGGGTGGAGAAAGCAGCGGGACGGACTCGCTCATCTATCGGCTCCTTTGCGGCGCCCGTTGAGGCCGGACGGCGTGCGCGAAACAGTCGGTCACGTCAGTTCGCGAGCAGTTGCGCCGGCACCTTCACGATGAAGGCGTCCAGGCGGGCGCCGCCCATGTTGCTGGTCCACAGGAAGTACCGGCCCGTGACGTCCAGGTTCCCCTTGGGCTCCTTGGCGTACGCGTCGCAGCAACCGCCGGGCGCGTCCATGTCCGTCATCACGGGCGCGACGACCAAGATTCGCATCGACCCATCGAGCGGGAAGCAGAAGATCTCATTCGCGCGCGGGTGATCCTCCTTGCTGGCTCCGCTGCCGCACACGTACTGCTTTTCGGGCGCCAGGTCCGGCCGCGCGTTCGCGTGGCTCACGTGGTTGGGTGCGGTGTTCATCCGGCTCGTGTTGCGATAGACGAGGGGACCCACGAGCGGCTGGCCGAACTTCCACAGCCTGATGGCTCCGGGCACGCTCATATTGTCGGCCGCCACCATGTACCCGTACCCGTTATCGGAGTGGCCGCCGGCGCCGTCGCGGTCCAGCAGGACCGTCTCCTGGCCGGTCTCGAGGTCGACGATCCGGTTGTCCACGTCCGTCTTCGGGTCGTTCGTCACCTTCTCCTTGATCAGGAGCCATCGGCCGCTCTTGTCGACCTGACACTCGTCGTAGAGGAACCCCTTTGTCGGGTAGGCGGAGAATTGGTGGCGATCCTCGCGGTAGACGAAGCAGCCCAGGTCCCGTCTGGTCGACTGCTCCCTCAGGGTCGCGGAGTGGACTCGATCGTCGTCGCTCGAGTGCGTCTGCCAGATGTAGCGCTCCTTGCCAAACACGTCGGGGCGCGTCGATATATCGAAGACCGTTTCGAATCGGTGCGCGATCACGTCGTAGCGATAGAGCACCGGACCGTAGCTGACGTAGAGGATGTGTGGCTGCTTTGCGCTGAAGTACCAGCCCTCGCCCGTGCTCCAGCTGAAGCGGTCGTCGCTGAAGAGCGGCCCCACCTTTTTCACGGTGTCGGTGGTCTTGTTGTAGCTGAAGAGTGTCGGGCCGGGGCCGCCGCGATTCCGGGCCAGCGTGACGACGATCAGCATCGTGTCGCTGCCAATATGGTTGTTCATGTTTCGCCAGTAGGAATAGCCGACGTAGTTGACGCAGTCTTGACCGCCGCAGTCGCTCGCGTTCGTCAGCCGGATCGCCTGCGTGTTGTACGGGGGCGGAAAGGTGAAGCGCCCTCGCTCCGGCAACAGGGCCGCGGTCTGCGCCGTCCTGAGTCTGGCTCGCACGGCGGTGCTGACGGCCGGCTCGATGAAGCCACCCGGAAAGGACGGTGCCGTCACCGCCGAGCCCGTCGGCGGCTGACTCGGGGCGTCTGGTGCGAACGCACGCGTCGCGACCAAAAGGCCGCCCAGGCCGACGACGAGCGCGATCGCGGGGACGCGACGAACAGAATGGCGCGTCATACGACGGGTGGCCTGGCGGCAATCTCGCGGTCTCCGGGCGCGGGGTCGACGCCCTCGAGAAGGGAGATCCGCTCCGAGATCGCGGTCTGGCGTACGAGCTCTCTGACTGACCCGAAGCGAAATCCCCGCAGGAGCACCTCGAGCCGATCGTGCGTCCTCTCGAGGTTATAGTAGTTCCGGAATCGTCCGAGCAACGCGACGGGCTGCCTCGGTTGCTCCGGGTCCAGCTCCCAGGGGTGCACGTAGATGACCGCCGGTCGGCCTTCCCCGCCGTTCAGCCGTCGGAGCAGCCACATCGTGAGCCAGAGAGGATAGATCCTCAAATAGCCGCCACCTCCGAATGGAATCCGTCGCCCGGCCACGACACCGGTCGCCAGGGGAAGCTCCAGGATCCGCCGGCCGGCCGGCAAGTCGATCCAGTGCGGGACGCGTGTGTGCGCGGGAATGCCATAACGGTCGTGCACGATGGGATAGATGCTTGAATCGTACCGGTAGCCCTCCTCGGCCAGGATGCTCAGCGCCCACAGGGTCCTCTGCGTGATCGAGAAGGTCGGGGCCCGATATCCCACCACGGGCTCACTGATCAGATCCTCGAGCGCGGCTTTGGCGCGATGGATATCTTCTCGGAACTCTCCCCGTGACTGTGCGTGAATCATCTGGTGGCGGTACCCATGACAGGCGATCTCGTGGCCCCGCCGGTGAATGTCCCGGACGACATCCGGGCGACGATCCGCCATCCACCCCAGCACAAAGAACGTTGCGGTCACGTTGTGCCGTTCGAGAAGGTCAAGAATCCTCCGAAGGCCGATGTCCACACGGATGGCGTATCGGTCCCAGTCTTCGTATCTGATGATGTGCCGAAAGGTTTCGACGCTGAAGTAGTCTTCGACATCGACCGTCAGGACGTTCAGCATGACGTCTCCCCCACTCGGCCTAGCGCGGCGTCCCACTGACCCAGTAGAGCGTCCCACAGGGTTCCAGCCGTGAGACGGAAAACCCCGCGCGGGTCATCAGGTCCAGGACACGCCGGCGCGTGTAAAAGAAGACCGGGCACTTTCTCAGCGCCAGGCGGAGCTTGCGGGTCGGCGCCCTCCACGTGAAGAGGCGAGGAAAGGTGGCGATGAACTTCGCTCGCGTGAGCTCGCGGGACTTGGCGAGAAAGGGCAAGGGATCCTCAACGTAGTCGAAGAAGCCCACCGCGAGCACATAGTCAAAGCGTTGGTCGAAGGGATGCGTCAAGAACGGAACCGCGATGAACTTGCACCTGTCGATCACGCCCGCACGTCGGGCGTTGTCCAGGGCAAGATCCACCATCTTCGGAGCGAAATCGACGCCGACCACCTCCCGAGCGCCTCCCTCGGCGAAGGCGACCCCGTACCGACCCGAGCCGCACCCGACGTCCAGAACGGATTTCCCGCCCAGCGGCCGGCACTCTTCCAGCGTCCGCTGGAAGCGCTCGTACATATCGCGGCGAAAAATGCGATCCAGCAGGCTGGGCGACGCGTAGATCGAGTCGAAACTCGCGGCGACGGTTTGGAAGTGCTGGCGAACGCTCGGGGCGTCTTGCATGTCACGGATGTCCTTTCTTGTCAACGTTTGCGGCTTCGGAGGCGCCGGGAGTCGCCGGCTAGACTCGTCGCGGCGCGATAGTCCAAAATGGGCGGGCCAGGCCGAGCATGAAGCGCGCGAACCCGACCAGAATCGCGGCATTCAAGACCAAGAAGTACCGCACCCCCGAGGCGGCCGCGCCCAAGACCGGCACCCGGAGGACCAACCCCGCGCCCGCCCCCAGGGCATAGAGCATCAGTTGGCCGAGGAAGAGGAGCTGGAAAAAGGGACGGTGGATAAGCCCCAGAGTCCCCGCGAGGGCGGCGAGCATGAGCCACGGCCCAAGCCAGCGGAACACCTTGTGCGAGAGATAGGCGAGCGCCACCATGCCTTTCCCGGGCAGCAGCAATCGCCACGTCAGGATCAACGCCTGGAGGTCGCCGGCGCCGATCCGCACGCGGCGACGGAACTCGTCCCGGACCCGCTCAGGCGATATCTCCCAGGCCCGGGCGGCGGGAGCCATAAAAATGTGACCGCCAGAACGCAACCGAATCAGCATCGGGATCAGGAAGTCATCGACGATCGTCTCGCTGGGCAGTGGCTGATACCGCTCGCGACGGAACGCATAGATCGGCCCGTTCGCCCCCAGGACAGCACCGAAATGCGATTCGAGCTTCTTGATCCACGTTTCGTAACGCCAGTACACTCCGTCGAGGTTTCCAGTCGCCGCCGGAGAGTGCAGGTCGACGCATCCCACCACGGCGCATGCGGACGGATGGCGCGAGAGCGCGTCGATCAGCTGCCGGACGGCGTCGCGATGAAAGAACGTGTTGGCGTCGGTGCACACGATGATCTCACCCCGCGCCCGGGCCACGAGGTCGTTCAAGACGCTCGCTTTCCCTCTTCGCCGATCGAAAGCGATCAGCCGAAGGCCCGGCGCGCCGAAGCCGGCGACCACCTCACACGTTCGATCCGTGGAGCCGTCGGATCCGACGAGGATCTCGAGATGCTCCACGGGGTAGTCGAGCTCGAGGAGATTTCTCACGCGGTCGCCGATCACGCGCTCCTCGTTGTACGCCGAAAGAAGGATGCTGACATCGGGCCACGCCGGCCTCGGACGGCCGCCGTCGCCGCCCGCCGGAGGGAGGATCCGGCTCAGCAGCCAGAGGCCGACCGGGTAGATCCCGTAGCCGTAGACCAACAGGCCGACCGAGGCGGCCAGCAGCCCTCCGGCGAGAATGTCACCGTCCACGGTCACGCCACGCTCTCCGTCATATCCAGCCTTTCAGGCGATAGAACGCCAGCCCCAGGTATTCGTGGATCGCTTCCGCCAGGAGGGCGATTCGCTCGTGGGTCCCCGAGACGAGCGTCAGGTCCTTCTCGAAGGCGCGCACCGGCGCGACGGCAACCCCGGAGGCGGCGAAGGCGAGTCGCGCCCTCGGCAGGTGGAGCGGGCTCGTGACGAGGATCGCGGACCGCCAGCCGTCCCTCCGGAGGAACTCGGCCGAGTAGCGCGCGTTCTCGGAGGTGCGGGTGGACTGCTCTTCGAGGAAGATCGCCGACCGCGGAACTCCCAGGTCGTGTGCAAGCGTGCCCATGAGGGCGCTGGCCGACCGGCCGCAGCACGGGCCGCCGCTGAAGAGCAGCCGAGGCACGAGCCCCTGGTGATACAGGCGGACGCCAGCGATCGTGCGCACGATCGCGGCTTCGTTCAGCGATCCATCCTGATAGCGGCCTCCGGCGAGGACGACGGCGACGTCCGCCTTGACCGGGTTCGAGGGCACCTTCAGGAGGGGCATCGCCACGAGATTGGCCACGGGCGTCCAGCCGACGATCAGGAAGGCCGCGCCGACGGCGGCGAGGAGCGCGACGCAGGGCTCGAGGATCCGCCGGAGGGGAAGCGGGTCGGACCGGACCCCGCCTCTGCTCGTCTGATATCGGTCGTCGGCGATCGCCATCACGCCGATGGTCGATGCAGGCGCCAGGCCAGGAGGGAGGGCTGCCTGGTCGCGGGAATCCGCTGCAGACGGTAGAGGTCGTCGCCCGCCCGAATGAATCCTGGGACCGTCGTCACGGCCGCCCGGTAGCTCTCCTGCACCATCGTGACGACCGAGGGGTTGTGCGCGCCGTCGGGATAGCAGAAATATTCGATCGGGCGACCGAGATGTGTTTCGAGCCACCGGCGGCTCTCGTGGATCTCGACCGCCGCCTCGGCCGGCGGGAGCGTGGCGAGCATGGGATGGGTGAGAGTGTGCGAACCCACCGTGACGAGGCCGGGGTCGAGGGACCCGAGCTCGTCCCAGGTCATCGGATCGAAGCGTCGCCGCTGGTCTTCCGTCGGCGCGAAGCGTGGCGTTCGCGCGCGGACGTCCTCTTCGACCGTCTTGCGGCGGTGGCTCGGAATCGTCTTCAGCCACTCCTTGATGGCTTCCACACTCGCCGAGGGGGCCCCCACGTCCCGCGCGATCCCGGCCCGCTGCGTCTCGTCGAGAGACTTCAGGCGTTCGACGACGTCATGCGTCCACAGCCATCGGCGCTGCTCGATCAGGCCAGGACAGACGAAGAAGGTCGCCGGCAGCCGTAATCGGCGCAGGACCGGATAGGCGACCGTGTAGTTGTTGCGGAGCCCATCGTCGAACGTGATGGCGATCTCGCCAGAGACCGACGCGCCCCCGTTCGGGTTGGCCACGTGCTGCACCAGGACGGACAAAGGGACGATCGTGAAACGCTGCGCCAGATACGCGAGCTGCGCCTCGAAGACCTCGACCGGGTAGTCGCGACCGTCGATTCCGTGGAACATGAGAATGCGACCGACACGCTGGCGCCGGGCGCGCACCGCCGACCCGCCGGAGACATGGGCCACCCGTTGGAGGATCGGAGCGAGGAGGTGCTCCTTGACCACCTCAGGCCTCGGGACGACGCGCGACGGTACGCGTGAGGTCGACGACCACGTGCCGAGAGGTCACCGCGCTGAGGACGCGTGCCGAATCCTCGTCCGCGTTGCCGATGACGACGGCGTCGGCATGCGCGAGGAGCTCGTCGACGCCATCGCACATCAGCGACGCGATGTGTGGAATGCCCTCTTCGATGTAGCGACGGTTCGCGCCCATCAACCGCGCGATCGAGACGTTGCGATCGAGGATGCGCACGTCGCACCCTTTCCCGATCAACGCCTCGACAACGGCGACCATGGGGCTCTCGCGGAGGTCGTCGGTCCCTTGCTTGAAGGCCAGCCCCACGATGCCGATGCGACGCTTCTTCGTCTCGAGCACGGCTTCGATGCCCCGCCGGATCTGTGTCTCGTTCGAGGGCAAGATCGCGGAGAGGAGGGGACCGGGGACGTCGGCGCTTCGGGCGGCGTAGAGCAGCGCGCGGAGGTCCTTCGGCAGACACGAGCCGCCGAACGCGAAGCCGGGGCGTAGGTACGCCTCCGAGACGTTGAGCTTCCGATCCATCAGGAAGATCCGCATCACCTCGTTCGGTTCGATCCCGAAGGCCTCGCAGAGGTCGCCGACCTCGTTGGCGAAGCACACCTTGAGCGCGTGGAAGGCGTTGGCCACGTACTTCACCATCTCAGCGGCACGCACTCCGGTGTGGACGAACGGGGCCTGCACCTCCGCGTATAACGACCGCAGAAGGGAAACGGTCTCAGGGTCATCGCATCCGACGAGGGTGAGGGGCGGCGTGGCGAAATCGCGCAGCGAAGAGCCCTCCCGCATGAACTCCGGGTTGACCGCCACGCGTAGCGCGGCGCCGCGCTGGCCACCCGCCGCTTCGCGAAGGGCGGGAACCAGGACGCCCTCCGTGGTCCCGGGCAAGACCGTGCTCCGGAGCACGACCGGGAACGGCATCGCGCGTGCCGTGAGTGCGAGGCCGATCTCCCGCGCCACCGCGCCGATGGCGGCCACGTCGAGCTGGCCGTTGGGACGCCCGGGCGTGCCGACCGAGATCAGGCCGAGGTCACTCTGTGCCACGGCGGCGGCGCAGGACGTCGTGGCCCCCAGCCGTCCACGACCCACGACGTCAGCGAGCAGCTCGCCCAGACCCGGCTCGACGACGGGAGACCGGCCGCCGTTCAGCATGGCGACCTTGTCGGCATTGACGTCGACGCCGATCACCTGATGGCCCGCCCTGGCCAGGCAGGCCGCGGTCACGCAACCGACGTACCCGAGCCCGAAAACGCTCACGCGCATGATCGAGTCCCTCCGTTCAGCGGTTGATGCAATCGGCTCCGGTCGGTGAGCGCCTCCTCACACCGCGCCTCGAACTCTCGCGCCACTCGCGTCCACGAGTAGCGCTCCGTGACGAGCCGGCGCCCCGCGGCGCCGAGCGCCCGCCGCCGGGCGGGGTCGCGAAGGAGCGACACGACCGCGCGGGCGAACTCCCCAGGATCGTCGGCCCGAAGGAGATGCGTCCCGGCGACGAGCGGGAGGCCCTCAGCGCCCACCGTGGTGGACACGACCGCCTTCGCCATGGCGAGCCCCTCGAAGATCTTGAGCCGGGTACCGCCGCCGATCCGCAGCGGCACGACGTAGACGGCCGCCTCGGCGACGTACGGTCTGACGTCCTCGACCGTCCCCGTCACCTGGACGCCCGCCGCCGCGGCGGCCGCCCGGAGCCGTGCGGACGGATTGCGACCAACGACGGTCAGGGAAGCCTCCGGCACTTCGCGGCGAATCGCCGGCAGGATCCCGTCGAGGAGGTGCAGGATCGCGTCCTCGTTCGGGTACCAGTCCATCGCGCCCGTGAACACGAGACGCCCGGGCACTTCCCGGACGCCGTTCGGCGTGAAGTAAGCCGTGTCGACGCCGGTCGGGATCGCGCGCACCGTGGCGCTGGGCGCGAGGGCGGCCAGGAAGGCGCGATCCGTCTCCGAGACGGCGATCGTCAGCCGGGCCTGCGCGCAGGCGCGGGCTTCGTAGCGCCGGACCTTCCGCCACTCGAGCCCGAGGAGGGCGCGTTGCCATGGGGGCGCGGTCCGACTCAGGCGCTTCCAGATCAGGTGCTCCACGTTGTGCTCGAAGAGCACGACCGGCACCGGCGACGGCCGGGGCAGGTTCGGCACGGCGAAGAGGAAGTCGGCGACACACAGATCGAAGTCGCGCGCGGCGAGGACGTGCGCGACGGCGCGGCGGAGTGCCGGGATACGCCACTTCCAGAGGTTGACCGGCAGCGGCGAGCACCACGAGCGTGCCAGCGCGACCGCGAAGCGGGCGCTGCGTCGCTTGGGCGCGGCGTACGGCAGCGATGCGATCGACTCGGATCGCGTCAGCCGCGCCTGCAGTTCGCGCGGGTCGTCGCCGGGCCCGTGCGTCGTCAGGATGGACACGTGGTGTCGCTGCGAGAGCTCGGAGAGGATGTGAAAGCTCCGCAGCCGTCCGCCCTCGTTGAGGGGCCACAGGCCGCCGACCTTCACCCAGAGGATTCGCATCGCCCTCACGCCCCGAGCCCGGTGACCGTGTCCGTGTCCTCGCCGTCGACGAAGATCCGGTGCCAGAGCTCCAGGTTGACGAGGAGCCACAGCCGGTCGCCATGCCGCTCGACGCCTGCCCGGTGATCCTCCGCGAGTCGCCTGATCGCGGACGGCTCGAAGAGCCCGCGATTGAGGGCGCGGGGGGAGAGGACCAGCTCCTCGACGAGCGGCCAGGAGGGGCCCCGCAGCCATCGGCCGACGGGAACGGGGAATCCCATCTTCCGACGCGTCAGGATCGTCCGGGGAACGACGTCGCGCACGGCCTCGCGCAGCACGGCCTTCGTCGTCCAGCCCCGGAGCTTGAAGCGCGCCGGTATCGTCGCGACGTGCTCGACGAATTCGTGGTCGAGGAAGGGCACGCGGCTCTCGACCGACGCCGCCATGCTCATCTGGTCTTGCTTCATCAGTAGCTCGACGAGGTACGTCTGTAGATCCGCGCGGCCCATGCGTTCGAGTGTGCCGCCCTCGCCTTCGGCATGGGCGCGGAGCCAGTCCGCGTACGGATCCCGCCGGGAGAGCAGGCCCGTGTCCGCCAGGACGCAGCGCTGCACGACTTCGGGGAACGTCGCAAACGCCTCGCAGAAGAGCGTGCGCGGATTGCGCTCGAGCGCCAGGAACGACCGACCGGCGTACCGCCGGAGCGACCAGGGGAGCCGGGAGATCAGCCCCCGCATCGTCCCCCGGACGGCGTCGGGCGTGAGCGCCCAGTACGCCTTGCCGAGGCGCTCGTTCCAGGCCGTCCGCCAGTACCACGGGTAGCCGAGAAAGAGCTCATCGGCGCCCTCTCCCGTCAGGACCACCTTCACGTGCTCCCGTGCCAGCCTCGAGACGAAGTTGAGGAGCAGGCTCGACGGAAAGGCGATGGGCTCGTCCTCGTGCCAGATGAGGCTCGGCAGGGCGTTGAAGAACTCCTGTCGTGTGACGGTCACGTCCTGGTGGCGCGCGCCGACCGAGCGCGCGACGAGCCGGGCGTAGGCGAGCTCGTTCGCGTCCGGCTCGTCGAGCCCGACCGCGAACGTGTGGATCGGGTCCCGCGTGATGCGCGTCATGAGCCCGGCCAGCGCGCTGGAGTCGAGCCCACCGGAGAGGAAGAGCCCGAGGGGGACGTCGCTCATCAGGTGGCTCTCGACGACGGCTTCGAGCCGGGCACGCACCTCCTGGGCACGCTCCTCGAGCGTGCGGGAATCCTCCACGACCACCATCGGCAGGCGCCAGTAGCGGCGCGTCCGCAGCCCCGTCGAGAGGGACCAGCTCAGCGTGCGGCCGGGCAGGAGCTTCTGGACGCCACGGAAAAATGTCTCCTCGCCGGAGACGAAGCGCGTCGCGAGGAATTCCGGGAGGATCGCGTCGTTCAACGCGGGGCGGATGCGGCCCGCGGCCAGGAGCGGTTTGATCTCCGACGCGAACAGCAGCTCGTGCTCGGTCGCGGCGTAGTAGAGCGGTTTGATCCCGAGCCGATCCCTCGCGAGAAGGAGGCGACCCTCCCTCCGGTCCCACAGGGCGAACGCGAACATCCCCCGGAGGCGCTCGACGCACCGCTCCCCTTCTTCCTCGTAGAGGTGCAGGACCGTCTCGGTGTCGCTCCGCGTCTGGTAGCGGTGGCCACGGGCTTCGAGACCGGGCCGGAGCGCGGCGTGGTTGTAGACCTCGCCGTTGTAGACGATCCAGACGCTCTCGTCCTCGTTCGCCATCGGCTGTCCACCGCCCGCGACGTCGACGATCGCCAGGCGGCGGTGCCCGAGGCCGACCGGCCCGTCGACCCAGAGCCCCTCACCGTCCGGTCCCCGATGGCGCAGCACGTCCCGCATGCGCTTCAGACGCGCCTCGTCGACGGTCTCTCGTGGATTCAGATTGACGATACCGACGATCCCGCACATGGCCGGCTCCAGGCTTCGAACGTCACCGGTCGTCGGTGACGGAGTGGACGTTGATCGAGACGAGGCCGTCCCCGAAACGGACCTGCTCACGGGTCTCCTCGAAGGTGAGACCCGCCGGGGCCGAGTTTTCGTCCCGCAGAAGCGATACTCGAGGAGGCGGCGCCGAGACGTCCTCGACAGGAAGGAGCAGCGTCACGATCCGAAGCGGCAAGCACGTCACGGTCGAATAGACCAGGAGAGGCGCCGGACGGCGCTGCCCGTAGTCCGGTGACACCCACCCCGCCGGTGGGTCGACCTCTCCCTCGCGAACCTCGGCCTTCAGGACCACTGTGGTGAACGGGCGGACCAGAAGCCCGCGCCCGTCGCGTCGCGGCGCCCGGGCCCACAGCGCCGGATCGACGCTCACCTCCATCGGGGCGAACTGGAATCGCAGATCGAGCCTGTGTTCCGCAGCGCCGTCGAGGTCGTCCACGACAACCCAGTAGCGGGGTTTCACGAACAGGACACGACGGCGATGAACGACCGGATCCCCGAGGCGGCGATACGCGTCGTGCTCGGCGTCGGTGAAGTCGAATCTCTCGTTCGACCGCCACCGCCGCACTCGTGCTCGTGGCCGCGCCTCCCAGCGGAAGGGCCCGGCGGGGACGGCCTGGCTCAGACCATCGACCGTCACGGTGCTATGGGCCGCGGTGCTGCGGAAGAAGTCTCGCCAGCTCAGGTCCGGCGTGTAGCAATAGGTGCCGGCGTCCACGAGGCAGGGGGTGCCGAAGACGGCGCACTGGACGCTCAGAAGATCGGCGTGCCCGTGCCCGCAACCGCCGATCGGCCCGACGTTGAGGATCAGGTGATGGGCGTCGCTCGCCCATCCGGTCCGCATCACTGCGTGTCCGCCCTTGACGAAGGCTCGAGAAGGGTTGCGCGCGGGAGGCGACGCCTCGAGCGCCTGGAAGGCCTCGAGCCCCCGCCGCCCGAGGAGCCAGAGCGTCTCGGGCGCCGGGTTCCCGCCGGCCGCCCAGGCGTAGTCCGAGCGCCCGAACCATGCCGCGGCTGTGGAGAAGACTCCGCGAAGGTCGTCGGGGGCCCTGGGGGTGAGTGGGAGGAGCCAGCCGCCGTCGGCATCCCCGATCATCGGCATGGACCCGTCGGGATTGCGGACCCAGAGGAGGAAGTCGAGAAGCGATTGGATCCGCGCCGTGACCGCCGACGGGAAGAAAAGGCCGTTCCGCGCCGCGAGGATCATGGCGTGCAGGTAAATCTCGGCGGTGTAGCGCTGGTAGCACGTCGACTGTTCGAAGTACACGCCGTCGTCGGAGATCTGTCGGTCGCTCTGCTCGGTCAGGATCCGCATGCCCTGCCGACGCCACTCTTCGGCGCGCGGAAACTCGGGGAAGACGACCCCGGCGTAGACGAGCCCGAGCGCCTCACCGGTGAGGTGCGTGTTGGGCGCGAAGTACCGCGAGAGATACCGCTCGACACGCGCGGCATGAGCGCCGATGCCCTCGACCATCCGGGCGACGACAGGCACGGCCAGGCGGGGCGAGCCCCTGAAGAGGAAGAGCGCCCAGCACCATGAGATGAGCCGCAGCGCCACCTCCAGGCTGCTCGCCCAATTGATACCCCGTCCCCTCGGGTTCGCCTCGATCCACTCGCCCACGGATCTCACGAACGCCTCCGAGTAGCTCTCGTCTCCGGTCAGCCGGTAGGCTTGGCCGAGGCCGACGAGCCACTGGTGGCGATTCAACTCCCACACGACCTTGCTGTCTCCCACGCGCGCGGGGTCGAGCGGATCCAGCCGACTCCAGTGCACGAGCGGGGCTCGAACCCCAGCGGTCGGATCGAGGCGCCAGTCGACCGGATCGCCGAACGACAGGGCACGGTAGCCCAGGAGGTCGAACCGCCCCAGGCAGACCTTTCCGGCGGACTCGACCACCGCACGGCTTGCGTCGGGGGCTCGCTCCGTGACGAGCACCGGCGTCTCTCGGCTCGTCGCGCCCTCGAAGAACCTGTCGGGATCGAGGGCGCTGGACGGGTCGTCACCGAAGGCGGGGATGCGTCCCGCCCGTCCGCCCACACCGGCGCGCTCGAGCCACTTCCACGCCTCCTGCCGGCCCCGGCAGCCGATCTCGGCCAGCGTCATCCGTCGAAGCCGCAGGAGCTTCACCGCGCCAGCTCCCTCGACAGCTCCGCGTACAGGTCCAGGACGGCTTGCAGATTGCCCTCGGGGCCGGCGATCGGGCGTGGCGGCGGCACGCTCTCCGTCAGCCGTCTGGTGATGGCCTCGAGCAGCGCGGTCGCGTCTCGGGGCGGTATCCGCTCGACCCCGTCGGGTCGCATCCCGTTCTCGGTCGCGATCACCGGCGTGCCCAGGTGAAGCGCCTCCCGCACGGACAGGGAGTCGCCGTCGTACCACGTCGTCCGCAGCAGCACATCGCTGTCCGCGATCGCGCGCAGCGTGACCGGATGCGGCGCATCGCCGTAGAGGAGGATGTGTTCGGCGTACGGCTTGGCCCCGATCGAGACCCGGAGACGCTCCGCCAGGCTGCCCGATCCGAGGATGACCAGGCCGGCCTTCGGGAATTGCTCGCGGACACGGCTGAGGACGTCGATCTGGAGGGGCAGATCGTACTCCGGCTCGAGCAAGCCGACGGTCAGGAGCAGCGGTCGGTGTGTCGCAAAGAAGTCGAGGAGACGCTCAGGAAGCGCCGGCGCCGGCCCGGCCTCGGGAACGGCGAAGGGAGAGATCAGCCGCACCCGGTCGGGATCGAGGCCGAACTCGTCGAAGAGCCCTCGGATCGCACGATTCACCGCGATCACGCGGTCGAAGCGTCGGAAGACGAGCCCGCGCAGCGTCGCGGGGCGCGCCGTCCGCCCCGCGCGTGACGACGGGTACCCCCCGGAGTGAAGCGTGAGCACCGTTCGGCGGCGCGGGAGCAGAGAGCAGAACAGGCCGAGCCCGAGAAGACGCGGGGTCACGTCGCCCCCGATGTGCAAATGGATGATCGGATAGGGCAGCCGGAGCAGGAGCCGGGCCACCCCGAGGGCGCTCCTGGGGTAGTAGATCCCGTCGCCGGCGGCCCGGCGGAAACGGGTCAGGTTGATGACGGCGCACGGGATGTGGCGCTCGAGGAGGAACCCTCGGAGGGCGACCAGGTGCGTCTGGATCCCACCCTGGGGAGGTGGGCAGGGGCCGAGCTGCAACACCCGCATCGTCATTGGCTCAGTCGAGGACCGCGTCAAGATCGATGACGCACGGATTGAGCGTCCGCGCAGACTCGAGCATCCGGAGGCAGCCGAGCGTGGCGCGGGCGCCGTCGCGGACGCTCACGGCCGGGGGCGTCCCGGATCTGATCCCGGTGAGGAACGCGTTGAGTTGAGCGGTGTAGCCCTTATCGGGCCACCACCGCGATCGGCGGCGACGCAGGCGCGTGTCGAGCGTGAGTCGCTTGAAGTCCTCGACTCGAACGCTGAGGCCCTGGGTGAATGCCTCCACGCGCTCGCCGCCGCCACGCTTGCCGCCCACGGTGCAGTACGTGAGGGTGCCGACCGACCCGTCGGCGAAGCGGAAGCTCGCCACCATGTTGTTCTCACCGACGGGATCCCGCACACCGGTCGGCAGGCAGTAGGCCGAGACGCTGACGGGTTCGGACCCGAGGAGCCAGTACATCAGATCCACGAAGTGACAGGCCTCGCCCAGGATCGCGCCGCCGATGGCGGGGTCGGCCATCCAGTAGGATCCCGAGATCCCCGGCGAATTGATTCGACAGTCCAGGACGGCGGGAGCGGCGCGGCCGGCGAGCGCGCGCTTCTGCTCGATGTAGAACGGTGCGAAGCGCCGGTTGAAGCCGACCGTGAGCTGCCTGCCGGTCTCCTGCACGGTCCGCGAGAGCGACCGGCACTCGTTCTCGGTGAGCGCCATCGGCTTCTCCACGAACACGTGCTTCCCGGCCTGGAGCGCGGCGAGGGCCTGCCGATAGTGGTGCTGGTTTCGGCTCAGGATGAGCACGACGTCGACCTCGGAGTCCCGGAGGATCTCCTCGTAGTCGGAGCAGCAGTAGGCCGCACCGAATCGGCGCGCATAGCTCTTGCCGCGCGCGCCGTTCGCCGAGAAGACCGCCCGCAGAGTCACCTCAGGGATCGCCCGCAGCGCAGGGAGGTGGGCCCACCGGGCCACGTTGCCGGCGCCCGCCACGGCCAGGCGGAGCTCGTTCCCCTGGTGCGCGCGTGGCGCCGACACCTCGACCGTTCGCCGCGGCCTCACGTGGGGGACCGACGCCGGACGCTCGGTCTCCGGATATCGCAGCAGCACGGCGAGGCTGCCGGACGCGGGATCGAGGATGGTGCGATAGGCCGCCGGGGCTTCCTCGAGGCAGAACCGGTGCGTGATCAGCGGCTCGACCCGCACGGCGCCGGTCTCCAGGAGCCGCAGGAAGTGGACCATGTTCCGGTGTTCGGTCCAGCGCACGTAGGACACCGGGTAATCGCGCCCTTCCCGCTCGTAGACCGGGTCATAGCTGCCCGGCCCATAGGCGCGCGCCATGAAGAGCTGGATCTCCTTCAGGTACATCTCCTGCCACGGGAAACTCAGCTCGACCGCCCCCACGATGACCAGCCGGCCGCGGTCCCGGCAGATCTCGAGCGCCTGCCGCGCGGGCGCGGGCGACTTCGCCGCCGCCGCGACAATGACGCAGTCCGCTCCCCGGCCCTCGGTGAGCGCGCTCACGACATCCCGAAGCGACCCGCTCCCGCCGATGGCCTGCGCCGCGCCGAGTCGCCGGGCGAGCTCGACGCGATCGGGCCTGAGGTCCACACCAATGACGATGCCGCCCTGGAGCCTGACGAGCTGGGCGATGAGCTGGCCGACGATGCCGAGACCGATGATGGCGACGGTGTCCCCGAGGCCGACGTTGGCGATGCGCACCGCGTTGAGGGCGATGCTGCCGAGCGTCGTGAAGCACGCGTGCTCGAACGGAACCGACTCGGGCACCCTCGCCACGAGCTGGCGCCCTGCGTGGACCGTCTCGGCATGCCCCGTGGTGTCGCCGCCGTAGGCCACGCGCTCACCGATCTCCAGCTCCGACACCGTCGGGTGCCTGTCGACCACGATCCCCGCGCCGGAGTATCCGAGGACGGCGTACTCGCTGAACTTGGCTTTCACCTCCGCCGCTGTGCGCACCGGGCCCGCGACCTTCATGGCTTCCCACACCGTGCGCAGGTGCGATGGGTTGTCGGCGAGCTCCTTGAGCACGCCGTCCCGGTGGATGCTGGCGGTCTCCGTGCCACTGCTGATCAAAGAGTAATGGGGTCGGATCAGCACGTGGTGCATCGCCACCACCGGGTCGGGCACTTCATCGACGATGATCTCCGTCAGTCCGCGGCGAATGACCTGTTTCATGCGTCGTCCGCCCCGGCCATCACGGCCGTTCCCCGCGGATCGCGGGCTCGATGAGGCGCGCGACGAATCGATGGCCCAGGGCGTTCCAGTGGCCCTCGTCCTTGATGATCATTTCGTCCGGCGCATACCCCTTGGCGCCGTCGATGTCGAGGGTCGTGAACCCCCGCTGGCGGAGGCGCTGGACGAGCTCTCCGTACCTCTCATACCCCTTCGGATCTTCACGCGGCCAGAACCGGAACGTGGTCGCAACGATGAGTCGAGCGCCGATCGCGGTGACCTCCCGCTTCAGCTCGTCGACCAGGGCCAGCGTCAGCGCGTAGTTGTCTCGCGCCGCCGGCGCACCCGGGAAGGCGCTCGTGAGAAGGAGATGGGCCTGATAGGCCGTCCTCGAATGTCTGAGCACCCAGGTCCAGAGCCGCCGGCTCACTGGCGGGGGCGGGACGGGAACGTTGGTGAGGCGTAGCTCGCCGCGATCGGACAGCGTGAAGTGAGGCTTCGGGTAGAACCAGTACACGAGGCTCTCGTGGTTTTCCCATTCATCGTTCCCGGTCATGAGGATGATCACGAGGTCCGGCCGATAGCGGACGCCCTCGGAGCGGAACCAGAGCAGCTCCTGGTCGGTCCCGTATCCGGAGACGCCCGCGTTGATGACCTCGGTCGCCGGAAGCATGCCCTCCAGCACGTCGGTGAAGACCTCGTCCTGCTCCACGCCGTAGCCGAACACAAGGGAGTCGCCCAGGACCAGGACCCTCCGCTTTCCCGCCACCCGCTCGTACGGATAGTCTTTGCCGCGCAGCCCCTTGTCGTTGATCCGGATCCGGGTCATAAACTGCGGCCGATGATCGAACACCCCCGATGCTGCGGCCTGATGGTGCCAGCCGAGGAGCGCGTCGTGACGCCAGAACCTCGCCGGCTGGGGATTCACGTAGAGGTGGTCGTAGCCGAGCGCTCGTAGCAGCACCTCCGCGAGGAGCAGAAAGAGCAGGAGGGAGACGATCCCGAGAGCCGGACCGACGAGTCGCCCGACCCGCGCGGGGCCGGTCGCGAGCTCCCCCTTCAAGCCCCTGCCCGTTTCGGGCACACGGCCGACCGATGCGCTCTCGACGTCATGCATGCGAATCGTGAATTCTCCCGGTCATGCCCCCTCCGCGTCGCCTATCGGGCGTGGAGTCGCGCGTGCTGAGCGCCGCACGGCAGGAGGCCGGTGGCCAGGAGGTCGTTCTCGAGGATCCCGGCCATGACGGTCGTTCCCGTGGGGTTCAGGTGGTTCGTGTCGCCGAAGAGGCGCTGCGAGCCCGGGATCTGGGAGATCTCCTGCGCGAGGTCGATCAGCGGACGCCGATCGCGTGCGGCGAGGTCCCGGACCGCCCGGTTGTACTTGGTCCACAGCAGCATCAAGAGGTCAACGTTTGTCGTGTAGTACGGAAAAACGATGCGCGAGGCTGCCTCGCGCCAGTCCGGCGATCCGAGAAGGCTCGGGAGGGTCAGCATCACCACCGGAGTGCGCATGTCGTCGGCGATGGCGAGGAGCCCTTCGTAGTCGCTGACGAAGACGGGCGCGGCAAAGCTCTCGTAGACCTGACGGACGGTCGGACTGGCCTCGCCGCTCGGCGGGCGCAGATCGAACGCGAGCTTCGTCAGCGCCTTGGCCGCGTAGCTGACCCTGAGGACCCGGTTGAACGGGCTCTGAGGATCGAGGCGTTTGGCCGGACTCGCGGGGTTGTCCGAATAGAGGTCGTTCCACCCGGCCAGGACGAGGAGCAGATCGGGCCGGAGCGGCCGAACGTCCTCGTCGAGGCGACCGCGGATGTGGCGTGTCTGATACCCGGGGACCCCGGCATTGATCACCTCGATTCGTGCCCTGCACTCGGGCCGATGCTCGAGTCGCGCCTGGAGCAGGGCCGGATACGTGAAGTGGAGCCTGTGCCCGAAGGTGACCGAGTCGCCAAGCGCAACGATCCTGAACGTCTCCCCGGGCTTCACGACGGTGGTCTCCGGCCCGCGAAAGCCGAGGCTGTTCACGTCGGTCCCGTTCTCGTGATACCGCGGCGCCAGCGTCCATCGACCGGAAGGGTGGACCACCGCGAAGTCGTCGTGCAGCGACACGGCCTGCCGGTACCAGTACACGCGGGCCGCGACCTCCAGGCCGAGGCCGAGAGCGACGGTGATGGCGAGACCGATGAGGCAGTCACGCCACCACCGCCGGGGAGCTCCCCGTGGGTCGGCCGACACCGGCACTCCGGGACCGCCAGTCTTCATCCGGGGTCGGGTCAGAAGAGGGTGTAGATGAATGGGGCGATCGCGCTGCCCTGGGCGAGCACGAGCAGCATGCCCACCACGAGGATCACGAACACCATCGGCATCATCCACCAGAGCTTCCGCTGCCAGAGGAATGCGAAGATCTCCCCGGCGACGTTGAACCGCTCTCCCGCGCGCTTCAAGGCTTGCATAACTCCGCCTCCTTCTGGGGGCTCAGGCTTTCCAGACGATCCAGTCGTTCAGGACCAGGAGATCCATTCCCGAACGCGAGAACGTGCTCAGGGCGTCGGCCGGGGTCGCCACGATCGGCTCTCCTTTCAAGTTGAAGGAGGTGTTCAGCACGACCGGGACGCCCGTCAGCTGGCCGAACGCCTCGATGAGACGGTGGTACCTGGGATTGAGCTCACGGTCGACGGTCTGCAACCGGGCGCTGCCGTCCACGTGGGTGATCGCGGGAAGCTGGTCGCGCGCGCGGTCCTTGACGGGCACCACGTACAGCATGAAGCGTGCGGGGTAGTGGCGCTTGGCGTCCGGCAGGTCGAAGAAGCGCTCGGTCGCCTCCACGAGGACCGAGGGCGCGAAGGGCCGGTAGGGTTCCCGGAACTTGATCTTCGTGTTGACGATGTCCTTCATGTCCGCCCGACGGGGATCGGCGAGGATGCTGCGGTTGCCGAGGGCCCGCGGCCCCCACTCGAAACGGCCTTGAGACCAGCCGACGACCCGCCCCTGGGCGAGCGCGTCGACCACCCGCTCGACGAGGCGCCCTTCGTCACCGATCTGCTCGGCGGGCAGGCCGTACTGGGCGATCGCCGTACGGGCGTCCTCGCCGCCGTAGGCCTCCCCCCAGTAGGCGTGCTCCATCACGAAGCTCCTCGGCTTGCCGAGTATGCAGTGGTAGGCCCACAGCGCGGCTCCGACCGCGCCCCCGCCGTCACCCGCGGCGGGCTGGACGTACAGCTCTTCGAACGGGGTCTCCCGGAGGATGCGACCGTTCGCGACGCTGTTGAGGGCAACGCCGCCGGCGAGGACCAATCGAGGGAGGCCGGTCTCGGCGTACGCCGCCCTCGCCATGGCCAGGAGGACCTCCTCGGTCACCACCTGGATACTCGCGGCGACGTCGGCGTAGTACTGATTGCTCGCCGCCTGCGCGTCGAAGTCGGCTGGTCGCGGGCCGAAGTAGCTCGGATAGCCGCTGGTCGGCGTGAAGAAATGGCTCTGTGGCGCCCGGGGCGGACCGAACAGCGCCTCGAACTTCCCATTGAACGCCTGACTGGGCGAACGATGAAACGAGAAGTAGTCCATGTCGAGGCAGACGCTTCCGTCCGCGCCGATCTTGAGCACGCGATGGACCTTGTCGACGTAGCGTGGCTCGCCGTACGGCGCCATGCCCATCACCTTGTACTCGCCCTCGTTGACCTCGAAGCCCAGGAAGGCCGTGAAGACGCTGTAGAGGAGGCCCAGCGAGTGCGGGAACCTCATTTCCTTCGTCAGCCGGATCTCCGGGCCGCGCCCCACGCCCATCGTCGCCGTCGCCCACTCGCCGACGCCGTCGACGGTCAGGATCGCGGCGTCCTCGAACGGCGAGCAGAAGAACGCGCTGGCCGCGTGGGACAGATGGTGCTCGGAAAAGAGGATCCGATCCGCGCTCACCCCGAGATGCTGCTGGATCAGGTTCTTGACCCAGAGCTTGTCCACCAGCCAGTGGAGCATCGAGTCGCGGAACAGGCGGGCCGAGCGCGGGTACGTCCCGAGAACGGTCTGGAGGATACGCTCGAACTTCGTGAACGGCTTCTCGTAAAACACCACGTAGTCGAGATCGCCCGCGGTGAGCTTCCCGGCCTCGAGACAGAAGCGGATGGCGCGGAGCGGGAACTCGGAGTCGTGCTTCTTCCGTGAGAACCGCTCTTCCTCCGCGGCGCCGACGAGCTGCCCGTTCATCAGAAGCGCCGCGGCGGCGTCGTGATAGAAGCACGAGATCCCAAGGATGTTCATGAGAATTGCCTCCGTCCGTCCTCGAGTTTGGGCGACTGCACGGGCCTGGGAAGCCAGGTGGGCGACGTCCCGGGCCGGAGCCGCAGGGGGTCGGCGGAGAGCCGGGCGACCAGCGCGAAGGGAGGCAGCAGGAGCAGATACAGGACGGTCAGGAAGAGCCGCGCCTGAAACGTCCCGATGACGTGCGCGACCCGCGTCCACCGTCTCCAGAGAGCTTTCACGAGAGTGAGCATTGGAATCCGTTCCTCCTTCGTCAACACGCGCTCACGAGTGCGAGGCGGAGACGAGGTGTGAGGCGTGGTGGCCCATCCCGGGGGTGGCCCGGCCGTCGAGGAAGGTCCGGAACCACATCTCGAACGAGACGAGCATCCAGAGCTGCCAGTCGAGCGCCCGGCCACTCGCCTGGCGCGCGATCAGGCGCTCGATGGCGTCGGCGTTGAAGATGCCGCGCTGTCGGCTCCGCGCCGACAGCAGCAGATCGCGCAAGAAGGCGGCGGACGGGCCGCGGAACCACCCGGCGAGCGGCACGGCGAAGCCGCGCTTGGGCCGGTCGATGATCTCCGACGGGAGGATGGACCGCATCGCACGCTTGAAGATGTACTTCGTCGCGCCTCCGCGGAGCTGCAGCTCGGGCGGGATCGTCGCCGCGAACTCGATCAGCTTGTGGTCGAGCAGCGGAACGCGAGCCTCGAGGGAGTGCGCCATGCTCATCCGGTCGACCTTCGTCAAGATGTCGAGGGGGAGATAGGTCTTGATGTCGAGATACTGCAACGCGGAGAGCCAGTGGTCGGGTGCGCTCGCGATGAACCCGAGCGCGTCGCGCCACGGATCGTCGTTGGCGAAGACCTCGAGGATCTCCGGCCGGAAGAGCCTCCGCTTGGCGTCGTGCCGGAAGAGTGTCAAGGCGTCGAGGTAACGGGCGGCGCCCGCCAGCGAGAAGTGCCCCAGGAAGTTGCGCCCCCGCATCCCGTCGGGCATCAGATCCGCGGCGAGGCCCAAGAGGCGACGCGCGACGGGTGGAAGTTCGGCGCGCCGCTCGCGGGCCTCGACCACGTAGCGGTCGTAGCCCGCGAACAGTTCGTCCCCGCCATCACCGGAGAGCACCACCTTGACGTGTTCCGAGGCCAGCTTCGACACCATGTACGTCGGGATGGCCGATGGATCGCCGAAGGGCTCGTCCAGGTAGCGGGCCAGCTCGTCGAGAATGTCGAGAACGTCGGGCTCGAGGATCAACTCGTGATGCTCGGTGGCGAAGCGACCGGCGACCAGCCGGGCGTACTCCACCTCGCTGAACTTCGCCTCCGTGAAGCCGATCGAGAAGGTCTTCACGGGAGTCGACACGCGTTGGGCCATCGTCGCCACGACGGAGCTCGAATCGATGCCGCCACTCAGGAAGGCGCCCAGCGGGACGTCGCTGACGAGGTGGAGCCTGACCGACTCCTCGAGGAGCTCGCGCAGGCGCTCGACGAAGTACTCCTCGCTCCGGCCGCGCTCGGGCACGAAGTGCAGATCCCAGTAGCGCTCGATCCGCGGCGCCCGGCCCGGCGTGGCGATCAGCCGGTGTCCCGGGGGAAGCTTGTGGACGCCCTCGATGATGCTCTCGTCCAGCGGGGTGCACACGAACGTGAAGAGGTGGTTCACCGCGCGCCAGTTCACGGTGCCCGGGACGTCGGGCGCCTGGAGGAGGGCCTTGACCTCGGACGCAAACAGCAACCGGCCACCGACCTCGGTGTAGTAGAGCGGCTTGATTCCGACCCGGTCGCGGGCCAGGAGGAGCTGCTGGCGGCGGTCGTCCCAGAGCGCGAACGCGAACATGCCCCGGAGGTGATCGACGCAGCGCGTGCCGTACTCCTCGTACAGGTGGACGATGGTCTCGGTGTCGCCGGAGGTGTAGAACGCGTGCCCGCGGCCCTCGAGCTCGGCGCGCAGCTCGGCGAAGTTGTAGATCTCGCCATTGAAGACGACCCAGACCGTGCCGTCCTCGTTGCGAATCGGCTGGTCGCCCGTCGCGAGGTCGATGATGCTGAGGCGACGCATGCCGAGCGCCACGCCCCGGCCGAGGTAGATACCCTCGTCGTCGGGCCCGCGGTGGACCAGGGCCCGGCACATCACCCGCGCCTCATCCACGTCCACCGGGCGTCCGTTCAGGCTGGCGATGCCGGCGATGCCGCACATGGTTCGTTCGGTTCTCCCCTCAGTCCGCTCGCGGCAGCTTTGACCCGACGTCGCCGATTCGTGCCACGCCCTTCGTCCACTGTCGGAGCCGGCTGGTCACCGCGAGCCTTTCCTGCTCGGTCAGGAGTCCGAAGATCAGCAGGAGGCCCAGGTACGTCGCCGTGTACGCGAAGCCGGTGAGGATGAGGGCGGGCAGCGGCGAGAGATCCACCGCCGCCTCGACCATCCGAGCAGCCACGCTGGCCGCGACGGCCACGCCGAGAATCGTCGCGAGGGTCGGCCAGGGCACCAGCGCCGAGAAGTCGACCCGCATGAGCGCCTTGATCCTCACCAGCGCCAGGAGGGTGGCGACGGCCCCCGCGAGCACCGTCACGAGCATCGCGCCCGCCAGGTGAAAGGCGGCGACGAACGAGTGGATGAAAGAGACGATCACCAGCGCCTTGACCACGTTGAGCAAGAGGATGAAGCGCGTCTCCGCGTGCACGCGCAGCACTCCGGCGGTGACGACCGTCGTCAGGAGGATGCTCGTCGAGCCGATCATGAAGATCGGGACGCTGGCGGCGTACTGTTCGGTGAACAGGAAGACGATGAGCGGATGCGCCGTCGTGAGAAGCAGTCCCACCACTGGGAAGAGAATCAGCGCCAGCTGACGCGTGGTGCTGTGCCAGATCGCAGGCAAGGCCGCGGTGCGTCCGTCCCGGATCGCCTCGCTCATTCGCACCATCATCACGTTGCACGCGGAGCCCGCGGCGAACTCCACGAACGGAATCTGCAGGCACCCGACCGAGTAGACGGCAAACGTGGCCGCGTCGAAGTGGTAGGACACCGCGTACTGGTGAAGCGTCGACTGGAAGATGTCGACCAGGACGGCGAGGGCGAACGGCGCCGCGTAGGCGAGCTGGCTTCGGAGCAGGGTCGCCTGTGGGCGGAAGTCGGCCCCAAACGCGTGCATGAAATAGCCGATCGTGGAGCCGAACCGGAGCGCCGCGAACACGACGGCGCCGACCAGCAGTGACTCGAGCCGCGGGACCAGCAGGACCGGGACGAGGAGGAAGGCCGCCCGCACCAGATCCGACAGGCCGTACAGGGACGACGCCGACAGGTACCGACCCCGCGCGACCATGACGATCTCGAGAACGGTCGAGACCATCATCAAGACCAGGAAGAGACCGATGAACGTCGTGTGCGCCTCGAGCGCCCGGTTGCCGAGCCAGGACGCGAGCCGAGAGCCCTCTGCGGCGAGCAGGGCGAGGCAGGCGAGCCCGCTGACCGCCAGGAAGAGCACGGAGTTGGCGACGTAACGGCCGGCCGACCGCGGAGCGAGGGGGAGGAAGTAGAAGAGGCTCTCCGCCATCCCGAACTGCGCGGCGGCCGAGAGGGTGGCCCACACGAGAAAGAGCTGCTTGTAGGTTCCGAACTCCTCTTGGGAGAAGATCCGTGCGAGCACGGCGGGGACGAAGAAGGTGGCGATGAACGCTACGGTCCGCCCCGACATCAGGAAGAGGGCGGGCTTGAGGCTCGAGTCCACGCTCCGTGGGTCCACCCCGGGGAGCCCTTCCGTGTCCGGCGAGCTCGGGGCGGGAATCGGCGTCATCAGAAGGCCCCGTCGCCGTCGGCGGGAACCAGATCCAGGGCGGAAACCGCCACCGGCGCGCCCTTCCGGCTGATGACGAAGCCCTTCGGCCCCTCCAGCCTCCAGGGCACGGCCCGCCGGCCGCACTCGCCAGAGGTGAGACCGGGCCGCGACCGAAAGTAGAGGGCATCGGCCCTGGACGCGGCGACCTGAAGTATGGCCGGGAGGATGGTCTCGAAGCTCATCGTTTCCTGAGGCCAGACCGCGTCCAGCAAGACGCAGCCTCGAATCTGTCCCTGGCGTCCGCGGGTCACGCTGCCTAACGCGAACCACCCCTCGTGTCCGCGCGTGTCGCGGAACATACGGATGTCGAAAGGCTGATTGGGCGCGTTCCACCCGTAGCGCCACTGGAGAAAGACCGCCGATCGGTCGGTGGTCATCACGTCTGCGTCCCGGTGGCGGCGAAACAGCGCCGCGAGCTTCTCCCAATCCCGACAAGGTTCGATGCGGAGTTTCGTCGAGTTTCGCGTGCGAGGCCGGAAGACTCGATTCGCCCATCGGCCGGCGACGCGCGCGATGTTCGCCGCCGACACACTCGAGGTCTTCTTGGCCAGAAGTGCCGGAAGGAGGACCTCGAGCTTGAAGGGAACGATGTACTCCATGTCGGAATTCGGAACGGCGCGACCGCCCAGCGTCTTCCAGAGCGCCCCCGAATTGAAGTTGCACGTCGTGGAAAAGAAGAAGGAGTAGTCAGGAGCGCTGAGGTGCCTCTTGAAGAGGTAGAAGCCCGTCGTGCGGGCCTGTGGCTCCACGAAATACCCGCCCGACCCCAGGCCGACGAGCCGCTGATCTCCCGCCAGAAACGCGTGGGGGAAGGAGAGGAGGAGTCCCCTGATGACGCCCGACGCATCGCAAATACACAGGCCGTGTTGAGACGTGGGTGCTGTGAGCGGATTCTCGACGAAAAGCCACCGGAGATACCGTGCCGTGCTCAGAAGGTCTTCGCGAAGAGGGCGCTCATTGGCCGGGCTCTGATCCCGATGGGCACAACTGAAGAGGAACCCCGCCACGTCGGGCAGAGTGGGAGCGAGGATCGGTTGTATCTCAAATCGTGTCAGCGCTCCCCTGCTCGAGCCGAGGAGCGTGGCTGCGCTCACTCGCCGACACTCCTTCGGGTCCGACCCCGTTCGAGCGCTCGCGCCTTCTCCGCGCTCATGTACAGGAGCCAGTTGCGATAGAGGTGCGTCGCCGTCGGCCGCCAGGTGTTTGTCACGGTGGCGGCCGCGAGGGCGGTCGGGAAGTCCGCGAGGATCTCCTCGCGCCGGTCCGCCAGGGCGCGCTCCCGCAGCGCGGTCAACACCGCGACGGTCGCCTCGTCGAAATAGCCCCGCGGCATCGTCGGGTAGGTCTCGCGCTCGCGCGTGAGGAAGCGCTTGATGTCCC
>QHSX01000107.1 GCA_003221695.1 Candidatus Rokuibacteriota bacterium
CACGCCCGACTACATCAGCCAGACCGGCACGCTGACCTTCGCGCCGAGTGACCCGAGCAAGACCATCACGGTCCAGGTCTGCGCGGACACGACCTTCGAGCTGAGCGAGGCCTTCACGGTCAAGCTGAGCGGCGCCACCGGCGCGACCATCACGAAGGACACCGGCATCGGCACGATCGTGAACGACGATGCTTTGCCTCCGGCTGACCTCTCGGTCACCAAGAGCGACGGCGTCACCACCGTTACCGCCGGTGATGGCGTTCCCCGCACCTACACCATCACGGTCTCGAACGCGGGGCCCTCCAACGCCACGAGCGTCACCCTCAGCGACACGTGGCCGGTGGGCTTCACGCGGGGCACGACGACCCCGTCGCAAGGCACTTGTATGACGACCACGGGCCAGAACTTCAGCTGCTCGCTGGGCACGATCCTAGCGGGCGGCAGCGCCACCGTCACCGTCAGCTACACCGTGCCGGCCTCGACCCCGGCCGGACCGCAGACCAACACGGTCACCGTCTCGAGCCCGGTGAGTGACCCGAACGCGGCGAACAACACCGCCAGCGATACCAACACCGTCGCCACGAGCCCACCGCCAGAGCCAGAACCACAGGACCCGATCATCACGACGGTGAGCTGCAACCCGCCGACGGTTCAGGTCAACCAGCCGACTACCTGCACGGCGACGGTGAGCCAAGTCGTCGTCGGCACTCCGATCACGACCCCAACCGGCATCGCGAGATTCTTCGCCGACGCCTCGACAACCGCGTTCGCGACCTGCACGCTGCGGGCCACCGCCACTACCGGCGTGGCCAACTGCTCGGTCGCTTATAGAGCCTCGACAGTTGGCGTGCACAACATCACCGCCAGGTACCCGGGTGACAGCACTCACGAGGCCTCTACCACCTTGACCCCCTTCCCGGTGACGGTTGTCCCCGCGGTGCCTGGCCTAGGTTTATAGAGGGGCCTCGCGATGCCATGGATGGTTTGAGAGCGACCCGTCGGATCAAGGCCGCGCGGTCCGCTAAGGTCATCAAGCTCCCACGCCCGTGGTTGCTACTTGCGCTAGCGCTCAGCGTCGCGTCGCCAGCCTCGGCTCAGGCGCCTGGGACCTGGGCGCCGATAGCGGACCTGAACCAGCCCCGCGCTGAGCACACCGCAACACTCCTTGCGAACGGCACCGTGCTGATCGCCGGGGGCCGAGACGCCGCCGACCAGGCGCTGGCCTCGGCCGAGATCTACGACCCCGCCACGGGGGGGTACACGCTGCTGGCGTCGCCGCTGCCGGCTCCGATCTGGGGCCACACGGCCACCCGGCTCGATGACGGCACCGTCCTGATCGCGGGCGGGCGACGGGGAGCAAGCCCGCGTCGCGCGGCCCAGCTGTTCGATCCCGCCACCGACACGTTCACGGCCCTCGGCCCCATGAGCACGCCCCGCGGCCGACACACCGCCACGCTGCTCCGCGACGGGCGCGTCGTCGTGATTGGTGGGACGGACGGTGTGGGGCCGTTGGCGTCGCTGGAACTCTACGACCCGACCAGGCGAACATTCTCGCGTGCGCCGAGCGCGCTCACCGTGGCGCGCCAAGACCACACGGCCACGCTCCTTCCGGACGGGCGGGTCCTCGTGGCGGGGGGCTCGAATGCCTCGGGCGCTCTCGATTCCGCGGAACTCTACGACCCGACGGCCGGCACCGTCAGCCCGGCGGGGCCGCTCAACGTCCCGCGCACGCTGGCGAGCGCCGCGCTCTTGCTGGACGGCACTGTACTGGTGGCCGGTGGCCAGACGACAACGAGCGAGGACCTCGACTCGGCGGAAGTCTACGACGCCGCCACGAACACCTTCGCGTGGCTCCCCGCGGCGATGGGGACGGCGCGGAGCGGTCATCTCGGCGTGCAGCTCTTGCACAACGGCAAGGTGCTGATTTCCGGCGGGACGAGCGGCGGGCAGCTCGTGGCGAGCGCCGAGGTCTACGACCCGGTCACGGGCGCGTTCCAGCCCGTCGACTCGCCCGGCACCGCCCGGCGGCTCTTCGGCGCCAACTTCTTCGAGCTACCCTATACCGGCATCCTTCTGGCCACCGGCGGCCTCGACAGCGCG
>QHSX01000005.1 GCA_003221695.1 Candidatus Rokuibacteriota bacterium
TCCACGCCCGCTCGACGCCGTTGCGTACTTCTGGAAGTCGCTGACGGCACCTTCCAGCACGGCGAGCATCAGGCGCTTCTCTGGTCGGAGCGTGGCCCCGACACCGTCGAACCTCCGGGGGGAGCGTCGAATCGGCTGCCGGCCTGTCTAGCGCAGTCTCCATCATGGCGGCATCCTCCCGTTGCAACTTCGTGTATAGCAACGCGTATGCCGTGTCCGAACCGACGTAGGATCGAAGCGTAATCGGGCCGTATCGAGCTAGCATGTTCTCACCGGCCGGAATCGGCCGCCCCAGTGATTGTCGATTCCGCAAGCCGGCGCGGAAGCCGGAACCCGGCGTGGCACCGAATCTTCTTTCCCGCCGGATGGTAGCCGGATGGCGATGCCACCTTCGATCCTCCCCCGACTTCGACTTCCCGGATGAAACCGGCGACACCGCGCCTTGACCTTCTCCCCTCGGGGGTCCAAAAGACCGGGATGACCGTGGGCCGTGCCGGGCGCTTGCGAAGCATTCGCATCGTCGCCGCGGTCGTCCTCGCCACGCTTCTTGCAAGCTGTACAGGCCTAAAGCGAACCGTCGGCGGGTGGTTGAGGTTCAAGAAGCCGGCGCCCGAAACCACGGGGAGTTCGACACGCACGGCGCGCGTCTACTACGCGGCGGTCGACGGGTTGAAGGTGTACAGCGAGCCGTCCGCCTCCTCGAAGGTCGTCGGGACGCTCGCGTTGCACGAGAAGGTCACACGCTCCAGGCTCGAACAGGGCTACGCGTACGTGGAGAGCTCCACGAGCGGTGTGAAAGGCTGGGTCAGGAACGCGCGGCTCATCTGGCACCTGCCGACGCCCGCCGCACGAGGCGCCGCCGAGGCGCAACCCGAAGCGCCCGAGGCCACGGAGCCGGAAGCCCCCGAGCCGACCGCGCCGGCGGAGGAGCCGACGACGACCACGACGACGACCGCCCCCGCTCCACGCGCGCCCCGGAGGTCGACGACGACCCTGCCCGGCGTCACGCCATCGATCTTCAATCCGTATTGAATCGCCGGCCATGACCCAGGGCGCACGTGATGCGGGGGCTCGAGCACGACCACAGTCGTGGCCGGAGGCCTGGCTCCGGGCCGTGCTCGATCTCGCGTCGGTCACACCCGAGCGGCGCGCCGTCGTGCTCAGCGACATCGAGATCGGCTCGCAGGCGACGGCGACGTACTACGTCTTGCTCGGCATCTCCGAGCTGATCGCCGGCTTCGCCCTGATCATCGGCAGCGATGCCACCCTGATCGGGGCAACCGTCGTGGCACCGTTGATGACCCCGATCATCGGCGTCTCCCTCGGCCTGATGCGCGGCGACCTCAGGCTGCTGCGCACCGCGCTCATCGCGGAGTTCGGTGGCGCGCTCGTCGGTGTCGCGCTCACCTATCTGCTCGGTCTCGTGCCGTTCTGGGGCGATCCCACGCCGTCCCTGCTGGCACAGACCAACCCGACGTTGATCGACCTGCTGGTGGCCGCGCTCGCCGGCTTCGCCGGCGTGCTCGCGATGATCGACGAGCGCATCAGCCCCGCACTTCCCGGCGTCGCGATCGCGACCGCGCTCAATCCGCCGGTCGCGGCGATCGGTCTCTGCCTCGCGTTCGGAGCCTACCAGGGCGCCTGGGGCGCATTCCTCCTCTTCTTCGCCAACGTGCTCGCCATCCTCGCCGTCGCCGCCGTCCTGTTCCTCATCGCCGGGTTCGTCACCCGGGCGGAGATCGGATCGGTCCGCGGCCTGGCGCGGCGCTTCGCCCCGGCGGCGATCGGGCTGCTCCTCGTCGGTGCGCTCCTCACCAAGTACCTCGTCGGGATGGTCGGAAACATCCATACCCGACGGGCCATCACCGCGGTACTCGACCAGGAGCTGTCTCACGAGCCCAGCACCGCGCTCCACGGCGTCGAGTTCAGCCGCGGCAAGGGCGGCCTCGACGTGCTCGCGGAGGTGCGTACGCCGCATGTGCCCGCGCCCGGGCGCGTGAACGAGATCCAGGACGCGCTCGGGAACAGCCTCGGCGAACCCGTTCGCCTCTTCATGCGCTGCACGCTCACCAAGGACGTGACGGCGACGGGATCGACGACCCTCCGACCCTACCTGAGCCTCAACGGCAAGGTCGCGACGGCGCCGGTGTCGGCGGACATGCGGCTGCTGCAACAGGCGGAGCAGGTCGCCCGTGAAGTCGTGGCGACCCGGCCGAACATCGTCCTGAAGGACGTCGAGCTCGTGAATCTGCCGACTGGCCCCGTGCTCGTCGTGTCGATCGAAAGCCCGCGCGCCCCGAGCCCGGATCGCATCGCGCGGTTCGAAGCCCTGTTGCGGGAGCGCCTGGGGGAGGAGCGCGTGCGCGTCGTCATCCGGGTGGCCGAATCGGTCGACATCACGTCGAAGGGACGGATCCTCTTCGGCGAAGCCCACTTTCGCGCGATGTCCGAGGACGAGGCGCACCGACGGTCGACCGTCGAAGAGACCGCACGGACGAACCTCGAGGGCCTGCCGAACACGTTCGTGACGGCGATCGATGCGGTGCCGGGGGAGGTGGGTTGGACGGTCCGCGCAGAGGTCGTCGGCCCGCACGTCCCGGCACCCCGGGACGTGCACGACGTGGAGGAACGCACCGCGAAGGCCATCGCGGAGCCGGTGGATCTGGCCGTGAGAGCCCGTACGGACGTCTTGGTGACGGGAAGAGAGTACCGGGTGGTGGGAGAGGCGCAGGTACGCGACGACGGCGACGCACCCTCCGCGCCGGAAGCGCGGTCACCCTGAGCGGCCCGCCGACGCCCGGGTGACTGGTCAGTCGAAAAGAGAACGGTTCGTCGAGCGATACCTCGATCCCGCCAGCCGGCTCGGCGAGGTCCTGTTCGGCCTCATCATGGTCCTCGGGGCCACCCTCACCGCCGGGCTGGACGTGCCGGAGGGCAAAGCGGGCGTCCGACGACTTCTGTACGCGGCGCTCGGCTGCAACATGGCCTGGGGGATCATCGATGGCGTCATGTACGTCATGAACTGCATGACCGTGCGCGCGGAAAAGGCGCGCCTCATCGATGCGATTCAGCGTGCCCCCGACGCGCGCGCCGCGCTCGACGTCATCCGCGGTGAGATAGAGCCGCGATTCGAGACGCTGACCGAGCCGGAAAATCGCGACGCACTATCCCGCTCGATACTCCGATACCTCGCCCGCGGGGAGGCGCCGAAAGTACGAGTCACCAGAGACGACCTCTACGGGGCGCTCGCCTCCTTCTGGCTCGTCTTCCTCTCGTGCCTGCCGGTGACCGTGCCGTTCCTCGTCATTTCGGAGCCGATCCGGGCGCTTCGGGTGTCGAACGCACTTCTGATCGTGATGCTCTTCACGGTCGGGCGGAAGTGGGCGCAGTATGCGCACACGAATCGCCTGCTCGGCGGTCTCATCATGGTGGCCATCGGGCTCGCGCTGGTCGGGATCGCCGTGCTTCTGGGTGGCTGACCACCGGCTTCCGGCGTCGATCCGGTCGGAAACGAATCCCAGCAACGGGCATCCGATCATCCAGCCGAACGGGACCGTGGCGGCGATCCGGACCGCGTCCTCGTACTCGCGCCCTCGTCCTTCCTGCAGGAAGCGCACGCCCCACGTCATGTCGAAGATCGTCGTCGGGATGAACAGCAGGCCGGCGATCAGACCGCACAGGATCGATTGCGGATTCGAAAAGACGGTCTTCAACGACGCGAGAACGCTGCCGGAGCCGGCCCGGCCGGTCGCGGCCCGGCGCTCTAGAGCGGGATGCGGCTTCCCCTGGTGTTCGGGGCCGCATTCATCGTCGCACGCGGCCCGAGGGCGGCCCTCGGCCTCCCCGGCATGCTCGCCCTCAGCGAGGCCCTGTGGGTCATGGCCACCGCGCTGGTGATGGCAACCGCCGTGCGTCACGCCCTGCGTGCGGGAGCCGTGGACCGCGAGCGCATCCTGGCGGCGCTGGACGCGTATCTGCTGGCGGGGCTCCTGTTCGGGGTCGCGTACTGGGTCCTCGACCGGACGTGGCCCGGATCGTTCGGGGGTGCGAAGCCCCTCGGCCTGGCGCAGTCGATCTAACTTCAGCTTCGTCACGCTCGCGACGCTCGGCTACGGCGATGTGGTGCCGGTCAGCGAGCCGGCACGCGGGCTGGCGATCGTCGAGTGAGTAAGCGGGCAGATGTACCTGACGGTCCTCGTCGCGCGGCTGATCAGCCTCTACTCGCAGCAGCGGAACGACTGAGCGGACCTTCGCTGGCATCACGACCTCAGGACACCTCGGCGCGCGGCGCGTGCGGCTCGGGCTCGTGCCCCACCGGTGCCGCCGGGGCGGGCCGCCGCGTCGCCCGCCGGTCGGTCCAGCCACGGATCACCTCGTAGAAGACGGGTGTGAAGAAGATGCCGAACAAGGTGACCCCGACCATGCCCGAGAAGACGGCGATGCCGAGCGCGAACCGCATCTCGGCGCCGGCACCGGCGGTGCGCACGAGCGGCAGCACGCCGAGGATGAAGGCGAAGGAGGTCATGAGGATCGGCCGCAGCCGGGTCTTCGAGGCCTCGACGATCGACTCGAAGCGCGGCTTGCCCTCGTCCTGGAGCTGCTTCGCGAACTCGACGATCAGGATCGCGTTCTTGGCCGCCAGACCGATCAGGACGACGAGGCCGACCTGCGTGAAGATGTTGTTGTCGGACCCGACCAACCAGACGCCGCTGATGGCCGCGAGGAGACACATGGGCACGATCAGGATGATCGCGCCCGGGAGCGACCAGCTCTCGTACTGGGCCGAAAGGACCATGAAGACCAGGACCGCGCCCAGAACGAAGACGAACACCGCCGTGTTGCCCGCGAGGATCTGCTGCAGGGTGAGCTCCGTCCACTCGAAGCTCATGGTCGCGGGTAGCTCCTTCGCCGCCAGGGCCTCCATGGTGGCGATCGCCTGGCCGGAGCTGACGCCCGGGGCCGTGCCGCCGGCGATCTCCGCCGACGCGAACATGTTGTAACGGTTCACGATCGCCGGGCCGGTGGTGTCGCGGACGCTCACCAGCGTCGAGAGCGGCACCATGCCGCCGTTGCGGTTGCGGACCTTGAGCTGGCCGATGTCGTCCGGGTTGACGCGGTATGCCGCGTCGGCCTGCAGGTTCACCTGCCAGTTCCGTCCGAAGCGGGTGAAGTCGTTGGCGTAGGCCGACCCGAGATAGATCTGGAGGGTGGCGAAGACGTCGTCCAGCGCGACCCCCAGCGCCTTCGCCTTCGCCCGATCGACCTCGAGGTAGAGCTGCGGCTGCGCCGCCCGGAAGCTGCTGAAGAGGCCGACCAGTCCGGGCTGCGCCGTGCCGGCGCGGATCATGGTCTCGACCGCGCCCTGGAGCGCCCCGGGGCCGGCGTCGGCCCGATCCTGCACCTGCATCTTGAAGCCCGCGGTGTTGCCGAGCCCGTCGACCGGCGGCGCGCCGAACGCGACGACGATCGCGTCCTGGACCTGCCGGAACTGCGCGCGGAGGCTCGCGGCGACGGCCGTGGCGGGCAGGCGCTCGCGCACCCGGTCCTCGAACGGCGCCAGGATCACGAACATGCCGCCCGCGTTCGAGATGTTGTTGCTCGTGAGGATGGAGTACCCGGGTAGGCGGATCGTATGCGCGACGCCGGGCGTGGCGCGCACCATCTCGTCGAGCCGCGACATCACCTCCTCGGTCCGCTCGAGGCTGGCGCCGTCCGGCAGCATCGCGTTCACCACGAGGTAGCCCTTGTCCTGCTCCGGGATGAAGCCAACCGGCACGGTCCGGAAGCCGATCCAGGTGAGCACCATGAGCCCGGCGTACACGGCGAGAAGAACCCCGGTCACGCGCACGAGCCCCGCGACGATGCGGCCGTAGCCGTCGGTGAGCCACTCGAAGACGCGATTGAACCCCTTGAAGAAGGCGAGCAGGCTGCGGTTCGCCCGCTCGTTCAGCCGATAGCCGACGAATCCGCCCGCGCCGACGACGGCGAGCCGGACCGCCCACAGCGCCGCGGGGCTCCCGTGCGCCTCGTGGCCGTGCCCGCCGGCCGAGAGACCGAGCAGGCCCTGGACGCGTCCCGTGAGGAAGAAGTCGGCGACCAGGGCCCCCAGCAGCACCACCGCGGTCAGCGGCAGCGCCTCGCGACGCTCCTCGCCGTGTGCGTGCGGCTTGATCAGGGTGACGGCTCGCGCCGGCGCCATCGTCATCGCGTTGATCGCCGAGATGATGGTCGAGGCCGCGATGGTGAGTGCGAACTGCCGGTAGAACTGGCCACTGATCCCCGCGATGAACGCCGTCGGGATGAAGACCGAGCTCAGCACGAGGGTGATCGCGATCACCGGGCCCGTGATCTCCTCGAGCGCCTTGATCGTCGCCTCGCGCGGCGGCAGGCCCTTCGCCATCCAGCGCTCGACGTTCTCGACCACGACGATCGCGTCGTCGACGACGATGCCGATGGCGAGCACCAGGCCGAAGAGCGACAGGTTGTTCAGCGAGAAGCCCAGCAAGGCCATGACGAAGAAGGTCCCGATCAGCGAGACCGGGACGTCGATCATGGGCAGCAGTGTGGCGCGCCAGTCCTGCAGGAACACCAGCACCACGATGAAGACGAGGACGAACGCCTCGAACAACGTCTTGTAGACCTCGTGGATCGACTCGTCGACGAAGACCGTCGTGTCGTAGACGATCTTGTACTCCATGCCCTCCGGGAAGCGGGCCTTCAGCCGCTCCATCTCGCCGCGGATGCTCTCCGCGGTGGCGAGCGCGTTGGCGCCGGGCAGCTGGAAGACCGCCATCGTGACCGATTCCCGCCCGTCGAGGTAGCTGGCGACGTCGTAGTTCTTCGCGCCGAGCTCGACGCGGCCCACGTCCGCGAGACGCGTGATGTCCCCGCGCTCGCCGGTCTTCACGACGATGTCAGCGAACTGGTCCGGGTCGAGGAGCCGGCCGAGCGTGTTGACGGTGTACTGGAAGTCGACGCCGACCGGGGCCGGAGGCTGACCGATGCGTCCGGCCGCGACCTGCACGTTCTGCTCGCGGAGCGCCTTCAGGACGTCGGAGGCGGTCATGCTGCGCGAGGCGAGCGCGGTCGGGTCGAGCCAGATCCGCATGCTGTAGTCGCGCGCGCCGAGGAAGCTGACGTCGCCCACCCCCGGCAGCCGGGCGAGCGCGTCCTTCACCTGGATGGTGGCGTAGTTGCTGAGGTAGAGCTGGTCGTAGCGCCCGTCGGGAGAGAGGAGATTCACGCAGAGGAGGATCATCGGCGACTTCTTCTTCACCGTGACGCCCTGGCGCTTCACCTCCTCCGGCAACTTCGCCTCGGCGATCGAGACCCGGTTCTGGGTGAGCACCTGCGCGAAGTCGAGGTTCGTCCCGACGCGGAAGGTGACGTCGAGGTTCATCTGCCCGTCGTTGGTGCTCTTCGAGAGCATGTAGAGCATGTTCTCGACGCCGTTCACCTCCTGCTCGATGGGGGCGGCGACGGTGTCGGCGACCACCTTCGCGCTGGCGCCGGGATAAGTCGCCGACACGTTCACCGTCGGCGGGACGACCTCCGGGTACTGCGCGATGGGCAGGCTCTGGAGGGCCACGCCGCCGATGATGACGATGACGAGCGACAGCACCGTCGCGAAAACCGGCCGATCGACGAAGAAGCGCGCGAACATGGCCCGATCCTACGAGGCCGCCTTCGGGGGCGCTGCGGCGGCCGGCGGGCCCGGGCGCATGCTCACCTTCTGCGGCGTCACGGTCGCACCCGGGCGCGCGCGCTGGATCCCGTTCACGATCACCCACTCGCCGGGCGCGAGGCCTTCGGCGACGGCGCGAAGCGCGCCCTGGAGGGGGCCGAGCTTCACCGGCCGGTACTCGACGACGTTCTTCTCGTTGACGACCAGGACGTACTTCCGGTCCTGGTCGGTCCCGATCGCGCGGTCGGTCACCAGGATGCCGGGCCGCGGCTCGCCGACGGGCACGCGCACGCGCACGAAGAGCCCCGGCGCCAGCAGCCGGTCCGGATTGGGCAGCACCGCCCGCACGTGAATCGTGCCGGTGGACGGGTCGATCTGGTTGTCGACGAAGTCGATCGTACCCTGGTGGCGGAAGTCGTTCTCGTCAGCGAGCGCGACGAGGACGGGCGCCGCGGCCGCGCGGGCGTTCTCGGGCGCGGCGGCGCCGTCGCGCGCGATGGCGCCCCTCCGGAGGCGAATGAGCGCGCGCTCATCGGCGTCGAAGTTCACGTAGATCGGATCGAGGCTCACCACGGTCGTGAGCAGCGGCCCGCCGGACGCGCCCACCACCACCAGGTTACCCGCCGTGATCTCCGCCCGGCTGACGCGTCCGGCAACCGGCGCCTTCACCTGCGTGAACTCGACGTCGAGCCGCGCCAGCTCGAGCTGCGCGAGCTTGGCCTTGAGCTCGCCCTCGGCCGCTCCCTTCTCGGCCACCGAGCGCTCGAGCTCGCGGGCGCTGGCCGCGCCGGACGGGCGCAGCGCCTGGTTGCGGGCCACCTCGGACTCCGTGCGGGCGAGCTGCGCACGCAGCCGGGCGACCTCCCCCTCGGCGCGGAGGACCGCCGCCTGGTACTCCCGGGGATCGATCTCGAACAGCAGATCGCCGGCCTTGACGAGCGCGCCGGCGGCGAAGGCGACCTTCGTGATGTAGCCGGTCACGCGCGCCCGTACCTCGACGCTGTCGACGGCGCTGATCCGGCCTGTGAATTCGAGCGTCTCCTGGACCGGCTCCTCGATCGGCTGGCTCACCGAGACCTCGGGCGGG
>QHSX01000006.1 GCA_003221695.1 Candidatus Rokuibacteriota bacterium
CACGTCGGCGACGATGATGATCCAGATCGCCTCCCAGAGGGATCCGCCGTGGCGGGTGCGTCCGTCGCCGCCGGTGTCCGCCCGGACGAGCCGGACCGCGATCCAGACGAGGAGCGCGCCGCCGAGCAGCTGCAGCAGCGGCACCTGCAGCAGCAGGCTCACGATCGCGACGAACACGAGCCGGAGCACGACCGCGCCGACCGCGCCCCAGACCTGTCCCAGCACCCGCTTGCGCTTCGGCAACGCGCGCACCGCCAGCGCGATGACGAGGGCGTTGTCACCCGAGAGGAGGAGGTTCAGGACTCCGATGGAGAAGAGTCGGAGCCAGAACTCGGCACTGGCAATCGCCGCCACCTAGATCTCCCGGGTCGCTCGTCGAACCGCCGGTACCCCGCGCAACCGCCGCCACCACGGCGTCAGCACGGGCAGCGCGAAGAACAAGATCGCGACGGCCGTGATCACGCCGGAGATGGGTCGGGCGATGAAGATCGCGAGTGAGCCCTGCGACATGATCAGGCTCTGGCGGAGCGCGTTCTCGGCGAGGTCGCCGAGGACGAGCGCCAGCACGAGCGGCGCGAGCGGGTAGTCGAGCTTCTTGAAGACGTAGCCCACGACGCCGAAGATCACCATATACCAAATGTCGATCATGTTGTTGTGGACCGCGTACGAGCCGATGGCGCACACGACCACGATCACCGGGGTCAGGATGGCGAAGGGGATCCGGAGGATCGCCGCGAAGAGCGGGACGAACGCCAGCACCATCAGCACGCCGATGATGTTGCCGGTGTACATGCTCGCGATGAGCCCCCAGACGAACTCCGGCTTCTCCTTGAACAGGAGCGGCCCCGGCTGGAGGCCCCAGATGATGAGACCGCCCAGCATGACGGCCGCCGTGGGCGAGCCCGGGATTCCCAGCGTGATCATGGGGAGCATCGCCGCGACCCCGGCCGCGTGCGCCGCCGTCTCTGGCGCCACGACGCCTTCCAGCTCACCCCTTCCAAACCGCTCGGGATTCCGGGAGAAGCGCTTCGCGAAGGCGTAGCTCATGAAGGACGCGGGCGTGGCGCCGCCCGGTTTGAAGCCCATCCAGAACCCGATGAACGCGCCGCGCACGAACGTGCGCGCATAACGCGGCAGGATCCGCCACGTGTCCAACACGACCCGGAGATTCATGCCCGTCCGGACGCCGCGGAAGCTCAGCCCCTCCTCGACGGAGATGAGGATCTCGCCGATACCGAAGAGCCCAATGACCGCCACGATGAAGTCGAACCCCTTCATCAAGTCCACGAACCCGAAGGTCATCCGGAGCTGGCCCGTGACGATGTCGAGCCCCACCGCAGAGAGGATGAACCCCAGCAGGATCGAGACCAACGACTTGAGCGGGTTGCCGCCGCCGAGGCCGACGAAGCTCGAGAAGGTCAGGAGCTGGATCGCGAAGAACTCCGGCGGGCCGAATTTCAGCGCGATCTCCGCCAGGAGCGGGGCGAAGAACGTGATTAGCACGATCGAGAAGAGCGCGCCGACGAAGGACGACGTGAACGCCGCCGTGAGCGCCTGACCCCCCTGGCCCTGCCTGGCGAGCGGGTAGCCGTCGAACGTGGTCGCGACCGACCAGGGCTCACCCGGGATGTTGAACAGGATCGAGGTGATCGCGCCGCCGAAGAGCGCCCCCCAGTAGAGCGACGTGAGCAAGATGATCGCCGACGTCGGAGGCATCGTGAACGTGAGCGGCAGCAGGATCGCCACGCCGTTGGCGCCGCCGAGGCCCGGCAGGACCCCGATGATGGTGCCGAGGGCGATGCCGATGACCGCCACGAAGAGGTTGTACGGGGTGATCGCGATCTGGAAGCCGAGGAAGAGGTTCTCGATTCCCATCACCTACTGCCCGAGCCACGCCTCGAGCGGGCCCTTGGGCATCGGCACCAGGAACCACTTCTCGAAGATGAAGAACGTCGCGAGCGGAAAGAGCACGGCGACCGCCAGCACGGCGAGCCAGGAGTGCCGACCGATCCAGCGCATGTAGACGGCGGTGTAGAGCGCCGCCGAGACGTACAGCCCGATCCACTGCGTGATGACGACGAGCGCCACGGCGGGCCAGAGCACCTTGAGGACGGGACCGAGCTGGGCGCGCCCGACGAACGGTCTGGCGTCGGCCCGGGACACCGCCTGGACCCCGATGACGGCGCAGGCGGCGATCAGGAGCACGGCGAGCCAGAACGGGAAGAACCCGCTCTTCGGACCGTCGGTGGACCAGCCGATGCCGAGCCGGACGGCGTCAAAGACCACGACGCCCCCCAGCACCATCAGGAACGACGCGGTGACGAGGCCGGCGGCGCGCATTACTTCTTGAGCAGGCCGCCCTTCGCCATCAGTTCCATATGAAGCTGCTCGTTCTCCTCCACCCATTTGACGTAGTCCGCGCCCGACACGAAGGCCGGCTTCAGCGCCCCCTCGGTGAGGTACTTCTGGAAGTCGGGGGTGTCGTAGACCTTCTTGAGGAGGTCGACGTACCAGTCCACGGCGTCCTTCGGCATGCCCGGTGGCCCGAAGAGGCCGCGCAGCATCTGGTAGTGCACGTCCACGCCCAGGGCCTCTTTGACCGTCGGGATGTCCTTCCACTCGGCCACCGGAATGCGCGCCGTGTCGAAGACGGCAAGCGGGCGGACCCGTCCGGCTTTCCAGTGGCTCGCGCACTCGATCGGGTTGTTCACCGTCGAATCCACGTGGTTGCCGACCAGGTTCACGCACACCTCGCCGCCGCCCTTGAACGGCACGTAGATGAACTTGAGGCCGAGCGCCTGCTCGAGCTGGATCGTGAGGATCTGGTCCTCCTGGGCCGAGCCCGTGCCGCCCATCTTGAAGGAGGTGGGCTTCGCCTTTACCGCGGCGATGTATTCCTTGGCCGTCTTGTACGGCGTCTCCGCGTTCACCCAGAGGATGAACTGGTCGAGCGCCATCCGGGAGATCGGGGTCAGGTCGCGCCAGTTGAACGGGATGCCGGTGTGAAGGGGCGTCGTGAAGAGGTTGGAGAGCGTGATGATCAGCGTGTGGGCGTCGCCCTTCTTCCCCTTGACGTCGAGGAAGCCCTCGGCGCCGGCGCCGCCGGACTTGTTCACGACGATGAGCGGTCGTGGCGAGAGCTTGTGCTTCTCGGCGATGCCGGAGATCAGGCGCGCCATCTGGTCGGCGCCGCCCCCTGTCCCGGCGGGCACGACGAACTCGATGGGTTTCGTCGGCTCCCAGGCGGCGCCGGCCGGCGCCGCCGCCACCAGCACGAGGACGAGAGCGAGAGCGCTGTGGAGGCCCATGGCCCACTCCTTTCGACGTGCGCGCCGAAGCGTTGTCGGTGAAACCGCCTCTCGACGACTAAAAAGGCCGGACCCCGTAGGGGCCCGGCCCTCGTTCTACGCGCCGATGGACTGCGCGATCACGCGCGACATTACGGTTGGCTACTTGACCTCCAGCGCCGCCTTCGTCGCCTCCAGGCGGCGGAAGGGCACGACCGCCGGGATCTCCCACTTCTCCCACATCTCGTCGACCTTCTTCTGGAAGTACTCGAGGTCCTCCTCGGTGAAGTGGGCGAACCGGCCCTGCTTCAGGAGGTACTCGCGCACGGGCTTGCGCGCCCGCCCCTCGACGAGGGCCTTGGTCTTGCCGTAGTACTTCACCCCGCCGTCCTCGACCTCGTAGAGAGGGAAGATACCGGTCTCGATCGCCAGCTCGCCGAGCTCGTGCGAGAGCATGGGATCGTAGTCCCAGCCCTTCGGGCACGGGTCGAGGGAGTGGATGAAGGTGGGGCCGCCGATCGTGAGCGCACGACGGACCTTGTTCATCATCTCCACGGCGTAGGAGGCGCAGACGGTCGCCACGTAGCGGCACTCGGGATGCCCGGCCGCCATCATGCCGGCCATATTCTTCTTCCAGCGCGTGTGGATGATGCGCTTGGCCTTGCCGGGAGGGCTGAAGGTCGTGTGGGCCCCGAAGGGCGTCATGCCGGAGAGCTGGATGTCGGTGTTGGCGTACGACTCGTTGTCGTAGAGCAGGATGAGGCTGTTGTACTCTTTGTGGGTCAGCGTCGCCGAGATCGCGCCTACGCCCATGTCGGCGCCGCCGCCGTCTCCGCAGAACGCGATCACGTTGATCGGCTCGGCCTTCATCTTGCCCTTGCGCATGAGCGCCTTGAGGCCGGCCGCCGTGCCGAGCGCCGCCGAGCCCGACGAACCCAGCTGGGTGTGCATCCACGGCACCACCCACGGCGTCGTGTAGTACGTCGTGTTGGCGACGTACATGCAGCCGGTCGAGCCCAGCACGATCGTGCGAGGCCCCGCGGCCTTCACCATGAGCTTCATGACCAGCGCGGACTCGCAGCCCTGGCAGGTCCGGTGGCCGGAGGTGAAGTACTCCTCGAGCGTGACCTTCTTGACGCCCCGGAACGGCTCCAGGATCTGGGTCGCGTTGGTGAACGTGGTGCTCTCAGCCATGGCCGTCCTCTCCTATTCTCGGACACCGAGCCAGTGCGTTTTCGGGTCGGACTTCCCGGCCTTCGCCGCACCGTAGCACATCTCGGTCGCCTTGTAGACGTCCTCCAGCGTGACCTCGCGCCCGCCGAGGCCGCAGATGAACGAGAGCAGCGGCGGGCGGCGGGCGGCGTTGTAGAGGGCCGCGCGAATCTCGTTTGCGACCACGCCGGATCCGAACGGCGAGCCGAAGGAATAATCGCGGTCGATGACCCCGAGCGCCTGCGCCCCGGAGAGCGCCGCGACGAGCCTGTCGGTCGGAAACGGCCGGAACCATCGCAGCCGGACCAGGCCCACCTTCCTGCCCTTGGCCCGCATCTCACGGATCGCCACCTTGATCGGCAGCGAGATTGTTCCCATCCCCACCAGGATCACCTCGGCGTCCTCGGTCATGTACTCCTCGAACCACGGGTTCTCCGGCCCTCGGCCGAAGACCCGGCGGAACTCCGCGTACGCCTCCTCGATGACCGTGTACGCGCGCGCCATCGCCTCGTTGTTCTGGCGCCGGATCTCGATGACCCAGTCCTCGTTGGCCTGCGGCGCGACGGTGATCGGGTTGTCGGGGTGGAGCAGGAGGTCGCCGCGGTTGTACCGCGGGAGAAACCGGTCCACCTTCTCTTTCGGCGGCACCAGCGTGAGGGCCTGGGAGTGCGTGAGGAATGCGCCGTCGGCGGAGATCGCCAGCGGCAGGAACACGCGCCGGTCCTCGGCGACGCGGTACGCGATGAGCGTCGTGTCGAGCGCCTCCTGCGAGGTGTCGATCCAGCACAAGAGCCACCCCAAGTCGCGGACGAAGAGGGCGTCGTTGTGCTCGACGCCGAAGGCGCCAGGGTCGTCGAGCGCCCGGTTGCCCACGAGCGCGATCATCGGCACGCGGAGCGGCGGCGTGACGACCAGACACTCCATGGCGTACGCCCACCCCACACCCGACGATCCGCAGAAGACGCGGGCGCCCACGGTGGAGGCGTGCTTGACGATCTCGAACTGGCTATGCTCGCCCTCGGCGACGATGTACTCGGCGACGAGCTGGCCGTTGGCGATCTTCTTGGCGATCGCCTGCATCACGGTGTCGTACGGCCGGATCGGGTAGGCCGTGACGACGTCAATGTCGGCCAGGGTGAGGGCTTCCGCCACCGCTTCGCTGCCCGAGATCAGGAGCTCTTTGTCTTCCGCCGCTGCCGGCGCCGGTCTGGTCGCTACGGCCATGTCCTCGCCCCCCTACACGGTCTTGTGCTGCGCGTTCTCGCCCGGGATCCCCGCCGTGATCTCCACCCCGCCCTGGTCCAGATCAGCCACGAGCTCCTGCTCGTACTGGCCGCGGAAGCGGAAGCCGTGCGAGCGCACCGTGGCCTTCTTGTCGCCGATCTTCTCCGCCATCCAGCTGCGGTACCTGTCCTTGTCCTTCCGCCACATCTCCCACTGGCTCGCGTTGTCTTCGAAGACCGACTCGTTGACCATCGTGATGCAGTTCTCGACGGGGCAGACGGCCTCGCACACGCCGCAGCCGCAGCAGGCCTCCATGTTCGCGTCGTAGGTACCGTCCGGCATGACGTCGAAGCAGGAATCCGGACACTGGATCCAGCAGAGCGTGCACTTCACGCACGTGTCGAAGTTGACGACCGGACGCATGGTCCGGGTGGTGAACTTCTTGAAGTACGGGTTGCGCTCCGGCACGTAGCCCTTGCCGTCTTCCTTCGGCTTGCCCACGGGGATCGCCGGGATCGTCACGCCCTCCCGCATCTCCCACCACTTGGGCATCTCGAACGAGTACGGGATCTCGGCGTTACCTTCGGTCGGCTTCACGTCGCGCGTCTCGAGCCGCTCGTACGCCTTGCGGGCCGAGGCGACCTTGAGGTCCGAGCCCCACTCCATCTCGGCGATCGCCTGCGACACCCCGTCGAGCGAGAGGAAGGCCGGCGCGATCTTCGCGAGCGCGCCCAGGACCCGCACCTCGGTGTGATCTTCCTTGTAGACCCAGAGACCGGAGAACGAGGCCTTGGCGCGGATGAGTGCCAGCTTGTAGGGCGCGTCCCTTCGGTGGATGTCCTTGAGGAGCTCGCCGACGCTCTGGAGCGATGTCATGAGCACGGTCCCGTTGGGGACCGTGAGCCGGTTGATCGGCTGGAGCCCGTACCACGCCCACGACTCGACCCCCTTGGCGAGGGTGTCGTCCACGCAGACGGTGATGTCCACGTGCTTGGGCTCGTAGCGTGCCATATTCTGCTCGAGCTCCTCGTTGGTGTCGGCCACGATCGCGAAGTCCTTGGCGGGGATGCCGTTGCGCTGTGGGCTGTCGCCGTAGCGCCCGAAGGCGATCCCCCACCGCCCGGACTTGCGCGCCGAGAGCACGATGCCGCGCGCGATGCGTGAGGCGAGATTCTTCTGGAAGATGCCGCGGTACACGATCTCCGAGATCAGGGCAGCCATTCGCTCCTCCGCGCGTTAGACGAGGCTCTGGTCGGCTGGTCTGACCACAGAGTGCGACACCCGGCCCGGTCTGTCAAGCAGGGCGTTCAGGGCCTCTATTTCCGGAACTGCTTCGCTTAACGCAGGCGGCCCAGAAAGTCGGTCAGGGCATGGCTGAAGGCGTCCGGCTGCTCGAGATTGGACAAGTGGGACGCGGACTTGAGGACGACCAGCTCGGACCCTTTGATCCGCTCGTGGATCACCCGAGCGGCCGCGACTGGTGTCCCCGGGTCGTCCTCGCCGACGATGACGAGCGCCGGGAGCTTGATCGCGCCGATGGGGTCGGTCAGGTCGAGGGCGGCGATCGCCCGGCAGCAGCCGATGTAGCCGACCGGCTTCGTCGACCGGATCATCGCCGCCACCCGCTCGACGGCCTCGGGCCGACGTTCCTTGAACGGCGGGGTGAACCAGCGCCCGAGGGTCGGCTCCACCAGCGGCTCCATGCCTTGGGCGCCCGCCGTGCGGATCCGTTCCTCCCACTGGGGCTTGGCCTCGGCGGGCACCCGGCTCGTCGTGTCGCAGAGGACCAGGCTCGCGAAGAGCTCCGGCGCCTTCAGCGCGAGTGTCTGGCCGATCATGCCGCCCATCGAGAGCCCGACCCAGTGGGTCTTCGGGATGCCGAGGGCGCCCAGGAGGGCGCGCGCGTCCTCGGCGAGCAGGTCGAGCGTGTACGCTCCGGACGGAGCGTCGCTGCCGCCGTGACCGCGTGTGTCGTATCGGAGGACCCGCCAACGCCCGGTCAGCGCCCTCACCTGGGGCTCCCACATCTCGAGCCGCGCCGCCAGGGAGTGGCTCAGCGTGACGACGGGCGCCCCCGCCGGACCCTCGAGCGCGTAGTTCATCGTGATCCCGTTGGCCTTGACGTTCATCGCGCGCTCCTCTCTCCGAGCGTCCCTGCCTGATGGAAGATCATTGGCCGCGGCGGACGAGGTCGCAGAAGTAGCGGTGGACGGTCGTGTCGTCGGTGAGCTCGGGGTGGAACGTCGCGACCACGACACTCCCCTGCCGCGCCATGACCGTCTCCCCCCTGTGCTCGGCGAGCGGCTCGACGCCGGCGCCCATCCGAAGAATGCGCGGCGCCCGGATGAAGACCATCGTGACGGGCACGCGTCGGCCGTCGAGAACGACCGCGCCCGGCGCCTCGAAGGACTCGCGCTGGCGGCCGTAGGCGTTGCGCTCGACGTCGACGTCGATGAGCCCCAGGGAGAACTGGCGTGGATTCTCGACCTCGCGCGCCAGCACGATGAGGCCCGCGCACGTGCCGAAGATGGGCTTGCCGGCGGCGTGGAACTTCTCGATCGCGGGCACGAACTCCCACTCGCCCATGAGCTTGAGGAGCGTGGTGGACTCGCCGCCCGGGATGATGAGCCCGGCCACGTCCTCGAGCGCGTCGGGCTTGCGGATCTCCACCGCCTCGACGCCAATGATTGAAGGGCTCGCCTCGCCCGTCGAACGGTCTCGGCTCGCACTGCCACAGCGCGCGAGCGCCCGAGCGTGGAGCGCGAAATCCCCCTGGAGGGCGAGCACTCCGACCCGCACGCTCCCCTCCCCGATCACATTCATAGACTCGCCTCGCCCCCGGCTGCGGCTCGTACTACCACATTCATAGACTCGCCTCGCCTCCGGCTGCGGCTCGTACTACCACATTCATAGACTCGCCTCGCCTCCGGCTGCGGCTCGTACTACCACATTCATAGACTCGCCTCGCCTCCGGCTGCGGCTCGTACTACCACATTCATAGACTCGCCTCGCCT
>QHSX01000007.1 GCA_003221695.1 Candidatus Rokuibacteriota bacterium
CGCGGGCAACCCAAAGGCGGCGGCGATCGATACCGAGGTGCAGTCGATCACCGGGTCGCCCGAGCTCGCCCAGGAGTTTTACGACCTCGCCGCCAGGATCTTCGAGGAGCTGACGAAGAGCTCCGACGGCGACACGAACAAGATGCGCGAGGCGCTGGAGAGTGGAGCCAAAGACCCGGCCGCGTTCGCTTCACTCCTGAGCCCCGCGACGCTCGACCGGCTCCGCGCGCTCGCCGTCAAGATCTCCGACCGGTCCCGCTAGGCCGGTCAGGTGGCGCAAGGAGGCGCCCGAGTGACCGCGACCAGGCTCGAGCGGCTTCGCGCCCGCGCGTTCCGCCGCCTGCCGTCACTCCGCGTGACGAGTGAGCGCGCGGCGCTCGGGTTCGTGGAGGAGGTCGGGTTCTGCTCGACGTTCTACCGATTCCCGGAGGGCGTGGCGTGTCTCTGGGAGGCCGTTGTGGGGCGGCCGAGCCCGCGCTGGCCGCGGCGTTCGCACCACGACGCGGGCATCGGGCTCACGTGGGAGCTGAAGGATACGCTCCCGTCGAAGAAGCGCGTGTACTACGGAAAGCTCCTCAAGGGCCGGCCGCTCCTGGTGGCCCTCGAGCTGTTCCCCGCGTTCTACGCGCAGGCCCGTGGACGGCAGCGGGCGCGCGACTACCGCGAGGAGTACGCCGCGGGGCGGATGTCGCACACGGCACGCCGCCTGATGGACGGGCTGGTCCGGGAGCACCCACAGTACACGCGCGGGCTGCGGGCGAACGCGTTCATGCTCGAGCCCTCGAAGACGCGCGAGTTCGAGCGGGCGATGGCCGAGCTTCAGCAAGGGCTCTGGGTGGTCAAGACGGAGGAGCGCTACGAGCCGACGTTCTCCTACCGCTGGGACCTCGTTGAGGCGTGGCTGCCCGAGGCCGTGGCGGAGGGCCGGCGGCTCTCCCGCGAGCGCGCGCTGGAGCGGCTGCTCGAGCGTTACATGCGCGGCGCGGTCTTCAGCAACGAACGATTGCTCGCGCGCCTGTTCGGGCTCCGGCTCCCGGAGGTGACGCGCGCGGTGGGCCGGCTGGTCGCGACCGGCGGGCTGCGTGCCGACTGCGTCGTGGACGGCTGGCCGGGTCGCTGGCTGGTAATCCGCCACGCTTCGACGCGTAAGGGAGGGTGACGATGCCGACGACGGTGAGGCTCCGCGGCGCCGCCGAGTACCCCGAGGCGGCGCAGAAAATGTTCGAGCTCTCGCGCGCGTGGTTCAACTACGACTTCACCGAGCCCCCGGCGATGAGCCGCGTGATGGCGTGGGATCCCGAGTTCGGCGGCCCGCACGGGCGCGCGATGAAGCGGGCGATGGCGCCCGGCGAGTTCTCCCGCGCCGAGAAGGAGATGGTCGCTGCGGTCGTGAGCGGCGTGAACGCCTGCGCCTACTGAGTGCACGGCCATACTGCAGCCGGGAAGCTGCAGGGGATGATGGACGACGCGCTCTGGTACGAGGCGGCGCTCCTGGTCGGAATCACCAACGCCCTCAACGTCGTCGCCGACGCCCCGCTCGCCGCCCTCGAGCCCGCGGAGGCGAGTCCCGACGCCGAGCAGGTCTTCGCCGAGATCCGCGCCTTCTACGGCCGCGCGGTCCCGGTCGCGTTCCTGCGGCTCGGCGGCGACCCTGGCTATCTCGCCGACGTGTGGGCGGCGACGCGCCGGGCGTTCGCCGACAACCGGCTCACGCGCCGGCTCAAGGAGGCCCTCGCGTTCGCGGTCTCGGTGACGTCACGCTCGCCGTTCGGCACGACCTTCCACCTCGCCGAGATGCGACGGCTCGGCGTCGGCGAGCGCGGCGTGATGGAAGTGCTCGGCGTGACCCAGATGTTCTCGAGCTACACGAAGATCGCCGACACGCTCCAGCTCGAGTCCGACATGCACGGCCTGGCGCCGGTGGACGGGTCGCCGGCGCCGGGCGGCCCGTCCCGGCCGCACCCCGAGAAGGCCTAGGAGGACGTCACGGATCCGAGCAATCTTTCGTTCGTCCGCAGCGCGGGCAGATGATCTTGCAGTGGATCTCTTCCATGCGCTCACCGCAGCGCTCGCAGTTGTGGACCCACTCCGTGACGGCGGGGCGCGAGGGAACGGGCGGCGGGCTCGGTCGCGGCTCCATGCAACTGGTACACTACATCGCGTGAGCGAGGAGTGGCAAGATCTCGAGTTCCTCCGCCACGTCTTCGACGAGACGCGGGTGGTGCGGAAGCCGCTGGCCGGCATCATCGCCGGCTACCACGTGCTGCCCTACATCCTGGTCGGGCCCGAGCACGAGCAGCCGAGCCGCTCGGTCGAGGTCCGCGGGCGCATCAAGGTCTCGCCGCGCCTCGTGATCGGCGCCGGGAACGCGGGACCGACCTACGGCGAGATCTTCCACGAGAGCGAGCTGATGGACCGCCGGCTCGTCGCCCGCGTCTTCAGCTTCCGCTACGCCCCGAAGGTCGCGCTCGAGAGCGAAGAGCTCAAGATCCGGCGCCACGACCGCGACTCGCACGGCCAGCTCGAGCGGGTGCTCGAGGAGCTCGCGCAGCGGGAGGTCATCAACACGGGGGTGATCGTGTCGCCCGACGTGCGCTTCTACCCGGTGTCGGTCGACCGCTTCATCCGCGAGATCCTGGACGCGGAGTTCCGCGAGTAGCGGCGCATCAGACGACCCTACGGGCGCGGAGGCCGGCGATCGCGGTCACGTCGTACCCGAGCTCGCCGAGAATCTCGTCGGTGTGCTGACCGAGCGTCGGCGCCGGCCGGCGGACGGTCGCGGGCGTCGTCGAGAGCTTCACCGGGACGCCCAACACGCGTGTCTGGCCCGCCGTCGGGTGGTTCACCTCGACCGCCATCGCCCGCGCCTTCACGTGTGGATCGGCGAAGACCTGGTCGTAGGTCAGGATCGGCCCCGCGGGGACGCCAGCCGCCTCGAGCTTCTCGAGCCAGACCGCGGTCGAGGCGGTCAGGAACCGGGGCTGGAGCAGCGCCTCGAGCTCCTCGCGGTGCGCGACCCGCAGCGCGGGCGTCCTGAAGCGCGGATCGTCGGCGAGCGGCTCGAGGCCGAGCACCGCGCAGATGGCCCGCCAGAACTGCTGTGAGCCGCCGCCGAGATTGAGCCAGCCGTCGGAAGTTCGGAAGGCCTGATACGGGGCGTTGGTGCGGTGGCCCTGGCCGAGGCGCCTCGGCACCTCGCCGGTCGCGAAGAGACTGGCGGCCTCGTACACGGACCACGCGATGGGCGTCTCGAGGAGCGACGCGTCCACGGCCTGGCCCAGGCCCGTGCGCTCGCGGTGGGCGAGGGCCGCCAGGATCCCGATCAGGCCGAACATCCCGGTGCCGATGTCGGCGATCGGGATCGGCACCACCAGGGGCGGCCCGTCCACGTCGCCGTTGATCGACATGAGGCCGGACATACCCTGCGCGATTCGGTCGAACCCGCCGCGCGACGCGTACGGACCCGTCTGGCCGAACCCGGAGATCGAGCAGTAGACGGCGCGCGGGTTGAGCCGTCGGACGTCGTCGTAGCCGAGTCCGAGCCGGGCGGCGGCGCCGGGCCGCCAGTTCTCCAGCACGACGTCGGCGCGCGCGGCGAGGCGGCGCGCGATCGCGAGACCATCGGGCGTCTTGAGGTCCACCGTGATCGAACGCTTGTTGCGGTTCACGGTCATGAACGGCGCCGACTCGCCGGCGAGGTGCGGCGCGGCCAGGCGTGCCGGGTCTCCGCCGACAGGATGCTCCACCTTGACCACGTCGGCCCCCAGGTCGCCGAGCAGCATCGCGCAGTACGGACCCGAGAGCTGGTTCGAGAGGTCGAGGACGCGGAGGCCGTCGAGCGGGCCGGTCGTCATTGTCGAGAGAGTGTACCGAGCGCTGCCTTGACACGTCAAAGGCGTGGATGCTATCGGTGGTGGGCCCCATTTCTTGCGAGGAGGCTCTCGAATGACCACGAAAGCTCTGGCCGCGCTGATCACCGCGATAGGCGTCCTCGCCGGCGGTCTTCCCGCCGCGGCGCAGGGGCCGATCCGCATCGGCGCCTCGCTCTCGCTCACCGGGACGTACGCGAAGCTCGGCAACTATCAGAACGAGGGCTACAAGCTCTGCGCTAAGCAGGCCAACGAGCACGGCGGGCTGCTGGGCCGGAAGATCGAGTTCGTCGTGTACGACGACCAGTCGGCGCCGTCGACCGCGGTGCGTCTGTACGAGAAGCTCATCACCGAGGACAAGGTGGACGCGGTGATTGGCCCGTACTCCTCGCCGGTCACCGAGGCATCGGCAAACGTCACCGAGAAGTACAAGAAGGTGATGGTGACGCCGCTGGCGGCGACCACGTCGATCTTCAAGCGGCCGCCGGACAAGAAGCGCTACTACCTCTTCATGGTCATCTCGCCCGCCGAGGCGTACCTCGAGGGCCTCGTGGACATGGCTGCCAAGCGCGGGCTCAAGACCATCGCGATCGTGAACGAGGACACCCTCTTCGCGAAGGCGGCGGGGGACGGCGCCGCCGAGCTGGCCAACAAGCGCGGCATGCAGGTCGTCTTCAGGGAAGGCTATCCCAAGGGGAACCAGGACTTCTCCGCGATCTTGACCAAGATCAGGGCGGCGAACCCGGAGGTCCTGGCCGCTTCGACCTACTTCGACGACGCGATCGCGATCACGCGGCAGATGAAAGAGCTGAACGTCAACCCGAAGATGTACGGGATCACGGTGGGCGGCGACCTGCCGGAGTTCTACGACCTCCTCAAGCAGAACGCCGAGTACATCACCGGGGCGACCCAGTGGGAGACGACGCTGCCCTATCCCGGCAACAGGGAGTTCAGCGACGCCTACAAGAAGGAGTTCGGGCGTGAGCCCGTCTATCACTCTGCGGCCGGGTACGCGGGCTGCGTGATCTACCTGGAGGCGGTCAAGCGCGCCGGCACCCTCGACTCCGACAAGGTCCGTGACGTGCTCCTCAAGCTCGAGATGAAGACGGCGTTCGGTGACTTCAAGGTCGACCAGGACGGATTCCAGACCGCCCACAAGATGGTCACGACCCAGTGGCAGGACGGGAAAAAGGTCATCGTCTGGCCCGACGAACTGGCGAACGGGAAGCTCCGGTTTCCTACGCCGCCTTGGAATCAGCGCTAGTCGGTTGAACGCATCGCCCAGCGCGGCCGCGTGAGGCCCTCGTGAACGTCGTCGTCACGCCCGCCATGCTGGGGCAGGTGGTCATCTCCGGCATCCTGTCGGGCGCGCTCTACGCGATGGTGGCGCTCGGCCTGGCGCTGATCTTCGGCGTCATGCGCATCATCAATGTCGCCCACGGCCCCCTGCTCATGCTCGGAGCCTACGCCACCTACTTCCTCTCCACCGCGCTCGGCATCAACCCGTATCTGACCGTGCCGGTCAGCATGGCGATGCTCTTCGTCGTCGGTGTCCTCCTCGAGCGGACGCTCGTCTTCCGCGTGGTGGACGCGCCCGAGCTCTCCTCGCTGCTGCTCACCTTCGGCGTCTCGATCGCGCTGGTCAACCTGGCCCAGCTCCTCTTCACCTCCGACCTGCGCTCGGTGGAGTACCTCACCGGCGCGTGGGTGGTGGGGCCGTTCGCTCTCTCGAAGTCGCGGGTCGTCGCCTTCGTCTTTGCCGGCGCGCTGACCGGGCTGGCCTTTCTCTTTCTCGGGCGGACCAAGCTCGGCAAGGCCATTCGCGCCACCTCGCAGAGCCGGGAGGTGGCGATGGTCTGCGGGATCGACGTCCAGCGCATCCACCTCGTCACCTTCGGCCTGGCGGCCGCCCTGGCCGCCGCCGGCGGCGCCCTCATCGCGGTGATCGTCGCCATCCAGCCCGAGATGGGACAGATCTGGACCTTCAAGTCCTTCCTCGTCATCGTCCTCGGGGGGGCCGGCAACTATCCCGGCGCCCTGCTCGGCGGGATCCTGCTCGGGCTGATCGAGCAGGTGGCGTCGCTCTTCCTGACGACCCAGCTCTCGGAGGTCGTGGCCTACGTGTTGCTGGTGGCCATCCTGCTCGTGCGGCCGACCGGGCTCCTCGGAGGCCGGCAGACGTGAGTCAGCGCGTGGCGCTCGCGGCGCCGGTGGCCGTCGCGCTCGCGCTCGCCGCATACCCCGTCGTCGCGAGCGGCTACGAGGTCCGCGCGACGCTCCAGATCTTCATGTGGATCGTGCTGGCCGGCTCCTGGAACCTCATCTCGGGTCTCACCGGCTATGTCTCGTTCGGCCACGTGGCGTTCTTTGGCGCCGGCGCCTACGCCGGGGCGATTCTGATATCGAAGGCCGGCTGGCCCTGGCTCGCGGCGGCGCTCGTGGGCGGCGGCGCCGCCGTCCTCCTCGCGCTGGTCATCGGCTACCCGTGCCTGCGCCTGAAGGGCCCCTACTTCGCCATCGCGATGCTGGGGCTCAACGAGGTCCTGCGAGCGCTCGTGTCGTACTTCGAAGGCCTCACCGGCGGCGGGAACGGGCTGTCGCTCCCGACGCTGGACGCCACCGTCCCGATCTACTACGTCATGGGACTCACCGCGGTCGCCGTCACCGTGCTCACCTACCTCATCATCACGTCGCGCTTCGGTCTGCGACTGATGACGATCCGGGAGGACGAGGTCGCCGCCGAAGCGATGGGGATCGACACCGCCCGGCACAAGCTCTACGCCTTCCTCCTCTCGGCGGCGGGGCCGGGCATCGCCGGCGCGCTCACCGCGCGCGACCAGGGGTACATCGAGCCGATCAGCGTCTTTCCGCTGGCGACGACGATCACGATGATCGTGATGGTGCTCTTCGGCGGCAAGGGCACCGTCTGGGGACCGGTGCTGGGCGCGGTCGTCCTCTTCGTCGCCCAGGAGGTCGTCTGGGCGCGCTATCCCTACGTCCACCCGCTCCTCTTCGGCGCGCTCATCGTCGCCGTCGTGTTGCTCATGCCGCGCGGTGTGCTCGGCATCCTCCAGGTCAGGTACCGCCTGCCCCGGACCATCTGATGGCGACGCCCGTGCTCGACATCGACCGTCTCCGGAAGCGCTTCGGCGGCGTCACCGCCGTGGACGGCGTTTCGCTCCGGCTCGAGGCCGGCCGGATCTACGGCCTGATCGGTCCCAACGGCTCGGGCAAGACGACGCTCTTCAACTGCATCACGGGCGTGGAGCGCCGGGACGAGGGGCGCGTGGTGTTCGGCGGCGAGCGGGTCGACGGGCTCAGGCCCTGGGAGATCGCGCAGAAGGGGATCGGCCGGACCTTCCAGGTGATCCGCGTCTTCCCCGAGCTGTCCGCCCTGGAAAATCTCCTCGTCGTCACGCGCGACCGGCTCGCCGCGGCCCGCGAGCGCGCGGACCGGCTGTTGCGCTTCGTGAAGCTCGACGGGCTCCGTGACGAGTACGCGGGGAACCTCTCGTACGGCCAGCAGAAGCTCCTCGAGTTCGTCCGCATGCTGATGCGGGACCCGACGCTCATCCTCCTCGACGAGCCCGCCGCGGGCGTGAACCGCACGCTCCTGAACGACCTCCTGGAGGCCGTCCGTCAGCTCCGCGACCGCGGCAAGACTATCCTGCTCGTCGAGCACGACATGAAGGTCGTCATGGGACTCTGCGAGACGGTGTTCGTGCTGGACCACGGCGAAAAGATCGCCGAGGGGGCGCCGGGCGTGATCCAGACCGACGAGCGCGTCATTGAAGCGTACTTCGGTCGCTGAGCCGGTCCCGACGCGGGCGGCCGCATGAGCCGAGAGCTCCTCACCGCGTACGAGCTCGTCGGAGGCTACGGCACGATCGACATCCTCCACGGCGTCTCGCTGAACGTCGGAGCAGGGGAGATCGTCACCGTGATCGGCCCCAATGGGGCCGGCAAATCCACCGCCTTCAAAACGATCGTCGGCTTCCTGCGCCCCAAGAGCGGCCGCGTCGTGTTCAACGGCGAGGAGATCACGGGCATGCGGCCCGACCTCGTGCTGCGGCGCGGTCTCGCCTACGTGCCGCAGGGTCGACTCGTCTTCCCCCAGATGACCGTGCTCGAGAACCTCGAGATGGGCGCCTACACCGTGACCGAGCAGGCGCGCATCCGGACGGCGCTTGCGCGCGCGTACGAGCTGTTCCCGATCCTCTTCGAGCGGCGGCGGCAGAAGGCGGGCACACTGTCGGGCGGCGAGCAGCAGATGCTCGCGATCGGTCGGGCGCTCATGACGGCGCCGCGCCTCATCCTCCTGGACGAGCCCTCGCTCGGGCTCTCGCCAAAGTTCGTCACGCTGATCTTCGACAAGCTCGCGGAGATGCGGCGGGCCGGGTACACGCTGATGCTGGTGGAGCAGAACGCGGCGCGCGCGTTGGCCCTCGCCGACCGCGCCTATGCGCTCGAGCTCGGGCGAAACCGCTTCGAGGGGCCGGGGACCGCGCTGCTGGCGGATCCGGAGGTCAAGCGCCTTTACCTCGGCGCCTAACACGCCGAGAGGCGGAGCGCTCTCGAATCGAGCGGTGACCTCTAGCAGGCTGCTGAAAAAGCGAATGACGACGGCACTGTTGTTCTCAACTCGGTCCAGCGGAGGCCCCGCGGGCGACCCGCGCGGCGTCCGGCTGCCGGCCGATCTGCGATCGTCAGGCCCTGTCCGTTCCCCGTCATACCGTTTGGGACGTGAGGTTTCGAATCCGAACGAGGTTGTAGACGGCCAAGG
>QHSX01000051.1 GCA_003221695.1 Candidatus Rokuibacteriota bacterium
CGGCTCGGGTCCGGCCCCTCGACGGGCGCGCCGTTCGCCCACACCTGGCCGCGCGTGGGCCGGTCGAAGCCGGCCACCATGTTGAGGAGCGTGGACTTGCCGCAGCCCGAGGGGCCGAGGATCGCGGCGAACTCGTTCGGCGCCACCGCGAAGTCGATCGCCTGCACGGCCTCGACCCGGCGCCCGCGCTTGACGAACTCCTTCCAGACGTCGCGAAGCTCCGCGGCCAGACGCGGCTCGGCGCGCGGACGCTCAGCCATGCGCCTCGAGCGCGCGCCACCTGAGGAGCAGGTGCCCGGCGCCCAGGATGATCCGGTCGGAGACGAAGCCCAGGAGACCCACCGAGAACATCGTCGCCACGCAGATGTCCATCCGCCCCACGTAATACGCGTCCCAGAGGACGTAGCCGAGCCCCGACTTCACCGCGATCATCTCGGCCACGATCACCGCCGTCCACGCCACGCCCACGCCGAGGCGTAGCCCCGTGAAGATCGACGGGAGCGCCGAGGGGAAGACGACCTTGCGGAGAATCGCCGCCTCGCCGGCGCCCAGCATGCGCGCGGCGCGCAGCAGGAGGAGATTCGTATCGCGCACGCCGTGCGTCGTGTTCACCACGATCGGATAGAAGGCACCCAGGCCGATGAGGAAGAGCGCGCCGGCGTCGTAGATCCCGAAGACGGCGATGGAGAAGGGCAGCCACGCCGTGATGGGCACGGGGCGGAGGAGCTGGATCGAGGGGTCGACCAGGGTCGACGCGAGCCGGTTCCAGCCGATCATGAGACCGAGGGGGATCCCGACGACGGCGGCGATGAGGAAGCCCTCGAACACGCGACGGGACGAGTAGAGAACGTTGGCGAGCCAGGTCCCCGAGTAGGGCGAGAGGCTCTTGCCCGGCGGGCCGACGATCCACGTGGACCAGGACGCGGCGACCTGCGCGGGCGCGGGGATGATCCCGGGCGCGACCCACTGCCGGGTGACGGCCGCGTGCCACACGAGGAGCAGCGCCAGGGGCAGCAGGACGAACCAGGGACCGCGGCGCAGCACGGTCGTCGCTTACTGGTTCTGACCCAGCTCCACGGGCGACTTCCCGGTGGCCTTCGACAGGAACTCATAGGTGTAATGCCGGGCGATCTCGCCCGACACGTCGCGCGTGATGACGCCGTTGTCGGACAGGAACTTCGAGATGCGCGCGATGGAGGCGAGCGGCAGCGTCGCGTCGAGCCGAGTGATGCGGATGGACTCGGCGGCGACCGGCTCGGGCAGCCCCGCCTTTTCGGCGTAGATCGTCGACCACCGCTGCGGATTCGCCTGGGCGAACGCGAGCACGTCCACGTACGCGACCACGAGCCGCTGGACGGCGTCGGGGTGCTTCTCCATGAAGGCGCGGTTCACCGCCAGCACGGCGATGAGGCCTCCCACGGCCTTCGAGCGGTTGTGATCGAGCGTCGGGTACTGGGCGTAGCCATCCACGAGGCCCTGCGCGCAGAACGGCTGCCAGACGACCGCCAGATCGATCTCCTTCCCCTGCAGCGCCTTCAGGTAGTTGGCGCCACCGCCGACGATGTTGGTGATCTGGAGCTTGCCGTAGTCGACGCCGTGCTCCTGGACCGAGGCGGCGAACTTCAGCCACGAGATCGACCCCGCGCCGATCCCGATCTTCCTGGTCCCGAGCTCCCTCCAGTCACGGATGTCCTCGCCGCGGCGCACGAGCAGGCAGTCGTTGCCCGACCCCACGCCCGCCACCCCGACGAGCGATCGGGCGCCCTGGGCCACGGCGAGCGTGATGTCCTGGGGGCCGAACGCCGTGATGTCCAGATCGCCCGAGGCGAGCGCCGTCCGCCCGTCGGCGAAGCGCTGGAACATCACGGTCTCGATCTGGATGTTGTACGCAGCCGCGTACTCGGGCAGGAGCCAGAGCGGCGAGAGGGCGGGCACGTTGAGCATGCCGAGCTTGGCCGTGACCCGCGCCGGGAGGGGCGTGCGGGGGGCGCCGCCCTGCGCGAGCGCGCCGGACGCGGCACAGCCCAGCACCAGGACGGCCAGGACCAGGCGCGTCATCGGAGGACGGCCTAACGGAGCGCGTCGCGCAATTCGCGCGTGAGGATCTCGACCGTGCCGCGCGTGCCGCCGGCGAGCTTCAGCTTCCATTCGCCCTCGGTCTCGAACCGCCGATCGCGGAGCCGCTCACTCCAGGGCTTGATCGCCTCGCGGATCGCGTTCAGGTCGAACGGGTCCCGCCGGAGCTCGCGCGTGCGGGCCATGACGTCGGGCGCCGTGCGGATGAACGCCCGGAGCGCCGCGCCCGTCTTGATCGAGTACTTCCGGCCGGCCCACGCGGTCGGGAACGTGGTCGAGAGCGCCTTGACGTAGTTCAGGAAGAAGCGCTTCGCCCCCTGGCGGATCTCCTGGATCTTGCCGCCGCTGCCGAGCTTCTCGACCGTCTCGAGGAAGTCCACGATCTCTTCGGCGAGCGGCGCCTGGCTCACGCGCCCGCGCCCGGTGCCGAGCATCTTGATCTCGCCGTGGAGCGGCGAGGTCTCGTCCTCGTTGAGCGAGCGGATCACGTCGTGCGCCAGCGCCTGGTTCGGGTCCGGGTAGAGCTTGCGACCGGCGAGGCTGATGATGTGGGACGGGTTCAGGCGCGTGTGCTTGGCGTTGATCGTGACGAAGAGCTCGACGATTTGACGCGCGTCGAGGGAGTCGAAGAGGACGGCGGGGACCTCGATGGCGATGGTCTCGCCCGCCTGGCTCAGCGCGTGGAGCGCCAAGAGGCGGTGCTGGCCGTCGAGCACGCGGAGCACGCCGTGCTCCTCGGGGATCTGCAGGAGCCCGAGGTCGTGATGACCCGCGACCGGGGTGAAGGTGAAGCGCTTCTCGGAGGTGATGATGACGGCGCCGGGGATCGCGGGCAGCGTGCCGGCGTCCTTGCACTCCTTGTAGTAGGTGACCAGCTCGTCGATCTTTCGTCGGATGACCGGCCGCTGGTAGGCCGTCTCGCTCTCGGCGATCCGCTTCTCGAGCATGTCCCAGTTCACCCGCGCCCGGGCGCCCGAGCGGCCCTTCTTCGGCGCCTCGTCCTGCGGGCCCCCCGAGTACCCCAGCACCTCGAACTTCACGAGCCGATCGATGTCCTTCGCCGAGAGGCCGGCCTGATAGAACTCCACCCCGAACTGCTTTACGCGGCGCGCCGGGACAGTAATCATCGGGCGGCTACTCTACTTGGAATGCAAACCCCTGTCAATAGAGGGATTTTCGTTAAGATGCCTCCGTGACGGGCCAGGCGCTCCTCCTGGTCATCCTGGCGGCCATGCTCCACGCCGTCTGGAACGCGCTCGCCAAGCGCGCGCGGGACCAGCTCGTCTTCCTCTGGTCTTCGGTGTCCCTCGCGAGCGTGATCCTGGTGCCGGTCGGCCTCCTCGGCCTCCCCGCCGGAGGAGTCCCGGCGGCCGCCGTGCCCTTTGTGATCGCGACCATCGTGATCCACGCGGTGTACTTCTACGCGCTGGGGCGCACCTATCGGCACGGCGACTTCTCGCGCGTCTATCCGATCGCCCGGGGCCTCGGCGTGGCGCTGGTGCCGGTGGTCGCGCTGGTGGTTTTCGGCGAGCGGCTCTCGCGGCTCGGAACCGTGGGCGTGGCCCTGGTCGTCGCTGGCATCGTCGCCCTCCACCTCGCGGTCGGCTGGCGGGGTGGCCGCCGCGGGGAGCCGCGCGGCGCCGGGACGGCCTGGGCGCTCCTCACGGGCCTCCTCATCGCGAGCTACTCGATCGTCGACAAGGCCGGCGTCAGCCGCCTCCACCCGCTGCCGTACATCGCCCTCATGGGGCTCGGCATGAGCGCCCTCCTCGCGCCGGCGGTCGTGGTACGCGACCGGCAGGCCCTCGCCCGCGAGTGGCGCGACAACTGGCGGACGATCGTCGTCGCGTCGTCGATGAATCTCACGAGCTACCTGCTCGTCCTGTTCGCCTTCCGTCTCTCGAAGGTCGGTTACGTCGTCGCGGCGCGCGAGCTCTCGATTCTCTTCTCGACGTTCATCGGAAGCCTCTGGCTCGGCGAGGGTCGGCTCCTGCCCCGGCTCGCGGGCGCCTCGATCGTGCTCGCCGGCGTCGTCTGCGTCGCGCTCGCGCATTAATGAATGTCGGGGGAGCGACGCCGCTCCTCCGACCGCGGAGGGCTACGCCCCCCTCGGACTCCCCCGGCCGACGCCCCCCACCGATTCGTCCCTACCGGAGGCCGAAGGTCTCGGTTGCCAGCTCGGCGATGTGGCGGCCGATCGCGAGCGAGGCGGTGGCCGCCGGCGAGGGCGCGTTGAGGACGTGGATCGCGTCGGGCCCGGTGACGATGCGGAAGTCGTCGACGAGCGAGCCGTCGGGGCTGACGGCCTGGGCGCGGACGCCCGCGCCCCCCCGCGCCAGGTCCGCGGCGGTCAGCTCGGGAACGAGCCGCCCGAGCGCCCGCGCGAAGGCCGCTCGGCTGAGCGAGCGGTACATCTCGTACGTCCCGGTGCGCCAGTAGCGGCGCGCCATCCGCCAGAACCCTCGGTAGGCGAGCGTCGCGGCGAGCTCGCTCGGGCAGATGCGAGAGAAGCGGTAACCCTCGCGCGCGAACGCGAGGACGGCGTTCGGCCCCGCCTCGACGTCGCCGTGGACGGTCCGCGTGAGGTGGACACCGAGGAAGGGGAACTCGGGGTCGGGGACGGGATAGATCAGCCCCCGCACGAGCGCGCGCCGCTCGGGCCGGAGCATGTAGTACTCGCCGCGGAAGGGGATGATCCGCACGTCGGGACGCACTCCCGCCAGGCGCGCGACGACGTCGGAGTAGAGTCCCGCGCAGTTGACGAGCCGCCGTGTGTGCACGGCGCCACGCGGGGTGGCGAGCTCCAGGCCCTCACCCGTCCGCCCGATCGCCGTGACGCGGGCGCCCGTCTCGAGCATGACGCCCGCGCCCTCGAGCTCCCGCGCCATGGCGGCTGCGACCTCGCCATAGTCCACGATCCCCGTCGATGGCGAGTGGATCGCGCGGAGCGCCCTCGCGTGCGGCTCGAGGTCGGAGAGGCGTGCGGGCTCGAGCAGCTCGACGGGCACGCCGTTGGCGATCCCGCGCTCGTAGAGCGTCATGAGGCGCGGGAGCTCCGCCTCCGTCGTGGCCACGATGACCTTGCCGCAGCGCTCCACGCGGATCCCGTGCTTCGCGCAGAACTCGTACATGAGCGTCTTGCCCTCGACGCAGAGCTTCGCCTTGAACGAGCCGGGCTTGTAGTAGATGCCCGAATGGATGACGCCCGAGTTGTGGCCGGTCTGGTGCGTGGCGGGGCGGTGCTCCTTTTCGAGGATCACGAGGCGCGCCCCGGGGAGGTGCGCGCGGAGCGCCCGCGCGGTGGCGAGGCCGACGATGCCGCCGCCGACGATCGCGATGTCGTGGGTCATGGGGCGGGCGTCTACTGGAGCGGCGAGAAGGCGGTCGGCCTCCAGATCTTGTTGACGACGCGCTCGACGAGGGGCCCGTTCGCCTCCGTCGCCTTCCGCGCGGCCTGCCATTCCGGATCCGCCATGAACGCCGACCACGCCCGCTGGCGATGGGCGAGATCGTCGTAGGCGCAGATGTAGACGAGCTCGTTCGACTCGCCGATGACGGTCTCCCAGAAGCCGACGACGCGGATCCCGTGCTTCTTGAAGAGGTTCAGCGTGATCTCGGCAAAGCGCCGCTGGAGGTCGGGCATGCGTCCGGGCATCACGTAGTACGCGCGGTACTCGTAGATCATCGGGGTCCTCCTGGGTGGGATGTTATACCATCGCGCCGGGAGGTCCGCTATGCGGCGCGTCGCCTGAGATGGCGGGGAAGTTCTTCGAGGAGCTCGAGGTCGGGCAGACGTTCCGTCATCAGCCGGGACGGACCATCACCGAGGCCGACAACGTCTTCTTCACGTGTCTCACGATGAACCCGCAGCCGCTCCACCTCGACTTCCACGCCGCGTCGAAGGCCGAGTTCGGCAAGCCGCTCGTCAACAGCCTGCTGACGCTCGGGATCGCCGTCGGCCTTTCGGTCGGCGAGACGACGCTGGGCACGACGGTTGGGAATCTGGGCTTCGACAAGATCGAGTTCCCGAAGCCCGTCTTCCACGGCGATACCCTCTACGCGGAGACCGAGGTGGTGGACAAGCGCGAGTCGCGCTCGCGCCCCGCGTGGGGCATCGTCACCTTCGAGCACCGGGCCCGCAATCAGCACGGCGACGTCGTCATGGTCGCGCGCCGGAACGCGATGATGCGCAAGCGGGGTGCCTGATGGTCCGGCGCCGGCGGTCGCTCCACTTCGTGCCGGGCGGCAACGAGAAGATGCTCCTGAAGGCCCTCGCGCTCCCCGCCGACGGGCTGATCCTCGACCTTGAGGATGCGGTGCCGCCCGATCGGAAGGTGGCGACGCGGCCGGTCGTCAAGGACTGGCTCAGCACGCGAGAGTTCGGCGCCCGAGAACGCTGGGTGAGGATGAACCCGATCTGGGGCCCGCTCGGGGCCGCGGACCTCGAGGAAACGATCGCCGGCCGCCCCGACGGGTACGTGGTGCCGAAGCCGCGGCACGCCGGCGACGTGCGCGGGATCGCCCAGGCGCTCGACCGGCTCGAGCAGCGCCACGGGATCCCGCACGGCTCGACGCGGCTCACGCTCATCGCGACCGAGACGCCCGAGGGGCTCCTGAACATCCGCGAGGTCGCCTCGGCGTCGCCGCGCGTGGTCGCGGTCTCGTGGGGCGTCGAGGACCTGGGCGCGGCGATGGGCCTCCAGCGGGTGCGCGACGCCGAGGGGCGCTATCTCGACATTCCCCGCTACGCGCGCGTCGTGTGCGCGGTCGCGGCGGCCGCCGCCGGCGTGGACGCGCTCGACACGGTCTACACGGAAATCGCCGACCTCGCGGGCCTCCGCCGCGAGTGCGAGGACGCGGTCGCCATGGGCTTCACCGGGAAGATCTCGATCCACCCGAACCAGGTCCCGGTCATCAACGACGTCTTCACGCCGGCGAAGGAGGCGCTCGAGGAGGCGCGCGAACTGGTCGCCGCCTTCGAGGAGTACGCCCGGCGCGGGGTGTACGCGTTTACCTTCAGGGGCCGGATGGTGGACGCGCCGCATCTCGCGCGCGCGCGGAAGCTCCTGGCCCGCGCAGGCGTGGAATGAGCGCGTGGAAGGGCCCCGTCGTGGCTTCCCCACGGTGAGGGCGCTGGCGCTCGCTGCCCAGGCCGCGATCGAGAAGGAGCCCCTCCGCCTCGAGGAGCGCCCGGTCCCCGAGCCGGGCCCGGGTGAGATCCTCGTCCGGGTCGCCGCGTGCGGCGTCTGTCGCACCGATCTCCACCTCGTCGAGGGTGACCTGCCACTCGTCCGGTCGCCGGTCGTCCTCGGCCACCAGATCGTCGGCACGGTCGAGCGCACGGGCCCCGGGGCGGCGCGCTTCGAGGCGAGCGCGCGCGTGGGCATCGGGTGGCTGCGCCGCACGTGCGGCGCCTGTGCGTGCTGTGCGTCGGGCCGCGAGAACCTCTGCGAGCGGGCCGAGTTCACCGGGTACCACGCCGACGGCGGCTTCGCCGACTACGTGGTCGTGCCGGCGGCGTTCGCCTACCGGATCCCGGCGGCCTTCAGCGACGCCGACGCGGCGCCGCTCCTCTGCGGGGGCATCATCGGGTACCGGGCGCTCAAGCGAGCCGACGTGCCGCCCGGCGGCCGGCTCGGCATCTACGGCTTCGGCTCGTCCGCCCACGTCACGCTCCAGGTGGCGCGCGCGCGAGGGTGCGAGGTGTTCGTGTGCACGCGCAGAGCGTCCCACCGCGAGCTCGCCCACCGACTCGGCGCGACGTGGGCCGGCGGCCTTCGCGAGCCGATGCCGGCGAAGACGGACGGGGCCATCATCTTCGCTCCCCTGGGCGACGTCGTGCCGCTGGCGCTCCGGAACCTCGCGCGGGGCGGGACGCTGGCGCTCGCGGGGATCTACATGACCCCGGTGCCCGCCCTCGAGTACGACCGCGACCTCTTCTACGAGCGCTCGATCCGGAGCGTCACCGCGAACACGCGCGCCGATGGTGAGGAGCTGCTCGCCGAGGCGGCGCGAATCCCCATCCGCTCGGCGGCGGCGACGCTCCCGCTGGAGGAAGCGAACCGGGCGCTCCAGCTCCTCAAGCGCGGCGAGTTCGCGGGCTCCGGCGTTCTCTTGACCGGCGCGGGTTCTTGAGTATGATCGCCGCACCCGTTGGCAAGTCGACCCGGGAGGACTCCCACATGCGTCTGAGTCGTCGCGAACTCCTCGCGCTCGGTGGCCTCACGCTCGTGGGAACGGCCGTGGCGCCGTCGCTCGCCCGCGGGCAGACGCCCAAGCGGGGCGGCACGCTGTCGCTCAAGACGTGGGATCCCCCGCACTTCGACCTTCACGGCGCGGGCGGCATCTCGTACAAGATCCATATCCCGCTGACCTTCACCCACAGCCGGCTCCTCAAGCACAAGGCGGGGCCGCAGGTGCAGCCGGGCACGTTCCCGCTCGAGGGTGACCTGGCCGAGTCGTGGACCCAGCCGACCGAGACGACGTACATTTTCAAGCTCCGACGTGGCGTGCGGTGGCACGCGAAGCCCCCCGTCAACGGGCGGGAGTTGACGGCGGAGGACGTCGTCTACACGGTCGAGCGGTTCCTGACGCTCAAGGGCAACGCCAACGCCTACATGCTGGCGAGCGTCGCCAAGGTCGAACCCCTCGACCGCCACACCGTCAAGTTCACGCTCAAAGAGCCGTTCGCGTGGTTCCTCGACATCCTCGCCAACCCGATGGCCGTGGCCATCATCCCCAAGGAATGCGTCGAGAAGTTCGGCGACCTGAAGAAGCCGGAGTCCGTGGTCGGCACGGGGCCGTGGATGCTCGAGAGCTACCGGCCGAACGTGGGCATGACCTTCATGCGGAATCCGAATTACTTCATCCCGGGCCTGCCGCACGTCGACCGCGTCGAGATGTTCGTCGATGAGGACAAGGCCTCGCGCATCGCCGCGTTCCTCACCGGCAAGTACGACCTCGGCACCGAGTTCCCCGGCACGATCGACCGCACCGATTGGGTTCAGATCAAGGACACGCTCCAGAGCAAGCGGCCGAATCTCAAAACACTCGAGTTTACCGCGAACGTGATGAGCCACATCTCGATGCGTACCGACGCGAAGCCGTTCGGCGACGTGCGCGTCCGCCAGGCGATGTCTATGGCGATCGATCGACGGGCGCTCATCGACGCGGTCTTCGAGGGCGTCGGGGCGATGAACCCGCCGGTGCCGGCGGCGCTCCGGGAGTGGTCGATCCCGTTTGACCAGCTCGGCGACGGGGCGAAGTACTACACGTACGACCCCAAGGAGGCCAGGCGACTCCTCGCCGCGGCCGGCTATCCGAACGGCTTTCCGGGCTCCATCTGCTTCACCACCTACGGCTCGACGATCCTCGTCGATGCTGCCCAGGTCATCGTCAAGTCCCTCAAAGATATCGGGATCGACGCCCGGCTCGACACGAAAGAGTACGGCGCCTACGTCTCGACGTGCTTCTACGGCAAGTTCGACTCGATGGCCTTCGGGCCCCAGACGCCGTACCTCGAGCCCGACAACTTCCTCTACGGCCAGTACTACCCGGGCGAGCTCAAGAACCAGAGCCACAGCGACGACCCGGTCGTCGCCGATATGCTCGTGCGCCAGCGCCGCACGTTCGACGTGGCCAAGCGGCGCGAGATCATCTTCGAGATCCAGCGGCACCTGGCGAAGCAGCAGTACTACGTCCAGACGCCGTCCGGTGTGTACGTCGCCGTGTGGGAGGGCGCCCTCAAGAACTACGGACCGAACCTGGGCTATGACTACGGCGGTCGGCTGATGGCGGCCTGGCTCGATCGGTAGCCCGTGCTGAGGCGCTACCTCGCGAAACGGCTGCTGATCGCGGTCCCGTCGCTCCTGATCGCCTCGCTGATCGTCTTCACGCTGCCGCGCCTTCTCCCCGGCGACGCGGTCCAGCTCATGCTCGCGGAAAAGGCGTACGCGAAAGACGTCGACGAGCTCCGGGCGAAGCTCGGACTCGACCGGCCGCTCGCCGTGCAGTACGTCGAGTGGCTCGGGCGCGTGGCGCAGGGCGATCTGGGGGAGTCGCTCTGGACGCGGCGGCCGGTGCTCCAGGAGCTCGGCCAGCGGCTGCCGATCACGCTGGAACTCGCGTTCTTCGCGCTCGCGTTCGCCCTGCTGATCGCGTTGCCCGTCGGCGTGATCTCCGCGGCGCGCGCGGACACCCTCCAGGACTACCTCGCGCGGAGCGCGGCGATCGTCGGCCTCTCGGTGCCCGGCTTCTGGCTCGCGACGCTCCTGATCGTGCTCCCCGCGATCTGGTGGGGGTGGCGGCCCCTGATCGAGTTCACCGAGTTCTCGAAGAACCCGCTCGCGCACGTCGCGCAGTTCCTGATTCCCGCGCTCATCCTCGGCGTCGCCGCCGGGGCGGCGTTGATGCGGCTCACGCGCTCCATGCTCCTCGAAGTGTTGCGTCAGGACTACGTGCGGACGGCCTGGGCGAAGGGGCTCGCCGAGCGCGTGATCGTCCTGAAGCACGGCTTGCGCAACGCGATCATTCCGGTCGTGACCCTGTTGGGCACGCAGCTTCCGCAGATCATCGGTGGCACCGTGATCATCGAGACGGTCTTCGGCTTGCCCGGCATGAGCCGCTTCCTCTTCGACGCGATCAACCAGCGCGACTACCCCGTGATCCAGGGCGTGAACCTCGTGGTCGTCTCGACGATCGTCACACTCAACCTGGCCGTCGACGCGCTCTATGCCGTCCTCGATCCGCGAATCCGATATTAGTCGGGGGAGCGGCGGCGCTCCTCCCCGACACCCCCCACCGTGGACGCGCGCGCCGGATTCCCGGATCAGGCGGCGCGGGCAAAGCCCGCGCTCGAAAGCGGTCGACCGCACAGGCTCACCGAGATGCTGAGGGCGGTGGGGAGGTTCGCGCGGAAGAAGCCGCTCGGCGCGCTCGGCGCCCTGATCGTCGTCGCGCTGCTACTGATGGCGGCGTTCGCCGAGCGGATCGCGCCGTACGGCTACGACGACCCGATCCGTGGCGCGCGCATGCGGCCGCCCAGCGCCGCCCATTGGCTCGGGACCGACAACCTTTCCCGTGACATGTGGAGCCGTGTCGTCTACGGCGCGCGCGTGTCGGTGACGGTGGGCTTCGCCACGATCGCCCTCGCGACCTTCCTGGCGACGGTGGTCGGCGTGTCGAGCGGGTACTTCGGCGGCGCCTACGACCTCGTGGTTCAGCGGGTCGTCGACGCGTGGCTGTCCTTCCCGTACCTGGTGATCATCCTCTCGGTCATGGCCGTCCTCGGCCCCGGGCTCCTCAACCTCGTGGTGGCGCTCACCATCCTCAGCGCGGCGGTCAACTCGCGCGTGATCCGTGGCGCGACGATCGCGGTGGCCCAGTCCACCTACGTCGAGGCAGCGCGCGCGCTCGGCTGCGGCCACGCCCGGATCATCACCCGCCATATCCTGCCCAACGTCACGGCGACGGTCATCATCCTGGCGACCATTGGACTCGGCGCCGTGACCCTGGCGGAGTCGGCGCTCTCGTTCCTCGGCTTCGGCGTGCCGCCACCCTTCCCGTCGTGGGGTGCCATGCTCTCCGGCTCGGGCCGCACGTACATGTTTCGCGCGCCGTGGATGGCGGTGTGGCCCGGGGTGGCGATCTCGCTCGCCGTCTTCGGGTTCAACATGCTCGGCGACGCGCTGCGCGATGTGCTCGACCCGCGCCTCCGCGGAGCCACACGGTGAAGTCGCTTCCAGGCTTGACGCGGGGCCGAGCCCGGAGTAGAGAGAGGGTACGGTGATGCGGCAGACGTCCCGCACGCCGTGCCCACTCCAATCCAGGAGGTGGTGGATGGAGACGCTACCACCGGACCTAGTAGCCGCGCCGCGCGGAGCTTGCTAGCGGCACGAGCGGCGCCCGAGCCTGAAGTCCCTTGATCCCGGTTTGAACCGGGACGCGCAGCGATGTCTGCGCAACCACGACAAGGGGATGCCGTGGGCGGGAGTCCGTCCCGCCCACGCCCCCGACGATCCCGCCCGTGTCCTTTGATGCCAACTGATCATGCCGACTGATCTCTTTGTCGCGGCCTCGGGCTGGCCGGCGAGTGCCCTCGCGGACGTGGTGCCCCCCGCGTGCCGCCGCCGTGTCGAGACCGCGCCTGCTCCGCGCCGCGACGGCGCCGACGCGGTCGTCGAGCTTCCCACGTGGCGCCCGCGCCGGGCGGCGCGTCACCTCGTGCCCGCGTTCAGCGGGCTCCACCCCGCGCCCGCGAGCTTCAGGTTCGAGGTCTCGCTCGAGCGGGCGGGCCGGTGGTCGACGTGGGTGGCGGGCGAGACGATCGGCGAGGCGCGCTTCGCGCCGCTCGGTGGGCGCGCCGACGGGCTCGCCGCGGAGATCGACGAGTTTGTGCCGGAGGCGCCCGCGCGCGCCGTGCGTGTGCGGCTGCGCGTCCGCGCCGACGATGGGCACGCCGTCTTTCGGGCACCCTGGCTGGTGAGCCTCTCCGCGTGGGACGGCAGCCTGCCGGCGTCAGACACAGCGCCGCCCGGCGGCGCCGTGCGTCTCGCGGTGCCTGCGCTGAGCCAGATGGAAGCCGACGAGGCGCTCCGGATGCGGATCTGCTCGCCCGCCAGCGTCGCCATGGTCCTCGCGTACTGGAGCGCACGCGTGGAGGTCGCGTCATTGGCGCGCGAGATCTTTCACCCGGGCCTCGACCGCTACGGTGTCTGGCCGGCGGCGATCCGCGCGGCGGGACGTCACGGCGTGGCCGGCTACCTCTTGAGATTCCCCGACTGGCGGACGGCGGCGTGGTGTCTCGCGAAGGGCCTGCCCGTGATCGCCTCCGTCAGATACGGCGCCGGAGAGCTCGAGGGCGCTGCGATTCCGGAGACGACCGGGCACCTGCTGGTGCTGACCGGTTACGAGGGCGACGCGGTCCTCGTGAACGATCCCGCCGCCGCGACCGGGGCGACCGTCGCGCGTCGCTACCGCCTCGACCAGATCTGCCGCGTCTGGCTCGAGCGCGCGGGTGTGGGCTACGTGCTCGTCAGGCCACCCACCTCCCCCAGCCGGCGTTCTTCGAGTGGGCGCACGCCACCGCGCCGTGGGCGCGAACCCCGCCGATGAACTCCTCCCGGCGGCGTGGGTCAGGCGGTACAATCGGTGAGAATGCGCAGGAGGGCGATGCTGCTCGGTCTGGGGCTGGCCGTGGTCCTCGAGGGTTGCTCGAGCGGCGATGATCGCGAGTGGATGAAGATCAACGAAAAGTACACGACGGAAGAGTTTCGTCGCGACTACGCCGAGTGCTCCAAGGGCGGCAAGCTCGACGAGGAATGCATGAAGCGCCGCGGCTGGGTCGCGGTGACCGCTCCCAAGCAGGAGGACAAGCCGTTCGGCGACCCTTACGGGCGCGGCGGCAGTCCCCGCATCAGGTATTGATCACGCCGCCGCGCGCCGTCATCTTCGACTTCGGCGGCGTGATCTGGAACATGGGGCGGGCCGCGGCGCGCGCGCTCGAGGCGACGCACGGCCTGCCCGCCGGGAGTCTCCACGCGACCCTCTACGGCGGAGACGCGTGGCGCCTCGTGGAGCGCGGGCGCGGCGACCGTGATGCGTGGCTCGCCGGTGCCCACCGTGCGCTCGAGCAGCTCGCCGGCCGGCGGCTCCCGCCGCTCCACGCCGAGTGGCGCGCGCTGCAGGCGCCGATCCACCCGAACATCGAGGTGGTGCGGGCGCTCCGCCCGCGCCATCGCACGGGAATCCTGTCGAACGCCGACGCGACGCTGCGCGAGCGGCTCACGAACGTCGTCGGCATCGCGGACCTCTTCGACGACATCGTGTGCTCGGCGGAGGTCGGGCTCGCCAAGCCGGAGCCGGAGATCTACGCGCTCGCGTGCGACCGGCTCGGGTTCTCCCCGGGCGCTTGCGTGTTCGTCGACGACCACGAGGCCAACGTCGCCGCGGCCACGGACGCCGGGCTCCGCGCGATCCTCTACTGGGTGGACCGGGGCGACGACCTGCGCGCCCAGCTCGCGACGGTCGGCGTTGTGGTCTCTCCGTCGTGAGCGCGCGCGACCGTCTCAAGAAGATCCTGATCGTCCTCGTCGGGATCATCGCGTTCGGCACGGTGGGCTACCAGCTCGTCGAGCGGTGGGCCTTCTTCGACTCGCTCTACATGACCGTCGGCACGATCTCCTCGGTTGCCTTCGAAGAGATCCACCCTCTGTCGCGGGCCGGCCGCTGGCTCACGATCGTCCTGATCGTCGTGGGCCGGGCGAGCGTCCTGTACGGGATCGGCGCGTTCACCGCGTTCTGCGTCGAGGGTGACCTTTCGCACCTATGGGAGAAGCGAAGGATGGAGCGACAGATCGCAGCGCTGCGGGACCACATTGTCGTCTGCGGGGGCGGCGAGATGGGACGTCACGTCGTGCGGGAGCTGCTCAGGACGCGCCGGCCCTTCGTCTGCATCGAGATCGATCCGGGTCGGGAGGAGGCGCTTCGGAAGCTCGGCGAGGGGATGCTCTACATCATCGGCGACGCGACCACGAGCGACGTGCTCCAGCGGGCGCGGGTCGAGACGGCGCGCGGGCTCGTTGCGTGCATGCCCTCGGACAAGGACAACCTCTTCGCGCTCATGTCGGCCCACGAGCTGAACGCGACGATGCGGATCGTGTCGCGCGCCGTCGCCTACGACGCCGGCCCCAAGCTCGTCAAGGCGGGCGCCGACGCGGTGGTCTCCGTGAACACCATCGGCGCCCTGCGCCTCGCCTCGGCGATGGTGCGCCCGAACGTCGTGGACCTCCTCGACGCGATGCTCCGCGCGCCCGGCGCGACGCGCGTCGAGGAGGTCACGGTCGGCCGCGCGGCGGCGGGTCAGACGCTCGGGACGATGAAGCTCCAGGAACGGACCGGCGTGATCGTGTTCGCCCTGCGTGAGGCGGCGACGCAGCGCCACGTCTTCAACCCACCGCCGGACCGTGTGCTCGAGACCGGGGACGTGCTGATGGGATGCGCCGCCCCCGAGCAGGTCGCCGCCCTGCAGCGCATCGTCACGGAGGGCTGAGGGGTCGTGCTCCGCTACGCCGGCGCGGGCTTCGCCGGGACCGTGTAGCGCTCGGCGAGGGCGGCCGCGAGAGCGCGCACGCGGTCGGCGGAGTCCTTGTCACTGTGGAGCGCCGCGAGCCCCTCGGCGACGCGGAGGCACTGCTCGACCATCGCGGTGTCGCCGAGCGCGCCGAACGCCTCCGCGGTGTCGAGCACGCCGTTGAGCGACCCCTGCTGGCGCGCGCGGAACAGCGCCAGCCAGTATGTCTCCCGTGCCCGTGCCTCCGATGCCTTGCCAAAGCCCGGGATCGCGCCGATCCTGAGGGACCCAGCGGCGACCTCCACGAGCCCGCGCCACCCTGGCGTCCCGAGGGCCGCCGCGTAGGCGTTACGCCAGGCGCGCACGGCCGCCGTCGCGTTCCGCTCTTCAAGCGCCTGGTCCATCGCGCGGATGTGCTCGGTCCACGGCGCCGAAGCGATCCCCGCCGCCGTCCCGCCGTCGACTCCGTTGTGCGCTGGGTCTGTCATGGCCTGTCACAGTACGCAATGCCGGTACCAAGTGGAAACTCACAGGGAATTAGAGAGTTACGACCGGACAGTGCGGTGGTCAGAGGGGTCCTGGTGGTCAAGGTTTGAACACCAAGTTGACCGGTTGGAGTAACATGCGGGGCACGATGGGCCCGATGGCCGAGCTCCTCGGCGAGAGCGCCGGGATCAAGGCTGTGCGCGACAAGCTCCGGCGGCTGATCGAGCGCCCGCAGAAACTGCGCCGGGTGCCGCCCGTGCTGATCGAAGGGGAGACGGGCACCGGCAAGGGGCTGCTCGCGCGAATCCTCTATCGGACGGGCCCGCGCCCGGACGGTCCGTTCGTGGACGTGAACTGCGCAGCGATTCCCGAGACGCTGCTCGAGGCCGAGATGTTCGGGTTCGAGCGCGGCGCATTCACGGACGCGCGGCGCGCCAAGCCGGGACTCTTCCAGGCGGCTCACCGTGGGACGATCTTCCTCGACGAGGTCGGACTCCTGCCCGAGGCGCTCCAGGCGAAGCTCCTCAAAGTGCTGGAAGAGCACGCCGTGCGTCGCCTCGGGTCCACACGTGACGATCCCGTGGACGTGTGGATCGTCACGGCGACCAACGAAGACCTCCTCACGGCGGTCCGCGAGCGGCGCTTCCGTGAGGACCTCTACCACCGCCTCGCCGTGCTCACGCTCACGCTGCCGCCGCTGCGCGAGCGCGGCGCGGACATCCTGGCGCTGGCCGACCATTTCCTCCAAGGCGCGTGCGCGGACTATGGCGTCCCGCCCAAGACGCTCACCTCGACGGCGCAGGCCGCGCTCTTGGCGTATCCGTGGCCGGGCAACGTGCGGGAGCTAGGCAACCTCATGGAGCGGGTCACGCTCCTGTCACCCGAGCCGGAGGTGACGGCAGAGATGCTCGGACTCTCGAGGCCGGCGCGCGGGGAGGAGCGCGAGGCCAAGCGCGTCGAGCCGGCGGGCTCCCTGGAGGACGCCGTCCGCGCCCGAGTGGCAGAGGTGCTCAGCCAGACCCACTGGAACATCTCCCGCTCGGCCGCGCTCCTCGGGATCTCACGCAACACGCTGCGCGCGCGCATCGAGAAGTACGGCCTCAAGGGCGGCGCGCCGGCGCCAGCCGTGCCCCGGCCCGCCGCGCGGCCGGCAGCGCGTCCGGCCGTCGCGCCGCCGGCCGCGCCCGCCCCGGGGGCGCCCGCCGCGCTCCGGTGGGAGCGCCGGCGCGTGACGCTCTTGCGGGCGGTGCTCACCCTCGCCCCGGAGTCCGACGAGCCGCGCGAGGCAAGCCGCGCCCTCGAGGTTCTGGTCGAGAAGGTCACGAGCTTCGGTGGGCGCGTCGAGGGCATGAGCCCGATCGGTGTCGTGGCGGCGTTCGGGCTCGACGCGACTGAGGACGCGCCGAGCCGGGCCGCGCACGCCGCGATGGCGATCCAGAAGGCCGCCGCGCGGGCGCGCCAGGCGGATCCACGGGCGCCGGCCGTGACGATCGGGATCCACCTCGCGCAGTGTCTCGTGGGGTGGGCCCCGCGCACGACGGAGCTCGCGGTCGAGGCCAAGCAGAAGGCGGTCGAGGTGCTGGCGGCGCTCGTCGAGCGCGGCGAGCCCGGATCGGTCCTCGTCACCGAGGCCGCCGCGCCGTTCTTGGAGCGCCGCTTCGAGCTGCTGGATTTCGCGGGCGGCGTGCTCGGCCGCGTCTTCGTCCTCGCCGGGCGCGGGTCGAGCCGCCTCGGAAGGCACGTGGCGACGTTCGTCGGCCGCCACCGCGAGATCGAGCTCCTCTGGAGCCGCCTCGAGTCGGCGATGCGGGGCCAGGGCCAGATCGTCGGGATCAGCGGTGAGGCCGGGATCGGCAAGTCGCGCTTGCTCTACGAGTTCTGCCAGGGCGTCGTCGGCAAACCGATCGGCTACGTCGAGGCGCAGTGCCTCTCCTATGGCCCGGCCACCCCTTACCTGCCGGTGCTGGAGGCGCTCAAGGCGAGCTGCGGGATCACCGACGCCGACACGCCCGACGTCGTGGTCGAGCGCGTCAGCGTCGGTCTGCGGGAGGTCGGCATGGATCCCGCGCGGAGCGGCCCGTACCTCTTCCATCTCCTCGGCCTCCAGGAGGGCGTGGAGCGACTCGCGACGCTCGAGCCGGCCGTGCGCAAGGCGCGCGTATTCGAGACGCTGCGGCAGATGTGGGTCGGTCGCAGCCGCCAGCTCCCGCTCGTCATCGTGGTCGAAGATCTCCAGTGGATCGACACCATCTCCGAGGAGTTCTTCGTGTCGCTCGCCGAGGTTCTGGTGGGCTCACCGATTCTTCTGGTCTCGACCTACCGCGCGGGCTACCGGCCGCCGTGGATCGACAAATCTTACGCGACCCAGATGGCGCTCCTGCCGCTCGCCCCCGACGAGAGCCGGCACGTGCTCAAGTCGGCGCTCGGCGCGGGTGAGATCTCGGACGCCCTCGCCGACCTCATCGTCGCCAAGGCCGAGGGCAACCCCTTCTTCGTGGAGGAGCTCGGGCGCGCGGTACGAGAGCAGGGCGGACCGGCGGCGGCCCTCGCGGTGCCGGACACGATCCAGGAGGTGCTCCTCGGGCGGATCGGCCGCCTCGCCCCGGAGGACAAGCGGCTGCTCGAGATTGCGGCGGTGGTCGGCAAGCACGTGCCGTTCGCGATCGTCCACGCGGTGGCCGGGATCGGGGAGGACGTGCTCCGGGCCGTTTGCGCCCGTCTCAAGAGCGCCGAGTTTCTCCACGAGACGAGCGTCTCGCCCGACCCCGAGTACACCTTCAGGCACGCGCTCACCCACGAGGTCGCGTACGCGAGCGTGCCCCCGGAGCAGCGCCAGATCCTCCATGCGCGGATCGTGGAGGCGATCGAGCGGCGCTACCCCGACCGGCTCGCGGACCACGTCGAACGTCTCGCCCACCACGCGGTGCTCGGAGAGGTGTGGGCCAAAGCCGTGGGCTACCTCCGTCAGGCTGCGGCGCGGGCGACCGCGCGCTCTGCGCATCGCGAGGCGGTGGAGTACCTCGAGCAGGCGCTGGCCGCCCTCGCGCGTCTCCCGGAGAGTCGCGCCAAACTCGAGGCGGCGATCGACGTTCGCCTCGACTTCCGGCTCGCGCTCCTGCCGCTCGGCGAGCTCGGGCAGATCCTTCCCTATCTCCTTGAGGCCGAGGTCCTCGCCGAGAGCCTGGGCGACCAACACCGTCTCGGACGCCTCTGCGTCTTCATGGCCGGCCAGTTCTACCTGACGGGTGCTCACGACCGCGCCCTCGAGTACGGCCGGCGCGCGCAGGCGATCACCGAGGCGCTGCGCGACTTCAGCCTGGAGGTCGCGACGAACGCGTACGTCGGGCAGATCCGTCTGGTCCACGGCGAGTACCGCGCCGCCGCGGCGCTGTTCCGCAAGAACGTCGAGTCGATCGTCGGCGAGCTGATCCACGAGCGGTTCGGCCTGCCCCAACTCCCCGCCGTGCATTCGCGCTCGTGCCTGGTGCTGTGCCTCGCCGAGCTCGGCGATTTCGCCGAGGGCGTCCTCGTGGGGGAGGAAGGCGTCCGGATCGCGGAGTCGATCGATCAGCCGCTCAACCTGACGGTCGCGTCCTCGGGGCTCGGCGTCCTGTACCTCCGCAAGGGCGACCTCGGCCCGGCCATCGCGGTGCTGGAGCGCGGGCTCGAGCTGAGCCGGACGTGGAACCAGTGGATCTGGTTCCCGCGCGTCGCGTCGGCGCTCGGCGCGGCCTACGCCTTGGCGGGCCGGCTGACCGACGCACTGCCGTTGCTCGAGGAGTCCGTGGAACGGACGGCGTCGATGCGGCTCTTGAGCGCCCATTCCCTGGCCCTCACGACGCTCGGCGAGGCGTCCATGCTCGGCGGTCGCCTCGCACGGGCCCTCGAGCTCGCCCGGCAGGGCCTCGCCGTCGCCGAGCAGAACGGCGAGCGCGGGCACGCGGCTTGGGCGCTCCGGCTCCTCGGCGAGATCGCGCTCAGGTCCGGGCGCGCGGACGCGGAGCGTGCGGGAGAGTGGTTCCTTCGCGCGCTGACCCTGGCGACCGAGCTCGACATGCGCCCGCTGATCGCCCACTGCCGGCTCGCCCTTGGCGGGACGGCTCGGCTCCGCGGCGACGCGACGGGCGCGGAGGCGCACCTCGGGACGGCCGCCGACCTGTTCCGGACGATGGAGATGCGGTTCTGGGAGGCGCGGAGCCTGGCGGAGCTGGACGGTCTACGCTGAGCGTCGCGGCCGCCGCGGCGCCGACTCGATACGGATCTCGGTCAGGTCGAGGCCGAAGCGCGCCGCGACGCGCGTGAGCTCGAGGGTGAGCGCCTCCGCGGTGAGGCGATCGAGGTCGCCCTCGACCTCGAAGACCTCGCGCTCCATGTCGGACCGGGTCGCCATCGTGGCTCCGTCGAGCACGGTCGCCATCTCCCGCTGCCGGCGCGGGAGATGGCCCGCGCAAAGATTGGTCGGGCTTACTTCCGCTTCCGCCGTCTGACCTTGCCCCCGTGCTTCCTGACGACCTTCTGCATCGCGCGGACGAGTCTATCCATCGCCTTCGGGGTCTTGGGCCGCCTGACCGAGAACGACACCCGGACCTTCTTGCCCGATGGCTTCACGATCGGCATCCCGCATCCTCCTTTGCCCTGGGTTGACTGTTCACCGCTCCCACGCCCTACGGCCGCACGTCTTCGATTCCCTCGAAGAACTCATCGGCGTGGAAGATCCCCGCCAGCGTATCCAACTCCCTCACCATATAATAGCCTTCCGGCGCGTCGTACTCGTCCTCGATATCCACCGGTTCGTCGAGGGCCAGGCGCACGTACATGAGCGCCATGTTGTGCTTGCCGACGAGGTCGTAGAGGTTCGTGCTCAGGCTGAAGCGCCCCGCATTGATCTCCGTGACGCAGGGCACGCCGTGCGCGTCCTCGCGCACGTCGAAGCAGAAGACCCCCGACGCGCGCCGGTCGACCGCGCGGACCGCCGCCGCGCAGACGTCGGCCACGCGGGGATCCGACACGACCTTGGCGAGCGCCGCCACCGAGGCCCCGCCCGGCTGGCCGCCGAACGGGGCGATCCGCTCGAACGTCTTCGTCAGCACGAGGGCGCCGTCGTGCCAGAGGCTCTGGCAGCTGAAGTCCCGCCCCGGCAGGTACTCCGACAGCGTGAACGAGGTCGCCCGGACGCCGTGCACGCGCTCCCAGTAGTCGATCCAGTTGCGCGCCTGGGCCGTGGTCGTCACGGCGAGCGCTCCCAGCGCTCCCTGACCGAACCGGATGCGGCACCAGACCGGCCGCGCCGGTCCGAGGCGCCCGAAGAGCGCGCCGATGGCGCGCGGGCTCGTGACGCGGTAGGTGCGCGGAGCCGGGACACCGCGGGCGCGCAGCCGTACCGTCAGCGCATACTTGTCCTGGCACAGCTCGATCACCGATGTCCGCGGCAGGAACACCCGGCACGGGAGACGGCGGCGGACACTGGCGACGCGTCTCACATCGGCGTCCGACGTCGGGATCAGGAGGTCGACGTGCTCGCGCGCGATGATCCGCGCGAGCGCGCGCGCGTAGTCGCGATGCGCGGCGGGGGGCACCAGGTATTTCGCGTCCACCGCCGAGCTCTTGAGGGCGAACCGATCGTGGTGGCAACCGACGAGCGCCAGCGAGGCGTCGCTGGCTCTGAGGCTTCTGAGCAGATTTTCGCTCGGGCCGGTTCCGGCGCCGGTCACGAGCACGCGCGCCGTCATCGGCGTCGCCGCGAGGGTACGATCCCACGCGGAGTGAAGCGGAACAATTTGCGAGGGACGCGACGGCGATGGGGCAGGGGCGCTACGCGCGTCCCTCGAGCGCGCGCCTGAGCTGGTCGAGGTGGTTGTCGTCGTGCGCCGCCATCACCGTCACGAAGTCGTCGATCGTGATCCGGCCCCGTGTGGCGTGGATTCCCCCGCGCGTCCACTGGGCATGCGTGAGCGTCCGCAGAAACGCGAGTGACTCCTCGCGGCGCTTGCGGAAGGCGGCGAGCGCGGCGGCGGCGTCGTTCCGGAGATACTGGCGCTCCGCGGCCCAGCGGTCGGGGGTGGCGGGATCGAAGGAAAGCTTCGGGTCGTCCATCGCCATGATCAGCTCGAACCGCCCCATGAAGAGCTCCTCGGCGTCGCGGAGGTGGCAGACTACCTCCTTCGCGGCCCAGTTCTTCGGGTCGGGACGTCGGGCGAGCGTGGCCTCGCTCTGGCTGCGGAGGGCGGTGGCGAGCTCGTCAGGGGTGCGCTCGAGGCGCTTCAGGCGCTCGGCGGCCGGCGCTTTGGCATACTCGTCCATGGTCGGCATGGGACGAATCTACGGCAACCGACCGCTCGGGCGCCAGAGCCTCGTGCGCGATGGGCGGCGGGTTCGTGTAGAGTTCGCAGACGGAGGAGGGACGCCCATGGGTGAGCTGATTCACGTCTCGAGGGTCCGGATCGTCAAGGACAAGGGCCCGCTGCGCCGCGCGTGGATCGAGAACTTTCCCGACCCGGTCGTCTACGGCGTGCACGGCGGCATCAAGAAGTTCTACGGCGTCGAGCCGGAACAGGAGGCGCCGGCGACGCTCGACCACCTCGTGGCCGCCGTCGGCGGCTGAATGACGGGCACGCTAGCCGGGGCGCTAGCGGCGCGGAAGATCCCCACCCAGCCCGACCGGCTCAGCGCCGAGGTCGAGGGGTTCATCGAGAACGTCGAGGGCAAGCCGCTCGTCACGCGGATCAAGGTCCGCTACACGGTCAGGGTCCCGAAGGGCAAGCGGCCGGACGCGCTGCGGGCCATCGAGGTCCACGAGAAGGGCTGCCCGGCGTCGCAGTCGGTCCAGCGCGGCATCGCCGTCGAGTGGGAGGGCGACGTCCGCGAGGATGACTAGAGCCGCGCTCAGGCCGCGCGCGGCAGCGCTCGGTCGGTGCGATCGTCGGCGGCGGCATGCGGTCGCGTGACGACCAGCTCGTAGCCTGACGGCAGGCGACTCGCCACCGTCGACCAGACCGCCTCGGTCAGGTACTCGTAACCGCTGGGCGTCGAGAGCACGACCCGCCCGGGCCGTCTGAACGTCGCGGGCGTCACCTGCACCGAGAGGAGCGACTCGCCGTGCAATCGGCGCCGCACGGCCGCCCGGATGTCGGCGGCGACGACGTCGGCCGACTCGCGCCGGCGATCGCGCGCCGCCATCACGGCCAGTGGACCGACGGTCAGCGCGGCGATGAACAGAAGCGCCAGGACGGCTTCCATGTCCGTATCCTCCCGACTCTTGCGATGAGCGGGGAGACGCGTGGGATTCAGGCTGCGGCGGACGTCACCACTCGCGCGCTCAGGTAAACTCCGGAGCGTGATCGGCTGGGGCAGGGAGGTTGCCGGCGATCTCGTCGCGGCGGAGCGTCGCGAGTGGCTCTGCACGAACGGTCTGGGTGGCTTCGCGTCGGGCACCGTGGCGGGAACGCTCACGCGGCGCTACCACGGGCTCCTCGTGGCCGCGCGCGAGCCGCCTCTCGGCCGCATCCTGCTCGTGCCGAAGGTGAACGAGACGATCGGCTACGACGGTCTCACGCGTTTGCTCGGGGCCGACCGCTGGGCGGGCGGCGCGGTCGATCCGCACGGCTACCGCGACATCGAGCGGTTCGCTCTCGACGGCACGACGCCCGTCTGGACGTACGCCGTCGCCGACGCCCGGCTCGAGAAGCGCGTGTGGATGGAGCCGGGCGCGAACACGACGTACGTGGGCTACCGTGTCCTCCGCGCCCGGGGACCGCTGGGGCTCGAGCTCAAGGTCTTCGTCAACTACCGCGACTATCACGGCGTGACACGCGGCGACGGCCACCCCATGGACGTGGCGCCGGTCCAGAACGGGTTACGCGTCCTCGCGTTCGACGGCGCGTCGCCCCTCCTGCTCCTCGCCCAGGGCGCCGCGGCGCAGCCCGCCCACACCTGGTACCGGAACTTTGACCTGCCGCGTGAGCGCGAGCGCGGGCTCGAGGCGACAGAAGACCACCTCCATGCGGGGACGTTCGCGACGACGCTCGCGTCGGGCGAGGCGCTGACGCTCGTGCTCTCGGTCGAGGCCGCGCCGTCGGTCGACGGTACCGCGGCGTGGCGCCGCCGTGCACGCCACGAGGCCGAGCTGCTCGCCGTCTGGCGGCGCGCCCGGCCCGAGGCGCGCCGGGCGCCGGCGTGGATCGGGCAGCTCGTCCTGGCGGCGGATCAGTTCGTCGCCCGGCGCCGCCTGGCCGAGGACGCCGAGGGCACGACCGTCGTCGCCGGCTACCACTGGTTCGGCGACTGGGGCCGCGACACGATGATCGCGCTGCCGGGACTGACGCTCGTGACGGGACGCCCCGACGTCACCCGACGCGTGCTGGCGACGTTCGCCCGCTTCGTCGATCGAGGATTGTTGCCGAATCGGTTCCCCGAGGCTGGGGAGGCGCCCGAGTACAACACGGTGGACGCGACGCTCTGGTACGTGGAGGCGGTCCGCGCCTACCACGCCGCCACGGGCGACGACGGCCTCCTCGAGGCGCTCTACCCCGGGCTCGAGGAGATCGTGCGCTGGCATCGCGAAGGCACCCGCTACGGCATCAAGGAGGATCCCACCGACGGGCTGCTCACCGCGGGCGCGCCCGGCGTCCAGCTCACGTGGATGGACGCGAAGGCCGGCGACCGGATCGTCACTCCGCGCCGCGGCAAGGCGATCGAGATCAACGCCCTCTGGTACAACGCGCTCCACGCGATGCGCGGGTTCGCAAGGCGCCGGCGGAGGCCGGTCGAGCCCTGGGACGCGCTCGCCGCGCGGGTGCGGGCGGGATTCGAGCGGTTCTGGAGTGAGCGTGCGGGCCATTGCTACGACGTGATCGATGGTCCGGACGGCAACGACGACACGCTCCGGCCCAACCAGATCATCGCCGTCTCGCTCCCCGAGAGCGCGCTGCCCGCCGCGCGCCAGCGCATGGTCGTGGACGCGTGTGCCCGCCACCTCCTCACGTCCTACGGACTCCGGAGCTTGGCGCCCAGTCATCCGGAGTACCGCGGCCATTACGGCGGCGACCAGCGGGAGCGCGCCGGCGCCTACCATCAGGGCACGGCGTGGGCGTGGCTCCTCGGTCCGTTCGCGCTCGCCCACCACAAGGTGTATCGCGACGCCGCCGTGGCGCGTTCCTTCCTCGAGCCGCTCGCCGACCACCTCGCCGACTACGGCGTGGGCTCCGTCGCCGAGATCTTCGACGGCGATCCGCCCTTCACGCCGCGCGGCTGCGTCGCCCAGGCGTGGTCGGTCGGCGAGACGCTCCGCGCCTGGCACGCGCTCGCCGCAGGCCGCTGAGACGCTGGCGGCAACTCGGGGATCGTGTTATGGGTGCGGAAAGCGTGCAGTTCGACACAACGGAACCGCTCGGTGCTCTCGCGCGCCGGGCCCTCGGGTTCGTCAAGGACGACACCGCCGTGGGGCTCGGCGCGGGCCGGGCCGCAACGGCGTTCGTGAGGGCGCTCGCCGCCCGCGTGCGCGACGGCCTCCGCGTGCGTGGTGTGCCCGTGTCCGAGGCCACGGCGGCGCTCGCGGGGGAGCTCGGCATCCCGCTGGTCGGTCTCGAGGTGGAGATCGACGTCACGGTGGATGGGGCCGACGAGGTGGATCCCGATCTGAATTTGATCAAGGGGTACGGCGGGGCCCTGGTGCGCGAGCGCATCGTGGCCGCGGCGTCGCGGCGCCAGATCATCCTCGTCGAGCGCGACAAGCTCGTTCCGCGGCTCGGCAGTCGGGGTCGCCTGCCCGTCGAGGTCGTCTCGTTCGCGCTGCCGCTCAGCCGGCGCCGCCTCGCCGCCCTCGGCCTCGCGCCCACGCTCCGGATGGCCGGCGAGAGTCAGTTCGTGACGGACAACGGGAACGTCATCCTGGACTGCGTCGTGGGACCGATCGTAGACCCGCCCGCGCTCGAGCGGGCGCTCCGCGCGGTGCCCGGCGTCGTGGACACGGGGCTCTTCCTCGGGACGGCAGACACCGTCCTGGTCGCCGACGGCACCTCGGTGAGCGAGCTCAGCCGGCAGCGGTAAGAGATGAACCGCCAGACGCGGCTCTTGCCCGCCGAGCTCGAGAAGCAGGTGAGGCGGACACTCGAGGAGTGGGCGGCCACGGGGAAGGTGCGCCGCCTGTGGGCGCGCGACGCCACCCTCTGGACGGGCGCGGACGAAGCGAGCTGGCTCGGCTGGCTCGGGATCGCACGCCACCAGGTCGGCCGCGTCGACGACCTCCGTCGCCTGGCCGAGGACGTCCGGCGTGAGGGCTTCACGCGCGCGCTCCTGCTCGGCATGGGAGGCTCGAGCCTCGCTCCCGAGGTGCTGAAGGAGACGTTCGGCCGGATCGACGGATTCCCCGAGGTGCTCGTGCTCGACTCTACCGATCCCGCCCAGATCAAGGCGCTCGAGCGGAAGGTGGACCTCGCGAAGGCGCTCTTCATCGTCTCGTCGAAGTCGGGGACCACGCTGGAGCCGAACATCTTCAAGCGGTACTTCTTCGAGCGCGCCAGCCAGGTGGTCGGCGCGGAGCGCGCGGGCAGCCGGTTCATCGCGATCACCGATCCGGGCTCGCACCTCCACAAGGTCGCCGACGTCGACCGGTTCCGCCGCATCTTCTTCGGTGACCCGTCGATCGGCGGACGGTACTCCGCGCTCTCGGACTTCGGCATGGTGTCCGCGGCCGTCATGGGCCTCGACGTGTCGCGGCTTCTCGAGCGGGCGGAGGAGATGGCGGAGGCCTGCGCGGCCAGCGTGCCGGTGGAGAAGAATCCCGGCGTCGTCCTCGGCGTCACCCTGGGCGTGCTCGCGACGCACGGACGCGACAAGGTCACGCTGATCGTGTCGCCCGCCCTCTACGATCTCGGCGCATGGCTCGAGCAGCTCCTCGCCGAGTCGACCGGCAAGGAGGGGAAGGGGCTGATCCCCGTCGACCGCGAGCCGCTCGGCCCGCCTGAGGTCTACGGCGCCGACCGCCTCTTCGTGTATCTCCGGCTCGCGTCCGCGCCGGACGAGCATCAAGACCCCGCGGTGGAGGCGCTCGAGGGCGCGGGACACCCGGTCGTCAGGATCACGCTGAACGATCTCTACGATCTCGGGGCCGAATTCTTCCGGTGGGAGTTCGCGACGGCCGTGGCGGGCTCCGTGCTCGGCGTCAACGCGTTCAACCAGCCCGACGTCGAGGCGAGCAAGGTCGCGACGCGTCGGCTGACGGACGAGTACGAGAAAACGGGGAAGCTGCCGCTCGAGTCGCCGCTCAGCGTGAGTGAGGGGACCCTCGCCGCGGCGCTCGGCGCGCACTTCCGGACGATCAAGCCCGGAGACTACGTCGCGCTTCTCGCCTATGTCGAGATGAGCGCCGCACACGAGGCCACGCTCCAGACGATCCGCCGGTCCCTCCGGGACCGGTACCGGGTCGCGACGTGCCTGGGGTTCGGACCGCGCTTTTTGCACTCGACGGGACAGGCGTACAAGGGCGGTCCGAACACGGGCGTGTTCCTCCAGGTCACGTGCGACGACGCCGGGGACCTCGCGGTGCCCGGGCAGACCTACACGTTCGGCGTCGTGAAGACTGCGCAGGCGCGCGGCGACTTTCAGGTGCTCGTCGAGCGCGGCCGCCGCGCCCTGCGGGTCCATCTCGGCACGGACGTCGCGGATGGGCTCCGGACGCTGCGGTCGGCCGTCGGCGAGGCGCTCGGATAACGGACTGTGGCGAGGAGACGAGCATGCAGATCGGGATGGTCGGCCTGGGGCGGATGGGCGGGAACATGGCGCGGCGGCTCCTGCGGGGCGGCCACGAGGTCGTCGCCTACGCGACCGATGCGACCGCCGTCCGCCAGCTCGCGGGCGAGGGCGCGGTCGGGGCGCTGACGCTCGACGACTTCGTGGCCAGGCTCAAGCCGCCGCGCGTGGCATGGGTGATGGTGCCGGCGGGTCCGCCGACCGAGCAGGTCGTGACGGACCTCGCCCGCCGCCTGGATCCCGGTGACACGCTCATCGACGGCGGCAACTCCTACTTCAAGGACGACGTGCGCCGGAGCCGGACGCTCCGCGAGCGACGGATCAACTTCGTGGACGTCGGCACGAGCGGCGGCGTCTGGGGGCTCGAGCGCGGGTACTGTCTGATGATCGGCGGCGACCGGGCGGTCGTGGCCCGCCTCGATCCGATCTTCCGGACGCTCGCGCCCGGGGTAGACACCGTCCCGGGCACGCCCGGGCGCGAGAGGTCCGGGTCCCCCGCGGAGCACGGCTACCTCTATTGCGGGCCGTCGGGTGCCGGCCACTTCGTCAAGATGGTCCACAACGGGATCGAGTACGGGCTGATGCAGGCGTACGCGGAGGGGCTCGACATCATGAAGAACGCGAACTCGAAGGACCTGCCGGAGGAGCTCAGGTACGACCTCGACCTCGCGGACATTGCCGAGCTGTGGCGTCGCGGCTCCGTCGTCAGCTCCTGGCTCCTGGACCTCACGGCGCAGGCGCTCGCCGAGAACCCGACCCTCTCCGCCTACACGGGCGTCGTCGCGGACTCCGGCGAGGGGCGCTGGACGATCATGGCGGCACTCGAGGAGGCCGTGCCCTGCGACGTTCTCGCCGCCTCCCTCTCCGCGCGCTTCCGCTCGCGCCAGGAGCACACCTTCGCGGAGAGGGTGCTCTCGGCGATGCGCCACAAGTTCGGCGGCCACGTCGAGCAGCCGACGGGCGGTTGAGAGCGGGTCCGGCGGAACGTGACCGAGCCGATCACGCTCCACGCGCACGTCGAGGGCTCGAGCGCCCCTGACGCGGCGGAGCTCGCCGTGCTCCTCGGCCAGCTCGCCGTCGCCGGGAAGATCGTCGCGCGTGAGCTCGCTAGCGCCGCGCTCGTCGGTCAGCTCGGGCCGACCGGCGCCACGAACGTCCAGGGCGAAGCCGTCAAGAAGCTGGACGCGTGGGCGAACGACGTGGTCGTGCGCGCGCTCGAGGCGACGGGGCTCGTGAGCGCGCTCGTCTCCGAGGAGTCGGACGAGCCGATTCGCCCCGCGGCGCGGGGTGCTCGCGGCGGATACGTCGTCTGCGTCGACCCCGTCGACGGGTCGTCGAACCTGGATGTCAACGGGATCGTCGGGACCATCTTCTCGACCCGGCGGAGCCGGGGGCCGGGGGACGACACGCGACAGCCGGGCACGGCGGCCTTACACGGCGCGTTACGTCGGCTCGCTCGTCGCCGACTTTCACCGCACACTGCTCGAAGGCGGGATCTATCTCTACCCGCCCGAGGCGAGCCGAGCGTCGGGGAAGCTCCGCCTCCACTACGAGGCGGCGCCCATGGCCTTCCTCGCCGAGCAGGCGGGCGGCCGCGCGAGCACCGGACACGAGAGATCATGACGATCGACGCGGCCACGCCGCACGCGCGGGTGCCGCTCGTCATCGGGAGTCCCGACGACGTGGCGATGGCGGAGGATTTCATCGGAGGACGGCAATGGCGACGGAGCGGGTGAGCGAGATCCTGAGCTGGTACGGCAGCGACAACCCCGGGACGCTGACGAACCTCGCGCGTCTTCTGAACCACGGCGCGCTCGCAGGCACCGGGCGCCTCGTGATCCTGCCGGTGGATCAGGGGTTCGAGCACGGGCCGGGACGGTCCTTCGCGATGAACCCGACCGCGTACGACCCGCGCTACCACTTCGGGCTCGCGATCGAGGCGGGGTGCAACGCCTACGCGGCGCCGCTCGGTTTCCTCGAGGCGGGGGCGCGCGAGTTCGCGGGCCGGGTGCCGTTGATCCTGAAGCTCAACAACCACGACGTGCTCCTCGAGGAGCGCGACCCGGCGCAGGCCCTCACGGGCAGCGTCGGCGACGCCGTGCGCCTCGGCTGCGTCGGAATCGGCTTCACGATCTATCCCGGGTCCGAGCATCGGCTGACGATGTACGGCCAGCTTCGCGCCCTCGCCGAGGAGGCGAAGGCGCACGGTCTCGCCGTGGTCGTGTGGTCGTACCCGCGCGGCTCGGGGCTCTCCAAGGAAGGCGAGACGGCGATCGACGTCACGGCGTACGCCGCCCACATCGCCGCCCAGCTCGGCGCCCACGTCATCAAGGTAAAACTGCCCTCGGCGCACGTCGAACAGGCCGCGGCGAAGAAGGTCTACGACAAGGAGGGGGTCCCCCTCGGGACGCTCGCCGAACGCGTGCGCCATGTCGTCCAGGCCGCCTTCGACGGGCGGCGGATCGTGATCTTCTCGGGAGGGGCGGCCGACACGGACGAGGCGGTCTTCGAGCAGGTCAGGGCGATCCGCGACGGCGGGGGCTTCGGCTCGATCATCGGGCGCAACTCGTTCCAGCGGCGGAAGCCCGACGCCCTGCGGTTCCTCAAGACGGTCATGGACATCTACGCCGGGGCCAAGAAGTAGTGATCCTCGCCGGCGACGTCGGCGGGACCAAGACGGCGCTCGCCCTGTTCGACCGTCGGGACGGTGCCCTCGTGCTGGCGCGCGCGGCGGAGCTCTCGAGCCATGAGTTCCCGACGTTCGAGGACGCGGTCGCGCGCTTCATCGCCGACGGCCCGAGGCCGACGATCGACGCCGCCTGCTTCGGTGTCGCCGGGCGCGTCGCCAGCGGACGGAGCGTCGCGACCAATCTCCCCTGGCGCCTCGACGAGGCGACGCTCCGCACGAGCATTCCCGCGCCGCGGGTCCGGCTGCTCAACGACCTCGAGGCGACGGGCTACGGCGTGCTCACGTTGCCACCGACGGCGCTCGCGCCGCTCCAGCCCGGCACCCCGCGGCGGGGCAACATGGCGCTGCTCGCCGCGGGCACGGGGCTGGGCGAGGCGCTCCTCATCTGGGACGGCGAGCGCCATCTCGTGGTCGCCTCCGAGGGCGGGCACGCCGACTTCGCGCCGCGCACCGACCTCGAGCTGGAGCTGCTCCGCTTCCTCCGGAAGGAGCACGGCCGGGTGAGCTGGGAGCGCGTGCTCTCCGGACCGGGTCTCTTCAACATCTATCGGTTTCTCCGCGACACCGGCGACGTGCCGGAACCGTCGTGGCTCGGCGACCGGATCGCGCACGGCGACCCGAGCGCCGTCGTGTCCGAGGTCGGGCTGGCCGGTGCCCATCCGCTCTGCGTCCAGGCGCTCGACCTCTTCAGTGCGGTCTACGGCGCGGAGGCGGGCAACCTCGCCCTCAAGGCCCTGGCGGTGGGCGGCGTCTACCTCGGTGGCGGGATCGCGCCGAAGCTCAGCGCGAAGCTCGCCGACGGGGCGTTCGCGACCGCGTTCTGCGACAAGGGACGGTTCGCGGACTTGATGGCGTCGATCCCGGTATGGCTTGTGCTCGAGCCGCGCGCGGCGCTCCTCGGCGCCGCCCACGTCGCCGCGACGCTCTTGGCCGAGGGCACCGAACGCACAATCCGAGTCGGAGGCAATCAATGATGGATCGCTACGACCTGCTCGTCATCGGTGGCGGCGCGGCCGGCATCAACGCCCTCAAGCAGGGCGTGAAGCTTGGCGTCCGCGTCGCGCTCGTGGATTCGGGGCCGCTCGGAGGTACCTGCATCAACCGTGGGTGAATCCCCAAAAAGACCTTGGTAAGGTCTGGGCGGATTCACCGGCTGGTCAAGGAGGCGGGGGCCTTCGGCACACGGACGGGTCCGGACGTCGCGCTCGACTGGGACACGATCGTCCGGCGCCAGCACGCGATCGTCCGCGAGCTCCAGCCGCCCGCCGCGGCCTTCGAGAAGTCGGGGGCAAAAATCTACCTCGGCGAGGCGCGCTTCGTCAACGCGCACACGGTCCAGGCCGACGGCCGGCAGATCCAGGGCGACAAGATCGTCATCGCGGCGGGCTCCGAGCCGGTCGTGCCGCCGGTTCCGGGATGCGGGCTCGCGATCACCTCAGACGATCTCCTGTTCCTGCCGCAGTTCCCCCAGAGCCTCGTGCTCGTCGGCGGCGGCGTGATCGGCCTCGAGATGGCGGGAGCGTTCAGCGACCTCGGCTCCACCGTCACCGTGATCGCCCGCGATCCCGAGGTTCTCCCGACGCTCGACGGTGACGTCGCGGCGTATATCAGGAAAACGCTCGAGGGCCGCGGGGTGACGTTTCACCTCGGCGCGACCCTCGAGCGGCTCTCGGGCGCCCGGGGTGCGATCACCGCTCACATCACGAGCGGCGGCGCGCCGCTCGCCGTCACGGCGCAGCAGGTCTGCCTGGCGATCGGACGCCGCTACACTCCGCGACGCACCGGGACCGATGCGATCGGGCTGGAGCACGGCGGGCTGGGGCTCAGGGTCGACGCGTACCTCCGGACGACGCTGCCCCACGTCTACGCCGCGGGCGACGCGGCGGGCAACGTGCAGCTCACACCCACCGCCGCCTACGAGGGGAAGACCGCGGCGCTCAACGCGCTCCGCGGCAACGTAGAGACCGTGGAGTACACGGTCGTCCCGCAGACGATCTTCACGACGCCTGAAGTCGCGCGCGTCGGGCTCACGCAGGCCGAGGCCACGCGCCGCGGCGTCAAGTGTCACGTCGCCCGGCACGACCTCACGGGCGCGTCGAACGGGCGCGTGACGGGCGAGGACGGCGGCTACCTCAAGCTCGTCTTCGACGGCGCGACCGAGAAGGTCCTGGGCGTCCAGATGGTGTCCTGGGCGGCGGCGGAGCTGATCCAGCTCGCCGCCCTCGCCATTCGCACCGGCGCCAACGCCGGCCTCCTGTCGAGCCAGCTCGCGATCCACCCGAGCCACGGCGAGCGGTTGATCAAATTCTTCGGGCACGATCACCACGAGGTCTGCGCGCCCGAGTAGCGCCGAACGGTGTGAGGAGTGACCAAGGAGGAGCTGAGGCTCAAGGAGGCCCGGGAGCGGAGCGCTCACTGGAAGCGCTGGGGGCCCTACCTCGCCGAGCGGCAGTGGGGCACGGTGCGCGAGGACTACAGCCCCCACGGCACCGCCTGGGATTTCTTCCCCCACGACCACGCCCGGTCGCGCGCCTACCGCTGGGGTGAGGACGGCCTGGGCGGGATCACCGACAACCACGGGCGCCTCTGCTTCGCCCTGGCCCTCTGGAACGGCCATGATCCCATTCTCAAGGAGCGGCTGTTCGGGCTGACCGGCCCCGAGGGCAACCACGGCGAGGACGTGAAGGAGTACTACTTCTATCTCGACTCGACACCGACGCACTCCTACATGAAGTTCCTCTACAAGTACCCGCAGGCGGCGTTCCCGTACGGGACCCTGATCGAGGAAAACGGAGGGCGGGACCGGCAGGCGCCCGAGTTCGAGCTGATCGACACGGGCGTCTTCGACGGCGACCGTTACTTCGACGTGCTGGTCGAGTACGCGAAGGCGGCGCCCGACGACCTCCTGATCCGGGTCACCGCGGTGAACCGCGGCCCCGGGGAGGCGACGCTCCACCTGCTGCCGACCCTCTGGTATCGGAACACGTGGTCGTGGAACCCGGCGGGCCCCGAGCGACCGGTGCTGCGTCAGGGGGTGGCCACGGCCGGCCACGTCGTGATCGAGGGCGAGCACCCCTCGCTCGGGGCGCGCTGGCTCTACTGCGAGGGCGCACCCGAGCTGCGCTTCACCGAGAACGAGACCAATACAGAGCGCCTGTGGCGGGCGCCGAATCGGGCGCGCTACGTGAAGGACGGCATCGGCCGCTCCGTGGTCGCGGGGGAGCGGGACGCCGTCAACCCGGCCGCGGTCGGCACGAAGGCGGCCGCGTATCATCGCTGGACGCTCGCGCCCGGCGAGAGCCGGTCGACACGCTTGCGGCTCGCGAACACGCCGATTCCGGGCGACCCGTTCGGGCGGGAGTTCGACAGCACGTGTACCCGGCGCCTGGCCGAGGCGGACGAGTTCTACGCGACCGTGATCCCCAAGGCCCTGTCGGACGACGCCAAGAGCGTCATGCGACAGGCCTTCGCCGGGCTGCTCTGGTCCAAGCAGTTCTACCACTACGACGTCCGGCGCTGGCTCGAGGGCGACCCGGGGTCGCCGCCGCCCCCGCCCGAGCGGTGGCAAGGGCGGAACCGCGAGTGGCTCCACCTCTACAACGAGGACGTCGTCTCGATGCCGGACAAGTGGGAGTACCCGTGGTACGCGGCGTGGGATCTCGCGTTCCACATGATTCCGCTCGCGCTGATCGACCCCGACTTCGCCAAGGCGCAACTCGTCCTGTTCCTGCGCGAGTGGTACATGCATCCGAACGGGCAGCTTCCGGCGTACGAGTGGGCGCTCGGTGACGTGAACCCGCCGGTACACGCGTGGGCGGCCCTGCGCGTGTACCGGATCGAGCGACGGCTCCGGGGCAAGGGGGATCGGACGTTCCTGGCGCGGGTGTTCCACAAGCTCCTGCTGAACTTCACGTGGTGGGTGAACCGCGAGGACGCCGAGGGGAAGAACGTCTTCCAGGGGGGGTTTCTCGGGCTCGACAACATCGGGGTGTTCGACCGGTCGGCGCCGCTGCCGACGGGGGGCCACATCGAGCAGTCCGACGGCACCTCGTGGATGGGGATGTACTGTCTGAACATGCTGGCGATCGCGCTCGAGCTGGCGAAGGAGGACCCGGCGTACGAGGACGTGGCCTCGAAGTTCTTCGAGCACTTCGTCTACATCGCTCACGCCATGAACACCCTCGACCTCTGGGACGAGGTCGACGGCTTCTATTACGACGTGCTCCGCACCGACGGCGCGGCCTGCCGGCTCAAGGTGCGCTCGATGGTCGGGCTCATCCCGCTCTTCGCGGTGGAGACGCTCGAGCCCGAGGTCGTGGAGAGGCTCCACGGCTTCAAGCGCCGGATGCAGTGGTTCATCGACAATCATCCGGAGTTCCGCGAGCACGTCGAGACGGCGACGAAGCCGGGCGTGGGGCCGCGGCGTCTGCTCGCGATCGTGCCGCGTGAGCGGCTGCCGCGCGTGCTTGGCTATATGCTGGACGAGGCCGAGTTCTTCTCGCCCCACGGGATCCGCGCCGTCTCACGCTTCCACAAGGACCACCCGTACGTGCTCAGCCTGAACGGGACGGAGCACCGGGTCGACTACGAGCCCGCCGAGTCCACGGGCGGGCTCTTCGGCGGCAACTCGAACTGGCGGGGGCCGGTCTGGTTCCCGGTGAACTATCTCCTGATCGAGTCGCTCCAGCGCTGCCACCATTTCTACGGCGACGGCATGAAGGTCCCCTGCCCGACGGGCTCCGGCCGGATGCTCAACCTCTGGGAGGTGGCCGCCGAGCTCTCGCGACGGCTCGCGCGGATCTTCCTCCGGGGCAGGGACGGTCGGCGCCCTGTCTACGGCGGGACGGAGAAGTTCCAGCGCGACCCCCACTGGCGCGACCTGATCCTCTTCCACGAGTACTTCCACGGCGACACCGGCGCCGGCATCGGCGCGAGCCACCAGACGGGCTGGACCGGCCTCGTCGCCAAGCTTCTCCAGCAGAGCGGGGAGTAGCGTTACACTCCTCTCACGCCCGCTGCGTCGCCCTCTTGGCGACGGGTGAAGCCTCGGCGCTGCGGCCAGCGCCGGAAGTCGGGGAAGGTGGCCCCCGAGCCATCGCCGCGGATAGCCGCCGGAGTAACGTCCGGCCGGCGGGCTCGCCTCAGGCGCGGCCTTCCAGCGCCCGCTGGAGCTGGTCCAGATGGTTGTCGTCGTGCCACGCCATGACGGCCACCCAATCGCCGATCGTCATCCGGCCGCGCACGGCGTGAAGCCCGCCCCGCTGCCAGTCGGACGGGCCGAGATTCCGTAGGAAGGCTAACGCCTCCTCTCGCCGCTTGCGGAACGCCTCGAGCGCGCGCTCGGCGTCGCACCGGAGGTACTGGCGCTCCTCGGCCCAGCGATCGGCGAGGTCGGGGGCCGGGGCGAGCAGCTTCGGCTCGTCCATGGAGAGGATCGTCTGGAAACGACCCATGAAGACTTCCTCGGTGTCCCGGAGATGGCAGACGACCTCCTTGGCCGCCCAGTTCTTCGGGTCGGGCCGGCGTGACAGCGCGGCCTCCCTCTGGCCCTTGATCGCGGCGGCGAGGTCGGTGGCCGTTCGCTCCATCCGTTCCAGGTTCGCTTCGGGCGGGAGCTTCAGGCGCTCCTCGATCGTCACCATGACGGTTCTCCTCTCGGGCACGAGCTGGTAGAAGAGGCTCGACTCGCGCTTGTAGAAGCCCTCCGTGTGGAACGAGTCCTTCAGGCGGAGCCCCGTGTAGTCGACGTGATGCCCGACCTCGTGGAGCAGGGTCCGGAGGAAGGTGCGGAACGCGACCACGCGCTTCTGCTTGGCCGTCCGCATCCAGAGCTGGATCTTCGGCGGCTTGCCGCGCTCGTTGGTATAGAGGCCGTGGAGCTCGCCCCAGCGCGCGTGGGGTCGGGCCGCCAGCACGGTGACCTCGACCGGCGGCAACCCCATGGCGTCGGTGAGCCCGCGAATCAGCGCCCGGCTCGCCGCCTGGGTCGCCGCGCGGTCTTCCGCCTTCAACGCCGTCTCCAACGCCGCGACGCGTGGGTGGAGGTCGGCCGGCCGCTCCAGGCGGACCTCGGTGAGCGCGTCGCTCTTCCGGTAGATCGCCTGCTGCGCGCGCGTGAGCCGGGCGTAGTACGCGAACACCACCGCGCTTACGTGCCCGAAAAGCGAGGCTTGCGCTTCTCGAGGAACGCCTTCGCGCCCTCGACGCGGTCCTCGGTGGTGCGGAGGAGTGTCGCCAGGTCGTTCTCGAGGCGGAGCCCGTCGGCGAGCGGCAGCTCGAGCCCCTTGACGACCGCCTCCTTGGCGTAGCGGAGCGCCACCGGCGCCTTGTCGGCGAGCGCGCGCGCGAGCTCCCGCGCCGCCGGGAGCACGCCCGCCGCGGGCACGACCCGCTCGACGAGCCCGAGGGAGAGCGCCTCGCGCGCGTCGATGCGCGCGCCGGTCAGGATCATCTCGAGCGCCTTGCCGCGGCCGATCAGGCGCGGGAGCCGCTGCGTGCCGCCTCCGCCGGGGATGATCGCGAGGTTGATCTCGGTCAAGCCGAGCTGCGCGTCCTCTGACGCGATCCGGAGATCGCACGCGAGCGCCAGCTCGAGCCCGCCGCCGAGCGCGTAGCCCCGGATCGCGGCGATGATCGGCTGGGGGCAGCGGTCCATCGCCGCGCGGAAGTCCACGCGTCGACGGCTCTCGCGGAAGCGGACGGGCGCCTCGCGCTCGACGAACTCGCGGATGTCGGCGCCCGCCGAAAAGGCGCGTTCGCCCGCGCCCGTGACGACCACGACGCGCACCGCGTCGCTCGTGGCCAGGTCGCCGAAGCAGCGCGTGAGCTCGCGGCGCATCGGCTCGTTCATCGCGTTATGGACCGCGGGCCGGTTGAGCGTGACGGTCGCGACGCCGTCGGCCACGTCGTAGAGGATCGTCGCGTCGGTCATCGGCGGGGGCCTCCCAACACGCGGCGCGCGTGGAGCGCGGCGATCTCGGCATCCGTGTAGCCGAGCTCACTCAGGATCGCGTCGGTGTGCTGGCCGAGCGTCGGTGGTGGACCCGGATCTCGCGTCGGCGTCTCGGCGAAGACGAGCGGCTGGCCCATCAGGCGGAGGCGGCCGACCTCGGGATGGTCGTACTCGTGGACCAGGCCGTGATGGCGCACCGCCGGGTCCTCGAAGAAGTCGAGCAGCGGCTGCACGGGCGCCGCCGGAATGTCGTGGGCGGCCAGGACGTCGAGCCACTCGGCGCGGGATTGCTCGCGGAACCGCGCCTCGAGGATCGGCAGGAGATCCGCGTTGTTCTGGATGCGCAGGAGCCAGGAGCCGAAGCGCGGATCGTCGGCGAGGTGCTCGAGGCCGAGCGCCTTGCAGAGCTTGACCCAGAAGGACTGGTTGCCGACCGCGAGGAAGAACCATTGGCCGTCGCCCGCCTGGTAGAGGCGATAGGTCGGGTTGTCGCGGACCAGCGAGGGCTTGCTCGGGTAGTCGACGGCGACCCCCGACTGGAGCGCCAGCACGCCCCTCAGGAGTGAGGTCTCGACGCGCTGGCCCCGCCCCGTGCGCTCGCGCGCGAAGAGGGCCGCGAGGATGGCCTGGGTCGCCAGCGCCGCCGTGTAGTAGTCGGTCGGCGCCGTGCGGAGGTACTGGGGCGGCCCGCCGAAGCCCTGGAGCGTCATGAGGCCGCCGAGCGCCTGGAAGATCGGATCGAAGCCCGGACGCTCGACGCCCGGGCCCGTGGAGCCGAACGCGGTGACCGAGCAGTAGACGAGGCGCGGGTTGAGCGCGGCGAGCCGCGTCCAGCCGACGCCGAGGCGCTCGGCGACGCCGGGCCGCATGTTCTCCATGACCACGTCGCCGCGCGCCGCGAGCCGCTCGACGACCTCACGACCCTCCGGGGTCTTGAGGTCCACGCTGATCGAGCGCTTGCCGCGGTTCCACCCGAAGAACCCCGGTAGCTCACGGAACGAGTCGCCCTCGGGCGACTCCACCTTGACGACGTCGGCGCCCAGATCGGCGAGCTGCATCGCGGCGTACGCGCCGGCGATGTAGCTCGTGAGATCGACGACACGGATCCCGTCGAGCGGCGGTGGTTGGGTGGCCACGGGGAGCGGCGCGGGGCTCCCGCGGCCTACGCGGCGACCCGCCGGACGATCAGCTCACGGTGATGGTCGGCGTCCCCGTACATCGCCTCGAGCGCCTTCGCACGCTTGAAGTAGAGGTGCAGGTCGTACTCCCACGTGAACCCGATGCCCCCGTGCACCTGAATCGCCTCGCCGCAGACGCGGCGCGCGGCGTCGCCCACGTACGCCTTGGCGACCGACGGTGCGAGCTCCGCGTCCTCGGCCTTCGCGTCGAGCGCCCACGCGGCGTAGTAGACGGCCGAGTGCGAGTTCTCGACCTCCAGGAGCATCTCGGCGCACTTGTGGCGGATCGCCTGGAAGGACCCGATCGGCTGCCCGAACTGCTCGCGCACCTTCGCGTAGCCGACGGCCATGTCGAGGCACCGCCGCGCGGCCCCGAGCATCTCCGCCGCCGCGCCGACCGCGCCGCGCCTGAGCAGGCTCGCCAGCAACGGTCCCGCCTGGCCGGGGGCGCCGAGGACGGCGTCGCCCGCCACGGGCGTCCCCTCCAGCGTGACGGTGACGAGACGGGTCGCCCCATCCATCACCTGCGCCGGTTCGAGCGTGAGCCCCGCGGCCCCCGGGTCCACGAGGAAGAGCGTGAGCCCGTCGGGCGTCCGCGCGGGCACCAGGAGCACGTCGGCGACATGGGCCCACGGGACGAACCGCTTCGTGCCCGAGAGCGTCCAGCCCGTCGCTCGCTTCTCCGCGCGGGCCTGGGTCGCCTCGGGGCGCCAGTCGAGATCGGCGTCGAGGAAGGCGAGCGTCGCCCGGGCGTCGCCGGTGGCGATCGCGGACAGCCAACGCTTTCGCTGCCCGTCGGTGCCCGACTCCTCGATCGCCCGGGCGGCGAGGACCGTCGGCAGGTACGGGCCGGGCACGGCGGCGCGCCCCATCTCCTCGAGGAGGATCGCGGTCTCGACCATGCCGAGCCCGCTTCCGCCGTGCGCCTCCGGGAGGGAGAGGCCGAGCCAGCCGAGCTCCCCCATCTCTTTCCACAGCGTCTCGCTCTCGCCCCGCGGGTCGTCCCAGAGCAGCCGCACGGTCGCGGGCGTCATGTGCTCGTCGAGGAAGGCGCGCGCCGAGTTTTTTAGTAATTGCTGGTCGGAGCTGAACGCGAAGTTCATGGCGTCACGCCTTCAGACGATCGGCGCGCACTTCCTTGGGCAGGCCGAGCACGCGTTCGCCGATGATGTTCTTCTGGATCTCGGAGGAGCCCGAGTAGATGGTTCCCGCGCGCGACCACAGGAACGCGGTCGCCCACGTGCCGGGCTCGCCCGAGGACGTGTCGATCTCCTCGAACTCCTCGCGCGCCGTCACGAGCTGGCCCCACGGCCCCAGGATCTCGAGCGCCAGCTCGTAGTAGCGCTTCTCGAACTCCGTGTACGAGAGCTTGGTGATCGACGACGCCGCGCCGGGGGACTCGCCGCGGTTCAGCGCGGAGAGCACGCGCAGCCCCGCGTAGCGCTGGACCTCGAGCTCGGCGTAGATCTTTCCCAGCTTGGCGCGGACGCGTGGGTCCTCGATGAGCGGCCGGCCGTCGCGCCGGAGCTCCTTCGCGGCGCGCACGAGCTGGTTGAAGGCGATCGCGTAGCGCGTGACGCGCCCGAGGGAGTTCGAGCCGCGCTCGAAGCCGAGCGTGGTCTGCGCGATCTCCCACCCCTGGTTCAGGCGACCGATGAGATCGCGCCGGTCGGCGCGGGCGTTGGTCATGAAGACCTCGGAGAAGAGCGAGGAGCCGGTGATCTGCCTGAGCGGGCGGACCTCGACGCCCGGCTGGCGCATGTTGAGGAGGAGGCACGAGATGCCCTTGTGCTTGGGCGCCTTCGGGTCGGTGCGGGCGAGCAGGATTCCCCAGTCGGCGATGGGCCCGCTCGAGGTCCAGATCTTCTGGCCGTTGACGACGAAGTGGTCGCCCTGGTCCTCGGCGCGCGTCTTGAGGCTCGCGAGGTCCGAGCCGGCATTGGGCTCGGAGTAGAGCTGACACCAGATCTCCTCGGCCGTGAGCATCTTCTTCAAGTAGCGCTGCTTCTGCCAGTCGGTGCCGTGAACGATGATCGTCGGCCCGATGAACCCGATCCCGAGTCCGTTGATGGCGGGCGGCGCGTCGACACGCGCCATCTCGTCCTGGACGATCGCCTGCTGCATCGGCGAGGCTCCCCAGCCGCCCAACTCGCGCGGCCACAGCATGCCGACGTAACCCGCCTCGTAGAGCTTCCGGTGCCACGCCTTGCGCTCGTCGAGCGTCTTGAGCTCGTGCGCGGGGACGTTGGCCCCGAGCCAGCGACGGACCTGGTTCCGGAACGCGAGGTCTTCGGGGGTGGGAGTCAGATCCACCGGGCGGCCTCCTCTCTCACAGACTCGCCTCGCCTGCGGCTGCGGCTCGCACGGCCACGAGATGGACGTTTCTAGCACGCGCGCGCGGGTGAATCAACGGGAGCCGTTCACGCCGGCGGGGGCAGGTGGTAGATCGCGGTATGTTGGACGTGGGCGACGGGACGGCGGCGGTCGCCGGCGACGATCACCAGGTCGAGCTCGACGAACTCGCGTCCCTTCTTTTCGAAGAGCGAGCGGACCCGGCCTCGCGTCGCGAGGGTCTCGCCGACGCGCGCGCCGCCCAGGTGACGCACCGCGCTCCCGACGTGGATCCACAGACCGAGCGTCACGTTACGGTCGAGGGCGCGGTTGGCCTGGTCGAGGAAGAAGCCCGGATGGACGAAGCCGCGCGCGCCGCGATAGAGCCCGAGCGCGTCCCCGACCTTCTCGAGATACTCGCCGGCGCGCGCATCGTCGTACGTGGCGACCGGAGTGCCGAGGGCGGCGAGGCCATCGAGGTGGGCGCGTGTCGCGGCGGGCCGCTCGGCGGGCACCGGCGCCGCCGGATAGAGCGCGAGGTTCACGGGTACCGGCGAGCCTGCCGGCACGGTCGCCGTCAGCGTGGCGCACTCGCCCGCCGCTGCCGTCGACGCGACGAGCGTGGCGGTCACGCGCCGCGCGTCATGCCCCACGACCGCCCCGGTGACGGTGACCTCTTCGCCGTCGAGCACGGGCTCCACGAACCTGACGGCGGCCGTGCCGCGCTCGAGCCAGGCCGCGCCGAACGCCGCGACGAGGGGATGGGTCAGGTAGGCGTAGACGATCATGCCCGGCACGAGCCCGCCGCGGAACCCGTACCGGCGCGCCACGACGTCGTCGTGGATCTGGTTCTCCGAGTTCTCCGGAGTGTTCCGCGCCTTGACGCGGTACTCGGGCAGCCTCACGGAAGCGTCGAGATCAGCTTCCGGTACTCCGCCTCGGTGAACGCCTTCATCGTTGTCGTGCGGACGTTTCCACCCGCGGCGAGCATGAGGATGAACTTTGCGGCCGTCTCGTCGCTCGGGGCCTCCATGACCGTGACGATGTCGTGGGCGCCCATCGTCAGATAGAACTGCTTCACCTCGCCGCCCATGTCCTTCAGCGTCTTCTTGGCGGCGTCGAGGCGCTTGGGGCTGTCCTTGATGTTCCGGATCCCCTGATCGCTGTAGTTGACGAGGGAGATGTAGGTCGGCATGGAGACCTCCTTCGTTCCGCGGTCGTGCCGGGTGGCCAAGTATATAATCAATGCCCGTTATGACGCGTGGCCTCCTGATCGCCCTCGTGGCGGTCGTCATCTTCGTCGTCGGCGTCCTTGCCTGGGCGGTGTCCGTCAACAATCAGCTCGTCGTGGCCGAGCAGAACGTCAACGAGAAGTGGGCGCAGGTGCAGAACGTCTACCAGCGCCGCGCCGACCTCGTCCCGAACCTCGTCGAGACCGTGAAGGGCTTCGCGGCTCAAGAGCGGACGGTCCTGGAGGAGGTGACGCGGGCGCGCGCGAGCGCCAGCTCCATCCAGCTCACGCCCCAGGCCCTCACCGATCCCAAGGCGCTCGAGCGGTTCCAAGCCGCCCAGAACCAGCTGTCGGGCGCCCTGAGTCGTCTCCTGGTGACTGTCGAGCGCTACCCCGACCTCAAGTCGAACGCGAACTTCCTCGCGCTCCAGACCCAGCTCGAGGGCACGGAGAACCGCATCACCGTGGAGCGGCGACGCTTCAACGAGGCGGTGCGCGACTACAACACACGCCTGCGCCTGTTCCCCGGCTCTGTGGTCGCGTCCAGGGCAGGCTACCAGCCCAAGGCCTTCTTCGAGGCCACGGGGGACGCAGCCACCGCGCCCAAGGTGAAGTTCTAGCCTGCTTCTTCCGGCACTCGTCGCCGTCGCCCTCGTCCTGCCCCCCGCTCCCGGCGCTCGCGTCAACGACTATGCGGGGGTCCTGGCGGTCGGCGAGCGTGGGCGGCTCGAGGCGAAGCTCGCCCACTACGAGCGCGCCACGGGTGCCCAGATGGCGATCGCGATCTTCCGCTCGCTCGAGGGCGAGAGCGTCGAGGATGTCGCCAACCGGCTCTTCCAGCAGTGGCGGCTCGGCAAGACGGGGCTCGACAACGGCGTCCTCCTCGTGGTCTTCGTCCAGGATCGGAAGCTGCGCTTCGAGATCGGTTACGGGCTCGAGGCGGTCGTGCCCGACGCAGCGGCCGGCCAGATCATCCGCCAGATCATCGCGCCGAGCTTCAGAGACCGGCGCTACGCCGCCGGGCTCGAGGCCGCGGCGGACGCAGTCTACGCGCGAATCGCGTCGGGCGGGTCGGCGCCGGGTGAGCCACGGCGTCGGGTCGAGGGCGCTCGGCGTGGGCAAGGCGAGAGCGAACAGGCCGCCGATCTCTACGCGCTCCTCTTCCTCGGGCTCGCGGCGCTCACGATCGGCGGGATCGCCCTCCAGGCCGCGCGTCAGCGTGGCAGCTACTCCGCCGGGCGCGGCGGCCGGTGGTACTCTTCGGGTCCGGTCTTTTGGGGCGGCGGGGGCGGCTGGGACGGGGGCGGCGGCGGTTTCTCGGGTGGTGGGGGCGAGTCGGGTGGCGGTGGCGCAAGCGGGGGCTGGTAGGGCCATGGCAAAGCGCCCCAGGTGGACGCGGCGGTTCCTCGGCGAGCCGGACTTCGACGCGATCAGCGACGCGATCAAGGCCGCCGAGACGCGGACATCGGCCGAGATCCGGGTGCATCTGGAGCGCCGGCTGCCGCGCCGCTTCTTTGGCAAGCCCGTGGACGCCCTCGCGCGGGCGCGGACGCTCTTCACGAAGCTCGGCATGCACGAGACGGCCGAGCGGCACGGCGTGCTCCTCTACCTCGCCATCGACGATCGGAAGCTCGCCGTCGTGGGCGACGTGGGAATCCACGGGCGCGTCGGTGACCGCCACTGGCACCGCGTGCGCGACGGGATGATCGAGCGGCTCCGCGCGGGGGCGCCACGGGAGGCGCTCATCGGCGGGATCGAGGAGATCGGGCGGGCGCTCGCCACGCATTATCCGCGCCGGCCGGGCGACTCGAACGAGCTTGGCGACGAGGTGAGCGTGTCGTGAGGGTGGTCGTGCGAGCTGAGCGGCGGCCGCGGAGGCGCGGCGAGGCGCGCCGCGAGGCGAGTCTGTGACGTGGTCGTGCGAGCTGAGCGGCGGCCGCGGAGGCGCGGCGAGGCGCGCCGCGAGGCGAGTCTGTGACGTGGTCGTGCGAGCTGAGCAGCGGCCGTGGAGGCTCGGCGAGACGCGCCGCGAGGCGAGTCTGTGAAGTTGTATGCTCGGGCCATGCGCCGTGCGATCGTCGGACTGCTCGTCCTGCTGGCGCTCCTCGTGGTGGCCGACGCCCAGATGGCACCCGCGCTGGGCCAGATGCCGCTCGAGATCAGGAAACCGGAGAGCCCGCCCGAGTCCAAGCTCGGGCGCCCGGTCGTCTCACCGGCGCCTCAGTCGGAGGACGCCGTCCGTGAAGCCGAGCGCGGCGTCGCCGACCTCGAGCGCTCTGCACGCGACCGCAGGGCGCTCCGCGAGCAGACTCCGCAGTTCCCGCGACGTCCGGACCTCGGGTACGACGTCCAGAGCTCCATTCAGCAGAGGAACCTCAGGCGGGCGCTCCCGCGCTGATCGGCTGACCCAGCAGGAACTCCTGGGCGGCGGCCAAGCCGGCGCCGAGCCGCACGGGCACGCCGAAGTCCTTCAGCGCCATCTCGACTCCCGCGAGCCCGCCGAGCAGGTCGAGGTCGTTGAGGCTCCCGAGATGGCCGATGCGGAACACCTTGCCACGGACCGCGCCCAGCCCGACGCCGAGGGACAGGTCGAGCCGTCGATGGGCGTGGCGGACGAACTCGTCGGAGTCGAAGCCCGGTGGCATCACGACCGCGGTGAGCGTGTGCGAGTATTCGGCGGGATTCCGGCAGAGGATCGCGAGCCCGAGCGCGCGCACCGCGCGCCGGCACGCCTCGGCGAGCCGCGCGTGGCGGGCGAAGACGTTGTGTAGCCCCTCTTCGTCGAGCATCCGGAGCGCCTCCTCGAGACCGAAGAGGAGCAGCGTCGCGGGGGTGTAGGGGAATTCGCCGCGACGGTTCCGCTCGAGGACGGGACGCCAGTCCCAGTACGCGCGCGGGCAGCGCGCCTTGTCGCTCGCCCCGAGGGCCTTTTCGCTGATCGCGAGGATCGCCATCCCCGGCGGCAGCATGAGCCCCTTCTGGGGTCCGGTGAGCGCGACGTCCACTCCCCAGTCGTCGAACCGAAAGTCGATCGACGCCAGCGACGACACGGTGTCTACGAGGAGGAGCGCCGGGTGCTGGGCGCGGTCGAGCGCGGTGCGCAGCGCGGCGACGTTCGAGGTGACGCCGGTGGAGGTCTCGTTGTGGACGACGAGCAGGGCTTTGAGCTGGTGAGCCGCGTCCGCGCGGAGCCGCCGCTCGAGCTCGTCCGCGGGCGCTCCGTCGCCGTAGGGGACCTCGACGCGCTCGCACTCGACGCCGTACGCCTCGGCCGTCCGCGCGAAGCCCGTCGAGAAGTGACCGTTCACGCACGCGAGCACGCGGTCGCCGGGCGACAGCGTGTTCACGATCGCCGCCTCCCACGCGCCGGTGCCCGAGCCCGGGTAGAGGACGATGTGGCCCGTCCGCGTCTGGAAGACTCGCTTGAGCCCGTCGAGGCAGGCCCCGACGAGCGCCGCGAACCTGGGGCCGCGGTGGTCGATGATCGGCTGCGACATGGCCCGCACGATCCGCTCGGGCACCAGGGTCGGGCCCGGGATCTGCAGAAAGGGCCGTCCCGGCATGGCCCGAGTCTAGCATGCTAGAGTGACCATTCATGACGCGTGACGACATCCCGACGCCGGCCCTGCTGCTCGATCTCGACCGTTTCGAGCGAAACCTCCGCCGGATGGCGGAACACGTCGTGCGCCACGGCAAACACCTCCGCCCCCACGCGAAGACCCACAAGTGTCCCGAGATCGCGCGCCGCCAGATCGCTTCGGGCGCACGCGGCGTGGCGTGCGCGAAGGTCGGCGAGGCAGAGGTGCTGGCGCGCGCCGGGATCCGCGGCCTCCTGATCACGACCGAGATCGTGGTGCCGGCGGCCATCCGCCGCCTCATGCACCTGGTCTCCGAGGCGCCGGACACGCTGATCGTCGTGGACCACCCTGACAACGTCGCCGCCCTCGGACGCGAGGCCGCGGCGGACGGCGTCGTCGTCGACGTGCTCGTGGACGTGGACGTGGGGAACCGCCGGACGGGTGTGGCGCCGGGCGAGCCCGCCCTCGCGCTGGCCCGGGCGGTGGCCGCGCAACGCGCGCTCCGGCTCCGTGGGCTCCAGGGCTACGCGGGGCACTGCGCCCACGTCGTCGGCTGGAAGGCGCGTCGCGAGGCGTCGCTCGACGCGCTCCGGCCCCTCATGGAGACGCGCGCGCTCCTCGAGCGCCACGGCCTGCCCGTCGAGATCGTCGCGGGGGGCTCGACGGGCACGTGGGACATTGACGTCGAGCAGCCGGGGCTCACCGAGCTCCAGGCGGGCTCGTACTGCGTGATGGACCTCGACTATCGCCGGATCGGCGGACGCGGCGGCGAGCTCCTCACCGACTTCGAGATGGCGCTCACCGTAGTGGCGACCGTCGTCAGCGTGCCGACGCGCGACCGCGCGATGGTGGACGCCGGCCTCAAGGCGTTCTCGACCGACAAGCCGTTCCCGCCCGAGCCCGTCGAGCGTGCCGGGTTCACGTACGCCTTCGCCGGCGACGAGCACGGCAGGCTCACGCTCATCGACCCCGCGCGCGCCCCGCGTCTGGGCGAGCGCATCGAGTTCTTCCCGCCACACTGCGATCCGACGATCAATCTCTACGACCGCATCTACGTCGTCCGCGGCTCGACGGTCGAGGCGGTCTGGGAGGTCGCGGCGCGCGGGCGGTCGGACTAGGGGAGGATCGAGAGGAGCTCGGGGAGCGCGTCCAGCCTGAAGTCTGCCTCGGAGAAGTCCTCGTGGCGCGTGGCCCCACAGGGAATCGCCGCGCACGCCATGCGTGCGGCCGTCGCCGCGAGAAGCCCGTTCCGCGAGTCCTCGACGACCAGGCAGGCGCGCGGCGGCAGGCCGAGCCTCCGCGCGGTCTCGACGAAGACGTCGGGCGCCGGCTTGCCGCGCCCCACGTCGAGACCCGAGACGAGGGCCTCGAACAACGACGCGATGCCGAGCGCCTCCACGGTCGCGCGGATGACGACCGGCGCCGAGGACGACGCGACCGCGAGCCGGTAGCCCCGACCGTGGAGCGCGCGCGGGACGTCGGGAACGCCGGGCATGGGCACCGTGCCCTTTCGCGTGAACTCCACGAGAAGCTCCGTCCGCCGGCGGGTGAGCTCGAGCGGTTCCGGGGCGAGGCCGTAACGGGCCCGGAGGATCCCGAAGACCTCGGGATCGGTAAAGCCGAAGAACTCCGCGTTCTCGCGATCGGTGTAGGCGACGCCGTACGGTGTGAGCACCCGGCGCATCGCGTCCAGGTGCATCGGCTCGGAGTCCACGAGGACACCGTCCATGTCGAAGATGACCGCTGTGAACCGCCGCGGGGGTGGCGGTAGGGTCGTCACGCGGCGGGGCGGGGGACGATCAGGGCGCGCCGGGTCACCAGAGCCGCCAGAAGGCGTCCGAGACCGCGGCCGCGCTCGGCGCGGCGAAGAGCTCCGCGCGGATCCGCGCGGCGAAGGGCAGGCCGTTCGCGTACCACGCGAGATGCTTTTTCAGCTGGACGAGCGCGGTCCGAGGGTCGAGGTGAGCCTCGATCAGCGCCGAGTGGCGGCGAATGATCTGCGCCTGCTCCGCGCGGGACACCGCGCGACCGGTGAAGATCCAGGGGGCGCCGAGGGCGCCGCGACCGATCATCACCGCGGCGCAGCCGGTCGCACGGATCATGGCGCGCGCGTCGTCGTGGCTCCTCACGTCGCCATTCCCGGTGACGGAGATCCTCACCGCGTCGACGACCGCCCCGATGATCGCCCAGGGGGCGAGACCGGAGAACTGCTGCGAGCGCGTGCGCGGGTGGACGGTGATCGCGTCGACGCCCTCGCTCTCGGCGAGCTGCGCGATCTCGACGGCGTTCACCGTCCGGCCGTCCCAGCCGCCGCGGATCTTGATCGTGACCGGAACGCCGACCGCCTTCCGCAGCGCGCGGAGGATCAGCGCGGCGGCGAGCGGATCGCGCATGAGGGCCGCGCCCTGGCCCTTGGCGACGATCTTCGCGACAGGACAGCCCATGTTCAGGTCGATCCGGTCGGCACCCGCGGCCTCGAGCCGACGCGCCGCCTCGGCCAGGACGTCCGGGTCAGAGCCCAGGAGCTGCATCGCGATCGGATGCTCCTCGGGCAGGAAGCGCGCGAGCGCAACGGTGTGGCCGTTGCCCTGGACGAGCGCGCGCGCGTCGATCTCCTCGCTCGTCAGGAGCCCGGCGCCACACTCGCGCGAGACCAGTCTGAACGGCGCGTTGGTCACGGCCGCCATCGGCGCGAGGCGGAGATCCAGCGTGGTGACGCCGCTGTGGCTCCCGCTCATCATCGCGAGTCTATCACCGAGCAGTGTCGCCGCCTTGATACGCCTTGCCGGGACGAGGCCACGGCGGTAGGCTGACCCGGAGATGACGCTCGAGGGCCTCTCTTGGATCGTGATCGCGAACGGGCTGGTCCAGCTGGCCGGCCTCCTCGCGATCATCGTCATGGCGGTCCAGGCTCACCGGGAACATCGCGAGATCATGCGCTTGAGCCGTGGTGTCGCGGGCCTTGTGTACCAGGAGAACGAGAAGATCCGCGCCCGCCTCGACGAGCTGTTCGGTTCCGGATCCCGATAGTTCATTCGAGCGCGGGCTTTGCCCGCGCAACCCTTCCTGGGGGAGGCATCGGAGGGGGCCGTCGAGGCCCCCTCCGATGGATCACAGGGTCCGCTTGTAGAGGCGCCCGCCCTTCATGATGACCTTGAGGTTGTCCTGGGTCTGGAAGACGCGCAGGTTCCGGAGCGGGTCGCCCGTGACGACGACGAGGTCGGCGTACTTTCCCGCCTCGACGGTGCCGATCCGGTCGGACATCCGGAAGAGCTCGGCGTTGACCCGCGTCGCGGAGAGGAGCACCTCCATCGGCGTCATCACCTGGGCCTTCAGCTCGAACTCGACCGCGCGCTGGACCATCATGTCGCCCAGGAGGTCGGAACCCGAGCCGATCTTGCAGCCCGCGCGGTACGCGTACGTGAGCCCCTGCACCGACTGCTCGCGCGCCAGGTTGATCTTGTGGATCTGGTGGTCGCCGATCCCGTAGCGCTTCCCCTCGCGGTAGATCGCCTCGTAGGTGACCATCGTCGGCACGAGGAAGGCGCCGGCGTCCCTGATCGCCTTCGCCGCGGCCTCGCGGATCAGGTTGCCGTGCTCGATCGAGCGCACGCCCGCGGCCACCGCGTTGCGCACGGCTCCGTCCGAGTAGGCGTGCGCCAGGACGTACTTCCCGACCGCCTGGGCTTCCTCGACCGCGGCCCGCATCTCGGCGACCGTGAACTGCGTCGTGTCGAGCTCGTCGGACGGGGACATGGCGCCGCCGGACGCCATGATCTTGATCTGGTTCACGTCGCGCCGGATCTGCTCGCGGGCGGCCTTCCGGACCTCCGCCTCGCCGTCGGCGATCGAGCCGATCATGCCGATGCAGCAGTCGATCGGTGGGATCCACTCGGCCCGCCGGCGCTTGTCGCCGTGGCCGCCGGTCTGGGAGATGTAGTGGCCCGAGACGAGCAGCCGCGGCCCGGGGTAGAGGCCGTCCTCGATCGCCTCGCGAAACCCATAATCGGCGCCGCCCGCATCTCGAACCGTCGTGAATCCTTGCATGAGACATTCTTCGGCCCGTCGTAGTGCTTTGGCTGCCAAAAGGCTCGGCGGGAGATACCGGTGCTGGTCGGTGATGTTGCCCTCGACGGCGCAGATGTGGACGTGGGCGTCGGTGAGCCCGGGCAGGAGCGTCGCGCCCTTCAGGTCGAGCGTCGTGACCGGCCCGGGCAGCGGGCCGACCCGTCCGTTGGGGAGGACCTCTTTGATGCGGTCGTCCTCGACAACGACGGCGGCGCCCCCCAGCGGGTCTGTCCCGGTGCAATCGATCAGGAACGCGTTGGTGAGGACGGTGAGGCTCACTGCGCCACCACCTTCGCGTCGTACATCCACACCTTCTCGTCGGCGCGCGGCGACCACTCGACGCGGCCCGCGACGCCGTAGAGGTCGTGCTGCTGCCAGAGAAACACCCAGGGCGCTTCGTCGTGGACCAGCCGCTGCAGTTCCGCGTACGCTTCCGCGCGCGCCTTCGGATCGAGCAGGGTCGAGGCGCGAGAGATTTTCTCGCTGAGCATCGCGTTGTTGCCGTACGACGCGTAGGTCTGATCGGCCAGGAAGAGCGGCTGCATCGTGCCCTGGCCGTGGAGCGCCGGGCCCCAGCCGAGGAAGAACATGTCCCCGGTGTTGCGGTTCTTGATCTTGTCGAGATGGGTGCCCCACTCGTTGACGACGACGTTGACCTTGATCCCGAGCCGCTGGAGCTGGGCCGCGATGGCGAGCGAGACGTCCTTGTCGAGCGGGTAGCGCCCCGAGGGTGTGTCGAGCGTGAGCTCGAGCTTCGCCGGGTCCTGACCCACCTCTTTGAGGAGGGCGAGGGCGCGCGCCTGGTCGTGCTTGTAGCACTCGACGGGCGCGTAGTCGACGTTCGCGGGCGCCATCGGGCCGCACATGCGTGTCGCTCGGCCCTTGAGCACCTGCTTGATCAGCTCGTCCACGTCCACTGCATGGTTCATCGCCCGCCGCACGCGTACGTCCTGCATCGGCCCGGGCTTGAGGTTCACCAGCGCGAGGTAGTTGATGCGGGAGGACACCGTGGAGCGCAGCCGCGCTCGGCCGCTCCGCTCGACCGCCTCGACGGCGTGGGGCGGGACGTCCTTCATGATGTCGATCTCGCCCGAGAGCAGGGCGGCCATCCGCGCGCTGAACTCGGGGATGAACCGGAACGTGACGCGGCTCACGTCTGCCGGCCCCTGCCAGTAGTCCGGGTTGCGCTCGAGCACCAGGCGCTCGTCGCGCTTCCACTCGACGAACCTGAACGGGCCGGTCCCGATCGGCTTCTCGGCGAGCTTCGCCGGCCCGAGCTCACGGAGCGCCTTGGCCGGCATGATGAGAGAGTTGGTCAGCGAGGCGCTGTCGATGAGATTCGGCCACGGTTGCTTGGTGAGGAACCGCACCGCGAAGTCGTCGACGACCTGCACCTCTTTGACGAGACCCCAGTACGCCGCGGCGGTGAAGTGACTCTTGTTCGCCGGATCGAGCGCGTAGTCGATCGTGGCCTTGACCGCGTGCGCGGTGAAGGGCTCGCCGTTGTGGAACTTGACGCCCTTGCGGAGCTTGAACTCCCAGGTTGTGTCGGTCACGATCCGCCAGCTCTCGGCCAGCATCGGCCTGGGCTTGAAGGTCTTGGGGTCGCGGTCGAGCAAGCGGTCATAGATGTGCTCGAGCATGTTGTTCGTCGTCCAGTCCACGATCGTGACGGCGAGCATCGTCCGGGGCTCGGCGCCGAGCCCGATCACGACTTCCTTGGTCCGGGCGCGGTCCTGGGCCGGGGCGGCGCCGGCGCCGATGAGCGCGAGCGCGACCGCGAGGGCGAGCACGGTTAGGCGGCGCATGGAGTCTCCTCGGGTGTCATCGGGGGATCAAGGATACAACCAGTCGGGTCAGTGGAGCTCGTCGAGTGTGAGCCTGAAGCTCGGCACGAAGGTCTCCAGGAAGTAGCGGACTTCCGGGAGGTCGATGCGCTCCACGCCCGCCCGCAGAGCCTTTTCCGCCTGGGCGAACTCCGGATTGCCCGCGCCGACCTCCTCGAGGCACTTGATGTAGGCGCAGAGCTTGTCCGCGGCGCGCACGAGCTCGAGGTGGACGCCGTCCGCCTCGCGGTGGCGGAAGTAGGGCTCGTAGTCGGCTCGGAGCGCGACGGGGATCATGTCGAGGAGCTTCTCCCGGGACGCGGCCTCGATCGCGTGGTAGGCGCGCTTGATCTCGGGGTTGAACTCCTTGACCGGCGCGGGCAGATCGCCGGTGAGGACCTCGCTCGTGTCGTGGTAGAGCGCCAGCGCCACGGTTCGCTCGGGATCGACGTCGCCCCCGAAGAGCCCGTTCCGGATGATCGCGAGCGCGTGGGCGATCTGCGCGACGCGCAGGCTGTGCTCCTGGATGTTCTCGGGGTACGTGCTGTGCATGAGTCCCCAGCGGCGGATGAACTTCATGCGGGACAGGTACGCGAAGAAATGGCTCGTCACGCTGCGGCGCCTCCGGCTGAGGGTCAGACTCTGAGCTTCGGGTCCAGGGTGTCGCGGAGCCAGTCGCCGAGCAGGTTGACGCTGAGCGCGGTGACGGCGAGCGCGGCGCCGGGAAACGCGGCCAGCCACCACGCGACGTACAGAAAATCACGGCTCTCGGAGAGCATGCTGCCCCACGCCGGCGTTGGAGGCTGCACGCCGAACCCGAGAAAGCTGATCGCGGCCTCCGCGACGATGAAGGACGAGAACTGGAGACTCGCGACGACGATGATGGAGGGCACGACGTTCGGCAGCACGTGCCGGAACAGGAGGCGGACGCGGCTCATCCCGAGCGCCGCGGCCGCCTGGACGAAGTCGCGCTGCTTGACGGACAGCACCTCGCCGCGCACGACGCGAGCATACACGACCCAACCGGCGGCCGAAAGGCTGAGGATGATGTTCCGGAGCCCGAGGCCCACGATGGCGTTGATGGTCATCGCGAGCAGGATGAACGGGAACGAGAGCTGGACGTCGGCCACGCGCATGAGCACGGCGGCGGGCCACCGCTCGACGAACCCCGCGACGAGACCGAGCAGCCCGCCGACGGCGGCGGTGATGAGCACCGTCGAGACGCCGATGAAGAGCGCGAGCCGCGCGCCGTGAAGGACGCGCGCCAGGAGGTCTCGGCCGAGCTGATCGGTGCCGAGGAGGTGGCCGGGCGAGCCCGGCGGCAGGAGACTCGCGGCGAAGTCGGTCGCGAGCGGGTCCCGGGGCGCGAGCCAGGGCGCCGCCACCGCCGTCACGACGACCGCGACGCTGAGACCGATGCCGAGCCACTTCTTCACCGCAGGCGCACCCGCGGATCGAGCCAGCCGTAGAGGAGGTCAACCGCGAGGTTGCTCAGCGTGTAGATGACCGAGATGACGAAGACCGCGGCGAGCACAATGGGGAAGTCGCGGTTCAGCAGCGCCTGCACCGTGAGCCGGCCGAGCCCGGGCCACGCGAAGATCGTCTCGGTGATCACGGCGCCCCCGAGCACCTGCCCCGCCTCGAGCCCCGCGAGCGTCACGATCGGGATCGCCGAGTTGCGGAGCGTGTGCTTGCCGATCACGCGCGCCTCGCGAAGACCCTTCGCGCGCGCGGTGAGAATGTACTCCTCGTTCAGGACCTCGAGGACGGCCGAGCGCGTGAGCCGGGCGATCCGCGCGGAGAAGAACGCCGCGAGCACGACCGAGGGCATGACCAGGTGGGCCAGTCCGCCCGTTCCCCCCGTCGGCAGCCATCGAAGCTTCACCGAGAAGACGTAGATCAGGATCAGGCCGAGCCAGAAGCCGGGCGTCGCTTGGCCGAGGACGGTCACGACCGTGCCGGCGTGGTCGAGCGGCGTGTTCCGGTGCACCGCCGACAGGACGCCGAGCGGCACGGCGACGCACATCGTGAGCAGGAGGGACGTCCCGGCGAGGAGGAAGGTCGCCGGGAGGCGCTCGAGCACGAGCCCCAGCGCGTCGCGCCGGTAGCGGAGCGACTCACCGAAGTCGCCGCGGACCGCGCCGGCGACGAAGCGCACGTACTGGACCGGCACGGGGTCGTTGAAGCCGAGCCGCTCGCGGAACTCGTTGACGTCCTTTGTCTGGATATCCATCGGCATGAACAGGAGCACCGGATCGCCCGAGAGCCGCACCAGCACGAACACCGCGGTGAGCGAGAGGAAGACGACGAGCACGGTTTGGGCGAGGCGCGAAAGCGCGTAGGCCCGCATGGGCCTACAGTTGTATCACGGGGCCACGCGTGCCTCGGGTGGGGAGTCGCGGTGGTCCCGCGCGGGACCGTCGCGCTCTCCGCGCTAGCAGTCGCTCCAGCGTTCCGGGATCCAGTACGGCTGGTAATAGCCCGACGAGTAGATGCGGGGCTCCCAATACCCCCCGACCCAGAGCCCCTCCTCCGAGTACTGGCCGTCGACCCAGGCGCTGTACGCGTAGCTCTGGGCGATCCAGGCGTACGCCCAGTAGCCCGGGACGAGGCAGCGGCGCGGCGCCGCCACGTAGACGGGGAACGCCAGGACAGGCGGCGTTCGGACGATGATCCGGCTCGGCGCGTTGACGATGACCTGGCTCGGTGGAGCGACGACGACCCGGCTGGGCGCGTTGACGACGACCCGGCTCGAGGGACCAACGGTGACCCGGCTCGGGCTGCTGACGACGACCTGACCACCAGACGCACCGATGGCGCGTTGCGACGCGGATCGCCCGGCTCCGCTGACGACGACCTTCACGTCGCCAGCCTCCACGGGGCCGACGCTGTGGGCGAGGACGACGAGCAACGCTGCGAGTCCGGCGCGAATCACGACGATTCCCCTCGTCTCCTTTCGACGCCGCTCCCGACGCGCGTATTTACCGTGACGCGATGCGTGCCTCAACGCCCTCCCAGAGCAACGCCGCCCAGCGTGCGTACCCTGCATCCGACGGGTGGTAGCCGTCCGGCCCGACGAGCTCGGGCCGGCGGGAGACCTCGCGCTGGCTCGCGGTGTACAGGTCGACGAGCTGCACGCCGCGCGCTCGGGCTCGCCGCGCGAGCGCCTCGTTGAAACGGACGGTGCGCGCGGCAACGGCGTCCTGCTCCGGGCTCCCCTTGAAGCGCGGTGTCACCGCGAGATCAGGGATCAGGTTCGCGACGACGACCGCCGTCGTCTCGTCGGTGAGCCGCCCGAGGATGGTCTCGAGGTTCTTCTCGTAGGTCTCGACCGACACCCGTCCGGTGATGTCGTTGGGTCCGATCGAGAGGGTGACGAGGTCCGGGCCCAGCTCGATGGCCCGGTCGAGCTGGCGCAGGAGCACGAGGGCCGAGGTAGCGCCGCTCACGCCGAGGTTGGCCAGACGCGCGTCGGGGTACACGCTGCGCAGGCGCGCGTGGACCCGACTCACGTAGGTGTGCTCGAGGCTCGAGGCGCCGATGCCTTCGACGGTGCTGTCGCCGAGGGCGACGTAGGTCACAGCGGCGCTCCGATCGGCCGGAAGGAGCCGCGCGCCATCGTGACCGCCCCGCGCGCACCCGGCGAAGAGCACCGCGAGCGCGACGAGCGCCGGGCGCTTCACCAGCGTGCGGCCTCCTCGAGGGTGCGCCCGTACCAGGGCGCGTCTGGGAAGGTGATGGGGCGGATCGCCGGGAGCGTGACGCCGGCCTTTCGATAGGCGGCGACGTACGCCCGCCCGGCGACGGCGTCACCGACCGCGCCGAGCTCCGCGGCGAGCGTCTCGGGCACCTCGCCGTCGCGGTCGAAGGCCCGCACGCCCTCGCCGAGGCCGCTGGCCACGAGCATCGCACGGTAGAAGGGGAGCGCGAGATAGCGTGCGAGCTCGGCCCGGAACGCCGCCCGCGCGCCCGCGACATCGCCGGTGACCGCGAGCGGCACCGCGGCGACGATCTCGAAGCCCACGAGCGTCTTGCCCGTTCGCCTCCGCCCGCGCTCGATCGCCGGCAGCGCGACCTCGCGCACGTAGGCGGGCGGGCAGAGCCAGAGGATCGCGCCGTCGGCGATCTCGCCCGCCAGCTCGAGCATCTTGCGGGAGAGCGCGGCGAGGTAGATGCGCGGCGCCGCCGGCCGCTCGGGGAGGGCGAGACTCCACCGGACGCGGAAGTGCCGGCCCTCGAAGTCGGCGCCGGCGCCCAGGGCGCCCCGGAGCACGGCGACGTACTCGCGCATCACCGCGAGCGGCGCGTCGAGTGCGAGCCCGAGCATCGTCTCCATCGTTGCGCGGTGGCTCACGCCGATGCCGAGCGTGAAGCGCCCGCCCGTGATCTCGCTGAGTGTGAGAGCCGCCTGGGCCATCGCGACCGGGTGGCGCGGATAGATCGGGACGACGCCGACGCCCAGCCCGACGCGTGTGGTGGCCGCCCCGTACGCGGCGAGGACGAGGAACGAGTCGCGACCCAGGCCGTGAGTGAGCCAGACGCTCTCGTAGTCCAGGGCCTCGGCGCGCCGGGCGAGCTCCACCGCGGCGGAGAGGTCGCGCCCGGGGGTCAGGTAGGCGGCACGCCTCGGCTCAGCCAGGATCACAGACTCGCCTCGCCTGCGGCTGCGGCTCGCACGGCCAGGATCCACAGACTCGCCTCGCCTTCGGCTGCGGCTCGCACGGCCACTCAGTCGCGGATCCACGATTCCGCCAGCGGAATCGGGGGAGCGGCGCGGCGGCGCGCCCGTAGCGGGACCACGTTCGAGGAGCGCTCCCGGCTCGGCGCCAAGCGCAGCAGGCCCTCCACCTCCGTTCGGCGGTAGAGGCGTTGACGCCTGATCCCCTGGCGGTAGCTCCGGAGGACGCCACGGCTCACGTAGGCATAGAGCGTCGCGGGCTTGACGCCCAGCAGGCGCGCGGCCTCGCGCACGGTCAGGTACTCCTCGCCCTCGATGGTGACCACCGTCGCCTCACGCTAGCAGGGTCCCCGGACCCGGTCCAGCCACGAGTAGCTGTATCAATATAAATCAAGTATAATCAAGTCTAGAAGAGACAGAGACCTCTCGGGAGGCGGCATGGAGACGGCGTGGAAGGCGGGGCTCGAGGACGCGATCGCGGCGCGCTCCGCGATCTGCAGGGTGGACGGCGCGGCCGGGCGGCTCTACTACCGGGGCTACGAGATCGGCGAGCTGGCGGGGGCGGTGAGCTTCGAGGACGTGACGGCGCTGCTCTGGTTCGGCGAGCCGCCGCGCCCGTCGGAGGCGGTGGCCTTCGCCGCCCGCCTGCGGGCGGCGCGTGGCCTCCCGGCGCCGGTCCGAGCGCTCCTCGAGCGACTGCCGCGCGACACCCACCCGCTCGACGCGCTCCGGACGGCGGTGTCGCTCGCCGCCGCCCACGATCCCGACGCGCGCTCGAGCGATCGGGAGGCGAATCTGCGCAAGGCGGTCCGGCTGATGACCCTGGTGCCGGAGACGGTCGCCGCATGGCAGCGGATCCGCACGGGGCATGCGCCGGTCGAGGCCCCGGGGGCGGAGTCCCACGCCGCGTACTTCCTCGAGCTGCTCGCGGGCCGCGCGCCCGCGCCCGAGGTGGCGCGGGTGCTCGACGTGGTCCTGACGCTCCATGCCGATCACGAGCTCAACGCCTCCACGTTCGCCGCGCGCGTCGCGGTCGCGACGCTCGCCGACCTCCACGCGGCCGTGGTGGCGGCGGTCGCGACGTTGAAGGGGCCCCGCCACGGCGGCGCCAACGAGGACGTCCTCGCAATGCTGCTCGAGATCGGCGACCCCGCGCGCGCAGAGGCTTTCGTCGAGCGGCGGCTCGCCGCGCGGGCGGCGCTCTCCAAGCAGGCACGCGGCGACCCGCAGGCGCGCGTGCCCGGCTTCGGCCACCGCGTCTACAAAGTCGACGACGCCCGCGCCCGCGTCCTACGCGGGATGGCGAAGTCCATGGCGGAGGCCACCGGTCGGCAAAGGCTCTTCGAGGTCGCCGAGCGCGTGGTCGACGCGGTGCGGGCGCGCACGACGCTGCCGGTGAACGTGGATTTCTTCTCGGCCGTCGTCTACGACGCACTCGGCATTCCGCCGGACTTCTGCACCGCGATCTTCGCCGCGGGGCGGGTCGCGGGGTGGTGCGCCCACGCGCTGGAGCAGTACGCCGACAACCGGCTCATCCGTCCCCGGGCCGCGTACATCGGCCCGGCGCCTCGTCCCTTCCCGGCACGCTAAATCATCGAAGGGGGCCTCGACGGCCCCCACCGAGCCACCCCCGGGATCCGGTTGCGCCGGCGGAGCCGGCGCTCGGACCGCGATCCGGCGGGGCGCTAGCCGCGGAGGATCGAGACCTCCATCGCGTCGTCGCCGAAGTCGTGCTCGCGCGACTCCCAGCGTCCGGCGCTGGCGCGCACGTGCTCGAGGTACGGCGCCACGTCGCGGCGGAATACCCCGGTGTTGTCGGCGACGACGACCGCGCCCGGCACGAGCTTCGGCTCGAGCTGACGGAGATAGTCGAGGTAGTCTTCCTTGACGGCGTCGATGAAGACGAAGTCGAAGCGCCCGGACAGGAGCGGGAGGACGCGCAGCGCGTCGCCGCCGACGACCTTGACCCGCCGGCCGAGCCCGGCGACCTCGAGGTTGCTCTTCACGAACTTCGCGAGATAGGGATTCGACTCCACGCACGTCAGGCGGCCACGCGGCGGCAGCGCTCCGGCGATCAGGATCGCCGAGTAGCCGAGGAGGGAACCAATCTCGATCGCGCGCGTGGGCCGGTGGCGCTCGAGGAGGCGCCGGATCACGCGGCCCTTGGCCCGCCCGACGACGGGGATGTGCCAGAGCGTCGTCGCGCGGTCCATCAGCGCGAGCATGCGCCGCGCCCGTTTCGTCACGCCCGGAGTCGCGCCGCCACGGTGTCGGGGAGCGGGTACCGGCGCGTGGCTTTGCCCGCCTTGACGATCTGCCCGGGCAGCGTCCGTCCCACGATCGCCTGGACGCGCCGGGCGGCCGCGATGAGCTTGTCGAGGTCGATCCCGGTCTCGACGCCCATCGCCCCGAGGCAGTGGACGAGATCCTCGCTCGAGACGTTCCCCGAGGCGCCCGGCGCGAAGGGGCACCCGCCCAGGCCGCCGATGGAGGAATCGAAGTGCGTCACGCCGCACTCCATCGCGGCGAGGATGTTCGGGATCGCCATCGCCCGCGTGTCGTGCGTGTGGAGCGTCCACTCGACCCCCGGGAAGCGCGCGATCAGGTGGTCGAAGACGCGGGCGACCTGGCGTGGGTTGGCCATGCCCGTCGTGTCCGCGAGACCGACCGCGCGCGCGCCGATGTCCACGAGGCGGCGGACGACGCTCTCGAGGTGCGACAGGGGGACGTCGCCCTCGAAGGGGCAGCCGAAGGAGGTCGAGATGCCGCAGCCCACGTCCACCTTGGCCGGCTCGGCCACGCGCATGACCGCGGCGATTTTCTGGATCGACTCGCCGATCGTCATGTTCACGTTGGCGAGGTTGTGGCTCTCGCTCGCCGAGACGACGGTGTGGATCGCATCCACGCCCGCGTCCACCGCGCGCACCGCGCCTTTGTCGTTCGGCACCAGCGCCGCGTAGCGCGTCCCCGGCCGGCGGCGGATCTTCGCCATGACCTCCTCGGCGTCGCGCAGCTGGGGAACCACCTTGGGGTGGACGAACGAGGTGACCTCGATCCGGGGCACGGCCGCCTCGGCGAGGAGGTTCACGACCTCGACCTTCAGCTCGGTCGGGATGAAGTCGGGCTCGATCTGGAAGCCGTCCCGGGTTCCCACTTCGCAGATCGTCACGCGCTCGGGGACCTTCATGGTATCCTCCGACCTCGCCGTGCCCAACTCTAGCACGATGGACCCGAGGACGCTCCCCGAGCGGTCCAACGGCACCGCTCGGCGGGCGTCGCGCATCTAAAGGCCAGGAGGTCAGGCACCATGAACCCGAACCTCGGGATGAGCGACGGCAGCCGTCAGAACGTCGTCACGATCCTCAACGACGTGCTCGCCGACGAGTACGTGCTCTACACCAAGACGCGGAACTATCACTGGAACGTGGTCGGTCCGCAGTTCAATGACCTGCACAAGTTCTTCGAGGCGCAGTACTCCGAGCTGAACGACATCGTGGACGACGTGGCCGAGCGGGCCCGCGCGCTCGGCGGCAGGGCCCTCGGCACCCTCGCCGAGTTCTCCCAGCACGCCCGGCTCAAGGAGCAGCCGGGCACCTACCCCGACGCCACGGGCATGCTGCGGGACCTCCTCGGGGACCACGAGGCGGTGATCCGCCGGCTCCGCGAGGATCTCGAGGTCGTGATGGAGAAGCACCGTGACGCCGGGACCAACGACTTCCTCACGGGGCTCATGGAGCAGCACGAGAAGATGGCGTGGATGCTGCGCGCCTTCCTCGGCTAACCGCGGCGCTCGCTCCCCCCGACGCTGACTAGTAGGAGCGCGGCAGCCCCAGGACGTGCTCGCCGACGTACGCGAGCACGAGGTTGTTGTTGATCGGCGCGGTCTTGTAGAGGCGGCACTCGCGGAACTTGCGCTCGACGTCGTACTCCTCGGCGAACCCGTACCCGCCGTGGCAGTCGATACACGCGTTGGCCGCCTCCCACGCCGCCTCCGCCGCGAGGTACTTGGCCATGTTGGCCTCGGGCCCGCACGGCTGGCCGGCGTCGAACAGCGCGGCGGCCTTGTCGCGCATGAGCGCGGCCGCCTCGACGGAGGTGTGTGCCTTGGCGATGGGAAACTGCACGCCCTGGTTCGCGCCGATCGGCCGGCCGAAGATGACGCGCTGGCTCGAGTAGGCCACGGCCTTTTCGACGAACCAGCGGCCGTCCCCGATCGACTCCGACCCGACCAGGATCCGCTCGGCGTTCATGCCGTCGAGGATGTAGGCGAAGCCCGCGCCCTCGTCACCGATCAGGCTGTCGGCCGGGATCTCGGCGTCGTCGAAGAAGAGCGCGTTCGTCGAATGGTTCATCATCATCCGAAGCGGGCGGACCTCGAGGCCTTTGAGGTTGCGGATGTCGACGAGGAAGACCGAGAGGCCGTCGGTCCGCCGCTTGACCTGGTCGACGGGCGTCGTGCGCGCCAGGAGCAGCATGAGGTCCGACTGGAGCACGCGCGAGATGAACATCTTGCGCCCGTTGACGATGTACCGGTCGTCCCGACGCACGGCGGTCGTCGCGAGTTTCGTGGTGTCCGACCCCGAGTTCGGCTCGGTCACGCCGAACGCCTGCAGTCGAAGCTCGCCGGTCGCGATCTTCGGCAGGTACTTCCGCTTCTGGTCCGCCGAGCCATGACGCAGGAGCGTGCCCATGATGTACATCTGCGCGTGGCAGGCCGCGGCGTTGCCGCCTGCGGCGTGGATCGTCTCGAGGATCAGGGCGCCCTCGGCCATGCCGAGCCCGGCGCCGCCGAACTCCTGTGGGATCAGCGCCGCCAGGTAGCCGGCCTGCGTGAGCTCCTTGACGAACTTCTCGGGATACTCGCGCCGCGCGTCGAGCTCGCGCCAGTACTCACCCGGATAGCGCCGGCAGATCTCGAGCACCCCCGCCCTGAGCGCCCGCTGGTCGTCCGTGAGCGTGAGGGGGATCATGGCCATCGTCGTCATCCCTATCGGCCCTTGAACTGCGGCTTGCGCTTCTCGTTGAAGGCGCGGACACCCTCGAGCCGGTCCTCGGTCACCACGGTGGCATTGTACGCCTCGATCGCCAGGATCATCGCGGTGTCGAGGTCCGTCTCCAGACCGTAGGCGATCGCCTTCTTGGCCTGCCGGATAGCGATCGGGCCGTTCCGCGCGATCGTCTCGGCGAGCTCGAGCGCCTTCGCGCGCGCCCCGCCTCGGGCGACGAGGTGATTGACGAGCCCTGCGGCCTTCGCCTCGTCGGCCTTCATGCGTCGCCCCGTGAAGATCAGCTCCTTGGCAAGCGGCGCGCCGAGGATCCGCGGCAGGAGCTGGGTGCCCCCGATCCCCGGGAAGATCCCGAGCGTCGTCTCGGGCACGCCGAACACCGCCGTCTCGCTCGCGACGATGAAATCCGCGAGGACCGCGAGCTCGCAGCCACCGGCGAGGGCGAAGCCCTCGACGGCGGCGATCACGGGCACCGGGGTCTTCAGTATACGGAACGCCGCCCGCTCGAAGATGACGTGCTGGGCGCGCCACACCTCGTCCGTCATCTCGTTGCGTTCCTTGAGGTCGCCGCCCGCGCAGAACGCGCGGTCGCCGGCGCCCGTGACGACGACCGCACGGACGAGGGGGTCGTGGTGGAGGCCCTCGAAGCAGGCGAGGAGGTCCTCGCCCATCGCGGTGTTCATCGCGTTCATCTGCTCCGGGCGGTTGAGCGTCACGGTCGCCACGAAGCCGTCGGCCGAGCGCTCGACGAGCAGGTGGCGGTACGGCGCCGTCATTGGAGCGGGCCGCGCGAGGCCGGAAGACTCCGTGGGAGTGCGAAGCCGCAGCGCGTCCGACGCGCGAGGCGAGCCTGTGTGAGTCGGCCTGAGCGAGGTGCGGCGCGGCTCCGGTCTGCTATTGCCGTCATTGGATGACTCCTTTGGTGCGGAGCGCTCGGACGTCGTCGAGGGTGTAGCCGAGCCAGGTCAAGACGTCGGCCGAGTGCTCGCCGAGGCGCGGCGGCACCCGGCGCACCTCTGGACGGTGATCGTTCCAGAGGATCGGGAGCCCGAGGCTCCGGTAGTCGGCGACGCGCGGGTGCGGCGCCGAGACGAGCATGCCGCTCGCGTGCGTCTGCGGCTCCGCCAGCGCGGCGTCCACCGTGAGGATCGGCGCGCTCGGGACGTCGGCGGCCCGGAGGCGCTCGAGGAGGTCGGCGGTCTTGAGCTCGCGCGTGATCGCCGACAGCGCCGCGACGAGCTGGCCGCGGTGCCGGACGCGCGAGGGGTTGTCCGTGAAGCGCGCGTCGTCCGCGAGCCCCGGCGCGCCGAGTGCCGCGGCGAGCCGGTGAAAAATCGCGTCGGACCCGGCGGCGATCATCGCGTAGCCGTCGGCCGTGGGGAAGGCCTGGTAAGGCGCGATCATCGCCGTGCCCGAGCCCTGTGGCCGCGGCACCTCGCCGGAGCCCAGGTAGCCCATCGCGTGGTAGGAGACCCACATCAGGGCCGTCTCGAAGAGCGTGGTCGTGACCTCCACCGCCCGGCCCGTCGCGTCCCGCTGCCGGAGCGCCGCGACGATCCCGAGCGCCGCCCACATGCCCGTCCCCATGTCCACGATCGAGGTGCCCACCCGCGCGGGCTCCTGGCCGGGGTGGCCGTTGACCGACATGAGCCCGCCGTACGCCTGCATCAGCGGATCGTACCCGGGCCGGTCGGCGAGGGGCCCGCGCTTGCCGAACGCCGTGATCGCGCAGTAGACGAGCCGCGAGTTGATCCGGGTCGCGCCCGGGAAGTCGAGCCCGAGCTCGCCGATGGCGCCGACGCGGAGGCTCTGCACGAAGACGTCCGCGCGCGCGATCAGGCGGTGGAGGACCTCGAGCCCGCCGTCCCGCTTCAGATCCAGGGCCAGGCTCTTCTTGTTGCGGTTCAGCGCCAGGAAGGTCGCGCTCTCGTCGCCCCAGAACGGCGGGGCCCACGCGCGGGCGTCGTCGCCGCGCCCCGGGCGCTCCACCTTGACGACCTCGGCCCCCATGTCACCGAGGATCTGCGTGCAGAAGGGGCCGGCGACGTTCTGCGTGAGGTCCGCGACGACGATCCCTTCCAGGGGGAGAGCCACGGCGTGGAGTCTAGCAGAAAGGAAACTGGTCACCCTGCAACGAAACTGGCCGCGCCGGACCGTGAGTGGCGCACCGATACCACTGCTAAATTCCTGTTTTTCCTCGATCCGGAAATGCCCTGGGGGTGGCATCGGGTTTGCGACGTCTGGGTCGACCCTCGAACTATGAAGAGCGGACAACGGCACGAGATCGGGAGGCTTCTGGAAAGCGCGCGCGGGGACGGCGAGGAGACCAAGGCCGGCGCTGCGACGCCGATCCCCCGCCGCCCGGGCCAGGCGCCGATCGGCCGGCGCTTCGGTGATCTGCTCATTGCTGACGGCCAGATCACGCAGGAACAGTTCGACCGGGCGCTCGCCGAGCAGAAGCGGACAGGCGAGAAACTCGGCGAGATCCTCATCCGCGTCGGGCTGCTCACCGAAGACCAGCTCGTCCACTTCCTCTCGCGCCAGTACGGCATCCCCGAGATCGCCTTCCCCGAGAAGATCATCCCCGAGATCATCAAGCTGATCCCGGGGCGCATCGCGCGCAAGTACGGCGTCATGCCGATCGGCCGGGCGCTCGGCTCCGTGACGCTGGCCGTCGGGGACCCGACCAACCTGTCGGCGCTCGACGACGTCGCCTTCATGACGGGCCTCAAAGTCGTGGCGACGATCGCGTCGCCGTCGATCATCCGACAGGCGATCGAGCGCTACTACGGGACCGCGTCGGCGGCGCCGACGATCGCGGACGTGCTCTCGGAGGTCGAGGCGGAAGCCGCCGAGGTCGAGTTCGTCGAAGGGCAGCAGACGAACAGTCAGGTCGACCTCAATGCGCTGCGGTCGTCGGCCGACGAGGTGCCGATCGTCAGGCTCGTGAACTCGATCCTCGTCGACGCGATGAAGCGAGGCGCCTCCGACATCCACATCGACCCGGGCGACGGCACCCTGGGGATCAGGTACCGGATCGACGGGATCCTGCACGAGGTGATGGCGCCGCCCAAGCGGGTCGAGCCCGCGCTCGTTTCGCGCCTCAAGATCATGGCGAACCTCGACATCGCCGAGCGGCGTCTTCCGCAGGACGGGCGCATCAAGCTCCGCCAGCAGTCGCGCGAGATCGACTTCCGCGTCTCGGTCCTTCCGTCGGTCTTCGGCGAGAGCGTCGTGCTCCGGATCCTCGACAAGCAGGCGCTGAAGGCCGACCTGACCCAGCTCGGGTTCGAGCCCACCGCGCTCGCGGAGTTCCAGAAAGCGATCAAGACCCCGCACGGTCTGATCGTCATCACTGGACCGACCGGCTCGGGCAAGACCACCACGCTCTACTCGGCGCTCAACACCCTCAACTCGAAGGAACGGAACATCGTGACCGTCGAGGATCCCGTGGAGTATGAGCTGCCGGGCGCGACGCAGGTCCAGGTCAGCGACGAGATCGGTCGCACCTTCGCGGCGGCACTTCGCTCGTTCCTGCGTCACGACCCCGACGTCATCCTCGTCGGCGAGATGCGCGACCAGGAGACGGCCCAGATCGCGGTGCGGGCCGCGCTGACCGGGCACCTGGTGCTGAGCACGCTGCACACGAACAGCGCCGCGGAAAGCATCTCGCGGCTGACGGACATGGGCGTTCCCCCCTTCCTCCTCTCCTCGTCGCTCCGTCTCGTCGTGGCGCAGCGGCTCGCGCGCAAGGTCTGCCAGGAGTGCCGCGAGCCCTACGAGGCCGACGAGCAGCTCTTGATTCCGTACGGCCACACGCCGCTCGGGGTCGGACGGTGCCGGCTCTACAAGGCCCGGGGGTGCGAGGTGTGCCACTTCACCGGGATGAAGGGGCGGATCGCGCTCTACGAGGTCCTGCCCGCGACGCCCGAGATCCGTGGCCTCGTCCTCAACGCCAGTTTCGTCACCGAGATCAAAGACGTCGCCGCGAAGCAAGGCATGAAGACGCTACGCGAGGCCGGCCTGCTTAAGGTGCTCGAGGGCGTGACGACCGTCGAGGAAGTGCTCCGCGTCACCACGGAATAGCGCCTCCGTCCCCCCCGGACGGGTGCGGCGCGTTTGACACCTCCTTGGCGCACGCCTAAAATCGCAGCATTCCATGACGCTGACCGCGGACGATCTCGTCAAGCACCTCGCTGCGCTGAGCCGACGGTTCGCAGGACTGGCGGCGAAGCTCGCCCAGGCGGCGCGCGAGCTCGAGACGGGGGGCGTGCTCCCCCCCGAGTCGCTGATCGAGGAGCTCGCCGCCGCGCGCGACGAGTTCATCGATCTTCGCTCGAGCGTGCTCGACGCGGCGCGCACGCTCGCCGTCACGGCGCCGGCACAAACCGCGATCGATGGCCTCAAGGCGCTCGAGGCCGTGGTCCGGGCGCTGGCGGAGGCGACCGCGCACGAGTCCAGGCGCACGACCTTGGCCGATGCGCGACGGCGCGTCCTCGCGGTCCTGGACCGCATCATGACCATCAACCACGTGGACGACCCGAACTTCGCCGCGCTGCTCGAGTGCCAGGCGAAGGCGCGTGAGATCCGCGCCGCGGTGCTCGACCCGAAGGGGCCCACGGAGGAGAGCGCGGCGGAAATCCTAGAGACCACGCCCGCCTTCTCCGCGTTGCTCACGCTGGTCGAAGGCCGCGAGCATCTCGACGACGCGAAGTTCGCCGTGCTCGAGGATAGCGTCACGCGATTATTCGGTCGGACGCTCACGGTGGCGGCCACACGCGGCAAGCTCGTGGCCGGCCCGGCCGATCTCCCACGCGCGCCTGAGCGACCTGCGCCGCGACCGACGGCGGTGGACGAACCAGTGCGGCCCGTCATCGCCGCGGCCACCCCATCGATAGCGCCGCGGCCCCAGGCCCCGGCCCCGCCGCCTGTTCCGCCGGCCCGGCCGCCCGCTCCACCGGTCCCCCCGCCCGCGCCACCGGCGCCGCCGCTCGCCCCGCCGGCTCCGCCGCCCGCTCCACCGGCGCCGCCGCCCGCTCCACCAGCCCCGTTAGCCGCGCCGCCGGCCCCGTCTCCCCTGCCGCCAGCCCGACCGCCCGCATCGTCTCCCGCGGCGCCACTCGCACCACCGGCGCCGCCGCCCGCACCCCCACCGTCTCCGCCTGCGCCCGTAAAGCAAGAGGTTGCCGCGGCCGCCGCGGCGCCCGAGGACGACAGCGCGCCGCAGGTCGTCGAGACTGCGGCCCTGGACGAGGGCGCCCAGTGGTGGGTCTCGGCGTGGGCGCGGTGGACGAGCTGGAAGGGCACCATCGACTTCAAGGCGGGCGCGAAACAGGAGCTCGGGAAGTACGCGTACCTCCTGAGTGTCCCGATCCAGCAGTCCGCCGACTACGAGGAGGGGCTTCTGGCCTACGGCTACTCGATCCTCCTCGATTTCCTCGAGCGTCAGAGCCCGGGGATCGTGACCAAGGCGCTCAACAGCCTGAAGACGTTCGTGCCCGGCAAGGCTGCGCCGTCGGTCGGCGCCCACCTCTACAACTTCCTGGTCAACGAGGCGCGGCTGGCCGAGCAGTACCCCGAGTTCGTCAAGAGTGTCCTGCTCGCCGCGGTACCCGAGCCCGGCCTGTGGACCCAGGCGCGGATTTTAGAGTCGGCGACGGAGACGAGCGTCTTCACCCACCCGAGTCCGCGGGTCGGCGATCCAGACCATGCCACGCAGCGCATCACGCACGACAGGCAGCGGTTCGCCGATCACCGGTTCCCCATGACGCTCTCGCCGCTGACCGCGCGGTTCTTCGCGGTGGCCGCGGATGTCAAAGAACCGCGTGAGATCGGGGTGAAGCTCAAGGGAGGCCGCGCCGAGTCCAAAGACGCGTGGCTCCTGATGATGCCGCCCGTGGGTCGCGCGGACCTCAAGTCAGAGACGGTCCGTCTGGTACCGGAAGGAACCGCGGTGCCCGCGCTCGGGAAGGACTGCGCCACGCTCTGGGTCGCCGTGTTCAACCCCGACCCGAAGGCGGAGAAAAAGTACGAGCTGACCCTGACCTTGAAAAAGGACTAAGCGCGACGCGCCGTCGGCGCGTTCAAACCTTCGGGTGGTCGGTGGCCTTGGGCGAGTCGCCGGCCTTCGGGGGCTCGGCCGCCTTCGGGGGCTCGACCGGTTTCGAGTGATCCCCTGGTTTCGGGTGATCCCCCACGTGGCTGCGTTCGAAGGGGCTCTTCCGCGGCGAGAAGCCAAGCTTCTGGGCGACGAGGCTCATGGCTTGGGCCATCTCGTCTCTCTCGCCCCGGAGCTGGTTGTTCTCCCGCTTCAGGTCTTCGAGCTCTCTGCGGAGCCGCTCGGCCTCCTTCTCGGCCGCGCTCACCCGCTCGCTGACATGCGGATCGGTCACGAGCAGCTCCGGCAGCACGCTGAACAGCTGTCGCGTCTGCTCGATCCACTTCGTTACCCGCTCACGCGCGTCGGCGGACCCTGGGGCGTCCATACAGATCCTCTGTTGAAGGACATTAGCATCCGGGTTCTGTTCTTGGCAACTTGCGGGTCTCGACGAGCTCGGGGTGCCCGACGGTCAGCGCCGGCCCTGGAGCTCCCGCCGTACGAGCGCCGCGCCGCCGGCCAGGGCGCCGAGCTTCGCGTTGCACATGTAGCGCGGTGACCAGCCGAAGCCGCAGTCGGGGTTGACCGTGAGCTTCTCCGGCGGGCAGACCTTGAGGACTCGGCGGATGCGCTTGGCGACGTCCTCCGCCGTGTCCTGGGCGAAGCCCTTCACGTCCACCACGCCCGCGCCGAGCTCACGCCCCTCCCCGTACGTCTTCCAGAGGTCGAGCTCGGCCATCTCCCGGCCCGCGAACTCCAGCACGAGCTGGTGGGCGCGCGATTTCAGGATTCCGGGAAAGTACGGCTCGTACGTCCGCTGGAAGCGCGAGCGTCCGAAGCGGTTACCGAAGCAAATATGATAGCCGAGCCTCACGCCGATGCCGTCGGTGGCCAGATTGAACAGGCGCGCCATCTCCTCGCCGGAGACGTTCCCGCGCGCGGGCTCGTCGATCTGGATGAGCTCGGCACCCGCGGCGACGAGACCGCGCAGCTCCTGGTTGATGACCTCGGCGAAGCGCTCGGCGACGTCCACGACGCCCTTGTAGATCTTGCCCGGGTGGATCCGCGAGCCGAAGGTGAGCGGGCCGGCGCAGGTCGCCTTCGTGTGCCGGGTCGTGTGTGCCTTGAGGTACTCGAACTCTTTGACGATGCCGAGCCCGCCTTGCGGCGTCTCGATCCGGCCGACCGCCTCGTAGCGGGTCTGCTGGTCGTACCCCCACGGGCCCGCCTTGCGACGGTCGGGGATGGGCTCGATGCCCTTGATGATCGCGTAGTACGAGTCCACGTAGCCGTCGAGGCGCCGGACCTCCCCGTCGGTGATGATGTCGATCCCGGCGGTCTCCATGTCGCGGACGGCCGCGTGCACGGCGTCGTCGAACATCTCCTCGACGTCGGCGGGGCCGAACTCGCCGCGCTCGTACGCCTTGACTCCGGCGAACCACCAGCCGGGCTTTCCGTGGGAGCCGATGACAGCGGTCGGGACGAGGGGCAGCGTCATGGCCTTTGGCCTCCAGCGCGTGGGGTCACGTGGCGCTCCCGATGATACGTGCGAGACCTGGATCGCGCCAGGCGTCCTCCTGCGCGCCCGCGAAGACGATCGCACCGCGCTCGATGACGTAGAGACGGTGCGTGTACTCGGGCACGTGGTGGATGTTGGACTCGGCGATCAGGATCGATCGGCCGAGCTCGGTGATCGCCGCGAGCCCCTCGCTCACGGCCGGGATGATCGCGGGCGCGAGCCCCTCGAAGGGCTCGTCGAGCACGAGCAGCTCGGGGTCGAGCGCGAGGGCGCGCGCGATCGAGAGCATCTTCCGCTCGCCACCGCTCAGCTCCGGGCCCTTGCGCCCCGCGTACCGCCGGAGCATCGGGAAGACGCGGAAGGCGAGCTCGATGCGCTCCGTGGCAGGCCGTCCCCCGGGCCGCGTCCGGGTGGCGATCTCGATGTTCTCGGCCACGGTGAGGTCGCCGAAGATCCCGCAGTCCTCCGGCGCCCAGCCGACGCCGAGCCGCGCGATCTCGTGCGTCCGTCGGCCGTGGATGGGGTGGCCGCGGAACTCGACGCCGCCCGCGCGCGGGCGCAGGTACCCCATGATCGTGCGCAGGGTCGTCGTCTTCCCCGCACCGTTCCGGCCCACGAGGCACACCACCTCACGTGGCCCCACGCCGAGCGACACGGACCGCAAGATGTGGCTCGCCTGGATGAACACGTCGACCGCATCCACGGTCAGCATCGGCCGGCCCTCACCGCGCCCGGGCGCGCCGGCCGATGACCGTGTCGACGACGCGCCGGTCTGCCTCGATCGCGGCCGGCGGGCCGTCGGCGAGCACGCGACCCTCGTGGAGGGCGATGATCCGGTCGGAGTAGCCGAAGACGATGTCCATGTCGTGCTCGACCTGAATGATCGCCTGGACGCCGATCCGCTTCGAGGCGGAGACGAGCGTCTCCATGATCGCCGTCTTATCCGCCGTGCTCACGCCGGACGTCGGCTCGTCGAGCAGGATGATCTGAGGCCGCAGCGCGAATGCCGACGCGACGTCGAGGAGCTTCTTGTCACCCTGCGGCAGGTGCCTGGCGGGCACGTGACGCTTCCGGCCCAGGCCGAACAGCTCGGCGATCTCGAGCGCGCCCTCCCGAACGGCGCGGTCGGCGGCGAGGGACGCGAAGAGGCGCGCGCCGTGCCCGAGGCGTGAGACCACCGCCGCCTGGAGTGTCTCCAGCACCGTGAGGTCGGGGAAGACCTGGACGAGCTGGAAGGACCGCGCGATCCCGAGCCGGGCCAGGCGGGCGGGGCCGATCCCACTCACGTCGCGATCTCTGAAGGTGACGGCGCCAGCGGTGGGGCGGAGGACGCCGGTGAGGACGTTGACGAGCGTGGACTTGCCCGCCCCGTTTGGCCCGATGATCGAGACGAACTCGCCCGCGCTGATGGCGAGGCTCACGCCGTCGAGGGCGCAGAACTCGCCGTAGAGCTTCCGGAGCCCCTCGGCCCGGAGGATCACGAGGACGAAGCCTCGACGGACGGCCGCCTGACCCAGAGCCCCGCGAGCCCGCCAGGAGCGGCGATGACGATCGCGGCGAGGATCGCGCCGAAAATCAGGCGCCAGAACGGGACGACCGACATCACCCAATCCTGGAGGTAGATGAAGACGAAGGCGCCGAGGACGGGTCCGAAGAAGCTCGCGAACCCGCCGAGCAGCGTCATGAAAACGATGTTGCCCGACTGCGTCCAGTAGGCGAGCGTCGGGTCCACGTTGCCCGTCGGCGGGCCGAGGAGGGCGCCGCCGACCGCGGCGTAGACGGCGGAGATCACAAAGGCGCACCAGCGATAGCGCGCGACGCCGATGCCGAGCGTCTCGGCTTTCGTCGGGTTGTCGCGGATCGTCTTGAGGCAGAGGCCGAACGGGGAGTGGACGATGCGCCACATGACGAGGGTGGCGAGGACGAGCACGGCCAGCGAGTAGTAGTAGTAGGGGCCGGCGAGGTAGTCGGTCTTCGGCAGACCCTCGATGCTCCTCCCGAGAAGGGTCGGGCGCAGGAAGGGCATGCCCTCGTCGCCGCCCGTCAGGCGGTAGAACTTCAGCACGAACGTGTAGAAGACCATGCCGAACGCGAGCGTGAGCATCCCAAAGTAGATCTTCACGTAGCGTACGCAGAGGGCGCCGACCGGGGCCGCCACCAGCGCGCCGAGCGCCGCCGCGGCGACGAGGATCACCTCCATCGAGCGGACCTTGAAGACGCTCGTGAGGAACGCGCCGGTGTACGCGCCAACGCCGAGGAACAGTGCGTGCCCGAAGGAGACGAGGCCCGTGTATCCGAAGAGGAGGTTCAGCCCCAGGAGCGCCACCGCGTAGGCCATGAACGGCAGCATCAAGAGCACGTGGTAGGTCGGCGCGACGAGGGGCGCCAGGACGGTCGCGCCGAGCGCCAGGGCGAGGACGAGCCGGCCGCTCACGCCGGTGGACCGCCGAAGAGGCCGCGCGGCCGGAGCACGAGCACCGCGATCACGATGAGGTAGATCAGGAGCATCTCGAGCTCCGGGTACACGGAGATCGCGATCGACCTGAGCACGCCGACGACGAGCGCACCGACGAAGGCGCCCCGCATGGACCCGAGGCCGCCGATCACGACGACGGCGAAGGCCTCCACGATCAGCTCGATGCCCATCTCGCTCATCGCCGCCGTCGCCGGAATGACGAGCGCGCCGCCCAGGGTGCCCAGGGCCGTGCCGAGCGTGAAGACCGTCGTGTGGAGGCGCCGCATGTCCACGCCGAGCGCCTCCGTCATCTCCCGGTTGTCGGCGCTGGCGCGGATGATCCAGCCGAAGGTGGTGCGGGTCAGGAGCCAGCCGATGAGCACGGCGATGGCGAGACTGGCGCCGATCACGATCAGGTTGTACACGGGCACCGTCGTCCCCAGGACGCCCACGCGGCCGTAGGTCAGGTAGAGGCCGGAGGTGGAGCGGGGCGACGTGCCCCACGTCATCCGGATCGCGTCCTCCATCATGAGGACGATGGCGAAGGTCAAGAGGAGCTGGAAGGTCTCGTCGCGGTCGTAGACGAAGCGGAGGAGTCCGCGCTCGACGGGGACACCGACCGCGCCCACGGCGAGCCCCGCGACGGCCAGCGGCGCGATGAACAGCGCGGGCGGCCCGCCCGCCCCCACGTACCAGCCGACCGCGGAGACCCCGACGTAGGCGCCGAGCGCGTAGAAGGAGCCGCACGCGAGGTTGAAGATCTTCTGCACGCCGAAGACGACTTGAAGCCCCGCCGACACCAGGAAGAGGATGCTCCCGTGGAACACCCCGCTGAGCACGACATTGACGACGGCCCGCGCTAGATCTTCCAGGAGTTGATCCAGTCGAAGAGCTTCGTGCCGGCGGGCTTCATCGCCACCTTCGTCGAGACGACCTCGACCGGGTCGATCGTGACGAAGTCGTAGGGGTTCTTGTGCGTCGTGATCCCTTGGTAGAAGTTGCACATGTGGACGTGGTCCTCGCGCCAGCTGCGCCGCCCCGAGAGTGACTCGACCTCGATGCCCTCGAGCGCCCGGACGACGGTCGCCTTCTCGGGCCACTTCGTGCTCCCCGCGGCGGCCTTCTCGACGGCGGCCTTGTACGACTCGGCACAGAAGTAGGCGTGGTCGCACTCGTACGGCGGGTACTCGGCGTACTTCGCCTTGTACTCGCGGACGAACTGCTTGAGGAGCGCCGAGCCCTTCGGATCGTCGAAGTACATCGTGTTGTAGCCGAGCAGCAACCCTTCGGGCGTGAAGTTCTTCTTGAGCGAATCGTGGACGCCGCCCGCCGTGGTGAACGCGCCCTTCATCGTCTTGAAGAGGTCGACCGCGGCCGCTTGCTTCAGGATGATCGTCGCGTCGCCCGACCAGAACGAGCACATGAGGAGGTCCGCCCTCGACTGCTGGATGGCGGCGAGGTGCGAGGTGAAGTCCGTGACGCCGAGCTTGGGAAAAAGCTCGAGCACGAACTTCACGTCCGGCGTGTATCGCTTGAGGACGGCCTGGTAGGCCTGCCAGCAGTCGTGGCCGTAGGAGTAGTCGTTCCCGATGCCGGCGACGGTTTTGATCCCCTTGAAGTGCCTGGCGGTGAGCATGCCGGCGACGATGGCCTCGACCTCGTTGTCCACGCTCTTGAAGGCCCAACGGGGGTTCGGCATCGTTTCCTCGACGCCCTTCTGCGTGGTGCCGTCCCACGAGAGCCATGGTGTCCCGAGGTCCTCGGCCACCGGGCCGAGCGCCAGCGTCACTCCGGTCGAGATGCCGCCGAGCACCGCCTCCACCTTGTCCTGGAGGACGAGCTTCCGGTAGCGCTCGACGGTGTCCTTGGGGTTCGATTCCTCTTCGACGACCAGCTGCACGGGACGCCCGAGGATCCCCCCGGCCCGGTTGACGCGCTCGAGCCACCACTCGGTCCCGCGCAATCCAGCGGCGCCCACCGGGGCCGCGATGCCCGCACGGATCGTGAGCACGCCGAGCTTCACCGGGTGGCCGGCCTGCGCGAACGCTGGTGGAGCGTCGAGCCGGACCGTCGCCGCGGCAGCTCCGGCGCCCACCAGCCTCAGAAAGCTTCGCCGAGTCGTCCTCATGACGTCCTCCTTGCGCGTCCGCGCTTGGTCACCCGCCGCTTTGTATCACACTCCGGCGCGGGCCGGTTCGGCGCGCCCGGACGCCCGAATTTCCAAAGCCGGCGCCGGTGTGATAGTCGTAAGACTTACCATGTACGTGCGCTTTTGGGGGACCCGCGGCTCCATCGCCACGCCCGGACGCACGACGGCCGTCTACGGCGGCAACACGTCGTGCACCGAGGTGCGCGCCGCCGACGGGACCGTCATCGTCCTCGACTGTGGCACCGGCGCCCGCGGGCTCGGCCTGCACCTCGTTCGGACGATGCCGCAGCCGATGCGGATCCACCTCTTCATCGGCCACACGCACTGGGACCACATCCAGGGCTTCCCGTTCTTCGTCCCCGCCTTTCGGCCCGGCGCCGAGCTGAACATCTACGCGCCCCTCGGTTTCCAGCGCGGGCTCGAGGAGGCGATGGCCGGGCAGATGGAGTATTCGTATTTCCCCGTGAAACTCCGCGAGCTGCAGAGCCGCATCCACTACACCGAGCTCGACGAGGGCTTCCTCCGCGTCGGCGACGTGCTGGTGGAGACGCAGTACCTGAACCACACCGCGCCCACGATCGCGTACCGGCTGTCGAGCGGCGGTGCGACCGTGGCCTATATGACTGACCACGAGCCGTTCTGGAGTGTGCCGGGCCGGGTGTCGCAGCACCCGGGTGATGAGCGTCACATCGCGTTCATGCGCGGCGCCGACCTGGTCATCCACGACGCGCAGTACACCGAGGAGGAGTACCGGAGCAAGGTCGGCTGGGGACACAGTCCCCTCGAGTACGCGGTCGACGTCGCGCTGGCGGCGGGCGCGCGTCGCCTGGCCCTCTTCCACCACGACCCGCAGCACGACGATACGATCATGGAGCGCATCGAGTCCGAGGCGCGGGCGCGCGCGGTCTCGCGCGGGGCGGCGCTCGAGGTGCTCGCGGCGCGCGAGGGCCTCGAGCTCGAGCTCTCCGGCAACGGCTCCGCGCGCGACGTGGGCGCCGCCTCCGCGCTCCAGCACCGGCAGATCGCGGGCGGGCGCGTGCTGGTCGTCAGCGGCGACGACAAGGAGATCGCCGCGATCGAGGAGGTCCTGGGCGAGGATGCTCTCGTTCTGCTCCGCCTCGCGGACATGTCGGCCGTGCTCAGCCGGGGGTCGGAGCTCCGGCCGGACCTCGCGATCATCGACCGCGGGCTGCTCACCGGTGAGGGCGCGCTCGCCACGCTGCGCGCACGCCTCGGCCGGGGAAACCTTCCCGTCGTCGTGCTCGCGGACGGCTCCGAGGCGGCTGACGTCGTCGCCCCGGCCGAGGCGGCCTCCACCGACTACCTCGCCCGGCCCTTCAGCCCGCCGATGCTGCGGGCGCGGGTTCGCGCCTGGCTCTCGCGCACGCGGGTGGCCTCCGACGCAACGCGTGGCCTGCGGGCGCGGCCGGCCGAGGACGCCGACCGCGTCGACCTCCGGTCCCGCCGCGCGAGCCTGCTCGCGTCGGTGCCGCTCTTCGGGTCACTCACGAACGAGGAGCGCGAGCTGCTGATCGCGCAGGCGTCCGAGGAGGTCTTCGCCGCGGGCCACTCGATCATCCAGGAGAGCGACCCGCCCGACCGCCTCTTCGTGATCCTCGCGGGTCGCGCCCGCGCGCTCGAGACCGCCCCCGGCAGCCCCACGGAGGTGATCCTGAGCGAGTTCGGCGAAGGCGAGATCCTGGGTGAGCTCGCCGTCATCCGCAACCGAGCGCGGTCGGCGACGGTGGTGGCCATCGAGCGGACGCACTGCCTCGTGCTCAACCGGAACGACTTCCTGCGCGTGCTTGAGACCTCGGTCAGGCTTGCGCTGGCCCTGCTCCGGACGGTGGCCGGGCGGCTCGCCGAGACCGACCGCCGGCTGTCCCGATACGCGCCCGACCCGGTGACGGGGCTCGCGAGCCGCCGCGCGTTCGACGACCAGTACAAACGCCTCGCCGCCGTGGCCCGCCGGCGGGGAACCGGCGCGCTGATGCTCGTGCTCGACATCGTTCAGCTGAGGGCGATCAACGACCGCTTTGGCTATGGCGTCGGCGACGACGTCCTGCGGGCCGTGGCCGACGCGCTCGTCGAGGCGACGCGCACCACGGACCTCCTCGCACGCCACGGGAGCGACGAATTCGCGGTCTTCTTCCCGGATGCGGGGCCCGGCGCGACCGACATCGTGACGGCTCGCGTGCGGGACCGGATCGCACAACTGGCGGGAAAGCGCGGCCTGCCGGTCGACCACATCCGCTGTAGTGTCGGAGTCGCCTACAGTCCGTCGCCTCCGGACACGCCCGATGAGCTGCTCCGCGAGGCCGACGCACAGATGCACCGGACCAGGGCGTAACGGCGTCCGCGCGGCGCCGCGCGCCTCAGCGGCTCGCCCTCCGCTTCCGCTCCACGAAGGCGCGGATCCGTGCGCGCGCTTCTGGGCTCGTGCGGAGCGCGGCGCCGTACGCCTCAGGGCTGCGGTCCCGCTCGCCTCTCCGGATAGCCGCGACGACCTCCTTCGTCGCCGCGAGGCTCGCGCGGGGTGCGCGCGCGATGTCCGCCGCCAGCGCGGCGACGCTCGCCTCGAGCGTCGGCGGCGCGACGACGCGATTGACGAGACCCATGCGAAGCGCCTCGCTCGCGTGGATCGTCCGGCCGGTCAGCAGGAGCTCACACGCCCACCCCCCGGCCACGACGTCGAGCAGACGGGCGATGCCGTAGGCGGGGTTGAAGCCCAGCGTGACTTCGGGGAGGCCGAAGCGTGCGCGGTCGGAGGCCACGCGGAGGTCCTGTGCCGCCGCGAGCATGAGGCCGCCGCCGAGGGCCCAGCCGTCGATCGCGGCGATCGTCACCTGCGGCAGGTGGGCGAAGCGGTCGAGGAGCGCGGCCTGCCGGGTTGCCAGGGCTTCCGCCTCGTCCCCGGTGAGCGTCGTCATCTCGGCGAGGTCGTTGCCGGCGCAGAAGGCGCGCCCGCGGCCGGTGACGACGAGGACCGTGACGTCATCCATCGCGGCCACGCGCGCGAGCGTCTGCTCGAGGGCTCCCGTGAGGGAACGGTCGAGCGCGTTGAGCGCCGCGGGGCGGTTGAGGCGGAGCCACGCGACGCCGTCCTTGGCGTCGAGGTCGATCACTGTAGCGGGCGCCGCGGGGCCGGCACACTCCGTGGGCGGCGTGCCGTGGGCACGAAGTGGCTCCGTCCGGCAACGGCTCCGTTCAGCATGTCGCGTCTCATCCTAGCGACCTGGCTGCGCTCATCGATCCGATCTCCTCACTAACAGGGCGATCGCCGCCGCGGCGATCAGCGCCAGGGCCGTCGTCGCGAGAGGCCAGAAGTCGGTGCGAAAGAACGGGAGCGCGAAGAAGGGCGAGCGGCGGTCGGCGGGACGAATCCGGCCCTCGAGCAGACCCTCGATCAGCGCCATCGTTTCGGCGATCAGGACCTCGGTCGTTGCCTTGGCGAAGGCCGGATCGGCCAGCGCAGGGTGGCCGACGTAGCCACGGCCGCCATTCCTCAGCGGGTAGTTCGGCAGCACGCGCGCCGCGAGCGGGTAGCGCGCCGGTGGGAGCGCCCGGTAGGCTCCGTCCACGAGGTCCGGGCGGACGAGCAGCATCAGCGAGGTCTCCCACCAGCCGCCGTGGGCGTCCTCCGCGAACGCCTGGCGCTCCTCGTCCGAGAGCGGGCGGCCGAGCGCCGCTCCGATCTTGTCGAGGTAGCGTCCACGCAGGAACTGCCACGCGAGGTGGCCCGTGAACGACGCCATCGTGATCCCGTACCGTCCGGACACGGCCGCGGCCGCCTCGTCGAGTGCCGCGAGATGGCCGGGCCCGGCGTGGCCGTTCGCGACGAGGATGTAGCGGAAGCCGGCGCGGGCGAGCGACGCCCCGTAGTCCACGAGCGCGTCGCGTACGACGCGCTGGCGCACGCTGATGGTCCCCGTGGCGTCGAACGTGAAGGTGCCGAGGTGGAGCGTCGGCGCCAGCACGACCGTCCAGCCTGGCCGCGCCGCCACCAGGCGCTCGGCGATGGACTCCGCGAAGTGTCGCGCGGCGATCGCGTCCACGCCGACGGGCAGGTGCGGACCGTGCTCCTCGAGCGGACTCACGGTCAGGACGATCACGGTCCGTGCGCGGTCGAGCGCGTCGAGCGCCGGCGAGGACATCTCCTCGAGCAGGCGAACGGTCAAAACGAGCTCCCCTTCGTGTCGGCCAGATACTCGGCCTTGGCGCGCTCGAACTCGGTGATGATCGCCTGCCGCTCGGCCGTGAGCCGCCGGGCGACGTGCTCCCGTGTGAGCGTGAGGACGTTGAGTCGCAGGCGGCTCCTGAGGCGCCCGGCGCCCACCCAGTACCGGTAGGCGACGGCGCCCGAGAGCGGGAGCGACAGGGCGAAGGCCAGCGCCCACGCCGCGCCGAGCACCCGGGCGACCAGCCAGACCTCGGTTCCCCAGAAGAGGGGATACGCGACCACCGACGCCAGGAACCGCCACGTCGCGTAGTCCGTCTCCTTCCGCGCCATCCGGCGCGCCGTCCAGCGCGGGATCCAGTACGGGAGGAAGTTCACCGAGGCGCCGTAGGCGAAGAGGGGAAGGCCGACGACGGCTTGCCAGCCCAGCCGAAGCCGGCGCGCGCGCCGCGGCGCATCGAGCCGAGCTCGCACCGCTTCGTCCTTGACGTGGTACTCCGCGAGCAGCGCGCGGTAGCCCTCGATCCGCTGCCAGAGCCGCTCGACGCGCGCGGGATCGCGCGCCCGGAAGTGGCTCACCGCGCCCACGATGGCCCGCGAGAGGCGAATCGGGTCGATCCGCTTGCGCGGGACCCCGCCCTCCTCCGTGAGCTCGCGCCCCAGCTCGTCGCGGTAGAGCTCCTCGACGGCGCGCACGAGCTGGGTCGCGTCGATCCGCTCGACGTGCACCACCTCGGCCTCCATCGCCCACTGGACGGCCGTCGTGAGCGCCTCCACGGCCGCCACCGGATCCTGGCGGTACGCCTCGCGGTACGGCGTCACGGGCACGGGCGGGCCGAACGAGACGAGCACGCGCGCCCGGAATGACTTGCGCGCGTCGAAGGTGAGCCCGACGGGAATCAGGCGGAGCGCGCCCGGGTGCTCGGCCTCGTGCGCGAGCGCGATGCGCGCCGCGCCCGTCTTGATGCGCCGGACGCGCGCCTCTGCGTGCGTCGTCCCCTCCGGGTAGATCGCGATGACGCGGCCCTCGGCGAGCGCGTCGGCACACGCCGCGAACGTGTCGGTGTTCTTCTCCATGCGGTCCGGATCGTCCTGCCTGCGGTAGACGGGGATCGCCCCGCAGGCCCGGAGAAACGCCGCGACGAGTCGGCGGTGGAAGAGCCCGGCGGTGGCAAGGTAGTGGACCTTCCGCCGGATAGCCGCTCCGACGAGCAGCGAGTCGATGAAATTGTTCGGGTGATTGATGCAGAGGAGCACCGGGCCGGCGTCGGGCACGCGCTCGGGATGGCGCACGTCCACCGACTTGAAGAAGAACCAGAGCCAGAAACGGCTGATCGCGCGGACGACCCGGTACACGCGCTCCCGCCGATCCTGCGCGGCCGGCCTGTCGAGCGCCGTGGTCATGGGGGAGGTCCGTCGAGGGCGCTCGCGTCGCGCTTGACGAGGTCCTCGAAGCCCTCGATCGTGAGGGCCCGCGCCCACTCGGCGCCCTCGGCCTCCCTCCCGTAGGCCTCGACCATGTAGACGATCGCATCCTGCTTCGTTCGGAACAGCCGCCAGAGATGGCCCTTGCCGCCGCCGACCCGCCGGAGGTTGAAGACCGGATCGGCCGGCGACTGGGGCTCGAAGGTGTTGCGGTGGCCGAAGCGGTCCAGGGTGATCCACGCGGCGGCGATGCCGCGCCCGGACACGACCCGCGCCCGCAGGGATTCCTCGCGGGGGAGCGACTCGACGTCGGTCAGCTGCGGGCCGTAATAGACCTCCACGCGGTCGGTGGGCAACGCGAGCCTGACGGGGATCGGCGGGCCGTCACGCTCGAGGAGCGCCTTCGACTCGTCGCCGAGCCAGAACGCGCCGGGCTCGACGAGGTCGGGCCACGCTTCGACGACCTGGCCCGTGGGGACGAGGGCCCGCCGCCGCGCGATCTCGTCCTTCGCCGTGGAGAGATAGAGCCGGCTCACGGGAAGATGAACGACCCGTCGACGACCGGCCGGGAACGGTGCGGCGGTTGACTGATCCAGCGGCCGGGCGGGAGCAGCTCCGGGAGCCCCGGCCCGTCGTCGAAGCGGCGGCCAGCGGCGGGAACTAGGATCCCTCCTAGCGCTGGCGGCGCTCGATCAGGAGCTGGCGCCGTTCGATGGCTCGCTCAGCGGCGATCAGCAGCTCGTCCATGAGCACGGGTTTCCAGAGGTGAGCGTACGCGCCGAGTTTCAGGCACGCGGCATGGATCTTCAAGTCCATCTTCCCGCCGAGGACAAGGACCGCCGCGTCCGGGTCCTCCTGGCGGACCAGCCTGAGCAACCCGATACCCGCGCCGGCCATCTTCTCACCGCCAAGTGTCACCGGGATATTGCGTTCGGTGACCATCAGCGGCGCCGGTATATTAAGTTCGGTGACGATCAGCGGCGGTCGCGCCTTTCGAAACACTTCGAGCCCTTCGTCGCCGTCGCTGGCCGTCAGGCACGTGTAGCCCGCACTGAGGAAGATCTCACACAACAACTCGCGGATTTGGCGGGCGTGCTCGACGATCAGGACCTCGCGCGGCGCCTCCTGGCGTTGCCCGTGGGCCTGCTGATGCTGGCGGCGCTCGACCAGGAGTTGACGGCGCTCTAGCGCGCGCTCAGCGGTGATAAGCAGCTCGTCCATATTGATCGGCTTCATGAGGGAGGCGTACGCGCCGAGCTTCAGGCTCTCGATGGCGTTCTTCCAGTCAGCGGCGTCGGTCAGCACGATCACGGCGACGTCGTCGTCGACCGCGCGCACCTGGCGGAGGAGCTCGATCCCGGTCATGCCCGGCGTCCTGAGGTCGGTCACCACGAGCGGCGGGCGTCCCGCCTTGAACACCTCCACGCCTTCGCGGCCGTCGAGGGCGAGCAGACAGTTGTAGCCTGTCACCTCGAAGATGAGGCGTAACACCTCGCTCACTTTCGGGTCGTGCTCGACGATCAGGACGTCGCGCTCGGCCATGTCAACGCACTATCAGAAGGCGTCAGGCAGCGCAACACAAGAGGATCTGGTTTTTCGGAAACGTGGCACCCGCTCTCCACGCCCGGTCACCGCGCCGCCGGCCGGCGGGTTCGGGAGGGGCGAGCCGACTTGCCGTTGCCGGGGATCCAGCCGCTGAACTCGACGGTCAGGACCCCGGTTAACAGGGGTACGTCACGGGAAGATGAACGACCCGTCGACGACCGGCCGGGAACGCTGCGGCGGTTGACTGATCCAGCGGCCGGGCGGAGCGGCTCCGGGAGCCCCGGCCCGCCGTCGAAGCGACGGCCAGCGTGGGAACTAGACTCCCTCCTCACGCTGGCGGCGCTCGATCAGGAGCTGACGCCGTTCGATGGCTCGCTCAGCGGCGAACAGCAGATCGTCGTTGCTCACGGGCTTCCAGAAGAAGGCGTACGCGCCGAGCTTGAGGCTCGCAACCAGGGTCTTCACGTCGGCCGCGCCGTACGACGGGTTACCCAGGACGATGACGGCCGCGTCCGGGTCCTCCTGGCCGATCTGCTTGAGCAGTTCGATGCCCGCGCCGGCCACGCGCTCACCGCCACTCATCACCGGCATCTTGAACTCGGTTAAGATCAGCGGCGGTCGCGATCGCCGGAACAGTTCGAGCCCGTCACCCCCGTCTTTGGCCAGCAGGCACTTGTAGCCAGCAAAGAGGAACATCCGATTGAAAAGGTCGCGGTGCACGGGGTCGTCCTCGACGATCAGGATCTCGCGCGGCGCCTCCTGGCGTTGTCCGTGATCCTGCTGGTGCTCGCGGCGCTCGATCAGGAGTTGACGGCGCTCCAGCGCGCGCTCAACGGTGATGAGCAGCTCATCCATGTTGATCGGCTTCATGAGGAAGGCGTGCGCACCGAGCTTCAGGCTCTCGATGGCGTTCTTCCAGTCAGCGGCGTCGGTCAGCACGATCACGGCCACGTCGCCGTCGACCGCGCGCGCCTGGCGGAGGAGCTCGATGCCCGCGATGCCCGGCATCTTGAGGTCGGTCACGACGAGTGGCGGGCGTCCCGCCTTGAACACCTGCAGCCCTTCGTCCCCGTCTTTGGCCAGAACGCACTTGTAGCCGGCAGCGACGAAGATCTGGTGGAGCACCTCGCGGACCTGACGGTCATCGTCGACGATCAGGACGTCGCGCCCGGCCATGTCAACTCACTATCCTAAAGCGTCAGGCAACGCAACACAAAAGGATCTGATTTTTCGGAAACGTAGCCCCTGCTCTCAACGCCCGGTCACCGCGCCGCCGGCCGGCGGGTTCGGGAGGGGCGAGCCGACTTGCCGTCGGCGGGGATCCAACCGCGGAACTCGACGGTCAAGACCCCGGTTAACAGGGGTACGTCAGGGGACGCGGACGAAGCCCTCCATGAGCCGGCGCGCCGTCCGGTAGACGGTCACCCGCTCGGCCCAGGGCGCCCCGTCACGGACGCGCACCGCGGCGTCGATCGGCAGGACCCCCGACGGATGGCCCAGTCGCACGTCGCCGCTCACGGACGGGACACATTCACGGACCACGGTGCCTTCCACGCGGGCGGCGACCGCGAGGCACATGGCGGCGGTCAGCGCGAACGCGCGGTGGCAGTTGCCCATCGAGATCACGCGGGCGAGGAGGTCGACCTGATCGAGCCGGTACCGCGCGCCGTCGAGAGCCGTGAAGTCCACTGGCGGCGTCACGACCGCGACCTTGGGCACCGCCGAGCTTCCCGGGATCCCCATGCGGCGCGCCGCCTCGACACGGATCGCCTCGAGGCGGGCCGCCAGCGAACGGTCGGCGTCGATCGCAAGCGGTGTCTCGATCCCGGCGAGGCCGAGGTCCTTGGCGCGGACGAAGACGACGGGATTCGTCGCATCCACGAGCGAGGCCTCGATGCCGTCCACCACGTCGCGCGGGTTCCCCGTGGGGAGCAGGCGTCCGCTGCCCGCGCCGCCCGGGTCGAGGAAGTCGAGCGCGATCCGGGCGCCGCGGCCCGGGACACCCGCGAGCTCGAAGTCGCCCGCCACCTGAGCCTCGCCGTCTTTCACGGGGACGTGGGCGACGATGAGCTTCCGCGTGTTGGTGTTGTGGATGCGTACGCGCGTCTCGCCCTCGACCGCCGGGAGGAGGTGCTCGTCGATGGCGAAGGGCCCGACGGCGGAGGAACAGTTGCCGCAGTTGCCCTTGTAGTCCACGACGGGCCTCGTCACCTCGACCTGCGCGAAGGTGTAGTCCACGTCGGCCTCCGGGTGGGACGTCGGCCCGACGATGCACGCCTTCGAGAGCGACGAGATGCCGCCGCCGAGCCCGTCGAGCTGGCGGCCGTAGGGATCCGGGCTCCCGAGCGCCGCGAGGAGGATCCGATCGCGCTCGGCGCCCATGCCCGGCAGATCGGCGGCCCGGAAGACGAGGCAGCGGCTCGTCCCGCCCCGCATGTAGACGGCGCGGACGCGTCGTTGCGTCACGGGCCGCCCTTGGACGTGTGGGCGAGGAGCCCGCCCGCGAGGAGGATGTCGCGCTCGCGGGCCGTCAGGACGCAGGAGGCCGAGAAGCGCCGGCCCCGGCGCGTGTCCAGGATGCTCACGCGGTCGCCGGCGGCGAGTGCCTGCCTGAGGCCGTCGAGGCGCAGCCGGTCGTCACGCTCGAGCGCGTCGTAGGCCGACGGATCGTCGAACGTGAGCGGAACGACGCCCCAGTTGATCAGATTCGCCCGATGGATCCGCGCGAACGACTTGGCGAGCACCGCGCGCACGCCGAGGTACATGGGGCCGATCGCCGCGGCCTCGCGCGAGGACCCCTGGCCATAGACCTCGCCCGCGACGACGATCCCGCGTCCGGCCGCCTTGGCGCGCGCGGCGAACTCCGGGTCAACGTACTTGAAGCAGAACTCGGCGATCGCCGGAATGTTGGAGCGGAAGACGAGCACCGCGGCACCGGCGGGAGAGATGTCGTCGGTCGATATCTTGTCGCCGAGCTTCAGCAGCACGGGCGCCTCGAGACGCTCGGCCACGGGCTCGCCGAGCGGGACCGCCTTGATGTTGGGCCCGCGGATGACCTCGCCCTGGCCGTCCGGCGTGACGAGCCCGGCGCTCGAGGCGGCGAAGCTCTCGGGCAGATAGAGGGAGGCTGGCGTGCCCGCCGTCCGCGGATCGGTGATCGCGCCCGTCAGCGCGGACGCCGCCGCCGTGACCGAGGAGGCGAGGTAGACCTCGTCGCCTTTCACGCCGCTCCGGCCCGGGAAGTTCCTGTTGAACGCGCGAAGACTCTTCGTGCCGGCCGCCGGCACGTGGCCGATGCCCGCGCACGAGCCGCACGTCGGCTCAGAAATCAGCGCGCCGGAGGCGAGGAGGTCGGCGAGCAGCCCCTCGCGCGCCATGGTCTCGAGGATCCTGTGGCTCCCGGGGAACAGGACGAACGAGACGTCGGGGTGCACGTGCCGACCCTGAAGCACCTGCGTGACCGCCCACATGTCCTCCCACGAGCCGTTGGTGCACGAGCCCACCATCACCTGCTCGACCTTCGTCCCCTCGACCTCCGCGACGGGCACCACGCGGTCGGGCGAGCCGGGCAGCGCGACGAGGGGCGTGACCGCGGCGAGGTCGAGCTCGAAGCGGTCATCGTACTGGGCGTCGTCGTCCGCCGCCTGCGAGGTCCACGCGTGCTTCCGATGGAGGCGACGGAAGTAGTCGCGGGTGACCGCGTCCGATGGGAAGACGCTCGTCGTCAGCCCGAGCTCGGCCCCCATGTTGGCGAGGGTCATCCGCTGCGGGAGCGAGAGCGCGGCGACCCCGGGTCCGGCGTACTCGAAGATCTTCCCCGTGCCGCCACGGACGCTGAGACGGCGCAGGAGCTCGAGAATCACGTCCTTCGCCGTCACCCACGGCTGGAGCTCGCCGGTGAGCCACACGCGCACGACCTCGGGCATCGTGAAGGGGTAGGGGCCGCCACCCATCGCGACGGCGACGTCGAGGCCACCCGCGCCGATCGCCAGCATGCCGGCGGCGCCGCAGAGCGGCGTGTGGCTGTCGGTGCCGAGCAGCGTCTGGCCGGGCACCGAGAAGCTCTCGAGGTGCACCTGGTGGCAGATGCCGTTGCCGGGCTTGGAGAAGACCGCCCCGTAACGGCGCGCGGCGGTCTGGAGGTAGCGGTGGTCGTCGGAGTTGCGCGAGTCCACCTGGTAGACGTTGTGGTCGATGTAGGTGACGACGCACGGGGGGACCACGCGCTGGAAACCCATCGCCTCGAACTGGAGCCACGCCATCGTGCCGTTCGTGTCGGTGAGGAGCGCCTGGTCCACGGTGAGACCGATCTCCTCGCCGGCGACGGGCTTGCCCGACGCGAGGTGCGATTCGATGAGCTTCCGGGTGAGGCTCTGTTTCACTGTAACGGGGTCCGCGAGGCGGGTGCCATCGGTGGGTGGCCCGAGACGAGGCGCGACGCGGCTCCGTTCCGGATGTCGCTTCTCATTCCACTGGCTCCGGGTGGCCTGCTTCAGGCACGTTTGTCCACCGAGACGAACGCGCGCCGCTTCGGGCCGACGTACTCGCCGCGCGGGCGGATGAGCCGGTTGTCGTCGTGCTGCTCGAGGATGTTCGCCGTCCAGCCTGCGATGCGTCCCGCCGCGATCACGGGCGTGAAGAGATCCACGGGGATGCCGAGCGAGTAGAAGAGGGGCGCCGAGTAGAAGTCCACGTTCGGGATGAGCCCCTTGGCGGCGTTGATGCGCGCGTGGAGCTTGACGGCCATCTCGTACCACTTGAACTGGCCCGACTGGCGGCAGGCCTCCTCGGCCATGCCGCGCAGGATCGCCGCCCGCGGGTCGCCCGCCTTGTACACGCGATGACCGAACCCCATGAGCCGCCGCTTCTCGGCGAGCGCCCGCTCGGCGAAGGCGTCCACGTGGGCGACCTCGCCGATCTCCATCAGCGTGCGCATGACCGCCTCGCCCGCGCCGCCGTGGAGCGGGCCCTTGAGGGCGCCCACGCCGCCCGCCACGGCCGAGTGCATGTCCGACTGCGTCGAGACGATGACGCGCGTCGTGAAGGTCGAGGCGTTCAGCTCGTGCTCGGCGTAGAGGGTGAGGCTCGCGTCGAAGGCCTTGGCCGTCACGGTGGACGGACGCCTGCCCGTCAGCATGTAGAGGAAGTTGGCGGCGTGCCCGAGGTCCGGCGCGGCGGGGATCGGCGACTGGCCACTCCGCACCCGGTGGTGGGCGCAGATCGCCGTGGCGATCTGGCTCGTGAGCCGCACAGCCTTTCGGAGGTTGGCCGCGTGCGAGTTGTCGGTCGCGTCCGGATCGCGCATACCGAGGATCGCCACCGCCGTCTGGAGGGCGCGCATCGGATCGGTGTCCTTCGGCGTGAGGCGGAACGTCTCGACGAGCTCGCGCGGAATGTCCCGCGCCGCGATGAGGGCGACCGTCGTGCGGTCGAGCTCCCCCCCGGTCGGCAGGTCGCCGTGCCAGAGCAGGTGGGCGACTTCCTCGAAGCTCGCGTGGCGCGCGAGATCGGTGATGTCGTAGCCGCGATAGGCCAGGCGGCCGTGGGTGCCGTCGAGGTCGCAGAGCTGGGTTGGGGCGGCGACGACCCCCTCGAGTCCCCGGATGAGCTGGGAGCTTTCTCTGTCCATGGGCGCGCCTCTCGGAGCTAGGGTAGCTGGATGGTAACAGGAATCCCGTCGCGGTGCCTTCTGGCGCCGTGAACACGGGGCGTAACTATGGAGCGATCTGGCCCATCCCGCGCAGCATTCGCACCATCGGCGCCCGGAGCCGGCGCGGCGTCACGCGGCTCAGAGCCACCTCGGCGGCGCCCACGAAGGCGGCGAGCGAACCGATCGCCTCCACCAAGCCCGCGAGCGCCTCGTCCTGGTCCACGCGCCCCGATGCGGCCGGCGGCGCCTGCGCCTCGGCGAACCACGGCTCGAAGTGCACGCGACGGACCTCCAGCCGTCGCTCGGGGCGATGAGTCTTGGCGTCGAGTCGGCCGATGAGGTGACCGTGATGGAGGATCGGCAGCGCGTAGTAGCCGTGCACGCGCTCGGGCCCGGGGGTGTAAACCTCGATCCGGTATTCGAACCCGAACAGGCGCGCCACGCGGTCGCGATGCCAGAGAAGCGAGTCGAAGGGTGACAGGAGCGTCGTCCCGTGCGATGGCGCGGGCGGCCGCCCGGCGCGGGTCAGGGCGGGCAGGTCGCGGGTCAGCGCCAGCCAGCGACCGGGCGTTCCCTCGACGTCGATCTCGGTGACCTCGCCGCGCTTGTGCATCGAGTGGAGCGCGGCCCGGCGGGCGCCCGGCAAGAAGCGGGGGAAGGTGAGATAGCGACTCAGGTCGGCCTCGGTCGCCGCGCCCATGGCGTGCAGGGAGCGCTCGAGGTGCCAGCGCCGGAACTCCTCGGACGAGGCCGCCTCGACGCCGAGCGCGTCCGGGATCGCTCGCTCGAGAAGGTCGAATCGCTTCTGAAAGTGGTGCCGGGAATGGACGGCGAGCGCGCCCGTCATCCACAGGTAGTGGAGCGCGTGCTGGACGGGCTTCCAGTCCCACCACCCACCGCGGCCGCCGGTCGGGCGCCTGCCGTCGAAGTCCGCGTTGCCCATCGGCCCGTTGGCCTGGACGGCCGCCTTCACCCGGCTCAACACCCTGGCGTTCCGGCGCAGCCAGTCGGACCAGCCGGTGTGCCGGATACGATAATCGAGCATGGCGCGCCGCCACCACGGCAGCATCGAGGTCGGCACGAGGCAGGCGGCGTGCGCCCAGTACTCGAACAGGAGCCGGCGGCGGTAGACGAGCCGGTCGAGCCGCGCGCGGTCGTACGGGCCGAAGCGGCTCCACACCGTCAGGTAGTGAGCGCGATCGAGGACGTTGATGGAATCCACCTGGAGCCCGCCCACGTCTTCGACGAAGCGAGCGAGGCGCCTGGCGGTCAGCGCGGTCGCGCGGGGGCGGCCGAGGTGCTGCCGCTCGAGGAAGAACGCCGCGACTGCGCGAAGCGGAAGCGCTGGGCGTGGCATCCTGTTGAAGGGTACCACCCGGTCGCGCGAGGAGGAGCTGACGATGCGCCAGAAAGAGAAGAACGGACCGCTGAGCGTTCAGGCTATCGCGGGAACGCACGTCGTGCTCCTCGGCATGAATCTGCCCGAGCAAGCATGTCCGGGGCTTCTGGGCTTCGCGATCCGACGGCACGACCATACGGAGGGCGAGGTGTACTGGCTGCGCGCGTACAAGACGTTCGCGAGCGTCGAGCCCCATCCGGCCAGGGGCGTGTTGTACTCGACGCGCAAGCATCCGATTCAGGGGTTCACCTGGTCGGATTTCTCGGCCAAGCCCGGGTACGACTACACCTACGAGGTCGTGGCGCTCCGCGGAACACCGGCGGAGCTCAAGGCGTCGGAGAAGGTCGAGGTGAAGGTCAGGACGGAGACGGCGAGGGTCGCGGGGAGCCCGCACCACGTGCACTTCAACCGCGGCGCCGCCGCCTCGCAAGAATATACTCGGCGCTTCGGCGACAAGTCGCCGACGGTCGTGGGGCCGGCGGCGTTTGATTGGCTCTCGCGCGGGGCGGCCGAGGCGATCAAGGCGTTTATCGAACGGGCCACGGGCCCCGGCTGGGGGCTGCGGGTCAGCGCCTACGAGTTCAGCGACGCCAGGGTGCTGGGCGCCCTGAAAGAGGCGTGGGCGACGCGTCAGGCGGACGTGCGCATCCTCTACCACGCCATGAACGACGCCCAGAAGACGAAGAACGAGGCGGCGATCAAGAAGAGCGGGCTGGTCGGGATCTGCGAGGCACGCAAGGCCACCGGGCTCAAGCTCTCGCACAACAAGATCATCATTCTGACGAAGGGCGGCGTGGCACAGGCCGTGCTGACGGGGTCGACCAACTTCAGTGAGGGCGGGATCTACGGGCACAGTAACGTGGTGCACGTCTGTGAGATCAATCACATCGCCGCGGAGTACCTCTGGCTCTGGAACGAGCTGAAGAAGAACGACGCCAAGAAGGTCGTTGCGCCGCTGCTCGAGGGCCGGACGCCGCTTCCGGCCGGCCCGACGAAGCCGGGAACCGCGCCGATCTTCAGCCCGCGGCCGGACCTGGACGCGCTCGAGTGGTATGCCAAGCAGGCGAAGGACGCTGACGATGCGCTGTTCATGACCTTCGCCTTCGGCATGCACGATCTCTTCCAGGACGCCTACCGCACCGGCAAGGCGCGGCTGCGCTATGCGCTGATGGAGAAGATGAGCGGCCCGACCAGAACCGAGGCGCAGCGAAAGGCCAACGAGGCGAAGATCATCGCGCTGCGCAAGATGGAGCCGAACAAGTTCGCCATCGGGGCCTACCTGGGCAACGGCGCGTTTGACCGCTGGCTCGCCGAACGCCTCTCCGGACTAAACGTCAACGTGCGCTACTTGCACACCAAGTACATGCTGGTCGATCCGCTCGGCGAGAATCCGCTGGTGGTGAGCGGGTCGGCGAATTTCAGCGAGGCGTCCACCGAGGACAACGACGAGAACATGCTGATCATCCGTGGCGACACACGGGTGGCGGATATCTACGCTGGCGAGTTCATGCGGCTCTACAACCACTTCGCGTTCCGTGACTGGCTGTCCCAACATCCCGACCCGGACAAGGCGCAGGTCTCTCGACTGGACGAAACGGACACGTGGTGGAAGAGGTACTTCGGCGGCTCGTTCGCGTCACGCCAGCGCGAGTACTTCGCCGGCTCACCGCGGAACTGACCGGGAGCCCTAGGATTTCGCCGCCACCTCCTGGGCGAACGCGCGGAGCGCGTCCCAGTCGTACGGGCCGTCGCGGAAGGCGATGTTGACGCGGGCGCAGCCGGCGTCGCGGAAGGCGGCGACCATCTCGGAGGCCTGCTTGGGGGTGCCTCGGAGCCAGCCCGTTCGCCCCTGGCCATCGCCCCAGTGCTGTCGGAAGGTCTCCTCTCCGCGCGCAGCCCCCTTGCCGTCGGCGCCCATGTAGAACCCCAGGTTGACGGTGCGGAGGATCGTCTTCGGGTCGCGCCCTTCTTTCTCGCACCACTGGTCCAGCACCTTGCCCTTCGCGATCCACTCCTCGGGGCCGATGTAGGGCGCGTTCCAGCCGTCGGCGTAGCGCGCGGCCGCCCGGAGCGTCCGCTTCTCGCCGCGACCCCCGATCCAGATGGGGACGCGCGGCTGGAGCGGCTTCGGATTGTTCGGCGCGTTCTCGAGCCTGAAGTGCGTGCCGTGAAAGCTCGAGCGGCGCGATTCGGGGTCGAGGAGCATGCGCATGATCTGCGCGTACTCCTCGAGCATGTCCTCTCGGACCCCGATCCGAGGAAAGTCGTAGCCGAAGGCGCGCGCCTCGATCTCGTGCCAGCCGGCGCCGAGGCCGCAGTCGACGCGGCCGCCGGAGAGGTGGTCGATGGTGGTGAGCGACTTCGCGTGAAGCCCGGGATTACGGTACGCGACGCAGTAGACGAGGGCGCCGAGCCGGACGCGCTTGGTCTCCACGGCGGCGGCCGTCAGCGTCGCGATCGCCTCGAAGCAGTCGAGGTCACCACCGCGGGGCGGAGATTCCTGAAAGTGATCGGAGACGGAGAACCAGTCGAAGCCCTGCGCGTCGGCGAATTTCCAGAGGCGGCGCATCTCCTCGAGCGGACCGCCCATGTGGCCGATGTGGATCCCGAACGTCATCGCCATCCGCGGCTCCGTGCCTCACTCAACCCATCAGGAGCTTGCCCGGCACCTCGCGCCCCATGGTCTTGATCTGGTCTCGCGTGATGCCCTCGGCCAGAAGGCCGGCGACGAGCATCGCGTAGCCGTCGGGTTGCGACGGGTTGCCCGTCTGCCCGAGGTCCGTGCCCAGAATGAAATGCTGCGCGCCGACCTCCTTGATGTGGCTCGCCGATTCCTTGTACGTGACCTGGCGCCAGTGGCGCATCCAGGGGAGGTGGGCCTGCGGGCCCATGAGCGGCCCCATCGCATCGATCTCCATCAGGGCGCCCATCGCCGCGGCTTTTTTCATCTGCTCGGTCGTCATGTTGACGACGTCGAACTCGGCGTGGGTGACGACGATCCGATCGCAGCCCGCGTCGCGCGCGGCGTCGACGATCGCGAGCACCTCGGTCGGCGAGGCGTGGCCGGTGCAGAGGACGAGCTTCTGCTGGGCGCAGATCTTCGCGATCTCGCGAAGCGCGGGCAGCGCCTTGCCGTCGGCGCCCACGACCTTGATGCCCTCCGGGGCGTCCTTGAAGTGCTTCACATGGTTGTCGGCGTCGAAGGTCGGCAGCCAGACGACCCGGCCGTAGCCCCCCTGCATCCGCCACATCCACTGGACGGCTTCGGGGTTGAGGCCGCCTGCGGCACCGTTCAGCGTGACCCCGCCGAACGCCTTGATCCCAGGGTTGTGCTTGCGGACGAGCCACGCGCGATCGGCCGTGAGCGCCACATGGTTCTTGAGGACGACGGCCTCCATCTTGCGGGCCATGTAGAGCTGCGCCATCTCGTCGTCGTCCACCGCCCGCCCGAAGACGTCGGGAGCGCAGTGATTGTGAAAGTCGATCAGCCCCTCGATCGGGCTGACCGCCGGGGGCGGGGGCGGGAAGACGCGCACCTGGGCCGCCGCCTTCGCCGGCACGCTCCCGAGCGCGGCGAGGCCGGCGACGCCTCCGACCGCCGTCTTGAGGAAGTCCCGACGGCTCCCGCCGTCCGGCGCGACCGCGGACCCGTGCGGCGTCGCCGGGTGCCCCCAGCTGTGGCCGCAGCAGTTGGTGAACCGCCATCGGGGGAGCATGAACGGATTCATCGGACGCCTCCTCGTTGGGACCGCCCCGTCAGGAAGTGGGCCAGGCAGCCACGGTGCAACGTCTCACTTGAACGCGGGGTCGATGCGGACGTCGACCAGGTACGGGCCGCCGCTCGCGATCGCCCGATCGAGCGCGGGGGCGATCTCCGGCGCCTTGTCCAGGCGCTCGCCCGGGACGCCGAGCGCCCGCGCCATGCCGACGAAGTCGATGAGCGGCTCGAGGTCCATCCCGACGTACCGATCGTCCTCGGCGGAGAAGCCCTTGAGCGCGCGTGTGCGCTGCTTGAGGATCCGGTACGACGCGTTGTTGAAGATCACGTAGACGACCGCGAGCGACTCGCGGGCCGCGGTCCAGAGCGCCTGGTTCGTGTACATGGCGCTGCCGTCGCCGATCAGCGCGAGGACGGGCCGGTCGCGGAGCGCGAGCTTGACGCCGAGCGCGGCCGGCAGCCCCCAGCCGATGCCACCGCCGCGGATCCCGAAGAAGCTCTTCGGGTCGGCGCAGCGGAAGAAGTGGCGCACGCCCTGCGCCGAGGAGATCGACTCGTCCACGATCACGGCGTCCTTCGGCGCGCGCTTGGCGAGCTCGTGGACGAGCGTGAGCGGCGGGATCGGCACGCGCGTGACCTCCCGGTCGGCCCGCTGCGCGAGTTCCGCGCGCTCGCGCTCCCAGGCGGCGCTCACCGCGTCGGTTCGCCGGCGAGCGTCAGGATGACCCCGGGCGCCGGTCAGACGCCGGACCGCCTCGCTGAGCTCGGGGAGCGTCGCCTTGGGCTCGCCCTGGATCGCCACGGCGGCGGGGTAGTTCTTGCCGAGCTCCCACGGGTTGACGTCGAGGTGGACGATGGGGACGCCGGGCGGCATCGGGTCCACGTCGTCGGGTAGCGAGAGCGTGAAGAGGTCGCCACCCACCGAGAAGAGCAGGTCGTGGCGCATCAGGAGGGCGCGGATCGGCGGCCCGAGCCGCGGCATGGACCCCGAGTAGAGCGGGTGCGTGAAGGGGAAGCTGCAGGTCGACGCTACGCCCTCGGTCATCACCGGGGCGCCGACCAGCTCGGCCAGCTCCACCAGCTCCGCGAGGGCGTCACTGTGGGCGACCGCGTCGCCGGCGACCAGGAGCGGGCGCTCGGCCTTCGCCAGGAGCCGCGCCGCCTCGGCGATCGCCCCGCGGTCGCCGACGATCCGCCGGGCGACGCGCGTGGGCGCCGTGAGGTCGAGGTCGCGCTCGGAGTTCAGGACGTCGACCGGGAGCGAGAGGAAGACGGGCCCCGTCGGATGGGTGAGCGCGGTCTTCGCCGCGCGGTGCACGATCCGCGGAAGGTCCTCGAGGCGGCGCGCCTCCGTGGACCACTTCACGAAGGGCTGGGCGATCGGCGGCAAGTCAGACCAGAGGATCGGCTCGGTGACCGTGAAGCTCTGGTCGTGCTGCCCCGCGGTCAGGAGCAGAGGTGCGCCGGACTTCTGCGCGTCGTAGAGCATGCCCATCGCGTTGCCGAGACCCGGCGAGACGTGCACGTTTGCCGCGGCGAGCCCACCCGACGCCTGGGCATAGCCGTCGGCCATCGCGATGGCGACCGCCTCCTGGAGCGCCAGCACGTAGTGGATCCCGGGCTCGCGCGCGAGCCCGTCCATCAGCGGCAGCTCGGTGGTCCCGGGGTTACCGAACATCACGGAGACGCCTTCCTGCTTGAGGAGCTCGAGGAACGCCTGCTTGCCGGCGAGGTATGGCATAGGGCCAGATGATAAGCTCACAACTGCGTGGAAGGGAAGTACTACCGAAAGATCAGCTACTTACTACCTCGGCGGGTGCGCTCTGTGTTGATCTTGTGCTGAAACTGCCCGACCTTTCGGCCGGCTGCTCGGTCTTGAGCATCTCGCTCCGCAAGTGTTCCGGGGCGAGGTGCGCATACCGGAGGGTCATCTTCAGGTCCGCGTGGCCGAGGATCTCCTTCAGGGTCTGGAGCTGGCCTCCGCGCATCATGAACCAGGACGCGAAGCTGTGCCGCAGGTCGTGGAAGTGGAGGTTGTCGATCCTCGCCGCCGCCACGGCGTTCTCGAACGCGGTGCGGATGTTCTGCAGCCGCCAGACGCGCCCCTCACGAGGCTCCGGCAGGGACGCCAGGACGTCGTAGACCGCCTGCCGCATCGGCACCTCGCGGCGCCGGCCTGACTTCGTCAGCTCCAGGCGGATAACGCCACGGCTCAGGTCGACACGGTCCCATGTCAGCCCGAGCAGCTCGCTCACGCGAAGACCCGTCTCCAGGGCCACCGTGACGATGTTGGCGAGCTGCGGGTTCCGGCTCGCGCGGCACGCGGCGAGGAGCCGCGCTTGTTCGTCGGGCTCCAGCCAGCGGAGCCGCCCCTGCGCCTCTTTCTCTAGACGGATCTTGGGCACTGCCGGCAGCACTTCCCATTCCTCGTGCGCGAGCTTCAGCAGGTGGTGCAGCGCGGCCAGGTGGCGGTTGATGGCCGCAGCGGAGTAGTGCCGCTTCGTCTGCGGGCATGTGGCCGCGAGCCGCTGGGCCTTCCAAGCGCTGATCCTCGCGGCGGTGATCTGTGCCAGCGGCGTCTCTGCGGCGAAGTACTCCGTGAACAGCTTCAGGGACCGCTCGTCGTTCTTGATCGATCGCTTCCGGCTCTTCGCTTGGAGATACCGCGCGACGGCGACGCCGAACGACAGGCTCGCGGCCTCGCCGCCATCCTTCGGCGCGATCCCCAGGCGATGCTCCGCGAGCGCTTGCTCCGCGTTCTCGCGGCTCCAGCCTGCGTCAGAGCGCCTGACCTGCTTGCCGTCCGCGCCCTGCGTTGTGAAGCCCCAGGCCACGCGCTTCTGCCGCTGGCCCGTGGGGCCCTTCGAGTACCAGATGCGTTTCGTGATCTTCGCCATCAGCTTCTCCTTTCGTTGCCTGCATCGTTCTGTCGTGCGGTTCGGGGCTCGCCTCACCCAATGCGAGGGTGACGGGATTATGCTTGCAAGGCAGGCACAATGTCAAGATGCTTGCCCTGCAGGCTAGTCCTGGACTAGACTGGCGTGGTGCGGTCCAAACGAGATCTGCTCGCGGAATACTTCGTCGAGTTCGCTCGGCGCGGCGGCAAGGCTCGCGCAAAGAACCTCACCGCCGAGCGTCGCCGCGCGATCGCCCGAAAGGCGGCGCGGGCGCGGTGGACGAAGGCGAGGAGGAGCCAGTGACGGCCGATGAGTTTAGAAAGCGCCTAGCGGCCAGTGGAGCCGTTGAGTTTGGCGACAGCAAGCTTCGACTTCTGAGTCGCGCTCAGACGCCTGCGTTTGCCGGGCCGATCAGCGGCTCTGTCCACTATGGGATCGAGCGCTCGCGACTGACGCGCGGTAGAGGAGTGCTCTCCGGGACACAGGACTGGTTGATGATTCTCGACGACCACCTTCTGTGGATCACAGGACGTGTGGCGGTAGAGAACAATGAGCAAACGCTTACCGTAGATCATCAGTTCTATCCGCTGACGTCGGTGCGTGCGTCCCTGCGTGCTGAATACGTGCCCACCATGTCTGACGGCATGGTGCTGCGGGCCGCGCATCTCGAAGTCACCGGCGCGACACCGCCTCTCGTCGTTGACGCCGATGCTGAGCGGGCAGCCAACGACGGGACGCTAGAGCCTGAATCGGTAGTGCTGTTCGCTCAGCACTTGACCGCGCGCGCGACCTCACGCTGAACAGTGCCTTCAGCCGCCGCCAGAGTCTACGAAGGGCGGCTCCAGAAACCGCGGGGCTCACGATGACCAAGAAGCCGGAGCCACGAGGCGCGTCGTGGNNNGGTCTGATCGCTGTGGCGGGCCGAGAGTTCGTATCGTCGGCGCACGCTGTTCCTGGATGGGCGTTGGTCGTATTTGCCGGGGTCACCGGACTGTGCGTCGTCAGCGTGGGGCTCCACATTCGGCGATGGTGGCAGAGACGGGCACGGCACCTGCTATCGATCCAGCACGTTGGCCCGCGAGCGTTGCACTGGCAGATGGCTCACCGCGGCGACGTGCCTGTAATGATGCCACATGGCGACTTCTTGATCGTCAATCGTGCTGACGGGAAGATCGGTGTGCCGCGCAGCGTCCTAGTAGTCAGCTACCGCCGCTGGAGATTCTTTCCGGCGCGGCGGTACGTCGATGGGTTCGGTCTGCACGAGCCCTTGGACGGCAGCGCGGGTAGGCAGAGTAGGCTCCATTGGGAGATCGAGCCGCCTGTCCTGAGGGAAGGAGAAGCACTTGTCGCCAAGGTGTGTCTCATCGATCACACGGGAGGAGAGACCTGGACCCGCTGGCTTCGCTGGCGATTTTTCGGATGATCCGCAGGTTCAGTTCGCTCCTTCACCCAACGCCAGATCCAGCGCACGACGTACGCGAGCGGACCGAGCAGGATCAGCGCGCAGAGCCACTCCTCGTCCATTGGCTCGGGCCGCGGGCGCGTGATGTGACGGAGCATCGGAGCCTCCCTTGCTCGCTCGCGCGAGCCCCATCCTGGCTCGTCGCCAGAACCACCTTCTCGGCCGTCGCCGCGAGGTTGGTGGCGCGGGCACGGTGGCCCGCGCGCTCGTGATGGCTGGGTAAAATTCTACATCATTTGGATGACGCCCGCTCTTTCAGTAGCTTGTGTTCACGCAAGAACTGGTTCCACTCCGAAATGCACATCCCGGCGAACCAGGCTGCGGTGTACGACTGGTCCTGATACTCGACCGACAGTTCCCATACCACCGACTCGTGGTCCAGTCGTATCGACCTATCCTTCATCTTGACCTTCTTCGTCTCCAGACGCGCGTGCTTTGAGCCGTTGCAGATGTCGCGGCAGAAGCGGAGGATCGCCGACTCCTCGACGAACTGCTCAGCCGCGCAGCGTCTGATCGGCTGCGACTTGTCGTTCTCCAACCAGTCTACGAGGTGGTAGCAGGCCTGCGTGAACGCGAAGAAGCTGTCGCGCACGGCGTCGGGATCAATCCGATCACGCTGCACCCGCTTATGCCACCGCTTCATCCGGTCGTACTGCTCACGCCAGCCTGAGGCCACGACTCACTTTCCTTTCGGCCCGCGCGGGTCGATCGTGTCGGGAAGGCAGCGCATATCAACCATTGCGTTCGGATGCTTGGGGTTGAACTCGTTGAAGATGCGACCATACTGTCGGCTGCAGTCTTCTAGCGTGGGGAACGCCGCGCTAGGCTCCCAACGCGGTGGATCACTTTTCAACGGAGTGGTCCACAACACCCACGCGCACTCGGCGTCGGCCGTCGCGGCCGAGGTGAGCAGATAGAACGCGAGGAGCAGCGAGGCGGTTCGTGCGGCGCGCATCATCGGTTGCCCCTCCTCGGCTTCATCACATAAACTTGCGTCTCTTGAAGGCAGCGACATCCCGAGTGGTCAACTCGAACCACTCGCCGTTCTTCCGTCTGTCTGCAAAGCGGCGGTGCCAGTAGTCCTCGATCCCCACGGGGTCGTCTGTCTTGATCGAGTGGACGCGTGTTGCCTTCTGCGGTAGCTGGATGGCCAGTTCATATTCCCTTCGGCCCATGGCGTTGGTGCGGCCGATCTTGAAGAAGCGACCTGACTTCAACAGGTACACGTAGCCGAACGCTTCCTCCGCCTCGATTGCCGGGTCAGCATCGTCTTCTGCTGGCTCGACTGACGTGCAGAGCTTCAGCACATCGTGGTAGTCGGGCCGCGTCCGGCAGAACGCGGCGAGCTTGGCGACCAATTCCTCCTTCTTGCCGAGGCGTCGAAACGTGTTCCGATCTGGGAAGCCCTTGTCACGGTACGTCTTGAGCTGTATGTCGGTCCTGCCAGGGAATCGACCTAGCTCCCTGGCGAATGAGGCGAGCAGTTCCATCAGACGGGTCTCGCCATAGCCAACCTGAAGGGTGTTCGGCGTGAGCCCGGCCTCTCTGATTGCGTCGCCCCACTTTGACCAGTATTTGCCGAGCCAGTCCGTCTGCTTGATGCCCGTCTCCGTGTAGAAGCGCCGGGCGCCGAGAGGCACAGCTTTGTTCGCCTTCGCTGTCCGAGCGATCTCCGCGAGGATGTGGGCCTTCGTAATCACGGGTTCGATCCCGGCAACGATATCATTGGGCCGTCCTCCTCGATCTTCGTCAGCGCCTCCCACGCCGCCCGCTGCGTCGCCCGCCACGGCGTCGGCTCCCACGCCGACGCAGTCGCGCTCGTGATCGAGCGCTCGATGCCGCTCGTGTAGAACGTCGCGCGCCAGCCGCGCTCGTCATACCGCGTGAGCTGGACGTCGTAGCCCTGGCGGGCCATGCCGCCGACGACGGCGCCGATGCCGGGCCAGGAGTCGAGCCAGGACCGTAGGGCGCGAAGCCCTCGGTCGGATGACGGGGCGCGAAGTCCGGCGAACCCAAGCGCCGCTACGAGCAGCCGGCCGCGTTGGTCGAGCACCCGAGCAAGCTACGCCGAGCAGGGCCGCGGCGTCAACGTGTGCCCCTTCGTGCGAGTC
>QHSX01000052.1 GCA_003221695.1 Candidatus Rokuibacteriota bacterium
TCCATGCGACGGCATCCCGGAGGAAAGTTTGCGCTCGACCCCGTACCCGCGATAGGTTGGACTCGCCATGGCTCCGTTCGACTACCTGAGTGAACGGCTCGACGACCAAATCAAATGGTACGACCGTAAGAGCAAGAACGCCAAGCGGTGGCACTTCTCGATGATGGTGGTCCAGCTCGTGGCCGCCACATCGATCCCAGTCCTTGCGGCTGCCGGCGCGAAGCCCGCGTATATGGCCCTCATGGGCGGTATTTCGGCGCTCGCGGCCGCGCTGTGGGGTCTCGGACAATGGCAACCGTTATGGGTACGCTACCGCGCGACGGCCGAGGCGCTGAAGCACCAGCGGTACATGTACCTGGCCCAGGCCGGGCCGTACGCGGGCGGTCGAGTACAAGAACTGGTTCGTCGCTGCGAGTCGCTCATCTCGTCTGAACATGCGGTGTGGGCGTCGTTGATGGAGCGCGCCCGAGTCCAACCACAACAAGGAGGTCAGCATGGCCACGCGCAGTAGGGTCTTCTCCAGCGTCGACTACGACAACGATAAGAACTATCAAAATCTGCTGAGGGCGTGGAACAAGAACCCAGAGTTCGAGTTCACCTGGAACGAGACCTCCCCGAGCGAAGCCATCGACAGCCGGAACGCCGATGCGATCAAGGCGACGTTGTCCCGGATGATCAACGAGGCGACGCACTTCCTTTGCATCGTCGGCAAATCGACCGCCAAGAGCAGGTGGGTCGACTGGGAGATCCGCAAAGCTATTGAACTGAAGAAGAAGCTCGTCGGTGTGAAGATCGATCGCGACAATACAACCCCGAACGCCCTGCTCAACGCCGGAGCGTCTTGGGCGATGAGTTTCTCACAGGAGGCCATTCTGAAAGCATTGAAGGGCGTGTGATCTGGGCCGGCTGGTACGTCGCCTCGAAGATCTCGCGGCGCACGACCCAGCGCTCGCCTGCAGGGCCGACGCACAGGTAGTCTCCAGGCCGGCCGCGCATCGCTCCCTCAAGGCTCTTCACCTGGAACGACCGTCGCATTGGCTTTGCGTAGACGACGCCAACCTTCACGAACGGCTTGAAGCTACTCATGGCGTTCGAGCGAATGACCACCTCGGAGGTCGAGGAGGTATCGGTCTGATCCCCGCCAAGGTCGGGTCTTCCGGGAACGAGTTCGCTGTTGAGATCCAGTTGGCGGAAGGCATGGTTGCTCCCTGTGAAGGTGATAGACCGGACCGGCCCGCGAGAGCCGGTCCGACGTTTCGTGAGACTACTTGCCCGACTTCGTCGCCTTTGGCGCGGCGCCGGTCTTCAGGTCTGCGTGCTTGCCGGGCTGCGTCTTGGCGGTCTTCGAGTTATCGATCACGGGCTTGCTGTGGAATGAGGGCATCGTTACGTCACCTCCCTTCGGATCGGTGATTCGAGCTACAGCCTCGCGGTCAGTTCGATGAACCTCTTCTTCGTGGCCTCTCGCTCGGCCGGCGTTCCCTTGTCGAGCTTGGCGACCAGCGCGGCGGCTTCGCTGCGAGCGTCGGCCCTCGCCTTCGTCGCCGCCTGCTCGACGGACAACTGCGGGCTGCCGTCGCCAGGAGTCTTGACTGAAGTAATCGGACTTCTCGTCCGACATGATCTTGGATAACTCGGCCTGCGCCTGGGCCTTCGTCAACTTTGTGTCGGCCCAGTTCGCCAGAGCCACACAGACCGCTGGATGGTCGCCCATCCCGCTCCCGTCTAGCCACTCAGCGAAGTGCGTGCCTAGGCCCTTCACGGTCTTCCAGACCTTTCGCATCTGCCCGTCGTACGCTTCGCGGCCCCAGAACGCGCGCAACGAACTCTCCGCGTCCTCCGAGGTGTAGGCGTTCTCGCCGTTCCCGTAGCCGCCGAGCGCGGCGTCCGCGTCGATGAAGCTCTGCATCAGGTTCTGGGCGATGGGCTGTGGGATGCCTGCGCCCGACGCGGCCTTGCTGAATCCGTCGAGCGTGCTGTCCCACTTGATCGCTGCCGCTGTGGGGACATCGCTCGGGGTCTCCAGGCGGTAGCCGGCGGCGGGTTCCTGTTCGGTCGCCTGCGACTGCTCGGTCGGTTCGGGCTCGCCGGGCTCTTCGGTCGCTGGCCTCCCCGCGGCGCGCATCGCAGTGCGCTGCGGTTCGGGCTTCAGTTGCACGCGACCGTCCTTCACCACGATGTGCCCGCGCTCGTCCGTGAGTACCCGTGAAGGATCGATCGTCTGCGGCTGCTGGTCCGCCGGCTGCTCGCCGGTCGGCTGCGCGTTCGGTTCCGTCGTCATTCCGTTCTCCTTCCGTCGCGGAACAGGTCCATCGAGGTCTCGGCGCGGGTCGGTCCGGTGTCGCCAGCGGGGCGCGGCGGGTGCTTCAGGTCCTCAAGGTCCCCGCCGCGGAGCATCGGCTCGGGGACCGCGGTCACCTCGGGCCTGCCCGCGAACTGTTCGCGCAGTTGCCGAATCCCGTCCAGGCACCCCGTGACGCCCTTCATCATGTCGTTCAGGGCGGGCAGTGCCTCGTTCGGCATCGCCAACTCGTAGAGGGCTTGATTGATCTCCCGGACCGTCTCCTGGTTTCGGACGCCGTGAGAATTGACGCCGCCGGACCAGCGGTGAGGAGAATCGATCAGGGTCGCGATCTCCCGAGCCTTGTCCTCGATCGTCCTGAGCGAGCCGTCGAGCAACGACCGCGCGTTCTCGGCGTTCCGATGGAGTTGCGTCACGAGCCCGAGCGATCGCGAGGTCGCAATGCCAACGAGCGGGAGCCCGGCCAGGAGATCCGTACGCTTCATGCCTAGAACCTCGTCGAGAGTGGGACCGTACTCTCTCCTGAAGGCCAGAAGCTCGCGCCGGGTCTCGCGCGCCTTCTGGATCGCGGGCGCTACGCGCTCGCGCCACTCGGCCTGCTGTGCCTGGACCGCGCGCTCGGCGTCGGTGGCGTCGCGCTCGGTGCCCGCGGCGTTGCCGGCGCGGACTGCGGTTAGCGCAACGGCCAGGTGCTCGCTGATCTCGAGATCGACTCGCCTCGACTCCCGGTCCTCGGCCTCGCGCCGCTGCGCCAGGAGGGCCATACGCTGCGCCTCGTAGCTCTCCCCGGCGCTCTTCATCGCGGCCTCGTGCTCGGCGTCCAGTCGCCCCAGGAGGGCGTTGATCTCTGTCGACGTTGGACCCTCGACGAGGGTCTCGTGCTCCTGCTCGGCCTCACCGACCGTGGGCGTCGGCTCCGCGGCCGGCGCTGATCGCCGCGCACCCAAGCGCTGGAGCAGGGCCTGCTTCTCGGCCTCGCGTCGGGCGGTCTCCTCAGGGCTCAGGTCCTCGTGCGGGCGGTCTGGGGAGTCGTCCACGTTCGCGGCTCGCTGTGCCGCACGGTCGGCGGCGGCTCTTCCGATCTTGGGGTTACTCACCTCTGATCCTCCTCGTGGGGTTGTGTGGTGAACTGTCCGACTTGGTCTTGTGACCGGGAACCTCTGGCTACGGGGCGCTGGAGGCGCTCCTGGCGCGTCTGGGCGCCCTTTTTGGACCGCTCCGAGCGTCGCTCGGCGTTCCGAGCGGACACTCCCGCTCCCAGTCCGAGCTGAGGGTATGGTTGCCGTTGACGAGACAGATCCGCTTCACGAGTCCTCCTGTTAGCTCTCGAATTTTCGGAAAACTGGATGCGTGGCTTCCTTCGCGCGTCGAGGCCCCCCGACTTCTTGGGCATACCCCCCGCCTTGGGCGGGTACAGGTGATCGGACATCAGGAGCGCCTTGCTGGCGCGGCGCAGAGTTACGCGGCGGGAGGTGCTGCTTGCGCTGACCCTGTGCTGCGTTGGGCGCCTCTCGGCTCCTGGCGGGCCAGCCACGCGAGCAGGCGCTCGCGCTCGAAGCGGACGACGCGGCCACGCCTGAGCACCGGCATTGAGGCGTCCTCCAGGCCCCAACGGCTCACCGTCTTCTCACTGACCTGGAGCAGCTCCGCGACCTGGGCAGGGGTGAGGTAGGCCGGCTCGACGGACTCGACCCGTTCACGAGCCGGCGCGCTCACGTGTTCCTCCGGCCGCACTTCCAACAGATCACGTGCCCGTCCACAGGCACGCCCACCTGCGCCCCGCACTTGCACTTGTCCCAACGGACACGCACTTCGCTGGCGCCGGCCGCGGGGCGTGGCGCCGAGGTCTCGGCCATGTTGTCCCTCCTCCCCGTAGGGGTTTCCGTTTTCGGTGTTCAACGCGTGCCAGTTTCATGGATGTCCTGGAATCGCGCGCCTCGATACGACACAGACTTACAGCGCAGGCTCAGAACGGCGCCTGGGGCCTTTTCTGCCCGTCTCAGACCCCAGAGCGCCACCCGAGGGCGCCACACAGACAAGCCATGGCGATGTGGCGTCCTGGCGTCCACGACAGAACGTCATACTTACTAATTCGATACACCACGTGGTAGGGGTCAGGACGCCACAGCGCCGTTGGCTGACTGCGCTGTTCGCCACGCCTTCGGTTGTTCGTCAGACCACCCTGGCGGCGTCCAGTACCAGCCGGCCGAGGTCTGCACGGACCTGATCCCCAACCGCTCCTTCGTCCGGTCAGCGGTACGCGGAGCGATGGCCTTCTCGGCGCAGAGCGCCTCCATCGTGTTCGCGAGCACGGGGCCGTTCGCCAGTGCCTCGCGGAAGATCCCGGCCGCATCGTCGCTCGGTCGTGGGTTGGCAGCGCGTCGCAGCGCCTCGTCGGGCGTCATCGTGATCCGCACCGGACTCCACTTGACCTTCGCCGTGGAGATGCCCGCGTCGAGTCGAGTCCCGACGACCGTGTACGCGAGTCCCGCCGGCCGTGGACCGAGGTTCATCTTGGCGCTCAGGAAGAGCCGGCAGTTCGGGTCCTCTGGGTCCCTTGCGACGACGTACGTTGCGCGTGAGAGCGCCGTGAAGGCGACGGAACCGAGGACGCGCTGGAGCGCGTTACGCTCGACGTTCTTGCTCAGGTGGACAATCGCCAGGACCGTGATCCCGGTGCGCTCGGCCATCGCGACGAACGGGGCCAGCGTCGAGCGGACCTCGTTGTCCTTGAAGGTGTCCACGCCCGGCAGGTACGCACTGAGCGGGTCCACGATCAGCAGCGCCGCGTCAACGGTGTGCAGCATCGCCTCGACTCGGGCGACGTCGGTCTTCAACGACAGCAGTCCAGCGTTCGGGTTCCTGGACGTTAGGCGATGCACGCGCGATGTGTCCGCGCCGGCCGCTTCGAGCCGGGGCCGCAGCGTGTGTTGTGCGGAGTCCTCGGCCGAGAGGAAGATCACGTCGCGTGAACGGCCCGGCCCAGAAATGCCGTCGGGCCACGGGCGCCCGGTCGAGACGCGGGCCGCGAGGTCGCACGCGACCAGTGTCTTACCGAGGTCCGGGTCACCGACGAGGAGCGTCGGGGCTCCGCTCGTGATGTAGCTCGGCCACAGCCAGGGGACCGGCTTCATCGGGATGTCTGCGAACCGGGTCAGGACGAGATCCTTCTCGTCGGTGTGCCCTCTGCCTGGGCCGTCCTCGGCCGGCGCGAAGTTCCGCATGGCGCTGGCGACGATGCGCTCGACCTCGTCAACCGGCAGCGGTGTAGGGAAGCCGGCGTTCTCGGCAAGGAGTGCCTGACGCACGGCCTCCTCGCTCGCGTCCCGCCGTCGCATCGTGCCCGCCAGCGAGGTCAGGGCGACGTTGCGCCCGGCATCCGCCATATCCCGAATGCTCTTGGGCTTCGTCGCTCCTGCGGACTCGACCCGCTCAAGGAGCCACGCGGGCATCGGCGCGAGCGCCTGGTCGAACGGCGCGCGTTCCCATGTGTACGTGCCCGTGCGTCTGTCTTCGCTGACGACGCTCGGTGCGACCGCGATGTAGCCGCCATCGCCCCGGATGTCGAGGCCCTTACCGAGCTTGCCCGCCGAGTTCCGCACACCAGGGGCGTACGCGAAGACGTAGTGCGTGCCGCCGCTCGGAGTTGCCTGCTTGGGTGTCAGCGGCAGCGAGCCGTGCTCGGCGACGAGCGCGGCGAGGGTCATGTCGCCGTGGACGTCCTTCTTCGAGTCGACATCGAGGACCGTGATCCCGCTGATCGCGCCGGTCACGATGCCGATGTTCGCGTCTGGGTGCTGCGTGCCCCACCAGAGACCGATCCGCGCGGGGTCGGTGGTCGCGTCCTTGAGTCCGTTCGAGCCCGCGATCGGTCTCTTGCTGCCGGGCGTCAGCGGGAAGACCGCGAGACCCATCGAGGCATAGGCGAGAGCGTCCTTGAGGAAGCTCATCGCAGGCCGTCCGCTTCCGCCAACAGGGCGTCCACGTACTTCTTCGTCGACACGAACTTGTCGAAGTCCGGCCGCGCCGAGGCATCGAAGCAGAGAAGACTCCCGGCGTGGTCGCGATAGATCGTGCGGGTGATCTTGTGACCGAGCATCAGGAGCACGGCTGCGGTCGGCGTCGAACGTGTCTGGATCTCGTTGACCTTCACGGTGACATTCCTTCGTGTGACCTACATCGGGTGGACTACCGAGGCTCGTCCGGGTTGTCGCGACCAATTCGCGGCCGTTCTGAGACGTTGAGGACTACTGCGCGGACTACTACTTCGTGCTGCGGGCTGCTTGCCGCGGAGACTAGCGGCTCGAAGTCCTTTGCGGTCTGCGCGTGACCCTCCGTAGGGCCGTGGCCGCGCGCTTCATCCCGTCGAGGGCGATTGCCTTCGTGCCGCAACGGTAGATCAGCGTCGTGACCGGGTCCCCGCGCAGGACTGAGTCCCATCCCTGAGACGCACTCGGCAACAGCGCGGTAAAAGCGCGACCGGCCTCCTCCTCGGACAGGTTCCCGCGCTCGACGGCGTCGGCGAGGTCCTGGAGCAGGGCCACGGCGGGCAGCGCGTAGGTGGTGTACTTGACCGAGCCGTTCAGGCGCACAGCGGTACGGTCTAGCGTGCCCGTGGGCTGGAGCACCGCGACCGCATCGTAGCGGAGGCCCAAGGCCTCTCGGATCTGGCGGCTGGTCAGGAGCGGCCTGGCTTCAGCCGTGTTCGTCCTCTTCATAACCTCTCCTCTCACTTATAGGGATTCGAGCCCAGTTTGGGGGGTACTTGATGTAAGTATTTGGATTATTAGTCGTCGCCGGTCCGGTCGCCGGGGCCGTACCGGACCTTGCGGGCTGCGGTCCGGGCCCCGCCCCGAATGGTTTTGCTTGTGTCCCGTTCTGGAATGTCGAGATCCGGGCGTAGCTCGATGCTGCGCCCGCCCTTCCGGTTCGATGGACCGACGACGACGTCGTACTCCTGTTCCGAGAGCTTGACGATGGAGGCGCGGACACGCGCCGCCTCGGCGAGGATCGCTCGGACCTCTTCCAACGCTCCACCTGGCTGGAGCTTGCGGTGGGCCTTCTCGACCAGTTCCTGGAACGACGTCGGATCGATGCCGAGGATACGTCCTCCCTCTTGCTTATGGATGCTCTCGGTGGATTCTCCCTCGTCAAGGATCTCGTTCAGGACCCAGGCGCGGGCTTGCTTCTCCGTCACGCCGNNNNCCCGGCGCGCCCGGTTCGCGCGAATCGCGTGGTTCAGCGCGAGGAAGAGGTCGGCGGTGTCGCTGACCAGCGCGTCGCGTGCGACAGCGGGGCTGTCCTCTGGCGGGACATCAGGGATCGTGATTTCGCCACGAGCCGCGCGCTGCAAGGCCAGGAACGCCCGAACGGCACGCGTGTTCGACGACGCGCGGTCGATCTCGTGGTCCTCTTCTTCCTCAAGCCGGCGCCTCTCGGCGATCCGCGCGAGCAGCGCGGCGTGTTCGAGTAGCTGGGCGCGTTTCTGGGACGGCATCGCGTCGTACTGGCGCGCCTGTTCGTCGAGGAGAAACCGGCTTGGGTGATTTCGCCGCTCGTACTCCTCGGGCGACATCCCGAGCCGCTTGAGCTGTGCGCGGTATTCTTTTCGCTGGGCGCGTTTCTCGGGCGACATTCGGCGCGGCCGTTTGCCGTCGTCGTCGTCCTTCGCCTTCAGCACATCGCGCGAACTCAGCGCCGCCTTGCCGGACCGGACCACGGCTCGACCCTGGACCGGGTACTGCAATGGGTCCTCGATCGGGTTCCGTTTGCGTGTCATCGGCGCCCCCGCCTGGCGTTCCGCCGCGCCGCGCGCTGCTTCGCGGGCGACGTCTTCTTTCCGCCAGCGCGCCCGCGACACCGCGCGCAGAACATCGTGAGCGGGTGACCGCAGACCGAGCACCTAATTTCCCGAGCCTTCTTTCCTGTCTTCACGCTTCGAGAATGAGCCAAGCGCGCTTCGCCTGTCCAGCGGGAACTGCCTCAACGCATCAGGTCCTCTATGGTCTGCGCCCGGCCCACGGTCGCGGAGTCCGAGGCTTCGAGGCCTGGGCGCCGGCCATCAGGAACACGACTGCGATCCCGGCCGCGATGCCGGCCTGTAGCCACCGGCCATGGGCCACGGCGACCAGCGCCGGGATCACGCCGAATAGAAGCCCAACCCACGCCATCCAGCTTCGCATCATGTCGTTGTCTCCAAGTTACCCGTGGAACAGACCATCCTCAGCGCATCAGGTCTTCAAGAAGAACGAGCAGCGAGAGCACGGCGAGAACGACCCAGAACCACTTGGAGCGACCGAGAGCCATAAACGGGCTCCGTACTCGTGGGCCTCGCATCCTTCGATGATAGTCGGAAGCGGGTGCGTGCCCTCCCGGCTTTGTGTTGCCGTGTGCTGAACCGCGTGAGGCTTGCCGTCTTCCTGCGAGATGAGAGTCCACGATGGTTCCTGAGCCGACAGCACGACGCGCGAGCGAGATCAGCGAGTTACGTCGAAGTGCGCGGAAATGCGAGGGCGGCTTCGGAGCCGCCCTCTCTGGTAAGCTCTCTTGCGTGTCACTTCCAGACGGTCCCTTCCTGCGCGCCGCGCGCCGCGCGCCGGTGCCGTACACCCCCGTGTGGCTGATGCGCCAGGCAGGCCGTTACCTGCCCGAGTACCGTGCGATGCGGGAGCGGTTCGGGTTTCTCGAGCTCTGCCGGAACCCGGAGGCGGCGGCGGAGGTCACGCTCCAGCCCGTCGACCGTCTGGGCGTCGACGCGGCGATCCTGTTCGCCGACATCCTCCTGATCGTCGAGCCGCTCGACGTCGGGCTCGAGTTCGCGCGTGGCGAGGGGCCCGTCATCCGGCGCCCCCTGCGCGGCGAGGCTCAGATCAACCACCTCCCGCGGATCGACGTCGACGCCGCGGTGCCGTTCGTCTTCGAGGCGGCCCGGCGCGTGAAGCGAGCGCTCGCGGGGCGGGTGCCGCTCATCGGCTTCGCGGGCGCGCCGTTCACGGTTGCGTCGTACCTCGTCGAGGGCGGCCCCTCACGCGACTACCTCCACGTCAAGCGTCTCATGTACGAGGAGCCCGAGGCGTGGCACCACCTCATGGAGACCCTCGTGACGGCGACTGCGCGCTACTTGAACGGCCAGATTGCGGCTGGCGCCGACGCCGTACAGATTTTCGATTCCTGGGTGGGCGTGCTGGCGGCCGACGACTACCGCACGTTCGTCCAGCCGCACATGCGCGCGCTGATTCGCGCGCTGACGCCCGGCGCGCCCGTCATCCATTTCGGGACCGGGACCGCGGCGCTGCTGCCGCTCCTGCGCTCAGCGGGCGGCGACGTGATCGGGCTCGACTGGCGAGTGGACCTCGACGCGGCCTGGGCGAGCGTCGGCCACGACGTCGCGGTGCAAGGGAACCTCGACCCGGCGGTGCTCCTCGCCAAGCCGCCGTACATCCGCCAGCGCGTCAAAGACATCCTCGACCGGGCGGGGGGCCGGCCGGGCCACATCTTTAATCTTGGTCACGGGGTCCTGCCTTCGACACCCGTCGAGCACGTCCGGGCGCTCGTGGACATCGTCCACGAGCTGTCGGACCGTGGGGTCAGGTGAGTCCGCCGGCCGCCATCGACGCGGTCCTCCTGATCGCGTTCGGCGGCCCCACGGCGCCCGACGAGATCCGGCCCTTCCTCGAGATCGTCACGCGCGGCCGGCGTGTGCCGCCCGAGCGCCTCGAGGAGGTGGCGCGCCACTACGAGCGCATGCCGGGCGGGCGCTCGCCGCTCGGCGCGCTCACGCTCGCCCAGGCGCGCGCGCTCGAGCGGGAGCTCGCGCGAGGCGGCGCGCCGCGGCCCGTGTTCGTCGGCATGCGCAACTGGCACCCGTTCCTCCACGAGACGCTCGCCGAGATGACCGCGGGGGGCGTCAGGCGCGCGTTCGGCATCATCCTGTCGCCGCTCCGGAGCGAGGCCTCGTGGGAGCGGTATCAGCGGGACGTCACGGACGCGCGCGCGAAGGTGCGCGGCGCGCCGGAGGTCGCCTTCGCGCCCGCGTGGTGCGACCACCCGCGCTTCATCGAAGCCGTCGCCGACCGCGCCCGCGCGGCGCTCACCGAGATCTCCCCGACCGAGCGGGCGTGGTCGCCGCTCGTGTTCACGGCTCACAGCGTCCCGGTCGTCATGGCCGACGGGTCGCCCTACGTCGCCGACCTGACGGGAGCGGCGCGGGCCGTCGCCGAACGCCTCGGCCACGCGCGCTGGTCCCTCGCCTACCAGAGCCGGAGCGGCAGCCCGCGTGAGCCGTGGCTCGAGCCGGACATCGCCGATGTCTTGACGCGTCTCGCGGCGGACGGCGAGCGTCACGCGGTCGTGGTGCCGATCGGCTTCGTCTCGGATCACGTCGAGCTCTTGTACGATCTCGACGTCGAGGCACGGGCGATCGCGAGCGCGCACGGCATTACGCTCCACCGGGCGGCCGCGCTGAACGATCACCCGGCGTTCATCGCGATGCTCGCGGATCTCGTGCGGGAGCACGGCGGCGCGGCGGGCGTGCCCTCTTCGACCACGCTAGCTGACACCGAGAGCGACCCTTCTTCGCACGCGGGGCCGAGTCAATCCCCTGAGACACGGGTCTCAGAGGGCAGCGCCCGCCCCGCCGCCGAGCAGCCGCGCTCGGCGCGGACTTCGCCGTGAGGCTGGTGGTGGTCGGTGGGGGGATCACGGGGCTGGCGGCGGCGCACCGCGCGGTCGAGGTCGCGCGCGAGCGCGGGATCGCGCTCGAGCTGATGCTGGTCGAGGCACGCGAGCGGCTCGGGGGCACGATTGCGACCGAGCGCGCCGGCGGCTTCCTCGTCGAGGCCGGCCCGGACTCCTTCCTGTCCGAGAAGCCGTGGGCGCTCGCCCTCTGCCGGCGTCTGGGCCTGGAGGACAGGCTCGCGCGCACCGACGATCGCTACCGCAAAGTGTTCGTGTGGCGCGCCGGGCGCCTCCACCCGTTGCCCGACGGATGGGAGCTCCTGGCCCCGACGCGGCTCGCGCCGTTTCTCACCTCCGGGCTCTTCTCCTGGCCGGGCAAGCTCCGCATGGCGCTCGACCTCGTCCTGCCGCGCGGAATCGCCGACGACGAGAGCCTGGGCGCATTCGTGCGGCGGCGGCTCGGCCGGGAGGCACTCGAGCGCGTCGCCCAGCCCCTCGTCGCCGGCATCTACACGGCCGATCCCGACGACCTGAGCCTCACGGCCACGATGCCACGCTTCGCCGAGCTCGAGAGGCGGGAGCGCTCGATCATCCTCGGGCTCTGGCGCGCGAGCCGGCGCGCCCCTCAGGCGGGGATCTCGGGCGCGCGCTTCGGCCTCTTCGTCACCCTCAAGGAGGGCATGGAGGAGCTGGTCGCGGCGCTCGCCACGCGGATCCAATCGGACGCTGTCCTCCTCAAGCACCGGGTGGCCGGGGTCGAGCGCCGTGGCAACCGCTGGCGCGTGACGACCGTCGAGGGCGCCGACCTCGATGCCGAGCGCGTGGTCGTCGCGACGGAGTCCCACGCCGCCGCGCGGATGCTCAGGTACGTCGATCCCACGCTCGCGACGCTCCTCGCAGAGATCCCCTACGCCTCCTCGGCGACGGTGACGCTCGGCTACCGGCGCGCGGAGGTGCCGCACCCGCTCGACGGCTTCGGCTTCGTCGTGCCGCGCGCCGAGGGGCGCGCGCTCCTCGCGTGCACGTTCTCGAGCGTCAAGTACCCGGGCCGGGCGCCGGAGGGCGACGTGCTGCTGCGCGCCTTCGTCGGCGGCGCGCTGAACGAGGCCGTGCTCGAGCGGGACGACGCCACGCTCGTCATGCGGGCGCGCGACGAATTGCGCCAGGCGATGGGAATCAGGGCCGCGCCGGTCCTCACGCGCGTCTTCCGGTGGCCGAAGGCGATGCCGCAGTACCACGTGGGCCACCTGGCGCGCGTGGACACGATCGAGCGTCTCGTCCGGGCGCTCCCCGGCCTCGACCTCGCTGGCGGCGCCTACCGGGGCGTGGGGATCTCCGACTGTGTCCGGTCCGGCGAGGGCGCGGCCGAGCGGGCCCTCGGGATCAGCGCTCCCTGACGGCGCCGCGACTCGCGCCTCCGAGGCGGAGAGCCGCCGGCGGGTCCTTGCGCATGAGCACCCACAGCTTTTCGGGGCGTAGCGGCATGTCCACGTGGGTGACGCCGAAGCCCGCGAGCGCATCGCACACCGCGTTCACCACTGCCTGCGGCGCCCCGACGCAGCCGGCCTCGCCGACGCCCTTGGCGCCGAGCGGGTTCACCGGGGTCGGCGTCACCGTGCGGTCGAGCTCGAAGTCGACCAGCGAGTCGGCTTTGGGCGCCGCGTAGTCCATGAGGCTCGCTGAGAGGAGCTGTCCCGACTCGTCGTAGACGATCTCCTCCCAGAGCGCCTGGGCGATCCCCTGGGCGATGCCGCCGTGGAGCTGGCCCTCGAGCAGCATCGGGTTCAGCACGTGGCCCACGTCGTCCACGCCGATGAAGCGGAGGAGCTTCACCTCGCCGGTCTCGCGCAGGACTTCGACGACTGCGATGTAGACGCCGAACGGGATCGTGAAGTCCGGGGGGTCGTACACGCGCGTCGCTTCGAGCCCGGGCTCCATCCCGGCCGGGATCCGGGCGCCGCGGTGGGCCGCCCTGGCGACTTCGGTGAGCGTGACGGCGCGTTCGGTGAGCCCCTTGACGGAGAACCGCCCGGACTCGAACTCGAGGTCTGCCTCCGCCGCCTCGAGCAGGTGCGCGGCGATCGTCCGCGCCTTATCGCGCACGGTCTGCGCCGCGAGGAGGACGGCCGTGCCCCCGACCGTCGCCCCGCGGCTGCCGCCCGTGCCGAAGCCGTGCGAGACCGCGCCCGTGTCGCCGTGGATCACGGTGACGTCGTCGGGCGTGACGCCGAGCTCGTCAGCGACGATCTGGGCGAACGTGGTGGCTGTGCCCTGGCCGTGGGGTGAGGTGCCCGTCAGCACCGTCACGCGTCCCGAGGCTTCCACGCGGACGGCGCCGTACTCGTGGCCGGCGAGCGCGCCCGTGCGCGAGGGCCCCGTGCTCGCGGTCTCGACGAAGGTCGAGAAGCCCACGCCGAGGTGGCGCTCGGCCTTGCGCGCCTGCGCCTGGGCCTCGCGGAACTGAGCGTAGTCGAGCATCTTGAGCGCTCGGTCCAGCGTCAGCGCGTAGCGGCCCGAGTCGTACGTGAGGCCGGAGGGAGACTTCCACGGGAAGTCGGAGTCGCGAACGAAGTTCATCCGTCGGATCGCGACCGGATCCATGCCGAGCTCGCGTGCCGCGAGGTCCACCAGACGCTCGATGATGAACGCGGCCTCCGGTCGTCCCGCGCCGCGATACGGGCCCGACGGCGTCTTGTTGGTGAAGACACCCTTGACCGCATAAGACGCCGCGGGGATCCGGTAGGCGCCGGTGACGAGACGGCCGCAGAGAATCGGGGGCAGACACGTGAACCCCTCGATGTGGGCGCCAAGGTCGCCGAGCCCGGTGACGCGCAGGCCGAGGAACGTGCCGTCTCGCCCGACCGCCAGCTCCGCCGTATGCGTCTGCCCGCGGCCGTGTTGGGTCGCGAGCATCGACTCGTTCCGTGTCTCCACCCACTTCACCGGCCGTCCGAGCCGGCGGGCGGCGAACGCGGTCAGGATGTCCTCGTCGTAGAGACCGAACTTGACGCCGAAGCCCCCACCGACCTCGGGCGCGATGACCCGGATCGCGTGCTCGGGGACGTCGAGCGTCTCGGCGAGCAGCGCCCGCGTCTTGTGGACACCCTGCGTGGACTGCCAGAAGGTGAGCGCGCCCGCCTGCCACAGGGCGATCGCGCCGCGCGTCTCGAGCGGAAGCCCGGCAACCCGCTGGTTCACCGTCCTGAGCCGCACGACGCGGTGTGGATCCTTGAACGCGCCGTCCACGTCGCCACTCGACCAGGCGACCTCGTAGGCGACGTTGCCGGGAGCCTCGTCCCAGAGCTGGGGCGCGCCCGCCCCGATCGCGTCCTCGGGATCGACCGCCGGGGGCAGCGGATCGTACTCCACTTCGACGAGCTCGGCTCCATCCCGCGCCGTCGCGCGGTCCGTGGCGACGACGAAGGCGACCGGGTCTCCGACGAAGCGCACACGGTCGCTGGCGAGCGGCAGCCGCCCGGGCACCTTCGCGTTCGGCGGTATCAGGATCGGGGGTTTGGGTCGGAGCGCGCCCGGGAGATCCCTGGCCGTGAAGACGGCGTGAACGCCCGGGTGCTTCGTGGCGCGGGAGACGTCGATGCGGACGACGCGCGCGTGGGCATGTGGCGAGCGGACGACCCAGCCGTAGACCATCCCGGCGAGGACGAGGTCGTCCAGATACTGCGCCTGGCCGCGGATGAGCCGCGGGTCCTCCAGGCGCTTGACTTCACTGCCGACGAAGCGAGGGGCGGGCATCGGAAGGGGCCTCCTCCACTGGCGCTAGGCGGGGTTCGCGAGGTGCGCGGCGAGGGCCTCGGTCACGCGCGCCTGGTACTCGATGAACTGTTCGCGGTCGAGGACGCGCCCGGCCGCCGCGAGCACACGCTCGATGAAGTTTCTCTGGACCACCGGGTTGGCGAGGCGTCCTTCCTCCTCGATCGGCAGCGCGGGGAGTCGCTCGGCGAGCGCGGCCGCGAAGAGCCCACGGCCGTCGCCGCTCGACCGCTCGCCGTCCTCGCGGTAGACGGGCACGCCGAGGAGGCCGCACGAGGGAGAGCCGCTCTTGAGGACGTAGCCGCAGAGGCCGAGCGCCTCCAGCTCGCGGGCCTTCGCAGAGGCGTACCGGCGCATCCGCTCGGTGAGGTCGTCGCCGGTGGTCTCGACCACGAGGCGCGGCGCCCGCGCGGCTCCGACGAGGCGGATCGGGGTCCTCGGAATGGGGAGGCCGATTTCGACCTCGGGGCACACCGGGACCCACTCGACGAATGGGCCGAGAGTCTCCGTGAGGAACGAGTCCCGCTTGTGGCCGCCGTCATAGCGGACCGCCTGGCCGAGGAGGCAGGCCGAGACGCCGAGCCGGACGTTTCGGTGCCCGGGGTTGGGCATGGTCTTGATAGTCTATCAGCGCCTGGGAGGTCAGGATGCTTGAGGTCGTTACCTTGAAGGAAATCGACGCGATCTTCGTGGTGACGGACGCCCTCGGCATTCACCGGGAGATGCTGGTCATCCCGCTGGGCCCCGCGTCGCCTGGCCGGGTGCGCAGGCTCCCGAGCGGCAAGCTCGAGATCGTCGTGGACGCCGCGCGTCCGATCGAAGAATGGGTGAAGGAGCTCCCGAAGCTCATCGCCGCGGCCCGGGGGACGTGACCTGACCGGCGGCCTCAAGCGCGAGCTGGGGCTCGTCCCGATGGCCGCCATCTTCTTCTTCAACGTGAGCGGCGGGCCGTACGGCATCGAGGACACGGTGGCGTCGTTCGGCCCGGGGATGACGCTCGTGCTCCTGCTGCTCACGCCGGTCCTCTGGAGCCTGCCCGTGGCCCTCGCCATGTCCGAGCTCGCTGCCGCGATGCCCGATGCGGGGGGCTACGTCACGTGGACCCGGCGCGCGTTCGGGCCGTTCTGGTCCTTTCAGGTCGGCTGGTGGAGCTGGGTCGACAGCTTCGTGGACGTGGCCGTCTACCCCGCCCTCTTCGTGGAGTACGCGCGGTTCTGGCACCCGACGATGACCCAGCTCGAGCGCTGGCTCCTCGTCGTGGCGTTCATCGCCGTGCTGGCGGCGCTGAACGTGATCGGCGTCCGCCCCACGGGACGCGCCGCGGTGGTCCTCGCGGTCGCAGCGCTCCTCCCGATCGCCGCGTTCGCGCTCGTCGGCGTCGGGACGGCCCGCGTGTCGCCGTGGACACCGCTCGTGCGCGAGGGCCAGGGAGTCGAGGCGCTCGGCCTCGGCCTCGCGGTGGTCATGTGGAACTACTCAGGGTGGGATACACCGGCGACCGTTCTCGGCGAGACGCGCGCGCCGGAGCGCACGTTCCGCCTGGCGGCCTTGCTGGCGCTGCCCCTGATGACGGCGGGCTACGTGGTACCGGTCGGTGTGGCGCTGGCGAGCGGCGCGATCGCGTGGGACGCGTGGACCACCGGCATCCTGCCCACCATCGCGCACCAGATCGGCGGCGACTGGCTCGGGCACGCCGTCGCGGCGGGCGCCGTCGTGAGCACGGCCGGGCTCTTCATGTCGCTCCTCTTGACCAATTCGCGGCTGCCCTACGTGCTCGCGCGTGACCGCGCGATGCCCGCGTGGCTCGGCATCGTGCACCGGCGGTTCGGCACGCCCTGGGTGGCGGTCGTCGCCTCCGCCGCGCTCTACGCGATCTTCGCCGGGTTTTCCTTCAAAGAGCTCATCGTCCTCAACGTCTGGCTCTACTCGCTCTCCCTGCTCGTCGAGCTCGCCGCGTTCCTCTGGCTGCGCGTCCACGAGCCCGCCCTGCCCCGGCCGTGGCGTGTGCCGGGAGGCTTCGGGGGCGCCGTAGCGGTCGTCGTGTTCCCGGCGCTCTTCATGCTCGCCGCGCTCGCGACCGCGGGCTGGCTCAACACGCTGGCAGGCGTCGTCGCGGCCATCACGGGCCCGGTGGCCTGGCGCGCGTTCGCGCGCCGGGGGGCGCTGGAAGTCGGGAAGGGGCGCACGTGAAGGGCGTCATCGCCTGTGCCGCGTACGCCGCTGGCCAACGGGTCGGCGACGTTCTCATCCCCGACATCAGTGAGGTCCTGAAAGAGCCCGACCGGTTCGTCTGGATCGGGCTGCACGAGCCCGACACGGAGCTCTTGCGGGAGATCCAGCAGGAATTCGCGCTCCACGATCTCGCGGTCGAGGACGCCCTGGCTGCCCACCAGCGGCCGAAGCTCGAGCGGTACGGCGACTCGCTCTTCGTGGTCCTCCGCACGGCGCGACTCGCCCAAGCCGCCGACGGCGTCGAGCGCGGTGAGACGCACATCTTCGTGGGGCCCCGGTACGTCGTTTCGGTGCGTCACGGAGCGTCGGTGCCCCTCGCCCCGGTGCGGGCGCGCTGCGAAGCGACGCCCGCGCTCCTGGCCAAGGGGCCGGGGTTCGTGCTCTACGCCCTCATGGACTTCGTGGTCGACCAGTTCTTCCCGCTCGTGGATGCGCTCGAGGCCAGGCTCGAGGCGCTCGAGGAGACGATCTTCCACGAGCGGTTCAGCGCGGGGACGACCGAGCGCATCTACCACCTCAAGCGTGATCTCCTCGAGGTGAAACGCGCGGTCTCGCCACTCGCGGACATGTGCACCCGGCTCATGCGGCCCGACGTCGCCCTGATCCCCGCGGATACGCGGGTCTACTTCCGCGACGTCTACGACCACTCCGTGCGCCTCAACGAGATGGTGGACATGCTGCGCGAGCTCCTCACGACGGCCCTCGAGGCGAACCTTGCGCTCATCTCGGTCGAGCAGAACGAGGCGATGAAGCGCCTGGCGGGCTGGGCGGCGATCATCGCGGTGCCGACGATGGTCGCGGGCATCTACGGCATGAACTTCAAGTTCATGCCCGAGCTCGACTGGCGCTTCGGCTATCCGCTTGTGGTCGGCGTGATGCTCGGGGCGTGCGCGTACCTCTACTACCGCTTCAAGCGCTCCGGCTGGCTCTGAGCCGGATCAGCGGCGGGCCCGCCGCGGCGGTATCAGATTCTCCTCGATGACCGTGGCGAGGCAGGCGAGGGTGGGGAGCGAGTAGACGTAGGTCTTCCAGCCGATTGCGACGTGGTCGGGTCGCTCGCCTGGCAGGGGTGCGGGAAAGATCTCGACGCTGACGTTGGGCCCGTCAGCGCTGCAGCCGCCGGCGCAGCCCTCGCAGAGCCGCACGCGATCGGTGAGCCCTCGCGCATCGACGAGGGCGCGGAGGGCCTTGAGAATGGCGGCGGCGTCCAGCCGCACCACGTGCTCGCCGCGCTCGACGGGCAGCGTCACGACGCCGGATTCGCGCGGGCACACGGTGACGACGAGCCGCGTGGGCACGGCGCGGCTCCGTCCGGCCAAGACTCGGGGCTTCATCGCGCGAGCCTCGTGGCGAGCCGGAGCGCGGCGGCGACGGGGGGCGCGGCGGGGGCGCGCCAGCGCGCCCGTACCCCCGTACGCGCGAGGGCGCGGATCAGGCCGGACCGATACCAGGGGTTCTCAAGGACGCTCCCGGCCCAGCTCAGGTGGATCGGGGCCTTGAGAGCCAAGGCGTGCACGGCGTCGCTGACGCAGGCGGCAAGCCGCGCCTGGCCCGTGCCGGTAATAGCGCGCGCGGCGCGGTCGCCGCGGCGGGCGCGCGCGAGGACGCCTGGGGCGAGAGCAGCGATCCGCCCCACGGCGTCGGGGGCGTGAACGAAGCGCAGGACGGTGTGGAGATCGCCCCGCCCGGCCAAGAGCCGGAGCCACTCGCGACCGAGCCAGAACCCCGAGCCTTCGTCGCCGACCAGTGGGCCGAGGCCGCCGGCGCGTGTCCAGCCGCCGCGCCCGTCGTGGGCAACGACAATCGAGCCGGTTCCAGCGAGGACGAGGGCGCCCGGTCCGTCGCCGATCGCACCAAGGAGCGCCGCTTGGGCGTCCGCGATCACCTCGACACGCTGCGCTAGACCGCGGAGCGTGAGCGCCAGGGCACGGCGCTCAGGCCGCGTCCAGAGCGCGCGCGAGGCGACGACGAGAGCGGCGATATCTCGACGGCGCCAGCGCCGACGTTGCCAGATCGCCCGCAGCAGTGGCGCCAGCCGCGTAAGGTCCCGGTCGGCTGGGGTTACGATCGTCGTGACACGGCCCTGGCCTCGCCGGGCCGCCACACGAACCCACGTGCCCCCGACGTCCACGCCTACGCAATTTCTTCGGACGATGGGAGCCGCCATCCGGTAAAACCCCCTATCAGAGATTCAGGTGGATCCCTGTATTGAGCGGGTCACACGCCAGGCCCATCATTGGCCTCCTAATAATGATGACGGTTCGCGCGTCGAGGCGCCGACAGAGATGCCACTCTGTCCATTATGGGTTCCGGCTACCAGCATTGGGCCCGTCTACCGCGTTGATATTACAGGGCTCTTTTAGCGCCGTGAGGTGGCACGGCCCGTGCTGCGACCAAGGCGGGGAGGCAGGGCCATGGGTAAGGCATTTGCCGCGTGGTTGATGGTGGCCGGGGCGGTGGCAGCGCCCACGACGGGTCCACGCGAGGCCGTGGAGTCGGCCGTGGTGCGTGTCATCGACGTGCTCCAGAAGACCGATGCCAGTGGCCGTGTTCCGAGCGACCGGCGGGTCGAGATCAAGCGGATCGCGCGCGACCTCTTCGACTTCGACGAGGTTGCCCGCCGGGCCCTCTCCCGCCACTGGGCCGGTCGCAGCCGCGAAGAGCAGACCGAGTTCGTCGGGCTCTTCACCGATCTCCTCGAGCGCTCGTACATGAACCGCATCGAAGCGTACGCGGGTGAGCGGATCCTCTACACCGCGGAGGCGCTCGACGGCACCTACGCGACCGTGCGCTCCAAGGTGGTCCCCCAGCGACGGAGCGAGATCCTGATCGACTATAAAATGCACCTGCGTGACAGCCACTGGCAGGTGTACGACGTGCTGATCGACGGTGTGAGCTTTGTCTCCACCTATCGCTCCCAGTTCGACCGGGTCATTCAGGCCGAGTCCTACGGCGCGCTCGTCGAGCGGCTGCGCAAGCGCAACCTCGACACCGCCGTCGTCGATCGCAAGAAGCTCTAGCTACCCAAGCGCGGTGCTGGGCGGGGGACCGGGTCGGGGGGTCCCTCGACTACGCTAGCACGCTGAGCGCAAGGTCGGGCCGTCCGGACGGCGCCGGGATTGCGCGCAGAGGCTACGGGTTTCGGGGGCCCCCGCCTGGTCCCCGACCCGGTACCCCGCAGAGAAGCCGGTCCCCGCATACAATAGCCAGTGCTCACCTGGCCGGACTACGTCGTCCTTGGCGCCTCTCTCGTCGTTCTCCTGACGATCGGCATCGGGTTCACACGGCGCCAGCGCGACACGGTCGACTTCTTCCTCGCGCGTCGCCGGGTCCCGGCGTGGGCGGCGTGCCTCAGCTTCCTGGCCACCGAGATCAGCGCCGTCACGATCATCTCCGTGCCCGCGACGGCGTACAGTGAGAACTGGGAGTACGCGCAGTTCTTCATCGGCTCGAGCCTCGCCAAGTTCGCCGTCGCGTGGCTCTTCATCCCGGCCTTCTACCGGCACGACGTGACGACGATCTACGAGTTCCTGGCCCACCGATTCGGCCGGGCGAGCCAGGTCACGGCGTCTCTTTTCTTCTTCGTCACGCGCCTCCTCGGCTCCGGCGTCCGGTTGATGGCGGCGGCGCTCGCCGTCTCGATCCTCCTGGGCTGGCCGCTCGGCCCGACGATTGCGATCTTCATCGTCATCTCGATCCTCTATATCGCCACGGGCGGCGTGACCGCGGTCGTGTGGACGAACGTCTTCCAGGCGCTCGTGTTCCTCGGGGCGGGGTTCGCCACGCTCGTGTTCCTGATCCTCCACATCGACGGCGGGGTGGCCGCCGTCCTCCACGTGGCCGGGGCGGCCGGCCGGCTCTCCGTCGTCAATTGGGGACCGACGCCGGGCGCTCCGGACTTCTGGCATCGCGTCCTCACGGACCCCAACATCGTGTGGGTGGCCCTGCTCAACGGCCTGGTCGGCTCGATGGCAGCGTTCGGCACCGACCACGACCTCATGCAGCGCCTGCTCACCGTCGAGACTCGACGTCAGAGCCAATTAACATTGTCGCTCACGCCGCTCGGCACGCTCGCGACGCTCGCGATCTACTTGAGCCTCGGCGCGGCGCTCTTCACGTTCTATGCCCAGCACCCGCAGCTCTCAGTGTCGCGCGCCGACGAGATCCTCCCGCACTTCGTCCGGCAGGCGATGCCAGCGGTTCTGCGCGGCCTCATGCTCTCCGCCATCGTGCTCGCGTCGATCGACTCGCCGCTCGGCTCGCTCTCGGCCTCGTTCGTGACGGACATCTACCGGCCCCTGCTGGTCCGCGGGCGCGCGGAACGCCACTACCTCCTGGTGTCGCGGGTGAGCGTCGTCGCCTTCGGCCTGGTCCTGGGTGCCATCGCGCACTTCTTTTCGGCCTTCGACAAGATCCTCTGGCTCGCGTTCAAGATCGCGGGCGTCACGTTCGGCTCACTGCTCGGCGTGTTTCTGCTGGGCCTGCTGAGCCGGCGGCGCGTCGCCGACGGGGCGAACGTCCTCGCCATGGTGCTGATGGCGCTCGTGAACCTGGCCCTGCTCGTGCTCTCCGAGACGAAGATCGTCGAGTTCGCCTGGTCGTGGCTCGTGATCCTCGGTACCGCCGGGACGATGGCGCTGGCGCTCGCCTTCTCCGCGTTGGCCGCGGGGCGAGAGCGGGAGAACTGAGTCCCCATTTCACAGGAGCCCTGATCCGGTGTCTTAGGAGGTGGCATGGACGCGGACGGGTTCGACACCCTGGTGGCGGCGCACCACCGGGAAATCTATCGCTACCTCCTACGGGCCACCTTCCGGGCCAGCGAGGCGGACGATCTCGCCCAGGAGACCTTCCTGCGCGCCTACCGCGCCCACCGGGCCCTTCCCCCTGACGCGAACGGGCGCGCCTGGCTCTTTGCCATCGCGAGCAACGTCGCGAAGAACCACTTCCGAGCCGAGTCCCGTCGCCGCCGGGCCCACGCCGCGGTGCTGGAAACCCGGAGCGAGACCGACGGCGCGGGGCCCGAGGGCGAGACGTTGTTCAAGGAGACCCGGGCCATGCTCGACACCGTCGTCGCCGGGCTGCCGTTCAAGCAGCGTCTTGCATTCACCCTTCGAAAGGTCCACGACCTCGACTACGACGCCATCGGGCGGAGCCTCGACTGCTCCCCGGACAGCGCGCGGGCCCACGTGTTCCAGGCCCTGCGCAAGATCCGCCGGAGCCTCAACGGGTACGAGCTTCCGCTGGGGAGAGACGAGAGATGACGCGCAAGCCTTCCGTGTGCCAGGAGATCGAGCCGGCGCTCGTCGCCACCGCCATCGGCGACGCGGACAGCGCGACGGCGACGCGCGTCGAGGCGCACACGCGCGCGTGCGCACGCTGCCGCGAGAACCTTGTCCGCTACGGCGCGATCGAGCGCGCCGTGGGCGTGTGGCGCGGCGCGCCGGCGCCCGCCGAAGAGCTGGCGCGCGAGCGCCTGACGTCGCGTCTCGCCGACCTCCGACGCCGCACGCTCCTCTACCGGATCTTTCCCTCGCCGCTCGGCCCCATTCTGATCGCGCGGTCCGAGGAGGGCGTATCGTGCATCGAGTATCTCACCGGCGGCAGCGACTTCGCCCATTCGCGGCTGAGCCGCGACGAGTCCATCGAGGCGCTCCAGGACGGTGCCGAGGTCGAGGGGCTGTACCGAGACCTGCTCGAGTACGTCGAGGGCCGGCGTACCCGGCTCGAGTGGCCGCTCGACCTGCGGCTCGCGCGGAGCCCGTTCCACCGTGCGGTGCTCCAGGCGACGGCGGCCGTGCCATACGGCGCTGTGACCTCGTACGCCGGCATCGCCGGCGAGATCGGAGCGCCACGGGCTGTGCGCGCCGTGGCGCAGGCGCTTCGTCACAACCCTGTGCCCATCATCGTACCCTGCCACCGCATCATCGGGACGAGCGGCGACCTGATCGGGTATGCCGGGAACCGGGTGGGGCTGAAGGAGCGCCTCCTCGCTGTCGAGGGCGTGCCGACCGAGCGCGGCGCCCGTGCGCCGCGCGTCGCGCGGCGGGTGTTGTACCACTACGATCGCAACGACGAGCGTCAATACTGCCTGCCCACGTGTGGATCGATCGCGCGGCGGCCGATCGGCCGTGTCACGCTGCTCGCCTCTCGTGAGTTGGCGCAGACGCTCGGGCTCGTCCCTTGCACCGACTGCCGCCCGGATCTCCATCCGATTTCACGCTAGCGGTCCCGCGGTGTCATAGGGGCGGAGGAACCCCATGGAGACATTGCTCGCAGTCGTCGCCGTCACGTTGTTCCCGTGCGTCACGCTGCTGGTCCTGCTCGGGCTCACCGCGTGGGTGGAGCGGTGGCGGGCGGCGGTGATCGCGCGTCAGATCGAGCTGACCGACGCGATCCATCGCGAGGTCGGCGCCGTCGTCGCGCCCTGGGTGACGCGAAGGCCCGGCAGGACGTGGCGCGTGAGGATCGCGGTTCCGTTCGAGCGCCCCGCGGTCGTGGAGGCGGTCGTCGCGGTCGTGCGCCGGACGTTCGCGGAGCGCTTCGATCTCGTGCTCACCCCCCAGGAGAATGCCGTGCGTCCCGGCCCGCGACCGGTCCGGAAGGTACCCGGCGGGAGGTCGGTGTCGTGGGCGTGAACGAATACGCGCTCGAGTGCCTCGTCAGGGAACGCCTCGCCGAGCTCCGGCGCGGTGCAGAGGCGCAACGCTTGATCGCGCGCTCCGCGCCCGTGCGGCGTGCGCGACTCGTGGCGCGGCTCGCGGCCTGGCTCCGCCGGCTGCGCCGGCACGAGCGGCAGGGACCGCTTACGGGTGCGCGAGCCGCGCGATGGCCGCGTCGAGCTGACACTTCCTGAAGCCGTACGCCGTGATCCCCAGGACGCCGGGCGCAAGGAGCGCGGCGTCGTAGGGATCGCGCAGCAAGACCACGGCGAGCGCGCGCGCCCGTGCCTGGACGCCCTCGAGCAACGCCCGATTCGAGGCGAGGAGGTGCGCGTCGTAGAGGAACAGCACCGTCGCGTCGGCGGTCGCCGCGCGCTCCGCCGCCGCGGCGATCTCCGCCGCAGTCGGCTCGATCCCGACGAGGAGCACGCTGGGGACGATGCCCACCGACGCGAATGCGCCCACAAGGTACGGGCGCTCGTCGGCGACCTCGGGCTCGATGGTGATGCGCGGGGCGAGCTCCGAGAAGCGCGGGAAGACGACGCTCACGCTGCCGTTGAGCGCGCGCCGGAAGTCCGCGGGTCCCGCGCTGACCGGGGTCACGGCGCGTGAGGCGATCGCCATCGCCAGCGGGGGGCCGTCCAGGTCGCGCACCGGGGTGCCGCCCTGGGACCGAGCGCTTCGCTGGTCGCGCAGCCGGCGCACGCGCTCGGCGGCGGCCTCCAGCCCGTGGCGCGGAAGCCGGGCCGCACGGGCGGCCTCGAAGAGCGCGGCGGCCGCGGCGCGTTGGGCGGCTTCGGTATGGCATATGAGCAGCAGGTCGTGGCCGGCCTGCGCCGCTCTGACCGCCGCCTCGCCCAGCGGGCAGCTCTGAGCGATCGCGCCCATCTCGAGGTCGTCGGAGACGATTACACCGCGGAACCGGAGCTCCCCGCGCAGGTAGTCCTCAACGATCAGACGCGAAAAGGTGGCCGGCACCCGCGCGGGATCGAGGTTCGGATAGACGGGATGGCTCGTCATCACGCAGTCGACGCCGGCCGCGATCGCCTCGAGGAAGGGCGGCAAATGGGTCATGTGCATCTCGGCCCATGTCGACTCGATGATGGGCAGGGCGAGGTGGGCGTCGAGCGGCGCGTGGCCCTTGCCCGGAAAGTGCTTGGCGCACGCCGACAGGCCGTCCCGCTTCATACCCCGGATGCGCGCCGCCCCGTAGCGGGCGACGATCGCCGGGTCCTTGCCGTACGAACGGATGCCGATGTTGGGGCTGTAGCGCTCGGTGAGCACGTCGAGGACGGGCGCGAGGTTCAGATCCACGCCGAGCCGCCGGAGCTCCCGCGCCTCCACGCGGCCCTGGCGGTGCGCGAACGCCTCTTCACCCGCCGTGCCGACCGCCAGGTTGTCGGGAAAGATCGTCGTGGCCCCTCCGAGCATGACGACGCGCCCGCCCTCGTGGTCGGTGGCGACGAGCAGCCGACGGCCTAGCGCGCCCTCGAGGGACTCGAGAAGTCGGAGGAGACCCGCGGGGCTCTGGAAGTTCCGCCTGTAGAGGATGAGCCCCGCGGCGCGCGTGTCCTTGAAGAGACGGACGTCCTCGTCGCGGAGAGTCGGTCCGGGCAGGCCGAACATCAGCCGCTCGCCGATGAGGTCTTCAAGGTCGGTCACGTCGTGATTGTACGCCCGTCACAGGCTCGCCTCGCCTTCGGCTGCGGCTCGCACGGCCACGTCACTCTGCTGACACGCCGACGCCGGCGACACGTCGGTTCCGTCCAACACTGGCCCGAACCCGTTGAATTTCTGAACGGTGTGGGCTGGCACGTGCGCTGCACGCCGTCGCGGCGAAGTCCGGCGGGACTCAGGAGTCGTGGGGGGATCGCCATCGCGCCCGGCGCGTGTCACTCAACCGACGCAAAAGAGGGGGTAAGTGATGAACTGGAATCCGTGGAAGGTCACGGCGATCGCGATGGCGTTGATGATGTCGACGGCGCTCGTGGCCGGGCTCGTCGTCGCCAATCGGGTCGGCACCGAGAACGAGACGAAGGTGGTTGCCACCACTCCCACGACGAGCGCGCCGGCGGCTGGCGTGGCCCGGACGCCTCTGATCCCCACGCAGGCGGTGGTCGACGCCTGCAACCGGTATGCTTCCGCGCACGCCGGCAACCGCGACAAGACCGCTGACACGGTGAAGAACGCTGCGGTCGGTGCGGTGGTGGGCGCCGCGGTGGGCGCAGCGGGCGGTGCCATCGCTGACGGCGGCAAGAGCGCCGGCAAGGGTGCGGCGATCGGCGGGGTCCTAGGTGCCGGTGGCGGCACCCTCTACGGCCTCAACGAGAACAAGAAACACGACGAGCGCTACCGAGAGGCCTACGGGAGCTGCATGCGCTCGCGCGGCTACTCCAGGTAATGAAGCTGCCCATCGGGAGGTGTGTGATGAGACCGATGACCGGAGTGTCCGCCTGTGCGCTCGTCCTCGCTCTGGCCCTGCCTGCCTCCGCGGCCGACGACTCGAAAGTGAAGGCCGCGACCCAGGAGGTCGAGTCCGGCGCCAAGAAGATCGGCGCGGGCAAAATCGGTCAGGGGGTCGAGGAGACCGCGAAGGGCATCGGCAAGACCATCGTCGAGGGCGCGAAGTTCACAGGTGCGACGCTCAAGGAAGGCGGCGAGAAGGTCGGTGAGGCCGCGGAGCCCAAGGCCAAGAGCGCTTGGGGGCAAGTCCGTGACGGCGCCGTGAGCTTCGGTCAAGGTGTGAAGAGCTTTTTCGCGCGTCTGTTCGGGAACTAGCCCTGCGTCAGCGGTACGCCAGGTAGGGGGCGCGCGCCCGCCGCCAGCGGGCGCAGGCCGCCTGCCAGGAACGCTCGATCGTCGCGACCGACGCGCCCCGCTCGATCGCGCGGCGGATCGCGTCGGTGCCGCACAGGATGTCGATCGGGAGCCGCCGCCGCTCGAACTCGTAGGGCGGTCGGCGCCACGCGAAGCGCGCGCGCCCCTGGCGCCGGGCGACGGCGATCAGGGCGACGCCCGTCAGAAATGGCTTGAAGCGCGCGCGATCGGTCACGTGCACCTGCGCACCGTCGCAGAGCCGGCCGCCCCACTTGTGGAAGGTGGGGGCGAAGCGCGCCGGGCGGAAGTGGGCGCCCGGGAGCGCAAGGGCATTCAACGCATCGGCGTAGCGGTGGCAGTCGAGGTAGGGGGCGCCGATCCACTCGAACGGGCGCGTCGTCCCACGCCCCTCGGAGAGATTGGTGCCTTCGACGAGGCAGCCGCCCGGGTACACGCGCGCGGTGTCGGGCGTGGGCATGTTCGGCGACGGCGCCACCCATGGCAGGCCCGTGCTTTCCCAGTCCATCGCGCGCCGCCAGCCCTTCATCGGGACCACCGCGAGGTCACACCCGAGCCCGTGCCGCTCGTTGAGGTAGATGGCGAGCTCTCCGATGGTCAGGCCATGGCGCGCGGGGAGCGGGTAGAGCCCGACGAAGGACGCGAAGGCGGGATCAGGCACGTTGCCCTCGACGACGGCGCCGCCGAGCGGGTTGGGGCGGTCGAGCACGACGACGTCGACGCCGACCCGCGCGCAGACCCGCATCGCCAGCGCCATGGTCCAGACGAACGTGTAGTACCGGGCGCCGATGTCTTGAAGATCGACGACGAGGACGTCGATGCCGCGGAGCATCGCCCGCGTCGGCGCACGTCGTGCGCCGTAGAGGCTCGACACAGGTAGGCCGGTCGCTGGATCGCGCGTCGTGCCGACGCGTTCGTGGTCCTGTCGGGCGCCCCAGAGCCCGTGCTCCGGCGCGAGCAGCCGCACGAGCCGCGCGCCCCGCAGATCACCGAGCAGCGTGGCCGCGTGAGTATGGCGGGAGTCGATCGAGGCCTGGTGCGCGAGGAGCGCGACACGACGGCTTCGGAGGAGCGCGCGACGGTCGTGGACGAGGACCTCGAGGCCGGATCGGACCCTGGGCATCCCGCCAGATAGTAGTAGCATGCGAGCGTGACGCCTTCGCGAATTCGCTACGAGCGGCTCGCCACCGAGCAGACGAACCGCGCGAGCCGCGCCCTCGACCGTCTCGCACCGCTCCGAATCGCACTCCTGATGAACCGCGAGGACCGCCGGGCCGTACTGGCGGTGGCGCGCGTCGGGCGCCAGATCGCGACGGCCGTGGAGGCGATCGTCGCGGCGCTCTCCCGAGGAGGTCGCCTCTTCTTCGTCGGCGCCGGTACGAGCGGCCGCCTGGGCGTCCTCGAGGCCGCGGAGTGTCCGCCCACGTTCGGCACGCCGCGGCGCCTCGTGCAGGCGATCATCGCGGGTGGCCCCGCCGCGGTCTTTCACTCACGCGAGGGCGCGGAGGACGACGCGCGCGCGGCTGCGCGCTTGGTCCGGACGCGCGTGCGACCGGATGATGTGGTCGTGGGCGTCTCGGCGAGCGGCGTCACCCCCTTCGTGCGCGCCGCGCTCGCGACCGCCCGCCGCCGCGGCACCCGCACCGTGCTGGTCGCGTGCAACCCCGCTTCGACGCGCGGCGTCCGAGCCGACGTCGTCATCGCGCCCGCGCCGGGCCCGGAGGTGCTGGCGGGCTCGACACGACTCAAGGCTGGTACCGCGACCAAGCTTGTCCTCAACACACTGACGACGGCGACCATGGCGCGGCTCGGAAAGGTGTACGGCAACCGCATGGTGGATCTCCAGCCGCGCTCGGCCAAGTTGAGGGAGCGTGCGGTGCGCCTGATCGCCGAGATCGCGGGCGTCCAGCGCCCCCACGCGCGTCGCGCGCTCGTCGAGTCTGGGGCCAGGGTGAGGGTCGCGATCGTGATGGCGCGCTACGGGTGGAGCGCGCGGCAAGCGGCGCGGGCGCTCCGCGAGGTCGGAGGCTCGCTCCGCGGGGTGCTTCAGCGCCCGCGGCGGAAGTAGCTGGCGCGGACGCGGACTGGACCGAGCCTGAAGGCGAAGAGGAGCCAGCCGAAGGGCAGGATGAGCGCTGCCGCGGTCAGCCAGAACGTGCCGTTCTTCCAGAAGACCTGACCTTCAGGGGAGAGGTCCCGCCACAGCGCGCTTATCCAGTCCATACCTACGGAGACTACGCAAGCGTGGTGCCAGACGGCCACGACCTCTAAGTTACTGATATGGAAGGGAAAGGACGCTGCCTCGATGGTGGAGTCTCCAGGAACGGTAGGTAAGCCGCCACCATACCGGCTACTTTTCTTCCCTGTTAGCTGTGCGACGGCCCCGCCGTGTCCTCGGCGCGTACCGGTGTTCGGCCTCGCAGGAAGTCGAAGTCGCACCCTTCGTTGGCCTGCAGCACGTGGTCGAGGAAGAGGCGACCGTAGCCGCGAGTGAACCGGGGCGGTCGCGGTTTCCACGCCAAGCGGCGCCGGCCGAGCTCCTCGTCGGCGACCCGCAGGGTCAGCGTACGCTTCGGCACGTCGAGCTCGATCTCGTCGCCGTCTCGGACGAGTGCCAGCGGTCCGCCCACCGCCGACTCCGGCGCGACGTGGAGCACCACCGTGCCATAGGAGGTGCCGCTCATACGGGCGTCCGAGATCCGCACCAGGTCCTTAATCCCCCGCTTCAAGAGCCGCGCGGGGATCGGCGCCGCGCCCCACTCCGGCATACCCGGCGCCCCCCTCGGGCCGGCGTGCTTGAGGACGAGCACAGAGGTCTCGTCGATCGGCAGGCCTGGGTCGTCGATGCGGCGGTGGAGGTCGTCGTGGTCCTCGAAGACGACGGCGCGGCCCCGATGGACGAGAAGGTGCGGGGAGGCGGCCGACTGTTTGAGCACCGCGCCGTCCGGACACAGGTTGCCCGACAGGATGACGGTGCCGCCTTCCTGCGCGAGCGGCATCCCGAGCGGGCGGATGACGTCCTGGTTCCAGCACCGGGCGTCCCTGACGTTGTCCGCAATCGGCTTGCCGTTGACCGTCAGGGCGTCGGTGTGGAGCAGGGGCAGGAGCTCCTTGAGGACCGCGGGGAGGCCGCCGGCGTAGAAAAAGTCTTCCATGAGGTACTTTCCAGAAGGCCGCAGATTCACGAGGAAGGGCGTCGAGCGCGACAGCTCGTCGAAGCGCGTGAGCGGCAGCGGGACGCCGGCGCGGCCGGCGAGGGCGACGAGGTGGATGATCGCGTTGGTCGAGCCGCCGATCGCCATGTCGCTGCTGATCGCGTTGTCGAAGGCCTTGGCCGTCAGGATTTCGGAGGGTCGGGGCCCGCCGCCCTGCGCCAGCTCGACGGCGCGGCGCCCGCTGAGCTCGGCCAGGGCCAGGCGCCGGGAGTCGGGGGCGGGGATCGCGGCGTTGCCGGGGAGGGTCATGCCGAGGGCTTCGGCCATCGAGGCCATCGTGGACGCCGTCCCCATGACCATGCAGTGGCCGGACGAGCGCGACATGCACGATTCGGCCTCGCAGAGCTCCTCGTCCGACATTCGCCCCGCCCGCCGCTCGGCCCAGAGCCGCCAGACGTCGGTGCCCGAGCCGAGCTCCTCGGTGCGCCACTTGCCGCGGAGCATGGGGCCGCCGGTGACCATGATGGCGGGGAGATCGGCGGAGGCGGCGCCCATGAGCATGGCGGGCGTGGTCTTGTCGCACCCCGAGAGGAGCACGACCGCGTCGAGCGGATAGGCGCGGATGCACTCCTCGACGTCCATCGCCATGAGATTCCGGAACATCATCGCCGTGGGTTTCATCAAGACTTCGCCCAGGGAGATGGTCGGGAACTCGAGGGGGAAGCCGCCGGCGCTCCATACGCCGCGCTTGACCGCTTCGGCCACCTGTCTGAGATGGGCGTTGCAGTTGGTGAGCTCGGACCACGAGTTGGCGATGCCGATCACGGGACGGCCGTCGAAGACGAGATCGCTGAACCCTTCGGTCTTGAGCCACGAGCGGTGGACGAAGCCGTCGAGGTCGTTGCGCCCGAACCAGTTGCGGCTCCTGAGCGGGTGTGCTGTCATGGGAACCCTCCGGGGCCCCGATTATAGAGGACGTAGGCGCGGCGCGCCGTGCTCTCGCCGTGCGAGACGACTCTGGGGATGCGACAAAGGAGATCTGCATGCGACTCGCCGGCAAGGTGGCTGTCGTGACGGGTGGGGGCAGCGGCATCGGCCGTGGAATCGTACTCGCGATGGCGCGCGAGGGTGCCGATATCGCCATCCCGGACATCCAGGTGCTGAACGCGGAGAAGGTTGCCACCGAGGTCAAGGCGCTCGGGCGCAAGGTCGTTGCGATGAAGGCGGACGTGACGAGCTCCGCGGACATCAAGGCGATGGTCGACCGTACCCGCGAGGCGCTCGGAAAGATCGACATCCTCGTGAACAACGCCGGCGCGGGGTCGACGCCGGGTATGCCGTTCACGAACAACACCGAAGAGGACTGGGACCGTACCTTTGCGGTGAACACGAAGTCGGTGTTTCTCGCGTGCAAAGCCATCGCGCCGTACTTCATCGAGAAGAGGAACGGCCGGATCATCAACATCGCGTCCATCGCGGGGCCGCTCGCGGCGGTGACGATGCCACCGTACAGCGTGGCCAAGCAGGGCGTGATCACCTTCACGCGCGTCGTCGCCAAGGAGCTGGCGCCGCACCGGGTCACCGTCAACGCGATCTGTCCCGGGGTCCTCTGGACCGACTTCTGGCAGAAGCTCGCCGCCCATATCGCGGAAACCAACCCGGCCTTCAAGGGCATGACCCCGCGCCAGGTGTTCGAGAAGCGTGTCGCCGACATCGTGCCGATGAAGTGCGAGCAGGAGCCGGAGGACATCGGCGCGGCCGCGGTGTTCCTCGCCTCCGACGAGGCGCGGTACATCACGGGCCAGGCGCTCATGGTCGATGGCGGCTGTGTCATGTGGTAGTGCGAGCCGAGCGGCGGCCGCGGAGGCTCGGCGACGCGCGCCGCGAGGCGAGTCTGTGAATGTGGTCGTGCGAGCCGCAGGCGCAGGCGAGGCGAGTCTGTGAATGTGGTCGTGCGAGCCGAGCGACGGCCGCGGAGGCTCGGCGGAGCGCGTCGCGAGGCGAGTCTGTGAATGTGGTCGTGCGAGCCGAGCGGCGGCCGCGCGGGTGAGGCGGTCATGAACTTCGACTTCAGCGAAAAGGAAGAGGCGTTTCGCAAGGACGTCCGGCACTGGCTCGAGACCCATCTGCCCGACGACCTGCGCGGGCGATCCTTCGCAGCTTCGCGCGCCGACCGCGACGAGGTCCGGCGGCTCCGCGCCTGGCAGAAGACGATGTCCGAGGCGGGCTACGTCGGCATGGACTGGCCGCGCGAGTTCGGCGGGCGCGGGGCGTCGATCGTCGAGATGGTCATCCTCTACCAGGAGATGGCGCGCGCGGAGTCGCCGCAGTTCGTGAACCGCGGCGGCATCTCGATGCTCGGCCCGACGCTCATGAAGCACGGAACGCCGGCGCAGCAGGCGCGCTTCCTGCCGAAGATCCTGACCGCAGAGGAACTCTGGTGCCAGGGCTTCTCCGAGCCCGGCGCGGGCTCGGACCTCGCGAACCTCCAGACCCGCGCGGTGCGCGACGACGGCCATTTCGTCGTCAACGGCCAGAAGGTCTGGACGAGCATGGCGCACGTCGCCGACTGGTGCTTCCTCCTCGTGCGCACCAGCCCGGAAGCGCCTAAGCACAAGGGCATCAGCTTCCTCCTCGTGGACATGTCGACGCCGGGCATCACCGTCCGGCCGCTCCGACAGATCACGGGCGAGGCGGAGTTCAACGAGGTGTTCTTCGACGCCGTCCGAGTCCCCGCCGACAACCTGGTGGGCAGACTCAACGAAGGGTGGAGCGTCGCGATCACCACGCTGGCGTACGAACGAGACCTCCTGACCTTCATTCGGCACATCTCGCTCCGCAACGCGCTCCACCGGCTGGTCCGTCTGGTCCAGCGGCAGAAGAAGAGCGTCGACCCGATCGTGCGGCAGAAGGTCGCGAGGCTCTGGATCGGCGAGCAGGCCCTCGCGCTCAACGGCTATCGAAGCCTCACGAACATCCTGCGCGGCGGCGCGCCCGGGCCCGAGGGCTCGACCTCCAAGCTCTTCTGGAGCCAGGTGGACGGGGACCTCGCGCAGGTCGCCACCGAGGTGATCGGCCCGTATTCGCAGGTCACGCACGGCTCCCCGTGGGCGCCGGACGAGGGCCAGTGGGAGTTCTACGAGCTCCTCGCGCGAGCGAGCGGCATCCGCGCCGGGACCTCGGAGATCCTCCGTAACATCCTCGCCGAGCGCGTGCTCGGCCTCCCCAAGGACTAGCGTCCCGTAGCGCGTGTCATGAAGCCCGAGACCAGGTACGCGCGCAGCGGCGACGTCAACATCGCCTACCAGGTGCTCGGCGAGGGACCGCGCGACCTCGTGCTCGTGCCGGGCTGGGTATCCAATCTCGATGTCTTCTGGGAGGAGCCGCGAGCCGCCGCGTTCCTGCAGCGCCTGGCCTCGTTCTCACGGTTGATCCTCTTCGACAAACGCGGCACGGGGCTCTCCGACCGCGTCAACGACATGCCGACGCTCGAGCAGCGGATGGACGACGTACGCGCGGTGATGGACGCCGCACGCTCACCGCAGGCAGCGCTCGTCGGATACTCCGAGGGCGGACCGATGTGTATGCTCTTCGCGGCGACGCACCCAGAACGTACGGCTGCGCTCATCATGTTCGACGCCTTCGCGCGGCGGATCTGGGCGCCCGACTATCCGTGGGGACCGACGCGGGAGGAATGGGAGCGATACGTCGAGCAGTACACGAACGGGTGGGGAGGACCGGTCGGCCTCGACAAGCGGTCGCCGACGCTGTACCGGGACGCTCGTTTCCGCGACTGGTGGGCTCGCTTCCTGCGCTCGGGCTGTAGCCCGGGCGCCAACCGCGCGCTGATGCGGATGAATGCGGAAATCGACGTGCGCCACGTGCTTCCGGCCGTGAGAGTGCCGACGCTCGTCATCCACAACGACCGGGACGGCAGCATCCCGGTCGCGTGCGGGCGGTACATGGCCGAGCGCATCGGCGCGCGTGTGGCCGCGCTCGCCGGCGCGGGCGAGATCCTGGTCTCGAACACGGTGAGGGATCTCGTCGCGGGCTCGGGCCTTCGGTTCGAGGACCGTGGCGTCCACGCGCTCAAGGGCGTCCCCGGCGAGTGGCATCTGTTCGCAGTCGGAAAGGATAATCCGTCATGAGCGACCTGCTCTACGAGGTCAAGGACAAGATCGCGACGATCACGCTGAACCGGCCCGACAAGCTCAACGCGTTCACGGGCTCGATGATCGACGCGTGGGCGCGGGCGCTCGCCGAGGCCCAGGCCGACGATAACGTGAACGTCGTCATCGTGACGGGCGCCGGACGCGCCTTCTGCTCGGGCGGTGACGTGGGGCGCATGCGGCAGGGCGAGCCGAGCGCGCTCGACGGTAAGAACAGCCTCTGGGAGGGCGTCCACCGAGTTCCGAAGACGCTGGAGGCGATGGACAAACCGGTCATCGCGATGGTCAACGGGCTCGCGGTCGGTGCGGGCATGGGCATGTGCGTCATGTGCGACGTGCGCGTGGCCGCAGAGTCGGCCCGCTTCTCCACGGGCTACGTGCGCGTGGGCCTGGTGCCGGGCGACGGCGACACGTACTTCCTGCCGCGCCTCGTCGGCGCCGCGAAGGCGCTCGAGCTCCTGTGGACCGCCGATTTCATCGAGGCGCCCGAAGCCCATCGGCTCGGTATCGTGCAGCGCGTGGTGCCGGACGCGCAGCTGAGGGAGGTCACCTACGCCCTGGCGCGGCAGATTGCCGACGGCCCGCAGATCCCGATGCGCATGATCAAGCGCCTCGTCTACCAGAGCCTGCGGCTCGACCTCAGAACGCACCTCGACCTCGTCTCGTCGCACATGTCGATCGTGCGCCAGACGGCCGACCACGCCGAGGGCGTCGCCGCGTTCAAGGAGAAGCGGTCGCCGAAGTTCCAGGGGCGCTGAGGCCCGGGCGCGGCAGCAGCACCATCTGGGTCTGGATGACGAGCGCGAGCAGGCGTCCCGACGCGTCGGTGACGCGCGTCTCCCACACCATGGTGGTCCGGCCCCGGTGGAGCGGCGTCGAGGCGGCGCGCACGGTGCCCTCGCTCGCGCCCGCGAAGAAGTTGGTCTTCGACTCGAGCGTCGTCGTGGAGGCGCCCTGCGGCAGGTTGAGGAACGTGGCCGTGGCCGCGACGGTGTCGGCCAGGGCCATGATCGTTCCGCCGTGGAGCCTGCCGCCGATCGTCTTGAGGTCGTCGCGGATCGCGAGCTCGGCGACCACGCGATCCGTGGTCGCCTCGACGAAGCGCATGCCGAGCAGCTCGGGGAGGCACCCCTTGTGATGCGCGGTCAGTCCCGCCGGGTCGATCGTCACGACGCGCTCACGGCCCGACCGGGGTGAATGCGGCCGGCAGACGCTTGATGCCGTGAATAAAGCTCGATCGCAGCTTTTCGGGGGCACCGATCGCCTCGATGTCGGGCAAACGGCGGAGCAACTCTGTGAACATGACGACGATCTCGCGACGGGCGAGATGAGCGCCGAGGCAGAAGTGTGAGCCGCCGGTGCCGAACCCACCCTGGGGGTTCGGGTCCCGGGCGATGTCGAAGCGGTAGGGATCTGCGAAGTGCGCTTCGTCGCGATTGGCGGAGAGGTACCACATCGCCACCTTGTCGCCCTTGTGCATCTCGACGCCACCGAACGCGGTGTCACGGGTGACGGTGCGGCGCATGTGCAGCACGGGAGTGGCCCAGCGCACGATCTCCTCGGCGGCCAGCGTCGCCCGCCCGTCCAGATCCTCCAGCCAGCGCCGCTTCTCGTCAGGGAACTGCGTGAGCGCCCAGAGGCCGTGGCTGATCGAGTTTCGAGTCGTCTCGTTTCCAGCCGCGATCAGCAGCAAAAAGAACGGGCCGAGGTCTTCGGGAGGCATAGCCTCGCCATCGACCTCCGCGTGGACGAGGGTGGTCGTGAGGTCCTCCTGGGGGCGCTCCAGGCGGCTCCGGCCCAGCCGTAGCCCGTAATCTCGAAGCTCCGCGCCGGCCTTGAGAAGAGTGTCCTTGGTGCCCCCGTACTCCGGGTCGCCCCCCGCGAGCAGGCGGTTGGTGAGGCCCAACAGGTGCGACCGGTCGGCCTCTGGCACGCCCATCATGTCGCAGATGATGGCCACGGGCAGGACGGAGGCCACCTCCGACACGAACTCGATCTCACCCTTGGGCGCGACGACGTCGACGATTTCCCGTGCCCGACGCCGGACCGACTCCTCCGCCCGGGCGACCGCGCGGGGCGTGAAGCCGCGGTTCACGACCGCCCGCAGTCTGGTGTGCCTGGGCGGGTCGGTGGAGATCATCGACCGGATCGCCGACAGGCGCTGCATGTCCTCGGGATCCGTCATCACCTGGATTCCCCAGGCGGAGCTGAACGTCTCGTGGTCACGCGTGATCGTGGCGACGTCGTCGTAGCGCGTGACCGACCAGAACCCCTTGCCGGAGTCGGGATGCTGGTGCCAGGCGATCGGCCGCTCGCGGCGCAGTTTGGCCAAGGCACCGTGCACGTCGTCTCGCGCCCAGAAGTCGAAGCTCGCCAGGTTGATCTCGTCGAGCGCCAGGGTCGTGGTCGGCGTCGGGACGGCGCTCATGTCGTGCTCCTTCCGGGAGAGTCGCGCGGCGACGGGGAGACTCACCCGCCCGCCGGCGGTCGGGCGACTCCTCTCCGGGTACCCCATCGGCTACACTGCGGTCAAGCGTAATCCTCTGGAGGACTGCATGCGGGTGGTGGTCGACTACGACCTGTGCGAGAGCAACGCGGTGTGCGTGCGGCTCGTGCCGGAGGTCTTCGAGGTGCGGGACGACGACCGACTTCGCCTCAAGCAGGAGCGGCCACCCGAGGCGCTGCGAGCCCGGGTCGAAGAGGCCGTCCGGCGCTGCCCGAAGCGGGCCCTCTCGCTCGTGGAGCGCTGAGACCTCATCGAGTGCACCAGGTTGGTGCACTTGCACCAGCGTGGTGCAGGACAGAGCGCGCGCTCGAGCTGGGCCCGCTGCCCGGAGGCGAGGGTAAACCGGTAGTTCTCTTTCGGGAGAGACCATAACGACCCGTGGCACGGAGCATGCCTACGCTGCCGGGCGCCGCAGCAGGATTGAGCCTCACGGCTCGACCGGAGGCACGACGGCATGCGGGTGCTGATAGTCGAGGATGACGGGGCCGTTGGCGAGCTCCTCCAGATCTTCGTCCGCGGCCTGGGCCACGAGACCGAGCTCGTCTCGTCGGCCGAAGCCGCGCTGCAGCGGCTCCGAGCGCCACGCCCTGACCTGGTCCTTCTCGACCTCAGGCTCCCCGGCATGAGTGGGCTCGATTTCTTGCAGCTGCGTCCCGTTCAAGATTCCCGGGTGCCGATTGTCGTCATCTCCGGCGTTGCGACCCAGCACGAGGCCCAGATGTGCTTGCGGCTCGGGGCACTCGACTTCGTGCCGAAGCCCGTGCCGCTCGAACATCTACGAGCGATCCTGGAGCACTTCGAGCCTCACGTGCTCGCGCAGACGCGCGAGCTCGCGGGGCGCCCTGTCGACCGGCGACGATCGCCGCGCGTGCCCGTGACGCTCCCGGTTCGAGTGCGGGATTACCACGGCCACGAGTGGGAGACGACGAGCGTCAACCTGAGTCCAACCAGCATGAAGGTCCGGGCGTCTGGCTCACCCCAGCCAGGGCCCGCCGTTGAACTGTCGTTCACGCCGCCGGGTGACGAGCCCGTGCAAGTCGTCTCGGTCCTGATCCGGATCAACCTCGACGGTTACGTGTTCTATTTCACCAACCTCACCGAGGCCCAACTGGACCGGCTGACGCGTCTCATTCGTCGACTGACCGTGTTGTCGCCCCCTTCGTGACCGTCGGTGAGGCAAGGCCGCGGGGCGGCGATCGAAGGAATGAACGATGACAGCGTTCACGCCCGAACAACGGACAATTCTTCGCGCCATCACGAGGATCATCAGCGTGCATCTGGGGGAGCTGGTCAATTTGATCCAGCGGACCAACATGCAGCTCGTGACGCTCCACAACATCCTCGGGGAGAAGGGCGTGATTACGGCGGATGAATGGAATTCCGCCATCGCGGAAGTGCGGGCCGCCTTTGCCGTGGATCTCGCCACGAATCCCCAGCTTCAAGCGCTCAATGACGAGCTCGGGCGTTTGTTAGACGGCGGGCAGGGAGAACGTCCAAGTGAGGAGCGAGCGTCTCCGTGAGGTTCACTCCTCAGAGTCGTCGAGGCGACCGCCTCGGCGAAGATCATAAGAGGTCGCCGTTTCGCCGATCTGGCCTGACCCGACCGCGACGGCGGGTTGCGGCGTGACAGCGTGGACCTGCACGGCGACCGCGATGGCGCGCAGCAGGGCGAGGCTCTGCGCGTCGTCCGTCCGAGGCGCGAAGAGGTGGTCGGGACCGATGGCGACGATGTTGACGCCTCCCGGCCACACGGCGTCTGCCAGCAGCACGACACCGTCATTGGGGCCGTGGGGACGAAGCAACCTGTAGCCCCACCAGACCGTCGCGCCGACGCTGCCCGAGAGCGGCACGGCCACCACGTTGACCACGGTAATCGATTCCGGCAGGCGCGCACCGTCCAGGCGGTCGCGACTCGGCCTCGTCGCCATCGAGGTCAGGCCCGCCCAATCCCAGCCATTCAGCCAGAAGACGCAGCGGACCAGCCACGAGATGGGCGGGCGCAGCGCAGAATCGGCGAGCGGTGTCCCGCCCAGCGCGCCCACGATGTTGACCCAGGCGACGACCCGGGCGGTGTCCTCCGGCGCGAGCAAGCGGGAGAGGGCCAGCGCCGCCTCCGCGCCGGACTTGCTCGCGGTCACGAGGATGAGGCTGCCGTCCTCGGGTCGTGCCGCGCGCAATGCGGCGGCGATGGCCGCAGCGTTGTCCTCGATCGAAGCGCTCTCGCCGGTCACGATGAGCCGGTTGGCGAGGCCCAGTCGGTCGAGGAGCAGGCGCTGGTGCGCAAAATCGGCTCCCGTCTCGGGGTGGCTTCGGTAGAGCCAGGACGGCGCGAACAGCACCGTGTACGGAAAGGCTCCGGGCAACCGTAGGAGAGCCGCTGAGCGGGCCGCGTCGTCGTGGAGAAAGCGGTCGAACGACGCTTGCACCTCACGGCTCATCGCCTCTTTCCTCATCGCGCGGGCAAAGGTGAGGGCCGCGAAGTCCACCGACTTCTCCCGCGACAGTTCGAGAAGCCGCGCCTGGTCAGGAAGCCAGCGCTGGGCTGTGCTCGCGTTCGCGCCCCGTTTCCAGACGGCATCGGCCGGGAGGGGGCTCGGCGCCAGGGCCTCGAGGCGCGGCTCGAGTGACCGGCGCGCCAGGAGATCGACGAGAACTTGCCGCGCCGAGTCGGAGTCCACGAGGCCATCGAGATCCTTCCCGGCTGGCTCGCCGCGGATCAGCTCCGCCCGGCCGGCGCAGCCGAGCGCCAGCAGTGTCACAACGGCGAGCAGGGCCACCCTGCTCCCGACCCTCAGCGCCACGCGCCCTGTGAGCATCCTGAGCTCCACGCCCATCACCGATTGCATTCCAGATTGCATTACACGACTGCATTAAATGCGCCGGACAATAATTTTTAACGGGATGGAGTAGACGGAGTCAGCGTCACCCGCGGGACCAGCCGCTTTGCCGAGATTCCGAGGTCGCGCCAGAAAGTAAAAGTCGCGCCAGAAAGTCGCGCCAGGTCGTCACGACGTCGGTTTCTCGGCGTCCATCTGAGAACATGTGGTCGTGTAGTTGTCGTTCACGACGGGCCCACGGGCCTGTGGATCAGTCGGCGAAACGGAGCGCGCGTCAACGTGCTGACTCGCGGCGTTCTGAGGGTGCCACTGCGCGTCGTCGCCGTCAGGGTTCTTCCCGGCATCGCGTCAGGGCCTTCCCCAGAAGAGGCGTCAGGGTCTCCCAGCGTTGTCTCGCGACGGCCGCAGAAATCGGGTGCTGGCAGGCGCGTTGCAGCCCCCGGGCCGCGGTCCGACGAAGGAGATGCGACGCGATGATGACGCATGACGTCCCAGAATCGTCACTCGATATGGAGGCGAGGATGGATCTAGGTATGAAGCAGGAAGGAGGTTGCATGTTCAGACGTATGCTCGTGTTGCTCGACGCCGACCTGGTCGCCCGGCGAATCGTGGTGTGGGTCCGTCGCCTGCTGGCCCCTGTCAACGGCGACGTCCATCTGCTCGTCGTGCTACCGCCGGGACGGACGGTCGTCGAGGGATCACGTACGCTGATCTACGCCAACCAGAGCGAGGACGCCGCGCGCGGTGCGGCCGGTGTTGCACTGGCCGCGCTTGCCGCACGGCTCCGCGACGACGGACTCGGGGTGAGTTCGGAGGTTCGGTTCGGCGATCCGGCCACCGTAGCCCTCGACGCGGTGCAGGGGTGGGGCGCCGAGGCCATTGCGGTCGTCGACATCCCCACCCGCGGAGCTCGCCGATGGCTCACGCGCAGTGTCGTCGATGCGATCGTCGAAAAATCTCCTGTCCCCGTCCTCGTCGCACGCGCCTCGGGACAGCGGGCAGCCTAAGGGAGGGAGGCCATCATATGCGGATCAAGATGATGATGCGGAACGCGAGCGGAATCGCCGAGGCCCGGGAGAGCCTGACTGCGGCCACGATGCGCCTTGCTTTGGATCCGAGCGGCTGCCTGGTCGTGATGGATGGTGGTCGTCTCGCAGGGGTGTTGACGCCAGCCGACGCGCGGGCCGCCGGCCCGTCGACCGTGCCGAGTCTCGCGGTCCACGAATTGCCGGCCTTCACCTCGCGACTGACGGTGGCGGACGCGATGCGCCGCGGCCCCGTCATCGTGCCGCCGGATGCGACCGCGGCGGACGTCGCGCACGCGTTGAGGACGCGTGGACATCGCGCCGCCATCGTGGCCGACGGCTCAGACGTCGTCGGCGTGGTGACCACCAACGACCTGCTCGGGGCGCTCGTCGACCGGCTCGAGCGAGAGACGCCGCCGCGCCTCTCGCGATTGCTCGTGGCCGTCAGCCTGAGCGCCTCCCCGGACAGGTGCCGCAGCATGCACACAGCGCTCGACGTCGCCCTCGACATCGCGCGGCGACACGGCGCGACGCTGACACTGCTCCACGTCATGCGCGGGCTGTCCCCACGGGTCGCGGAGGGCTTACCGGCGGGAGTCGATGCCGACGTGCAGCGCTGGCGCCTCGCGAAGGTGCGCGCCGCCCTCGTCCGCCGCGTGCCGCCTGAAGATCGCTCGTTGACTCGTGTCGACGTGCGGGCGGGCAACGTCGTCGAGGGCATCCTCGATGGCGCGGCGGCCACGGGCGCCGAGCTGATCGTCATGGGAGGCCGGCCAGGTGGTTCGCTGGTGCGCGAGACGATGCGCCACGCCCCCTGTCCGGTGCTCGCCGCATGACGCGGGGTGTCCGATCGCTCCTGCCCCACCCGGTCCCGGCGGTAGAACCGACGGCGACGCTCGCGGACGCCGAGGCGGCGTTGCGTTCGGGCCGTGCGGAGGCCGTCGCCGTCGTTCGTCATGGTCGCCTCGTCGGGTTGGTCATGGCCGACGATCTGGTTGCGGCACGGCCCTCCGCGGCGACCACCCTCTCGATCGGTGAGGTCAACGGCGCCCTGTCGCGGATTCCGGTTCAGTCGATCATGCGGCGTGACATCGCCACGATCGCGCCCGACACGCCGATCGCCGAAGCCGCCCGACTGCTCAGGGACGGCAGCGGGCCCCTCGCCGTGCTCGCGGGTGGTGACCTCGTGGGGCTCGTCGGGGCGGCCGACCTACTGCCCGAGCTGGAGCAGCAGGAGTCGCTCTAAAAACTTGTGCCCAAGGCCGAGGCACGGCGTGGAGTGTGAGTCGTGAATCCCTGTCATGTCCTCGGGCATCGCAATGGCTGGAAGCAAAGCCGAACAAGGAGGCAGGCGGATGCGCATGTTCCTACTGGCGGTCGGGACCCTGATCCTGCTCGCGCTCGGCGGCCTTGAGGTGATCGCGGCCCACAACCTGGCGGTCACCGAGGGGCTCTCGGCGCCCAGCGCCCCCTGGAAATAGCCAAAGAGGAGAGTCGCTCACTCCTTCGAGTCGCGCGGCACTCCGTCCGCGCGGCGACCTTCTGACCCGTTTCGTCGACGATCTCGGGCGTCAGCTGGGCTCGACCGACGCGCGGTGGCGCTGGGCGAGTGCCTGGTACGCTTCCGGGTTGACGCGCACCCAGTACTCCGCCGGTGTGCCGGCGAGCGGGCCGCGGATCTTCGCCGGTGTACCCATCGCGAGCATTCCGTCGGGGATCTCGGTCCCGGGCGTCACGAGCGCGCCGGCGGCGACCATCGCCCGGATACCGACACGGGCGCCGTCGAGCACCGTCGCGCCGTTGCCGATCAAGCACTCTTCGCCGAGGAAGGCCGCGTGGACCGTGCAGTTGTGGCCGATCGTGGCGCCCGCGCCCACCTCGGTCCCCTGGCGCGGCGTCACGTGCACGACCGTGCAGTCCTGCACGTTCGCGCCGCGGCGGACGATGATCGGGTTGAAGTCGGCGCGGAGCACGGCGTTGTACCACACGGACGCGTTCTCCTCGACCGTGACGTCCCCGACGAGCACCGCGGTCGGCGCGACGAAGGCGGACGGATGAACCCTCGGGCGCCTCCCCTCGAAGCTGAACAGTGGCATGGTCTGGACCCTCGCAGTATGCTCGGAGTGCTTCCATCTTACGCGAAGGGTCGACGAAGGGAGGGTCGAATGCCGACCCCGCGCATCACCGCCGTCGCGACCGCGACGCCGCCGCATCGCTTTGCGCAGGCCGAACTGCTGGCGCTCGCAGGGTACCGCGACGCGCGACGCCGCGGCTTTTTCAGCCGGAGCGAAATCGAGGGGCGCCACCTCTATATCGATCCCGCCACGTTCCGCCCTGACGAGAGCGTGGACGCGATGCAGGCGCGGTTTCGGCGCGGCGCGCTCGAGCTCGGCGAGGCGGCGGCGCGGCAGGCGCTCGGGAGCGCGGGCTGGGAGCCGCGTGACGTGGATTTCCTGGCGACGACGACGTGCACCGGACGGCTCACCCCCAGTCTCGATGCCCATCTGATCGGTCGCCTCGGCTGCCGGGCCGACATCCAGCGGGTCCATGTGGGCGACACGGGCTGCGCCGCCGTGATGGTGGGCCTCCAGCAGGCCTCGAACTACCTCCGCGCGTTCCCCGGCCGGCGCGCGCTCGTGCTCTCCGCGGAGATCTGCTCGGCGGCCTACCTCCTCGACGACCGGCTCGAGAGCGCGGTGGCGCACGCGATCTTCGCGGACGGTGCGGCCGCGGTGGCGCTGGCGACGGAAGGCCCCGGGCCCGCGATCGTCGCCCACCGCACGCTCTTCCGCCCCGAGCACCTGGACGCAATGGGGTTCGAGTATCCGGGGGGGCGGCCGCGCGTCGTCCTGTCGAAGGACATCCGTAAGATCGGTGCCCAGATGATGGGCGACATGGCCGAGGTCCTCATGGCGACGCAGGGGCTCAAGCGCGAGCACATCCGCTACTGGGTGCTTCACTCGGCGGGCCGTCAGGTGATCGATCGCGCACGGACGCGCCTCGAGCTGAGCGAGGCCCAGGTGGCGCACGCACGCACGGTGCTGCGTCGCTACGGCAACATGTCCTCGGCGACGATCCTCTTCGTGCTCGCGGAGACGCTTCGGCGCGAGTCGCCGGTGGACGGCGAGTGGGGGCTCATGATCGGGCTCGGTCCGGGCTTCGCCGCCGAGGGCGCGCTCCTTCGATGGTAGGGCGTGTGCGCAGATGATGGAGCGGGTCGAGGGGAGGCTGGAGTTCCTCGACCGGCCGGTGGCGCTGGCCGACCGGGTCGCGTCCCTCGCGGACATCGACCGGCTCAACGCCTGGTTCGGCGGATACGCGCTCACGCTGCGCGAGGTCCGTCGCGTCGCCGCCGCGGCGGACGCGCGCGACGTACTCGTCGCCGTGGACGTGGGCGGCGGCCACGCTGCGTTGGCCGTGCGCCTGGTCGAATGGGCACGCGCCGCGCGCCGGGAGATTCGCGTGATCGTGGTCGACCGGGACGCGGAGAGCCTCGCCCTCGCGCGGCACGCGTGCGCCGGGTATCCCGAGATCCGGCTCGTCCTCGCCGACGCGACGGCGCTGCCTGTCCGCGAGGGCGCCGCGGACGTCGTGGCAAGCGCGCTCACGCTGCACCACCTCGAGCCCGACGCGGTCGTGGCCAGCCTGCGGGAGATGGCGGCGGCGGCGCGGCGCGGTGTCATCGTGAACGACCTCCTCCGTACGCGCCTGGCGCTCGGGCTGGTGTGGCTCGCGACGCGGCTCCTCCGATGCCACCCGATCTCGCGCCACGACGGCCCACTCTCCGTGCGGCGCGCGTACTCGGCGGCCGAGCTCACCGCGCTCGCACAGAAGGCCGGGATCACGACGCTCAGGGTCCGCGCCCATCCGATCTACGGCAGGCTCATCGCGGTGACGGCGTGACGGCCCGGGCGGCCGACGTCATCGTCGTCGGCGCGGGGCCGGGGGGCGCCGCGACGGCCATCCTGCTCGCCGAGCACGGCCTGACGGTGCAACTCCTCGACCGCGCGCGCTTTCCCCGCCCGAAGATCTGCGGCGAGTACCTGAGCCCGGAGGCGCCACGGGTGCTCGACCGCCTGGGCGTGCTGAAAACGGTGGATGGGTTGGCCACGCCGCTCGCCGGCATGCGGATCATCGCGCCCGACGGCACGGTCGTCAGCGGGGAATACCGGGCGGTCGGCGACTGGCGGCCGTACCGCGAGCACGCGATGGCGATCGAGCGCGCGCTCCTTGACGAGGCACTCGTCGAGCGCGTCCGGGCGCTCCCGATCGAGTTCCGCGAGCAGACGCGGGTCAGCGACGTCCTCGTGGAGCGCGGGCAGGCGGTGGGCGTCGAGGCCCTCGATCGCGACGGCCGCGTCGCGCGACTCTCCGCGACGCTCGTGATCGCCGCCGACGGCCGCACATCCGTCGTCGCCCAGCGTCTCGGGCTCCGGCGCGCGCATCGGCTCAAGCGCATGGCGCTCGTGACCTACGTGTCGGGCCTCGAGGGGTGCCGCGACTACGGCGAGGTCTTCGTCGACCCCCCCGACTATGCGATCCTCAATCCAGTCGCGGCCGACCGGGCGAACCTCTCCGTCGTCGTGCCGCTCGACCACGCGGCGCCGTGGAGCGGGCGTCTCGAGACCTTCTTCACGGCGCGGATCCGGCACCTCCCGCACCTTGCCCGCCGGCTCGCCGGCGCTCGGATCGTCGCGCCGGTGAGCGCGATGGGCCCCCTCGCCTACGAGGTGGGCACGCCGCGCGTGGGCGGCGTGCTCCTCGTCGGCGACGCCGCGGGATTCTTCGACCCGTTCACGGGGGAGGGCATCTACGCCGCGCTCCGCAGCGCCGAGCTCGCGGTCGAGACGGCGGTCGGGGCGCTACGCACTGGTGACTGCTCGCGGCGAGCGCTCGCCGACTACGGTCGCGCGCGGCGCCGGGTCTTCGGCGCCAAGGCCCGCGTCACGCGCGCGCTCCAGTTCGTCATCTCGCACCGGGGGCTCGCGAACCTCACCGCCCGGGTCCTCGCGCGGCGACCCGGCCGCCTGGATGTCCTCCTCGGGGTGATCGGCGACTTCGTCCCGCCGAAGGCACTCGTGACGCGCCACGTGCGCTAGAATCCCTGCCCGGGAGGGCGAGGGATGGCGAGTCGATCGGACAACCTGCCGCGCCGCTTCGCGCGGATCTACACCGCCGTAATCACGGACGTCATGGACGAGCTCGGGCTCCAGCGCCAGACGCTGCCCTGGGCGATCCAGCCCCTCAGTGCCGACATGCGGCTAGCGGGCTATGCCTTCACCGCGCGCGGGCGGCCCTACCGCGGCACGCCGCGCGACCGCGACGCGACGCTCCGCCTCTTCCTCCGGATGCTCGGCGCGGTCCCCGCCGACTCGGTCCTGGTGCTCGCCTCCGGCGACAACGTCGCGGCCCACTTCGGTGAGCTCTCCGCGACGTGGTTCCGCTCGCGCCGGATCCGCGGCGCCGTGATCGACGGCGCCACGCGCGACGCCGCGCCCATCGCGCGCCTCCGCTTCCCGACGTTCGTCCGCTACCGCACGCCGCAGGACTCGGTCCCCCGCTGGCGGGTTCGTGACTGGGGGCAGCCCCTGACGATCGGCGGTGTGCGCGTCGCGCTCGGCGACATCGTCGTCGGCGACTGGGACGGGGTCGTGGTCGTCCCGCGCCGCGTCGCCCACGAGGTGCTCGTGCGCTGCGAGAGGCTCGTCGGGACCGAGAACCGGGTGCGCGCCGCGGTGCGACGGGGGATGACGCCGCTTGAGGCGTACGAGAAGTTCGGCGCGTTTTAGCGGCGCCGCGGCGTGTTCCCCGCGGGAGCGCGCCGGACCGGCTCCTCGCGAGTGCCGATCTCAGGCAGCCCTGCTTCGCGGAGCGGCTGCGTGATGTGGTCGCGGATCCACTTCGCGTCCCACCACTCGATCGGCGTCACCGATACCCCGTGGATCAGCACCTCGAAGTGGAGGTGGTCGCCCATCGCGAGTCCCGTCGCGCCCGTGCGCCCGAGCTCCTGGCCCGTCGTCACCGTGTCGCCCACCTTGACCTCGATGGACGAGAGGTGGGCGTAGAGGGTCTGGAGCCCCAGACCGTGGTCGACGATCACGGCATTGCCGTAGATCGTGAGGGGCTCGGCGAAGACCACGACGCCACGGTTCGCGGCCGGCACGGACGACTGCCTGGTCGAGGCCAGGTCGTAACCGTAGTGTACCTGCGTGTCGATCTCGCGGCCGCGGTAGCGGTAGCTGCGCCTCTCGGCGAAGTTCGCGAAGACCTTCGTCTTACGCGGCTGAACGAGCGGCCCGTCCCAGAGCGGCGCGTCGGCGGTCGTCGCGCCGATTCGGCGCTTCGTCTCCTCCGCCTCCCGCCTGAGGTCGCGATTGATGACCAGGAAGCCGTCGACGAGGGACTGCGACGGCGAGCGCTGTGGAAGCAGCTCCGGCACCTTCGCCTGGAGGAACGTGTCCTTGATCTCGATCGTGTCACGCGGGAAGCGACGCGGCCGGAGCTCCGACGGGATCCCCCGTGAGGCCACGTTGCCGGCTTCGTCCTCCGCGGTAATCGCGAGCGGCACGCCGCGCGTCGTGTCCCAGGGCAGGGCGATCAGTGCGACACGCGCCCCGCGCTCGGGCGGACCCCACGCGAAGCTCGGCTCGGCGAGCTTGCCCGCGCTCACCGTCGCCCGTGAGGCGCCGGTCACGCGGAACGCGACGAGCCCGCTGCCACCCGACGCGACGTACCTCGTCGCGCCGAGGAGCTCGACCTTGGGCGGCGTGAGGTCCACCGTGACCGGGTAGCTCGCCACCGGGCGGTCGCGCCGACGGAGCGGCCGCCAGAAGTCGTCCCGCGTCCACACCTCGAGCCTCGCGTCACCCTCGCGGAGACCGAGCCTCGCGCTCTCGAGCAGGACGGGAATCTCGACGCGGCGCCCGAGCGCACCCTCCTGCTTGGCGACGACCGCCGAGTTGGCGCCCTGGACGGCGCGGATTTCGGCGTGCGCGACGTTGCCACGGGCGGCCTCCAGGGTGAACACGAGCGCCGTCCGCGCTCCCACGAAGCGCGGCGGCGGGGTGAGGGACACGACGCCCCGGACCGACTGGCGCCAGCCGAGATACGACACGGAGCCGACGACGGCGAGGAGCACGAGGAGGATGATCACGGACCAGATCTTCGCGCGAGACCGCCTCGGCACGAGAACCGATGATACCATGCGGCCCACCCTCGCGGCCGGCCGCTTGCTTGACACCCGCTGCGACCTCTCGCTAGCATGACGCGGTGTCTACCGTCTGGTTCATCCCCACTCTTCCGCTTGCGGGCGCGCTCGTCAACATCCTCCTCGGCGATCGCATCGGACGGCGGGCCCACTGGGTGGCGGTCCCCACCGTGGCGGGCTCGTTCCTCGCAGCGTGCGCGGTGTTCACGCGCGCGTGGGACGGCGGGAGCTTCACGAGCCGACTCTTCCCGTGGATCGTCGCCGGGAGGTTTGAGGCGTGGGTCGTCGCGTTCGTCGACCCGCTCACCTGCGTGATGCTCCTCGTCGTCACGGGCGTCGGCGCGCTCATTCACCTCTACTCGGTCGGCTACATGCACGGCGATCCGGGTTACGCGCGTTACTTCGCGTACCTGAACCTGTTCGTGTTCTCGATGACGATGCTCGTCATCGCCGGCGACTTCCTGCTCCTGTACGTCTTCTGGGAAGCGGTGGGGCTCTGCTCGTACCTGCTGATCGGGTTCTGGTACACGCGTCCGGCGGCGACTCAGGCGGGGAAGAAGGCGTTCATCGTGAACCGTGTGGGCGACTTCGGCTTCGGCCTCGGCGTCATGTGGCTCTGGACCGTGCTGGGCACGCTGGAGTACGGCGCGGTGTTCAAGGGCGCGGAGACGCTCGCGCCCGCGACGGCGACCGGCATCGCGCTGCTCCTGTTCATGGGCGCGTGCGGCAAGTCGGCCCAGCTCCCGCTCCACACGTGGTTGCCCGACGCGATGGAGGGCCCCACGCCGGTCTCGGCGCTCATCCACGCCGCCACCATGGTGACCGCGGGCGTGTACATGGTGGCGCGGAGCCACGCGCTCTTCGAGCGCTCCGGCACGGCGCTCGAGGTCGTCCTCTGGGTCGGGACGGCGACCGCGCTCTTCGCGGCCACGGTCGGCCTCGTGCAACCCGACATCAAGCGGGTGCTCGCGTACTCGACCGTGAGCCAACTCGGCTACATGTTCGCCGCCATCGGACTCGGCGCGTACGCCGCGGCCATCTTCCACCTCGTGACGCACGCCTTTTTCAAGGCGCTCCTCTTCCTCGGTGCGGGCAGCGTCATCCACGGGCTCGGAGGCGAGCAGGACCTCCGGAAGATGGGCGGGCTGTCGTCGCGGATGATGACCACGACGATCACGACCACCGTGGGAGGCCTCGGCCTCGCGGGCGTGCCGGGGCTCGCGGGCTTCTTCTCGAAGGACGAGATCCTCGCGGCCGCGTTCCACAGCGGCCACTTGGTGGTCTGGGGTCTGCTGCTGCTGGGCGCGTTCCTGACCGCGTTCTACACGTCGCGCCTGCTCTTCCTCGCGTTCTACAGCGACCCGCGCATGTCCAGGGAGGCCGCGCACCACGTCCACGAGTCGCCGTCGGTGATGACGCTCCCGCTCTGGGTGCTCGCGGTCCTCACCGTGGTGGCGGGGCTGGCGGTCGGCATTCCGTCTGAGCGGGGCACGCGCCTCGCCCGGTTCCTCGAACCCGTGTTCCCGCTCCACGGGGAGTCGCCCGACGGCTCGATCGCCTACACGCTGCTGATTCTCTCCGTGATCGTCGTCGCCGCGGGGTTCGCCGTCGCGTGGTTCGTGTACCTCGCCTCGCCGGTGCGGGCGGACACGATCGGCCGACCGCGGACGGCGTTCGGGGCGCTGCTGCTGAACGCGTACTACGTGGATCGGCTCTACGACGCGATCATCGTCCGCCCCCTCTTTGGGCTCGCGACGTTCCTCGCGGAGCGTTTCGACCTCGGGGGGATCGACCGGGCCGTCAACGGCCTGGGCGCAGCCGTCGTCGGGTGGGCGGCGGCGACGCGGCGACTCCAGACGGGCTACGTCGTGAACTACGCCCTCACGATGCTGGCCGGCGCGGTCCTCGTCGTCGCGTTCCTCCTGAGCCGTTAGGTGACGATGCGGCTCACGGCGGTGACGTTCCTGCCGGCGCTCGGCGCCCTCGTCCTGCTCCTGGTGCCGCGGCGCGCCGCCTCGGTCTTCAAGCTCGGTGGGCTCGTGGTCACGCTCGTGACGCTCCTTGCCGCGGTGCCGCTCTACGTCGGCTTCGACGATCGCGTCGCCGACGTCCAGTTCGAGGAGGTCCGCCCCTGGATGCCGGGCGTCGGGATCTCGTACCACCTCGGCGTCGACGGCATCAGCCTCCTGCTCGTGCTCCTCACGACGTTCCTCATGCCGGTGGCACTCGCGTCTGCGTGGCACGCGATCGAGGACCGGTGGAAGGAATTCGTGGTCACGATGCTGATCCTCGAGACGGGGATGGTCGGCGTGTTCGTCAGCCTCGACCTCTTCCTCTTCTACGTCTTCTGGGAGGCGATGCTGATCCCGATGTACTTCATCATCGGGGTGTGGGGCGGCACCAAACGCGTGTACGCGGCGATCAAGTTCGTCCTGTACACGATGGTCGGCTCCGTCCTGATGCTCGTCGCGATTCTGGCGCTCTACGCGCAGCACGGTGCGGCGACCGGCACCTACACCTTCGACCTCCCGGTGCTCACGCGCTGGGTGCTCCCGCCGGGGCTCGCGCAAGAGCTCATGTTCCTCGCCTTCGCGCTCGCGTTCGCGATCAAGGTGCCGCTCTTCCCGTTCCACACGTGGCTACCGGACGCACACGTGGAAGCGCCGACGGCGGGTAGCGTGATCCTGGCGGGCGTCTTGCTGAAGATGGGGACCTACGGCTTCCTGCGCTTCTGCCTGCCGCTGTTTCCCGACGCGAGCCTCGTGTTCGGTCCCCTCGTGGTCGCGCTCGCGGTGATCGGGATCGTCTACGGCGCGTGGGTGTCGACCGTGCAGCCGGACATGAAGAAGCTCGTCGCGTACTCGAGCGTGAGCCACCTCGGCTTCGTGATCCTCGGCATCTTCACCCTCACCCCGCAGGGGCTCGTGGGCGGCGTCCTCCAGATGGTGAACCACGGGCTGAGCACGGGTGCCCTGTTTCTCCTGGTCGGTATGGTGTACGAGCGCCGGCACACGCGTCTGATCGCCGACTTCGGTGGCCTCTGGAGCGTGGCGCCCGCCTTCTCGTCGCTGTTCCTGGTCGTCGCGCTCTCGTCACTCGGCCTGCCGGGGCTGAACGGTTTCGTGGGCGAGTTCCTCATCCTGGTCGGGGCGTTCCAGACGAATCCGTGGGTCGCCGCCCTCGCCACATCGGGAGTCATTTTCGCGGCGGTCTACCTACTCTGGCTGTGTCAGCGGGTGATCTTCGGCGCAGTCACGCATGAGGCGAACCGCGGTCTGCGTGACCTCTCACCCCGCGAGTGGACCCTGCTCGTGCCCGTCGTGGTCTTGATCGTCTGGATCGGCGTGTACCCGTCGGCGTTGACCGGCAAGACCGAGGCGACGATCGAGGCGCTGCTCGCGCAGGTGCAGTCGAAGGCGAACGCCCAGCGCGTCTCCGTCGGGCCACCCCCGGTCGCGCCGGCCGTGCGGCCCCTGAATGGAATGCGCGACGACATGTGGACGGCGGCCGGGTCGCGCCTCGTCTCAGGCCACCCACCGACTCACTCAGGCTCGCCTCGGGCGTCGGACGCCCTGCGGCTTCGCACCACCACACCGGCCCCGCGGACCCCGCTACCATGACCGACCTCGTCATGCCCCCGGTCCTGCTCGGGCCGCTCCTGCCTACGCTGCTCGTGCTGGGGGCCGGCGCCCTCGTGCTACTCCTCGACCTCTCGCCGCGCCCCCAGGGCAAGGAGGTCCTCGGAGCGGTCGCGCTCGCGGGCATCGTGGGCGCGCTCCTCGCGACGCTCGCGCGCTGGGGCAAGTCCGGTCGCGCGTTCCACGACATGGTCGTCCTCGACAATTTCGCCCTGTTCGTGAACGTCGTGATCTGCTATGCGGCCGCGCTGAGCCTGCTCCTCTCGGTGGACTACGTCCGGCGGAGCCGCGCGGAGTCGGGCGAGTACTACGCCCTCGTGCTCTTCACCACGGCCGGGATGATGCTCCTCGCGGCCGCGGGCGATCTCGTCGTCCTGTTCCTGGCGCTCGAGCTCATGTCGCTGTCGCTCTACGTCCTCGCGGGGCTCTTCACGCAGGCCCTTGCGTCGAGCGAGGCGTCGATGAAGTACTTCATTCTCGGCGCCTTCGCCTCGTCGTTCATGCTCTACGGCATCGCCCTGACGTACGGAGCGACGGGAACGACGAACCTCGACCGGATCGCCGCGGCCGTCGCCGGGCGGAGCCACGACCCGCTCTTCGTGATCGGGATGGGCCTCCTGCTGGTCGGCTTCGGCTTCAAGACCTCGTCGGTGCCGTTCCACATGTGGGTGCCCGACGTCTACCAGGGAGCACCGACCTGCGTGACGGCTCTCATCGCGACCGGGTCCAAGGCGGCGGCGTTCGGCGCCCTGATCCGGGTCCTGACCGTGGCCCTCCGCGGCGCGCAACCCGACTGGACCGCGCTGCTCTGGATCGTCGCCGTGCTGACGATGACCGTCGGCAACGTCGCCGCGATTGCGCAGTCCAACCTGAAGCGGATGCTCGCCTACTCGTCGATCGCCCACGCGGGGTATATGCTCGTCGGGCTGGTCGCCGGCGGAATGTCGGGCGGGGGCAGCGTCCTCTTCTACCTCTTGACGTACACCTTCACGACCGCCGGCGCCTTCGGCGTCGTGACCCTCTGCGAGCGCGCACGCGCCGAGGCGGTGGAGGTCGGTGATTACGCGGGGCTGGCCGAGCGCCATCCGGTCCTCGCCGCGGCGCTCGCCCTCTTCCTGCTGTCGCTGATCGGCGTCCCCCCGCTCGCCGGCTTCGTGGGCAAGTTCTACGTCTTCGGCGCCGCGGTGCGGGCGGGGTACCTCTGGCTGACCGTCGTCGCCGTCCTCAACTCCGCCCTCGCCGCCTATTACTACCTGCGGGTCGTCGTCTACATGTACATGCGCCAGCCCGAGGGGGCGCCGGTGACGTACGCGCCCTCGCTCGCGGGCGCCCTCGCGCTGGTCGTCGCACTGGTCGGCATCGTGGCGCTGGGCGTGGTCCCTGCGCCTTTCGTCGACCTGGCGCAGGCCGCCGTCGCCCCGCTCGTCCGTTAGCGCCGCGGCATGGATCCGCGGGTCGGAGCCCCGCGCGCCGCGTCGTTCAGGCTGCCCCATAACGGCTGGCTCTTTGACCTCGACGGCACCGTCTACCGCGGCGAGACGCCCATTCCGGGCGCCGCCGAGACCATCGCCGCGCTCCGCACGGCCGGGCGGCGGGTCGCGTTCCTCTCCAACAAGCCACTCGCGACGCGCGCCGACTACGCGGCGAAATTGACGCGCCTCGGGATCCCCACCGTCGCGGACGACGTGATCAGCTCGTCGCTCGTGCTCGCCCGCCACCTGCGCCGCCTCGATGCCGGCGCGCCGGTCTTCGTGATCGGCGAGCCGCCGCTCGTCGCGGAGCTCTCCGCCCACGGCTTCGAAGCCCGCACGGACGCGCGCGTCCGCTGGGTCGTGATCGCCTTCGACCGCACCTTCGACTACGCGAAGCTGAACACGGCGCTGCAGGCGGTGCGGGGTGGCGCGCGGCTCATCGCCACCAATCCCGACCGGACGTGTCCGACCGAGACGGGTGAGATCCCGGATTGCGCGGGCATGATCGCGGCGGTCGAGGCGGTGACGGGCGTCCCCGTCGAGGTGATCGTCGGCAAGCCGTCGCCGCTCATGCTCGAGATGGCGCTCGAGCGGCTCGGCCTGCCAGCACGCGAGTGCGCGGTGGTCGGCGACCGGATCGAGACGGACGTGGTCATGGGCAAGCGTCTGGGGCTCGCCACCGTCCTCGTGCTCAGCGGGGTCACGCGCGCCGACGACCCGCGCATCGCAGAGGTCGCCCCCGACGCCGTGCTAGGATCGATTGGGGAGCTTGTTCAGACTATATGACGAGGCCCTCCGACCTCGCCGACGGTGACTACGACGTCGTCGTGATCGGCGGCGGCATGGCGGGCGCCGGCGTCGCGCGCGACCTGGCGCTTCGCGGCGTCTCGGTGGCGCTCGTCGAGAAAGACGACTTCGCCGCGGCGACCACGTCCCGGTCGTCGAAGCTGATCCACGGCGGCCTCCGGTACCTCGAGCTGTTCGACGTCGCCCTCGTGCGCGAGTCCCTGCGGGAGCGCGAGATCCTCAACCGGCTGGCGCCGCATCTGGTCCGGCCGCTCCCGTTCCTGGTGCCGATCTACCGTGACTCGTCACGCGGCCTCATCAAGGTGCGGATCGGGCTCACGCTCTACGACTGGCTCACGCCGGGGCGGGACCGTGAGCGGTACCGCGTCCTTCCCCCGATCGACACGCTGAGCCTCGAACCCGCGATCCGCGCCGAGGACCTCCGCGGTGCCGGCTACTACTTCGACGATCTGCTCGTCTTCCCGGAGCGGCTCTGCCTGGAGAACGTGCTCTCGGCCTGCCGGCACGGCGCACGCGCGTTCAACTACGCCCAGGTGGAGGAGATCGTCCGGGCGCCGGGCGGCGCCCCGGCCGGGGTCCGTGTCCGCGACCTCGTCACCGGCCGCGTCGCGACGCTCGGGGCGCGGGTCCTCGTGAACGCCACGGGGCCGTGGGTGGACGAGCTTCGGGCGCTCGCCGGGGTCCGGGAGCGCGGCCCGCGCATCCTGCGCCGAACGAAGGGCATCCACTGCTTGCTCCCCGGCCTGACGGAGCACGCGATCTACCATTCGACGAGCGACGACCGAATGATCTTCGTCATCCCGTGGCGGGAGTTCTCGCTCATCGGCACGACCGACACCGACTTTGACGGCGACCTCGACCGGCTGCACGCCACGCGCGACGAGGTGAGTTACCTCCTCGGCGAGGTCCGCCGGGCCCTGCCGGACCCGCGCGTCGCATTCGAGCGCGTCGTCTACACGTACGCCGGGGTGCGGCCGCTCTCGTACGAGGAGGGCAAGCGCGAGTCCGACGTTTCGCGTGCGCACAAGGTCGTCGCCGAGGCAGACGGGCGCTTCCTGTCGATCACCGGGACCAAGCTCACGTGCTTCCGGAGCCTTGCGGCAGGGCTCGGCGACGCGGTGATGCGCACCCTCGGCCACCGGGCGCCCGCCCGCACCGATCGGTACACGCTCGACGGGCTCGACGAGGAGGCCGGGCGCGTCGAGGCGCACACCTGGCTCGACGTCTCCCCCGAGGTCGCGAGCTCGGGGCTCGCCCGCGAGACGCTCGAGACGCTCGTGACGCTCTACGGGCGCGCCTATCCGCGCGTCGTCGACCTCGCGGGGAAGGTCCCCGGCGGAACCGACCGGCTCTGCCCCCAGAATCCCGACATCGTCGCGCAGCTCCACCTCGCCGTGCAGGAGGAGCTGGCCGTGTCTCTCCAGGACGTCCTGCTCCGCCGCACGGGGATCGGCACGAGCCGCTGTCAGGGGACGGATTGCGCGGAGCCCATCGGGCGCCGGATGGGCCAGCTGCTCGGCTGGAGCCCGCGACGTCTCGACGCGGAGCTGGACGCCTACCACGCCCACGTCGCGCGCTCGCGGAGGTTCAAGACGGCGTAGGCGCCCGTGTGCGTGTGCTATAGTGCGGCGCACCCGGCACGTCACTCGTTGCGGCGGTTCCTCATGGAGGCTCGCATGAAGCTCTCGGCCGGCATCGTCCTGACCGGGGCGGTCCTCTTGGGCGTTTCCACGCCTGCGTTCGCCAAGACGGAGATCCAGTGGTGGCACGCGATGACCGCCGTGCTCGGCGAGCGGGTCAACGAGATCGCCGTGAAGTTCAACGCCTCTCAGAACGAGTACGAAGTGAAAGCCGTCTACAAGGGCTCCTACCCGGACACGTTGAACGCCGCCATCGCGGCCTATCGGGCCAAGCAGCCGCCGCACATCGTCCAGGTCTTCGAGGTCGGCACGCAGACGATGCTCTCCTCGGGCGCGGTATACCCCGTCTTCCAGCTGATGAAGGACCACGGGATCGCCATCGACTGGAACGATCTGATCGGTCCGGTCAAGAGCTACTACTCGACGGGCGGCAACCTGTACTCGATGGCCTTCAACTCGTCGACGCCGATCCTCTTTTACAACAAAGACCTCTTCAAGAAGGCCGGCCTCGGCGACAAGCCGCCGGCGAGGTGGGACGAGGTCGAAGCGATGGCGAAGAAGCTCGTCGGTGCGGGCGTGAAGTGCGGCTTCAGCGCCGCCTGGCCGTCGTGGACGCTGGTCGAGAACATGCACGCGCTCCACGACCAGCCATTCGCGGATCACGCCAACGGATTCGACGGCCTCACCACCCGACTGCAGATCAACGGCGCCTTCGGCGTCCAGATGATGGAGCTGCTCCAGCGCGGCGTCCGGGAGGGCTGGTTCGTCTACAACGGACGGCTCAACAAGGCCGAGGCCAACATGGGCGGCGGCGAGTGCGGCATCTTCCTCTCCTCGTCCGCCTACATCGGCAACCTGACGCGCGCGTCCGAGGGCAAGTTCGTGTGGGGGACGGGCCCGCTGCCGCGGCTCGGCGGTTACCCGCAGGGCAACTCGATCATCGGGGGCGCGACGCTCTGGGTGATGAAGGGTGCCAAGCCGGAGGAGTACAAGGGCGTCGCTCAGTTCTTCAGGTACCTGGCCTCCACAGAGAACCAGGCGTGGTGGGCGGGCGTCACCGGCTACCTGCCACTGACCAACGCGGCGGTGAGGGCGATGGAGTCCTCCGGGCACTTCCAGAAGAACCCGCAGCAGCGTACCGCCATCGCCCAGATGCTCGGTGGCAAGACGACGTCGAACAGCCAGGGCATTCGCCTCGGCAACTTCGTTTCGATCCGCGACGCCATCGAGGAACAGATGGAAAACATCTTCAGCGGCAAGAAGACGGCGACGCAGGGGCTGGACGACGCCGTCGCGAAGTCGAGCGAGATCCTCAAGGAGTTCGCCGCGCTCTACAGGTGAGGAGCGGGTCGGCCACCTGCGATGAAGCGCTTCGTCTTCCGGAACCGGTGGCTGCCCTACGCGCTGGTGGCACCGCAGGTCGTCATCACGATCGCCTTCTTCTACTGGCCCGCCTTCGACTCGCTCCGGCTCTCGCTCTACCGCGCCTCACCCTTCGGTGACCGGCTGATCTGGGCCGGCCTCGCCAACTTCGAGCGGCTCTTCCGCGACCCCGCCTACCTCAGGAGCGCGCTCACCAGCTTCGTGTTCTCCTTCGTCGTGACGTTCGCGGGGCTGGCGCTGGCCCTGCTGCTCGCCTCGCTCGCCAACGCGAAGATCCGCGGCCTCGCCGTCTACCGCTCGCTGCTCCTCTGGCCCTATGGCATCGCGCCCGCGATCGCCGGCATCATCTGGCTCTTCATCTTCCATCCCTCGTACGGGATCCTGCCGTGGCTCCTGTCGTTCGTCACGGCCTACCAGTTCAACTGGTTCCTGAAGGGCTGGGTGGCGATGACGCTCATCGTCATGGCGGCGATCTGGAAGCAGTTTGGCTACAACCTGGCCTTCTACCTGGCCGGGCTGCAGGCGATCGAGGCCTCGGTGCTCGAGGCCGCGAGCGTCGACGGGGCGGGGCCGATCCGGCGCTTCTTCGCGGTGACCTTCCCGCTGCTCTCGCCCGTGACGTTTTTCTTGTTCACGCTCAACATGACCTTCTCGTTCTTCGACACGTTCGGGCTGATCCATTCGGTGACCCAGGGTGGGCCCGGCGACACGACCTCGATCCTGGTCTACCGTGCGTGGAAGGACGGCTTCGAGGGGCTCCAGCTCGGCTTTTCGGCGGCACAATCGGTGGTCCTGATGGCCCTCGTCATCCTGCTCACCGCCTTCCAGTTCCGCTTCGCCGAGAAGAAGGTGACCTACTGATGGCGCGCACGCTCGCGCCGCCGGCCGCCCTCGCCGTCCACGCGGCGTCGCGGGTGAAGGCCCGTGACGGGGGCGGGATCGTCGCCCACGCGATCTTGCTCGCCGCCGTCGCCGTGCTGGCGTTTCCCCTCTATTACGCGTTCGTCATCAGCACCCAGACGCTTTCGCAGGTGACGAGCCTGCCGCCGCGGCCGTGGCCATCGACGGCATTCCTCTCAAACTACGCCGAGGCCTGGCAGCGCGCGCAGATGGGCCGGCTGCTGCTCAACAGTGCGATCGTGGCGCTCGGCGTGGCGTTCGGCAAGATCGCCATCTCGCTGCTCTCGGCCTTCGCGATCGTGTTCTTCAACTTCCGCGGCAAACAGGTCGTCTTCTCGATGATCTTCGTCACGCTGATGCTCCCGGTGCCCGTGCGGATCGTCTCCACCTACCAGGTCATGAGCGTGCTCGGCTGGGTGAACACCTACTGGGGACTCACGGTACCGCTCCTGGCGTCGGCGACCGGGACCTTCCTCTTCCGGCAGTTCTACCAGACCATCCCAAACTCGTTGGCCGAGGCCGCCCAGCTCGACGGCGCGGGCCCCATGCGCTTCCTCTGGTCGATCCTGCTGCCGCTGTCGAAGGCCAACATCGCGGCGCTCTTCGTCATCCTCTTCGTCTACGGCTGGAACGACTACCTGTGGCCCCTGATGATCACCAACACCCCGGAAATGCGCACGGCGGTCATCGGCATCGAGTCTTTGGTGCCGCGCACCTCGCAGCTCCCGGAGTGGAACATCGCGATGGCGGCGGCGATGATGGTGCTGCTGCCTCCGGTGGCGGTGATCGTCGTGATGCAGCGGTGGTTCGTGAAGGGTCTCATCGAGACGGAGAAGTAGGTGGTCCGGCGAACGCGGCTCGCGGCGCACCGGGGGGGCGCGGCTCTGTGGCCGGAGAACAGCCTCCTTGGCTTCCGGAACGCGCTAGCGCTCGGCAGTGACCTGATCGAGTTCGACGTCCACCTGACGGCCGACGGCGCGCTCGCGGTGATCCACGATCCGACACTCGACCGGACGACCGACGCAACCGGCCCCGTCGCCGGGCGCACCGCTGTCGAGCTCGCCCGCGCGCGCCTCCGTGGGCCCGCCGGGGCGCTCACCGACGAGCGCGTGCCTCTGCTCGAGGACGTGCTGGCACTCGTCGCGCCCTCGCGCGGAGGGCTCCTCGTCGAGGTGAAGGGCCCCGTCGCCGGCGTCGGCGTCCGCTACGAGCGGCGCGGCGGCCGCGCGGCCGCCGTGCCCGGCCCCCGCTACGAGGGGCTCGAGGAGCGGCTGATCGCGTCGCTCCGGCGGGCAGGGCTTCTCTCGCACGCGACCATTATGGCGTTCAACCCCGACGTCGTGACGGCGGTCCGCGCCCTCGTCCCGGGTCAGCGCACGACGCTCCTCGTCTCAGCCCACCACATCCGGCAGGCGCACGCGCGGCCAGAGGATGCCCTCGACTGGGCGCTCGCGGCGGGCGCGACCGATGCCGGCCTCGAGTACACGCTCGTCAACGAGGCGGTCGTCGAAGCGGCCCGTGCCGCCAGGCTCCGCCTGGGCGTCTGGACGGTGAATGCGGAACGCGCGATGCGGCGGCTCGTCGAGCTTGGGGTGGACGTCCTGACGACCGATCGCCCCGACGTGGCCAAGCGCGTGCTCGGCCGAGCGTCGTGAGGCCCGCGGCCCTCGTTGGAATGAAACGCGACCGGCGGGACGGAGCCGGGTCGCACCTTCGCCGGACGGAGCCACCGCGTGCCCACGGCACGCCGACTCACGCAGGCTCGCCTCGCGCGTCGGACGCGCTGCGGCTTCGCACTCCCACGGAGTGCGAAGGGCCCGGGGCGCCCAGTCCAATGACGCGACGGGCCTTGGCCGGACGGAGCCACACCGTACCCACGGCACGCCGACTCACGCAGGCTCGCCTCGCGCGTCGGACGCGCTGCGGCTTCGCACTCCCACGGCATGCACCGGCCTCGTGGCCCCCGGTCCAATGACCACGCGGCGTTACGTTCTCGCCCTCGACCAGGGCACGACGGGCTCGACGGCGCTGGTCGTCGATGCCGACGGCGGCGTCCGCGCGCGCGGGTACACCGAGCTGCCACAACACTTCCCGAGGCCCGGATGGGTCGAGCACGACCCCGAGGAGATCTGGACGACGGTCGAGCGCGCGGCACGCGCCGCGCTCGCCGAGGCGCGCGTCGCGGGAGCCGAGGTGGCGGCGATCGGGATCACCAACCAGCGCGAGACGACCATCGTCTGGGACCGTGGCTCGGGAGCACCCATCCACCGCGCGATCGTCTGGCAGTGCCGACGGACGGCGCCGATGTGCGACCGCTTGCGCGCACAGGGGGTCGAGCCGCTCGTGCGGGAGCGGACCGGGCTTGTCCTCGATGCCTACTTCTCCGGCACCAAGATCCGTTGGCTGCTCGACGAGATCCCCGGGGCGCGCGTCCGCGCCGAGCGCGGCCAACTCGCGTTCGGCACCGTGGACGCGTGGCTCCTCTGGAAGCTCACCGGCGGTCGCGTGCACGCCACGGACGCGAGCAACGCCTCGCGGACGCTCTGCCTGAACCTCAAGACGGGAGACTGGGACGACGAGCTGCTGAAGCTCCTCGGGGTCCCGCGTGCCGTGCTGCCGGCGATCCTCCCCTCCGCGGGCGCCCTCGCTGAGACCGCGGAGCTCGGGTGGCTGCCGCGCGGCGTGCCGATCGCGGGAATCGCCGGCGACCAGCAGGCGGCGCTCTTCGGGCAGGCGTGCCACACGCCCGGCGCGGCCAAGAATACCTACGGCACCGGGTGCTTCATGTTGCTGAACACCGGGCCAACACCCGTGGTCTCGTCGCACGGGCTCCTCACGACGATCGCGTGGCGGATCGACGGCCGCACGACCTATGCTCTCGAGGGCAGCGTGTTCGTCGCTGGCGCGGCGATCCAGTGGCTACGCGACGGACTGGGTCTCCTCGCGGACGCGGCCGAGAGCGAGGCGCTGGCGCGATCGGTCCCCGACACAGCGGGCGTTTACTTCGTGCCGGCCTTCGTCGGGCTCGGTGCCCCGTACTGGGACATGTACGCGCGCGGGACGATCCTGGGGCTCACGCGCGGAACGACGGGGGCGCACCTGGCGCGCGCGGCTCTCGAGGCGATCGCCTTCCAGAGCCGCGACGTGCTGGAAGCGATGGCGGCCGACGCCGGGATCGCCGTGCGGGAGCTGCGCGTGGACGGAGGCGCCGCGGCCAACGACTTTCTCTGCCAGTTCCAGGCCGACATCATGAACGTTACGGTGCTCCGGCCGAGCGTGATCGAGACGACCTCGCTCGGCGCCGCGTACCTCGCGGGGCTCGGCGCGGGTCTGTGGCGCTCGCTCGACGACCTCAGCCGGCGCTGGGCGGTCGAGCGGACCTTCGCCCCCGGGATGGACGCCGTGACACGGGCCGCGCGTTGCGAGGGTTGGCGCCGCGCCGTGGAGCGGGCGCGCGGGTGGGCTCACGAGGAAGCCCCATTGCCCCCCGGAGCGTCGTCGTGTTGAATCGCGCAGCCGGCACGGAATCCTCGGGTAGATTGTGCCGAAGCGGCCGGAGACCCGATCCGGCATGTCCCGAGAAATCAGTCACTTGCGATGGCTTGTGCGTGTGAGAGCGATGTGCTAGTGTCCCTCTTCACATGGCGCCGCCCGGGGAGAAGGGCACCTGGAAAGCGCTTGGCGAGCTGTCCTCCATCGGACTGACGCTGGTTCTGGCGACGGTGATCGGCCTGGGCGCCGGCTACTATGCGGATCGATGGCTCGGCACCAAGCCCTGGCTCATGCTGCTGGGCCTCGGCATGGGAATCGTTGCAGGATTTGTGAATCTCTTTCGGTCGGTCAACCGTGCGGGACGGGAACTCGATGACTCCGAGTGACGTGACGACGCGAGTGACGGCGGCGGCGTGCGTGCTCGGCGTCGTCCTGGCGGTCCCGGCCGGGTGGCTCGGCGGGCCGACGGGCGCGCTCGGCGTCCTCGCCGGGGGCGCGCTCGCCATGGCCAACTTCCGTTGGCTTGCGACCCGCGCGATCGCGGTCGTGTCGGGTGCGGGCGTCGCCGGCACGGCGTGGCTCGTCGGCACCGCGCTCCGCCTCAGCGCGTTCGCGGCGGCGTGCGCGACGCTGCTCGCGCTCGAATGGGCGCACCCCCTCGCGCTGCTGGCCGGGCTCAGCGTGCTTCCCTGCGCCGTCATCGTCGAGGGGCTGCGCGCGGCGAGCCGGGAGCCCTGAGCGTGGAAATCATCGAGCACCCTCCAATCTTCAGACTTCCCGGGGTGTTCTGGCCCGGCTACGTCCCGGACCACGTGACGTACACGTGGCTCGTCATGATCATCCTGACGGTGCTCGCGTTCGTCGCCTCACGCCGAGTCGAACTCGTGCCCCGAGGCGCACAGAACGCGCTCGAAGTGGTACTCGAGCAGTTCCAGCAGCTGATCGACGACGTGATCGGCCACGAGGGGCGCCCGTACCTGCCGCTCATTGCGACCTTGGGCCTGTTCATCCTCACCGGCAACCTCCTCGCGCTCGTCCCCGGGCTCGCTGGCCCCACGACCAACCTCAACACGACCGCCGCGTGTGCGCTGGTCGTCTTCTGCGCGTACCACTACATCGGCATCAGGAAGCATGGGCCGATCACCTACCTCAAGCACTTCATGGGGCCGGTGCCGTGGTGGCTCAAGGGGCCAATGTTCGTGATCGAAATGATCAGCCACCTGGCACGGCCGCTGTCGCTGACGTTGCGGCTCTTCGGCAACATGCTGGGCGGCCACATCCTGCTCGCCATGATGTTCTTCCTCATGGGGCTTGACGGCCTCATCGGCTGGGCGCTGTCGGGCAGCGCGGCGGGCGTGGTCTTGGGCGGTCTCGGCGGTGGCTTGATGGTCGCGTTTACGGTTGGGTTCATCTATCCGTTGAAGATCCTGGTGTCGTTTCTCCAGGCGTTCATCTTCGTGATGCTGACGATGCTGTATATCTCGGGGGCCGTCGAGGGGCACGAGGCGGAGCACCACTAGCGCACCACACAGGAGGCGTTCGTGCGACGTTCACTGATTCGGGCGGGCATGGCGGTACTCGGGGTTCCGGCGCTCGCGTTCGCGGCCGAGGGCGCGGCGAACAGCGGTGGGTGGATCGGGCCATTCACGGTCATCGCCGCGGGCCTGGGGATGGCGATCGCGTCCGGCCTCTGCGGACTTGGGCAGGGCAGGGCGGTCGCCGCGGCGGTGGAGGCCATGGGCCGGCAACCGGGTGCGGCGGCGCGTATCCAGACCGCGATGATCATTGGCCTGGCGCTGATCGAGTCGCTCGCGATCTACATGCTGGTCATCGGCATCATCTTGTTGTTCGTGCAGCCGATCAAGTAAGAGCGACCCGGTCCAACGGCGCATTGCGCGCGTCGACGCGCGTGATGCGCCGCCACGCACGACTATGGCGCCCCGTCCGAGCTATCGGCTGACCCGAATCCCCGAGATGACGATCCGTCGTCTCTCGGTCTACACGCGCTGTCTTCTCCAGCTGGAGGAGGACGGCGTGAAGACCGTCTCCTCCCAGGAGCTCGCCGATCGCTTCAACCTGAACTCGGCGCAGGTCCGCAAGGACCTCGCCTACTTCGGCGAGTTCGGCGTCCGCGGCATCGGCTATTACGTGTCCGGGCTGAAGGCCGAGCTCCAGAAGATCCTCGGGCTCGATCGCGAGTGGACGGTGGTGCTCGTCGGCTTCGGTAACCTCGGCTCGGCGCTCTCTCGCTACAAGGGGTTCGCCCGACAGGGCTTCCGCATCGTAGCGGTCGTCGACGACGACCCGGCGAAGGTCGGCCGCGAGATCGACCACATGCCCGTCATTGCGAGTCGCGACATGGCCCGCGAGATCAAGGCGCGAGGGGCCCAAATCGCGATCGTGGCCGTGCCCGCGGAGTCGGCCCAGACCGTCACCGATCAGCTCGTGGCGGCGGGGATCAAGGCGATCCTCAACTTCGCGCCGGCGCGCCTCAAGGTTCCCCGCGACGTCCGGCTCAAGAACGTCGACCTCTCGATCGAACTGGAAACGCTCAGCTTCTACCTCGCGAAGGGCTCGCGCTCCTAGGGCCGCCGAGCCGGTCTCGTGGTAGGGTAGGCTTGCTCGTCTGATGTTGAGGGACTGGTCCGCCTTTCACGCCCTGGCGAAGACCTTCGCCGAGGGACCGGTCTGCCTGCGCATCGCCGGGCTGACCGGAGCCGCCCGCGCTCTCGCCGTCGCCGAGCTCCTCCAGGCCCACCCGCGCCCCGCGCTCGTCCTCGTGGAGTCGGCGACCGACGCCCATCGCTGGACCCAGGATCTCAGATTCTTCGGCGCGCCCGCGGTCGAGTTCCCGGGGCGCGAGCCCTGGCTCTGGCGGGGCGGGCGGCAGCGGGAGGCCGACGCCGAGCGCGCCGTCATCTGCCGGCGCCTCGCCGCCGGCGAGCCTGCGGTGGTCGTCGTGACCCCCGCGGCGCTCGACGCCGAAATCGCCGCGCCTTCGGACTTCGCGGCGCGCACACTGCGGCTCGCGCGGGGCGACTCCCTGGACCGCGAGCTCCTGCTCGAGGCGCTCGAGCACGCCGGCTACGAGCGCGTCGACACGGTGGTCGAGGTCGGTCAGTGGAGCCCCCGCGGCGGTATCGTCGATGTGTTCTCGCCGAGCCACGCGAGCCCCGTGCGGCTCGAGTTCTTCGGCGACGAGATCGAGTCGATCCGGCTCTTCGACCCGACCTCCCAGCGTTCCAGCACGCCCGTCGACGAGCTCCTCGTCCTGCCCCTCGTGACGCAGAGCGATGGCTCGGCCCCGGCGCGACTCACCGACTACGTGCCCGCCGCGGCGTCGATCGTCGTCGACGCCCCGCGGGTGCTCGACGCGACCCGCGAGGACGCGCCGGCGAGCCCGCCCCTCCGTGAGCGGCTCGCGGGACGCCGACTGATCGAGCTCTCGCTCGTGGCCGGGACGTCGAGCGCGCAGGCGGGAGCGCTGCCGGAGGCCGTGGAGGTGACGCTCGAGACGCAGGCGGTTCCTCTGTTCGGCGGCCGGTTCGCCCAGCTCGCGAGCCAGATCGCAGGGTGGCGCGGCGAGGGGTTCAGAGTCTGTCTCGTCGCGTCCGACGAGCGCCAGGTCGAGCACGTGCGCCAGATCCTGCGCGAGCACGCGCTCGAGGCCCTCCCGGCGGCGACGCCGGACGGGGACGCGCCCCTCGCGATCGTCGTCGGCGACGTCTCCGCCGGATTTTCGATCCCCGCGCTCGGCGTCATCGTCCTCACCGAGGCCGAGATCTTCGGCGCCCGCCGGCGCCTGCTGCGGCGGCCGAAGTACCAGCGTGGTGCGGCGCTCACGGCGTTCACCGATCTCGCGATCGGCGACGTCGTGGTCCACGAGGACCACGGGCTCGGGCGCTACCTCGGCCTCAAGACGATGACGATCGGAGACCGCGAGGGCGACTTCCTCGTCCTCGAGTACGCCGAGGGCAACCAGCTCTACCTGCCGGTCGAGCGCCTGGACCTCGTCTCGAAATACCTGGGCGCCGACGCGGGTGCCGTGCGCCTCGACCGCCTGGGCGGCGCCTCGTGGGCGCGCGTGAAGGAGTCGGTGCGCGCCGCCCTCCGGCAAATGGCCGAAGAGCTGCTGCGCCTCTACGCCCAGCGCGCCGTCGCGGACGGGTACGCGTGCTCACCGGACACCTCCTGGCAGCGTGAGTTCGAAGCCGCTTTCCGCTTCGAGGAGACGCCGGACCAGCTGCGCGCGATCGAGGAGGTCAAGCGCGACCTCGAAGCGCGTCGTCCGATGGACCGACTGGTCGCCGGCGACGTCGGGTACGGCAAGACCGAGGTGGCGCTCCGCGCCGCGTTCAAGGTGGTCGCCGACGGCATGCAGGTGGCGGTGCTCGTGCCCACGACGGTCCTGGCCCAGCAGCACTGGACGACGTTTGCCGACCGGTTCACCGCTTTCCCGGCGCGCGTCGAGCTCTTGTCACGGTTCCGGTCGCCGAAGGAGCAGAAGGCCGTAATCGAGGGCCTCCGGCAGGGAACGGTGGACGTGGTGATCGGCACCCATCGCCTCCTCTCGAAGGACGTCGCGTTCAAGCACCTGGGCCTGCTCATCGTCGACGAAGAGCACCGGTTCGGCGTCGGCCACAAGGAGCGCATGAAGCAGCTCCGCGCGTCGGTGGATGTGCTCGCGCTGACGGCGACGCCCATCCCGCGGACGCTCTACATGTCGCTCTCGGGCGTTCGAGACATGTCGGTGATCGAAACCCCCCCGCTCGACCGGCTGCCCGTCGAGACGGTCATCCGACGGTTCAGCAAGGCCGTGGTCAAGGAGGCGCTCACGCGCGAGCTCGAGCGGGGCGGCCAGGTCTTCTTCGTCCACAACCGCGTGCAGTCGCTCCCCTCGGTGACGCGCTTCGTCCAGGAGCTCGTGCCGAACGCGCGGGTGATCATGGCGCACGGCCAGATGAAGGAGCGCGAGCTCGAGGCCACCATGGTGAAGTTCGTGAGCGGCCAGGCCGACGTGCTCGTCGCGACCGCGATCATCGAGTCGGGGCTCGACATCCCCGCGACGAACACGATCGTCGTGAACCGGGCCGACCGATTCGGCCTGGCGCAGCTCTACCAGCTCCGGGGCCGCGTGGGCCGCGAACGACAGCAGGCGTACGCGTACCTGCTTGTCCCTGCGGACGGTCGGGTGGACGAGCAGGCACAGCGCCGCCTCCGGGCGCTCCAGGAGTTCACGGAGCTGGGCTCGGGGTTCAAGCTCGCGCTGCGGGACCTCGAGATCCGCGGTGCGGGTAACCTCCTCGGGGCCGAGCAGCACGGGCACATCGCGGCCGTAGGCTTCGATCTTTACGCGAAGCTCTTGGCCGAGGCCGTGCGAGAATTGAAGGGCGAACCGGCCTCCGCGGCCGTCGAGCCGGTGATCAGTGTCGCGGCGGAGGGCTTCTTACCGGACGCGTATGTCCCCGAGGTCAACCAGCGCCTCGCCTTCTACAAGCGGCTCGCCGGCGCGGTCAATGACCCCGAGGTCGACGACCTGCGCGCAGAGCTGGTGGATCGGTTCGGCCCGCTACCCAAAGAGGCCGAGCAGCTCCTCGACGTCGTCCACTTGCGAGTGGCCGCGCGCCGGCTGGGCGTGGAGAAGCTGGAAGTGGGCGAGGGCGTGGCGCTCGTCACGTTCGCGCCCGGGACACCCCTCGATCCCCGGCGGCTCGTCCGGGCGATTCAGGGGAGCCGGGGGCGGCTCAAGATGAAGCGGGAGTTCACGATGGAGGCGGTCGTGGAACGAGGGGAGTGGGCGCGGGTCCGCGACTCGCTGCTGCGCCTCCTCGAGAACCTCGACCGTTCATGATCCGCCGGCTCGCTGCGGCCGGACTGCTGGCACTCACGCTCGGCGGCTGCGCGGCGGTCTCGTCGGGGCCAGGGGTCGGCGGGACGAAGGAGAGGCCCACGCCAACGCCGACTCCCGCCACGGCGGGCCGGCCCGCGCCGTCGACGGAGGAGCGATCCCCGGAGCCGAGGGCCCCGGCGAAGCCCACGGATGAGGACGTGACCGACCGGGTCGTCGCCGTCGTGAACAACGACGCGATCACCCTGGGCGAGCTCCAGGAGGCCATCAACGCGTACCGATCCCAGACACGCCAGGAGACGCCGGTGTCGAACGACTTCGTTCAGCAGGTCCTCACCAAGATGATCGACAACCGGCTCCAGGTCCAGGAGGCAGAGCGCGAGAAGATCACGGTGGATGAAGCCGAGGTCGAGGAGGAGCTCGCGGAGAGGATCAAAAAGCTGGGCGTCCCGAATCGCGAGGAGTTCGATCGGCTCCTCACGGCGCAGGGCCTCACGGCGGAGACGATCAAGAAGCGAGTGCGTGACGAGATCCGCGTGGCCCGTGTGATCAACCGGAAGGTGCGGCTCCGGATCTCCGTGACCGAGATCGAGATCAACAAGTACCTCGACGCCAACCGCCAGAAACTCGAGACCGGCCTCGCATACCATGCGCGGCACATCCTGGTCGTGCCAGAGGGTGTCCCCCCCGACGCCGCCTGGGAGGCTGCCCGCATCAAGGCCGAGATGCTCCGTGCTCAGCTGCTCCAGGGGACCGACTTCGCGGAGCTCGCCCGCCAGCACTCGCGCGACGCCAGCGGGAGAGACGGCGGCGACCTCGGGACGCTCAAGCGGGGTGAGCTGGCCCAGGACATCGAGGCACAGATCCTGAGCCTGGAGCCGGGGACGATCTCCAAGCCATACCGGTCGTCGCTCGGTTACCACATCTTCCGGCTCGAGTCGAAGGAGACCCTCGAGGGGGAGGCGCTGGCCCGGGCCAAGGCGCAGATCCGCGAGATTCTATTCCGGGAGAAGTACGACGCGCGCCTGGACGCCTGGCTCAAGGAAATCAAGCAGCGGGCGGTCATCGAGGTCCGGCTGTAAACATCGCCGTGAAAACTCATTGACAATCCCCACTACGGATGGGAAGATAACGCCGGGCGTTATCGCTCCAACCCCGCAGGAAATCTGCAGTCAGCGTAACCAACCCATTAGCCCGCGGCCCCTAGAAGCCGCACCCGGAGCCCGTTGATGAGTGCCCGCCGAGAGCGAGGTCAAGGAAACCCGACGCAGACCCCCGAAACGAACGGCCTGAACCTCTCCGAGCTGAAGGAAAAGACGATCGGGGATCTCAACCAGATCGCCCGTGACCTGAACGTCCAGAACTTCGGTGGCCTGCGCAAGCAGGAACTGATATTCAAGATCCTCCAGTCGCAGGCGGAGAAGGACGGGCTCATCTACGCCGAGGGCGTCCTCGAGGTCCTCCCCGACGGCTTCGGCTTCCTCCGGGCGCCGGACTACAACTACTTGCCCGGGCCCGACGATATTTACGTCTCTCCATCCCAGATCCGGCGATTCGACCTCCGCACCGGCGATACCATCTCCGGACAGGTTCGACCGCCGAAGGACACGGAGCGGTATTTCGCGCTCCTGAAGGTCGAGGCGATCAACTTCGAGACGCCCGACCAGGCGCGCGAGAAGATCTTCTTCGACAACCTCACGCCGCTCTATCCGATGGAGCGGCTGCGTCTCGAGTACGATCCCGAGAACCTCACGACCCGCGTGATGGACCTGCTCTGCCCGATCGGCAAGGGGCAGCGTGGGATGATCGTCGCGGCGCCGCGCACCGGCAAGACCATGATGCTGCAGTCCATCGCCCACGCGATCGCGACGAACCACCCCGAGGTCTACCTGATCGTGCTGCTGATCGACGAGCGACCCGAGGAGGTCACCGACATGCAGCGGTCGGTGAAGGGCGAGGTCATCTCGTCCACGTTCGACGAACCGCCACAGCGGCACATCCAGGTGGCCGACATGGTCATCGAGAAGGCCAAGCGGCTCGTCGAGCACAAGCGCGACGTCGTGATCCTGCTCGACTCGCTCACACGCTTTGCCCGCGCCCACAACGCCGTCATCCCGTCGTCGGGAAAGGTCCTCTCGGGCGGCCTCGACGCCAACGCGCTGCAGCGACCCCGGCGGTTTTTCGCCACCGCCCGCAACATCGAGGAGGGTGGCTCGCTGACCATCATGGCCACTGCCATCGTCGACACGGGCAGCCGGATGGACGACGTGATCTTCGAGGAGTTCAAGGGCACGGGCAACATGGAAGTCCACCTGGACCGGCGGCTCATGGACAAACGCATTTTCCCGACCATCAACATCGAGCAATCAGGTACCCGGAAGGAAGAGCTCCTGCTCGAGAAGGATGAGCTACAAAAGGTCTGGCTCCTCCGGAAGGCCCTCTCTCAGCTGAACCCTGTGGAAGCCATGGAGCTCCTGCTCGACAAGCTCAAGCTCACCAAGACGAACAAGGAGTTCCTGGCCTCGATGCACAGCTTGGGATAGGAGCGACCCCACCCGAAGTCCCCGGGATTTTTGCGCTTTCCCGCCCGGGCTGGTATCCTTGTCTCCTCGCAGGAGGTGGCGATCGTGAAGGTGGGTATTCATCCGGAGTACGTGGAGACGACGATCACGTGCGCGTGCGGCGAGGTCGTCCGCACCCGCTCGACCCGGTCCGACATCCGGGTGGAAATCTGCTCGAAGTGCCACCCCTTCTACACCGGCAAGCAGAAGCTCGTGGACACGGCCGGGCGCGTCGAGCGCTTCCAGCGGAAGTACAAGCGGCAGAGCGCGTCGTCGTAGCGAACGCTCCGCGACCGGCTGGAGTGGGCTCCAGCCGGGGCTCTGTTGCGGGAGGCGCTGAGCCCGATGCTGTTTGACAAGCTCCGTCAGATCGAAGAGCGGTCGAACGAGATCGCTCGGGCGCTGTCCGATCCCGCCATCCTCGCGCGGCCGACCGAGTACGCGCGCCTCCGCAAGGAGCACGCCGAGACGGTTGAGATCGTCGACCGGTTCACCGAGTACCGCGAGGTGCTCAAGCGGCTCGGCGAGGCGCGCCACCTCCTCTCGGAGGGCGGCGACCGCGAGCTCATGGACCTCGCGCAGGCCGAGGTGAACGACCTCACCGCCCGCCAGACGGCGCTCGAGGACGAGCTGAAGCGCCTGCTCCTCCCGCGCGATCCCAACGACGCGAAGAACGTCTTCGTCGAGATCCGTGCCGGCGCCGGCGGCGAGGAGGCCGCGCTGTTCGCCGCGGACCTCGCGCGCATGTACACGAAGTACGCCGAGCGCCAGCGCTGGAAGATCGAGGTCATGGACGTCAGCACGACCGGTACGGGCGGCGTCAAGGAAGTGATCCTCTTCATCCAGGGGCGCGGCGCGTGGAGTCGGCTCAAGTTCGAGCGCGGCGTCCACCGTGTCCAGCGGGTCCCGGTCACGGAGGCGAGCGGGCGGATCCACACCTCGACCGTCACCGTCGCCGTACTGCCCGAGGCGGCGGACGTCGACGTCAAGATCGACGAGAAGGACCTCAAGGTCGATGTGTACCGCTCCTCCGGGCCGGGCGGGCAGGGCGTGAACACGACCGACTCGGCGGTGCGCGTCACGCACCTGCCGACAGGGCTCGTCGTCACGTGCCAGGACGAGCGCTCGCAGCTGAAGAACCGGGCGAAGGCGATGCGCGTGCTCAAGGCCCGGCTCCTCGAGCGCGCGCAGCAGGAGCAGCAGGCGGCGATCGCCGCCGACCGCAGGAGCCAGGTGGGAACCGGCGAGCGGAGCGAACGGATCCGAACCTACAACTTTCCCCAGACGCGCGTCACCGACCACCGGATCGGCCTGACGCTCCACCGCCTCCCCGCCGTCCTCGAAGGCGACCTCGACGAGCTGATCGACGCGCTGACCGCAGCGGAGCAGGCGGATCAGCTCACGCGGGTGGCGAGCTGATGCGCGCGGCCCCCGTGACACCCACATGCCGCGCCGAGCTGACCGCCGCGGTCGACCTCCTCTCCGCCGCCGGGATTTCGGCCGCGCGGGTGGACGCCGAGTGGCTGCTCGCCGCCGTGCTCGGGGTCGGCCGCGTCGAGGCCCAGCTCGACCTCGATCGCCCGCTTCCCTCACCGGTCGCCGCGCGCTACGCGGCGGCTGTCAGGCGGCGCGCGCGCCGTGAGCCCCTGCAGCAGGTCCTCGGCTGGGAGGCGTTCCGGGGGCTGCGGGTCCACGTAACGGCGGACGTCCTCGTCCCGCGGCCCGAGACCGAGACGCTGGTCGAATGGGCCCTCGGGCTCTTGCCTCCCGCGGAGAACGGCGTCCGACTGCGCGCCCTCGACTTGGGCACGGGCTCGGGCGCGATCGCGTGTGCGCTCGCCGCGGAGCGAAGCGACGTCGACGTGGTTGCGATCGACGTGTCGTGGGCCGCGGCGGCCGTCGCGCGAGACAACGCGCGGCGGCTCGATCTCGGCGGTCGAGTCTCGGTCATCGTCGGTGACCTCGCCGACTCGCTGGGCCCGGCTTGGGCCGACCTGATCGTGAGCAACCCGCCGTACCTGCCGAGCGCCATCGTCTCCGGCCTGGAGCCGGAGGTCAGCGTTCACGAGCCGCGCATGGCGCTGGACGGCGGCAGTGACGGGCTGACGGTCATCCGGCGCATCGTCGCATCCGCGCGCCGGGCGCTCCGCCCGGGCGCGCCGCTCGTTCTCGAATCCGCGGGCGGCGGCCAAGCCGGCGCCGTCGCGGGGCTCTGCCGGGTGGCCGGCTTCGCGAGCGTGGCCGTCCGCGCCGACCTCGCGGGCGTGGACCGGTTCGTCGCGGGGAGGGCGTGATGCCGGCGCGGCTCGAGATCGAGGGCGGCGTCCCGCTCCGGGGCACCGTGAAGGTGAGCGCGGCCAAGAACGCGACCCTGCCGGCGATGGCCGCGGCACTCCTGACGGCGGCGCCCGTGACGCTCGGCAACGCGCCCGACCTCGCCGACGTCCGGACTATGACGAGGCTCCTCGAGACCCTCGGGGGGACGGTGTCGCGCCGCCCCGGGGGGCTCAGCGTGCAGGTCGCGGGCGTGACGAGCGACCTCGCGCCGTACGAGCTCGTCTCGACCATGCGCGCCTCGGTCCTCGTCCTCGGTCCCCTCGTCGCCCGTCACGGCACAGCGCGGGTCGCGCTGCCCGGCGGCTGCGCCATCGGCCCGCGCCCGATCGATCAGCACCTCAAAGGGCTCGGCAAGCTCGGCGCCGAGATCGCGATCGAGAACGGCTACGTCATCGCGCGGGCGAGCCGGCTCAAGGCGGCGCGAATTACGACCGACCTGGTGACGGTCACCGGGACGGAGAACCTCATGATGGCGGCGGTCCTGGCCGAGGGCACGACCGTCATCGAGAACGCGGCGCGCGAACCCGAGGTCGTCGACCTGGCGACGCTGCTCACCGCCATGGGCGCGCGGATCCAGGGCGCCGGCACGGCGCGTATCGAGATCGAGGGCGTCGCCGAGCTCCGCGGGGCCGTGCATCGCGTCGTCCCCGACCGCGTCGAGGCCGGAACCCTTATCGTGGCGGCCGCGATCACGCGGGGTGACGTCACGGTCACGGACCTCGTACCCGATCACATCTCCTCGGTGCTCGCGAAGCTCGACGAGATCGGCGTGGTCCTCGAGACGGGCCCGACGTGGGTTCGCGCGCGCGGTCCCGAGCGGCTCCGCCCGGCGGACGTGACGACGAGCCCGTTCCCGGGCTTTCCGACGGATATGCAGGCACAGGTCATGACGCTGCTCGGCCTCGCCGACGGGCAGTCGCGCGTCACGGAGACGATCTTCGAGAACCGCTTCATGCACGTCGCCGAGCTGGCGCGGATGGGTGCCCGGATCGAGACCGACGGCGCGATCGCGGTCATCCGCGGCGTGCCCTGCTACCAGGGCGCGCCGGTCATGGCGTCGGACCTGCGCGCCTCCGCGGCGCTCGTGCTTGCCGGGCTGGCCGCGCACGGAACGACCATCGTCTCGCGCGTCTACCACCTCGATCGCGGCTACGAACGACTCGAGGCCAAGCTCGGCGGGCTCGGCGCCCGGATCGAGCGCCGCGCATGAAGGACGTGCTGACGCTCGCGCTCCCCAAGGGACGGCTGCTGGACCCGGCGCTCACGCTCCTGCGCGACCTCGGCGTGGAGGGGATCGAGGAGGACTCGCGCCGACTGATCTTTACCGACCCGAAGCGCGACCTGCGCGTGCTGTTCCTGAAGCCCGCCGACGTCCCAGCGTATGTCGTCTACGGCGCCGCCGACCTCGGGATCGTCGGCAAGGACATCCTCCTCGAGCAGGAGCCGGACGTGTACGAGCCGCTCGATCTGGGGTTCGGCTTCTGCCGCCTCGTCGTCGCCGAGCCACGCGAACTCAGGGAGCGCGACGACCCCGCGAAATGGTCGTGGGTGCGGGTGGCCACCAAGTATCCGCGGCTCACGGAGGCCTACTTCTCGAGCCGTGGCATCCAGGTCGAGATCGTGCGGCTCGACGGCTCCATCGAGCTGGCGCCGCTGGTCGGGCTTGCCGAGCGCATCGTGGATCTGGTCCAGTCGGGGGAGACGCTGCGCGCGAACGGGCTCGTGGAGGTCGCGGAGATCACGCGCTCCACGGCCAGGGTCATCGTGAACCGCGCGTCCATGAAGACCGAGCACGCACGAGTGACCGGACTCATCGAGGCGATGCGGCGGGCCCGAAGCCACCCACCGTTGACCCCGGCCGTGCGGGCCCGGGTGGAGTGAGTAGCGACATGCCGGCGATTGGCGTCGCCCGCAACTTGCTCATCGGCTCGCCTCGGACGGCGGGGCCCCGATCACAGACTCGCCTCGCCGTGCGGCTGCGGCCCGCACTGCGGCCCCGCGACGTCCTACCGCTCGCACGACCACAGTTTGCAGACTCGCCTCGCGGCGCGCTCCGCCGAGCCTCCGCGGCCGCCGCCCGGCTCGCACGACCACAGTTTGCAGACTCGCCTCGCGGCGCGCTCCGCCGAGCCTCCGCGGCCGCCGCTCGGCTCGCACGACCACGGTTTGCAGACTCGCCTCGCGGCGCGCTCCGCCGAGCCTCCGCGGCCGCCGCTCGGCTCGCACTGCCATGATCCGCGTGCTCGACGCGCGGCAGCTCGGCGTCGACGCCGTCGTCGCGGCGCTGGCGCGCCCGCCGGCGGCCGTCCCGCCCGAGATCCACCGCGCCGTCGACGGGATCCTGACCGACGTGCGCGCCCGCGGCGACGCGGCGCTCCTCGACCTGACCGCCCGCTTCGACGGTTTCACCGCGGCGACCCCGGCCGAGCTCGTGATAACCCCGGACGAGTTCGAGACGGCGGCGCGGCAGCTCGCGCCCGACATCCGAGCGGCCCTCGTGTACGCGGCCGAGCGGATCGAGCGGTATCAGGCGGCGGCGGTGCCGAAGTCATGGCGTCTCACCGATGAGCACGGCTCCGTCCTCGGCCAGGAGGTCCGGCCGCTCGATCGGGTGGGGATCTACGTGCCGGGCGGGCGTGCGGCTTACCCGTCCACGGTCCTAATGACCGCGGTGCCGGCGCGCGTCGCCGGCGTCCGCGAGATCGTGCTCGTGACACCGCCGGGCCCCGGGGGCCGCGTCGAGCCGGTCGTGCTCGCCGCGGCCCGGCTCGCCGGCGTCACCGAGGGCTACCGCCTCGGCGGCGCCCAGGCAGTGGCCGCGCTCGCCTACGGCACGACGACGATCCGCCGCGTCGACAAGATCGTGGGTCCCGGGAACATCTACGTTGCGCTCGCGAAGGCGCGCGTGTTCGGCGAGGTCGGCATCGACATGATGGCGGGACCGAGCGAGGTCGTCGTCGTGGCCGACGCCGTCGCCGACCCCGCCTGGGTGGCCGGCGACATGCTCGCGCAGGCGGAGCACGACCCGATGGCCCGTGCGCTCTGCATCACCGACGCGACCGAGCTGCTCCCCCGCGTCGCCGCGGCGCTCGAGCGCCAGCTCGCCACGCTGCCGCGCCGTGAGATCGCCGCCAGGGCGCTCGAGGCGAACGGTGCGTTGATCCGCGTGGCGTCGCTCGACGACGCGGTCGAGCTGGCCAACCGCCTGGCGCCAGAGCACCTCGAGCTGATGGTGAGCGTCGCTGCGGCCCTGATCCCCCGCGTGCGCCATGCGGGCGCGATCTTCGTGGGGGGCCACACCCCCGAGGTCGTCGGCGACTACGTCGCGGGGCCCAACCATGTCCTGCCGACCGCGGGCACGGCGCGTTTCGCGTCGCCGCTCGGCACGGAGGATTTTGTCAAGCGCTCGAGCGTCATCGAGTACTCGCTGCGTGGGCTTGACGCCGCGGCTCCCCATCTCAGGGCGCTCACACGGATCGAGGGGCTGGCCGGGCACGGGCGCGCCGCCGAGTTGCGGTTCGGGAGCGACCCAGGGAGGACCGAATGAGCGCGGACACGACGGCACGGCACGCGCGGGTGGAGCGCAAGACCAAGGAGACCGAGGTCTCGCTTCAGCTCAACGTCGACGGCACCGGCGCCTCGAAGGTCCAGACGCCGATCCCATTTTTCAGCCACATGCTCGAGGCCTGGGCGAAGCACGGCCTCATGGACCTCGCCGTCGAGGCACAGGGCGACGTCGAGGTGGACCAGCACCATACGGTCGAGGACGTCGGCATCGTGCTCGGGCAGGCGCTCCGTCTGGCGCTCGGCGACAAGAAGGGCATCGTGCGCTACGGCACCAGTTTCGTCCCGATGGACGAGGCGCTCGTCTCGGCGTCCGTGGACCTGTCGGGGCGCCCGTTCCTCGTCTTCGGCGTGCCGGTGGCGCGAACGCGCGTGTCGAACTTCGACCTCGACCTCTTGCAGGAGTTCTTCCGCGCCTTTGCCGTCAACGCCGAGCTCACCCTGCACGTGATCATGCACTACGGCCACAATCTCCACCACGTCACGGAGGCGGTGTTCAAGGCCGTCGGCCGCGCGCTCGCCGACGCCACGCGGGTGAACCCGCGCATCGCGGGAATCGTCCCGTCGACGAAGGGCGCCCTGTGAGTCTGTGATCGTGGCAGTGCGAGCCGCAGCCGCAGGCGAGGCGAGTCTGTGATCGTGGCAGTGCGAGCCGCAGCCGCAGGCGAGGCGAGTCTGTGATCGTGGCAGTGCGAGCCGCAGCCGCAGCCGCAGGCGAGGCGAGTCTGTGATCGTGGCAGTGCGAGCCGCAGCCGCAGCCGCAGGCGAGGCGAGTCTGTGATCGCCGTTATCGATTACGGCCGGGGCAACCTCGGGTCTGTCGAAAAGGCGTTCGGCCGCGTCGGCATCCCGGCGGTCGTGACCCAGGATCCACGCGCCGTGGACGAGGCGGACGCCGTCGTGCTCCCAGGCGACGGAGCGTTCCACGACGCCATGGCGAACCTCGAGCACCTCGGCCTCCTCACGGCCCTCGGGCGGGCGCTGGACGGGAGCCGGCCGTTTCTCGGCATCTGCCTCGGCTACCAACTCCTGTTTTCGACGAGCGAGGAGTTCGGCGAGGGACGCGGCCTCGACGTGATCCCGGGGGTGGTACGGAGGTTCCCGCCGGGCCGGAAGGTTCCGCATATGGGTTGGAACCGCGTCCAGCACGCGGGGGAGCTGCGCCTCTTCGAGGGCATCCCGACGGGCGCCCATTTCTACTTCGTCCACTCCTATTACCCTGTCGTAGCGACGGCCGCGAGCTCGGCTCAGACCGAGGGTGGCCTGCGGCAGGCGCACGGGGCTCCGGGGCGCCCGACCCTTCGCGCGGCGTGGTGCGAGTACGGGATCAAGTTCGCGGCCGCGATCGAACAGGGGCGGATCTACGCGACCCAGTTCCATCCGGAGAAAAGCCAACGCTGGGGGCTCCGGCTCCTCGAGAACTTCGCGGCGATCGTGAAGGGCGGCGCCCGGTGATCATCATCCCTGCCATCGATCTCCGTGGCGCGCGGTGCGTGCGGCTCCATCAGGGCCGCGCCGATCAAGAGACTGTCTTCTCCGAGGACCCCGTCGCGATGGCTGTGCACTGGAAGGATCTCGGCGCCGAGCGGCTCCATGTCGTCGACCTCGACGGCGCGTTCGCCGGCGAGCCGCGACAGACCACGCTCGTGGCCGAGATCGTGGAGGCGGTCGCCCCGGTCCCCGTACAGACGGGCGGCGGTCTGCGCGATCTCGAGGCGGTCGGCCGCGCGCTCGCCGCCGGCGCACGCTGGGCGGTCGTGGGGACGCGGGCCGCCCTCGACCCGGAGTTCCTCCATGAGGTCTGCCGTGCGTGGCCCGCGAGGGTGATCGTCGCCGTGGACGGGCGGGGCCCGCGCGTCGCGGTCCGTGGCTGGACCGAGGTCGCGAGCGCGACTGTCCTCGACGTCGGGCGGCGCGCCCGCGACGCGGCGGCCGCCGCGCTCCTCTATACCGACGTGACCCGCGACGGTACTGGGAGGGGGCCGAACGTGGACGAGACGGCGGCGCTGGCCCGCGCGGTCGACCTACCCGTCCTCGCGTCCGGCGGTGTGGCGCGTCTCGACGACTTGCGACGACTCGCCGAGGTGCCGGGGGTGGAGGGCTGCGTGGTCGGGCGCGCCCTGTACACCGGCGTGCTCGACCTCGCCGAAGCCGTGCAGGAACTGGCCAAATGACGCAAGGCGCCTTGGTCGGACGGAGCCGCGCTGTGCCCACGGCACGCCACCCACGGAGTGCACCGGCCTCACGGCACTCGTTCCAATAATGTTGGCCAAGCGCGTGATCCCCTGCCTCGACGTGAAGGACGGCCGCGTCGTCAAAGGTGTCCGCTTCGTCGACCTGCGCGACGCGGGTGACCCGGTCGAGGCCGCGCTCGCGTACGACACGCAGGGCGCCGATGAGCTCGTCTTCCTCGACATCACGGCCTCGCACGAGGCGCGCGCGACCATGCTCGACGTCGTGCGCCGCACCGCCGAGGGCATCTACATGCCACTGACAGTCGGCGGCGGCATCCGCTCGATCGACGACGTGCGGCAACTCCTGCGGGCGGGTGCCGACAAGGTCTCGCTGAACACCGCCGCGCTCGAGCGGCCCGTGCTCGTCCGCGAGGCGGCGGAGCGCTTCGGCAGCCAGTGCATCGTGATCGCGATCGACGCGCGGCGGGAAGGGCGGGGGGCGCCGCAGCGTTGGGGCGTCTACACCCACGGCGGCCGGCGCCCCGCGGGGCGTGACGCGGTCCGGTGGGCGCGCGAGGTGGTCGAGCTCGGCGCGGGCGAGATCCTTTTGACGAGCATGGACTGCGACGGAACCAAGGACGGCTACGACCTCGAGCTGACGCGCGCCGTCTCCGAGGTCGTCCCCGTCCCCGTGATCGCCTCGGGGGGCGCCGGCTCACTCGACCATCTGTACGAGGGGCTCGTCGAGGGGCGCGCCGACGCGGTCCTGGCCGCGTCCATCTTTCACTTCGGCATGCACACCATCGCGGAGGCCAAGGCGTATCTCAGAGAGCGCGGCGTCGAGGTGCGCTGCCAGCCATGACGGTCGGCGAGCTCAAGTTCGACCCGCAGGGGCTGATCCCCGCCGTCGTCCAGGAAGCGGACACCGGCGACCTCCTCATGGTGGCCTGGATGGACCGGTCGGCCGTGGAGCAGACGCTCGCGAGCGGGGTGACCCACTTCTGGTCGCGCTCGCGCAGCGTCCCGTGGCGCAAGGGCGAGACCTCCGGTCACACGCAGCACGTCCGGGCCGTCTACGCCGACTGCGACGCGGACGCGCTCCTCGTGCAGGTCCACCAGGAGGGCGTCGCGTGTCACACGGGGCGGCGCACCTGCTTTTTCGCGGCGCTCCAGGAGGGCGGCGGCAAGCCAGGGTCGCCGCCGCCTGCGAACATGCTCGAGCGTCTCGAGCGGACGATCGAGACGCGGAAGGCGAACCCGCGGCCGGACTCGTACGTCGCCGGGCTCCTCGCGGAGGGCGAGGCGGCGATCTGTCGGAAAATCGGTGAGGAGGCGGCCGAGGTCATCACCGCCGCACTCGGTGGTGAGGGCGACCGGCGCTTGATTGAGGAGGCGGCCGATCTCTGGTTCCACACGCTGGTCCTGCTGGGCGCTCGTTCGATCCCGCTCCGCGAAGTGGTCGTGGAGCTCGCGCGGCGGCACGCGGGGCGCGCCGGGTCGGACCGTTAGGGGACGGTGGGAGCGCGCGGCGTCGTGGCGCTCGCCTTCACGGTCGTCGTCGTGGCTACCGGGTGCGCCGGGAGGCGGATCGAGAGCGGCGTCTTCCATTCGCCCAAAGGCTACCGCGTCGGAATCCCGGGCGCCGAGTGGACGGTAATCGAGGCGAGCGGGGCCGATCTGGAGCTCAGGCACCGCACGGCGCCGGTGGCGATGCTGGCCAACGCGACGTGCGGGGAGGCGACCCCCGCCGCCCGGCTGGATGTGCTCTCCCGGCATCTCTTGATGGGGTTTCAGAGCCGTGCCATCGTCGAGTGGGAGGACGTGGCGGTCGATGGGCGGCGCGCCGTCCATGCCGTGCTCGACGGCCGCCTCGCCGCCGGCGAGGCCCTCACGCGGGTCGAGACGTACGTGATGAAGGACGAGCGGTGCGTGTACGACTTCGCGCTGGTCGCGCCGCCGGAGTCCTTCGAGACCTGGCGGACCGCGTTCCGCGAGCTGGTCGACACCTTCGCGACGGAGTGACGGGGTTGGAACTCTCCCTGAGGCGTACGGTCGTCTGGTACGGCGGGCTCGGCCTCCTCACGGGTCGCGTCGTGCGGAGCCTGGCGCTCCCGCCCAAGTACTTCCGGTTGATCCTCCGCGAGATCGAGTCGATGGGCGTGCAGTCGCTCGGCGTTGCGCTCACCGCGGCGATCTTCACGGGGATGGTGTTCACGATCCAGAGCGCGGTGAACATGGCGCGCTTCGGCGCCGAGACCTACGTGGGACCAGTCGCGGCCCTCGCGATCCTCCGGGAGCTCGGACCGGTGCTCACCGCGATCCTCGTCGGCGGAAAGGTCGCCTCGGGGATCACCGCGGAGCTCGGCTCGATGAAGGTCACGGAGCAGATCGACGCGCTCCGGACGCTCGGCGTGAACTACGTCAAGCGCCTCGTGGTCCCGCGCGTGCTCGCGTCACTGGTCGTCTTCCCGCTGCTCACGGTTCTCACCGACGCCGTCGGCGTCCTGGGCGGCATGGTGATCATGTTCGTCGAGCGTGGCGCCGACATGTACGCCTACTGGAACACGACGACGTACTGGGTGGTGCCGAAGGACTTCCTGACGGGCATCGGCAAGTCGGTCTTCTTCGGCGCGGTCGTGACGCTGATTGGCTGCTATAACGGGCTGTCCACCGAGGGCGGCACCGAGGGGCTGGGGCGCGCGACAACGGCGACGGTCGTCCACGTGACGATGGGTGTGATCGTGTCAGACTTCTTCCTCACCAAGCTGTTCCTCACGCTCTTCTACTGAGGCCTCGTGGTGCAGACGATCATCGAGGCCATCGACGTGCAGAAGAACTTCGACGCGGTCGAAGTGCTCCGAGGCGTCTCGTTCGCGCTCGTCAAGGGCGAGACGCTCGTCGTGATGGGCGGCAGCGGCTCGGGGAAGACGGTCCTCCTGCGGCTGGTCGCCGGCCTCATCCGCCCGGACGCGGGTCAGATCCGTGTCTTCGACCGCGCCATCGAGCGCCTCTCCGAAGAGGAGCTCCTGCCGCTCCGGCGCCGGCTGGGCTTCGTGTTCCAGGGGGCGGCGCTCTTCGACTCGCTCTCCGTATACGAGAACGTCGCCTATCCATTGCGAGAGCACGCGAGCCTGGACGAGGCCGAGATCCGGGCACGGGTCGTCCGCAATCTCTCGCTCGTGGGGCTCGGCGGCGAGGTGCTCGGCCTTCTGCCGTCGGAGCTGTCGGGCGGGATGAGGAAGCGCGTCGGCATCGCGCGTGCGCTGTGCGTGGAGCCGGAGGCGCTCCTGTTCGACGAGCCGACCGGCGGGCTCGATCCCACGAATTCCAAGCTCGTCGGCGAGCTGATCCGGGAGCTGCGCGGCGGCGTGTGCGATACCGCCATCGTGGTCACCCACGACCTCGAGCTCGCCAGGACCGTTGCCGATCGCGTGGCAGTGCTGATCGACGGACGGTTCGCGACGATCGGTCCGGTGGGCGCGGTGCTCGAGACGACCGACAGCGCCGTCCAGGCCTTCCTGGCCGGCGAGGCGCGGTGAGCCAATGTGGTCGTACGAGCCGCAGGGCGTCGCGGGGCCGCCGTACGAGCCGCCGCCGAAGGCGAGGCGAGTCTGTGATCGACCCCCCGCCGTCCGAGGCGAGTCTAGGATGTGGTCGTGCGAGCCGCAGGGCGTCGCGCGAGCCGCAGGGGAGGCGAGTCGATGAATGACGAGAGACGCGAGATCGCGGTGAAGTTCCGCGTAGGCGTGTTCGTCCTCGTGGCCCTCGCGGCCTTCCTCGGCATGGTGTACGCCCTCGGCGCCCGGGCGCGGCTCTTCGAGGCGCACTACACGATTCACGCCGAGTTCACCGAGGTCGCCGGGCTCATGGAGGGCGCGACGGTCCGGCTCGCCGGCGTGCAGATCGGCCGCGTCACGGACGTGCACCTGCCCGGCGAGCCCGGCGGCAAGGTGCGGGTCGACCTCACCATCGCTCGGCGTTATGCCGACCGCATCCGTCGGGATTCGATCGCGCGCATCGAGACGCAAGGATTGCTCGGCGACAAGGTGGTCGAGGTGACGGTGGGAACGGCGGCGGCGCCACCGCTCCAGCCCGGCGAGGTGCTCACCGCGCGCGAGCCGACCGACTTCGCCCGCGTGCTGACGCAGGGTGCCGACACGGCGAGGGACGCCGCGGCCCTCGTCGCGGCGCTCCGCCAGACGGCCGAGGACGTGAACCGGTCGAGGCTCGTCGGCGATGTGTCGGCGACGGTCGCCAAGCTCAACCGTGTCGTCGATCAAGTCGAGCACGGACGCGGCTGGGCGCACACCCTCCTGTACGAGGAGCCGGTGGCGCTCAAGCGCCTGAACGAGACCGTCACGACGACGCAGAAGCTCCTCGATCGCGTGGTCGGAGGTCAGAGCCCCGCGGGCGTGCTCCTCTCACCCGCTGGAACAGACGCCGCGCAGCGCTTCGTCGCGGCGATGGATCGACTCGGGCGCCTGATCGACCGCCCCGGGGCCGAGTCGGGCCTCCTCCCCGCACTCCTCTTCGACCCGAAGTACAAGGAGGCGCTCGACGATCTCCGCATCGTCACGCGAAACCTCCGCGACGTGTCCGAGCGGATCGCCGGCGGGCGGGGCGCGCTCGGCGGCCTCGTCGCCGACGGGGACGGCGGCGGCCTGCGCCAGACCGTGCAGGACCTGAGAGTCACGGTAGCGAACCTCAAGGAGATCAGCGAGAAGGTCAAGGAGGGCGAGGGGACGATCGGCGCGCTCATCGCGGACCCGACGATCTACGAGCGGCTCGTGACGATCCTCGAGGGCGCCCAGCGGTCCTTCCTGCTCCGATCGCTCATCCGGAGCCTCGGGGAGCCAAAGGGTGACGGCTCGCGACGCTAGCGTCTATCGCTGCCAACAGTGCGGATACGCGAGCCCCAAGGCCGGCACCTGTCCCGACTGCCTGCGGGCTGGCGCGGGCTACCTCCAGCTCGTGGAGGAGCGCGCGGCGCCGGCGCGAAGCGGCCGGGGGTCGCCGGCCGGGGAGGGGCGGCCCCGGCCCCTGCGTGACATCACGCTGGAGCAGCACGACCGCATCCGCACCGGCATCGGCGAGCTCGACCGTGTTCTGGGCGGCGGCGTCGTCCGCGGCTCGCTCGTCCTCGTGGGCGGGGATCCGGGCATCGGCAAAAGCACGCTGCTCCTGCAGACGGCGCGGGCGCTTGCGCGCGTGACCCCGCCCGTCCTGTACGTGTCGGCGGAGGAGTCGGCGGCGCAGGTCAAGATACGCGCGGAGCGGCTCGGGATCGCCGCGGACGGCCTGCTCCTCTGGACGGAGACCGACCTCGCCGCGGTCCAGGCCCAGCTCGACGACGTGAAGCCCCGCGCGCTCGTCGTGGATTCGATCCAGACCGTCTTCCTGCCCGAGCTCGAGTCCGCGCCGGGGAGCGTCGCGCAGGTGCGCGAGTGCGGCGCCCGCCTCATGATGCTCGCCAAGGGGCTCGGGATCGCCACGTTCCTCGTCGGTCACGTGACGAAGGAGGGCGCGCTCGCGGGGCCGCGGGTTCTCGAACACCTGGTGGACACGGTCCTCTACTTCGAGGGCGAGAGCCACCACGCCTACCGCGTGCTCCGCGCGGTCAAGAACCGCTTCGGCTCCACCAATGAGATCGGCGTCTTCCAGATGGGCGAGGGGGGGCTCGCGGAGGTGACGAACCCGTCGGGGTTCTTCCTCGCAGAGCGGCCCGGCGACGCACCGGGCTCCGTCGTCGTCTCGAGCCTCGAGGGGACGCGCCCGCTCCTGCTCGAGCTCCAGGCGCTCGTCGCGCGCGCGTCCTTCGGCACACCGCGGCGGACCGTGCTCGGCGCCGACTACAACCGTGTGTGCCTCCTGCTCGCGGTGCTCGAGAAGCGCGCCGGCATGCCGCTCGCGAGTCAGGACGTGTTCGTCAACGTCGCGGGCGGAGGGCGCGTGACGGAGCCGGCGGCGGATCTTGGCATCGTCCTGGCCGCCGCGTCGAGCTACCTTGACCGCCCGGTGCCCGGCGACGTCGTCGTGCTGGGGGAGGTCGGGCTCACGGGCGAGGTGCGTGCGGTCGCCGGGCTCGAGCTCAGGCTGAAGGAAGCGGCGGCGCTCGGCTTCCGGCGCGCGGTCGTGCCGAAGAGCGGCGTTCCAGCCGGCACGAAGGTCCCGCTCGAAGTCCGTGGCGTGGCAACGGTCAACGAGGCGCTCGACGCGCTGCTCGGCTGAGCGCATGACGGCTCGCGCCTCATGACCAACACCGTTGTGCGGCTCGTCGTCCTGGTGGTCTCCGCCGCCGTCGGCGGGGCGACGGCCCAGGCGCTGGCGGCGCCCGTCCTGGCGGGCGGTGTCGCCGGCGCGCTCGTCGGTGGCGCCGCGGTCCTGCTCGAGGTCGTCGCGGCGTGGCTCCCGATCGAGCGCCTCGCGTGGGGCGTCGCGGGAGGGCTCGCCGGTCTCGGGGTCGGGCTCGTCGTCGGTCTCGTCGCAGCGGCGCTGGTCCCGCGGGGCCAGGCCTCGGTCGTCGCGCTCGCGCTCGCGCTCGGCGCGTACGTCGGCGCCGCGGTCGTGCTCGGGCGGCTCAGCGATCTGTCGGCGATCTCGGCGCGGTTCTTCCCCGCCTCCAGCGGGCGCCGCGGGCTCGACAAGATCCTCGATACCTCGGCCATCATCGACGGGCGGATCGCCGACGTCTGCGGGACGGGGTTCCTCGATGGTCCCCTGGTCGTTCCCGGCTTTGTGCTGCGTGAGCTCCAGCGGATCGCCGACTCGCCGGACGTGCTCAAGCGCAGTCGCGGCCGCCGGGGGTTCGAGGTGCTCGGCCGGCTCCAGCGGATCCCCGGGCTCAGGGTCGAGATTGCGGAGGTCGAGGTCGTCGGCGTCGAAGAGGTGGATCGGAAGCTCCTCGAGTTCGCACGGACGCGCGAGGGCAAGGTCGTCACGAACGACTACAACCTCGCCAAGCTGGCGGAGGTCGGCGGCGTGGCCGTGCTGAACGTCAACGAGCTGGCGAACGCAGTGAAGCCAGTGATGCTCCCCGGCGAGGCGATGACCGTCCAGGTTCTCCGCGAGGGCAAGGAGCCTGGTCAGGGCGTTGGGTACCTCGACGACGGCACGATGGTCGTCATCGAGCAGGGCCGGCGACACATCGGCCGGGCGCTCGACGTGGTCGTGACGAGCGTGCTGCAGACGCCGGCGGGCCGAATGATCTTCACGCGCGCGCGCGACGAGGCAGCGCCGGCGGCCGTGGCGGCGCCGGAGCGCGCCGATGCCTAGGGTGGTCGCCGTCATCCCCGCGGGCGGCGTGGGCAGGCGGTTCGGCGCCCGCACGCCGAAGCAGTTCCTGCGGCTGGGGCCGGCGCCGATCCTGGCGGCGACCGTCCGCCACTTCGCGCGCCACCCGGCGGTGGGCGTCGTCGTCGTCGCCGCGCCCGAGCCCTGGGTGGCGCGCGCGCGACGGATCCTCGAGCCCGTGGTGAAGGACGCGTCTCTCACGGTGGTCGCCGGCGGGCGCACGCGCCAGGACTCGGTATGGCTCGCGCTGCAGGCGGCGCCCGAGGACGCGGAGATCGTGGTGGTGCACGACGCGGTCCGTCCGCTGATCACGCGACACCTCATCGACGCCGTCGTGCGCGCGGCCGCCGCGGAGGGTGCGGCGATCTGTGCCCTGCCGATCACGGAGACGGTCAAGCGGGTGCGCGCCGCGCGGGTGGAGGCGACGCTCGATCGCTCGGAGCTCTGGGCGGTCCAGACCCCACAGGCGTTCCGCACCGACCTCCTCCGCGAGGCGCACGAGAAGGCGCGGCGCGACGGCGTCGTCGGCACCGACGACGCGGTGCTCGTCGAGCGCCTCGGTCACCCGGTGCGGGTGGTGCGTGGGCTCGTGGAGAACGTCAAGATCACGACGCCGGCGGATCTCCGCCGGGCGCGCTCTCTGGCCGGTCGGTGACGCGCGTCGGGTTCGGTTTCGACCTCCATCCCCTGGTGGATGGCCGTCCCCTGGTTCTGGGTGGTGTGACGGTGCCGAGCGCCCGGGGCCTCGACGGTCATTCCGACGCCGACGTGCTGACGCACGCGATCGCCGAGGCGCTGCTGGGCGCGCTCGCGCTCGGGGATCTTGGCCGCCACTTCCCCGACAGCGACCCGCGTTACCGTGGGATCTCGAGCCTGGCGCTGCTCCGGCGCGTCGTCGAGCTCGTGACCTCACGCGGCGGGCGGCTCGTCAACGTCGATGCGACGGTGCTCGCCGAGGCGCCGCGGCTCGCGCCGCACCTCGATGGGATGGCCAAGCGACTGGCTGAGACGCTCGGGCTCGACATCGATCGGGTGAGCGTGAAGGCCAAGAGTCCCGAGGGGCTCGGGCTCCTCGGACGTCGCGAGGGCATCGCCGCGATGGCGGTCGCGAGCGTGGAGGTCGCCGCGTGAGCGTCAAGGTGTACAACACGCTGACGCGGAGCAAGGAGGAGTTCGCGCCCCTCACCCCCGGCCACGTGCGCATCTACGTGTGTGGTGTGACGGTGTACGACCTCTCCCACGTTGGCCACGCGCGGAGCACGATGGTGTTCGACGTCATCCAACGGTACTTCCGCTTCAAGGGCTACCGCGTCACGTTCGTCCGGAACTTCACGGACGTGGACGACAGGATCATCCGACGGGCGAATGCCGAGGGCGTGCCGGCCTCGGAACTCTCCGAGCGTTACATCCAGGCGTTCCGCGAGGACATGGCGTCGATCGGCGTTGCGCCGGCCGATGTCGAGCCGAAGGCCACCCTGCACATCCCCGAGATGGTCGCGCTCATCGAGCGCCTCGTCGCCAAGGGGTTCGCCTACACGGTGGACGGCGACGTGTACTTCGAGATCCGGCGGTTCCCGGCGTACGGACGGCTCTCCGGCAAGAACCTCGACGAGCTTCTCGCCGGCGCGCGCGTCGAGGTCGACGAGCGCAAGCGTGATCCCCGCGACTTCGCCCTCTGGAAGTCGTCGAAGCCCGGGGAGCCGGACTGGCCCAGCCCGTGGGGCCCCGGCCGCCCCGGCTGGCACATCGAGTGCTCCGCGATGGCGACGAAGTACCTCGGAGAGTCCTTCGACATCCACGGAGGTGGCGAAGACCTGATCTTCCCCCACCACGAGTGCGAGATCGCCCAGTCCGAGGCCGACACCGGACGCACGTTCGCGCGCTACTGGCTCCACAACGGCATGGTGACCTTCCGAGCCGAGAAGATGTCGAAGTCACTGGGTAACGTCCTCACCATTCGAGCGTTCGTCAAACGCCACGACGCCGACGCCTTTCGGCTCTTCGTGCTCGGCACCCACTATCGCCACCCGGTGGACTTCGCCGAGGAGCGTGTGCGGGACAGCGCGCGCGCGCTCGAGCGCCTCACCCGGCTCGTCCACGACGCGCGGGCGCTCGGGAGCGGCACGTCGGGGGCTCTGCCCGAGGCGCTGGGCGGAGTCCGTGCGCGGTTCGAGGCCGCCATGGATGACGACTTCAACACGCCGCAGGCGCTCGGCGTGCTATTCGACCTCGCCCGTGCGCTCGCCGAGGACCGCGACCGCGGAGCGACGGACGCGCGCGCCCGCGAGCGTTTCGTCGCGGGCGTCTCCGAGCTGGTCACGCTCGGGCAGGTCCTCGGGCTGTTCCAGCGCGCGCCGGACCCCGGGGGCATGCCCGGGGCGGTGCTGAGGCTCGTCGAGGAGCGCAGGCAGGCGCGAGCGCGTCGCGACTGGACGCGCGCCGATCAGCTCCGCGACGAGATCCAGCGGCTCGGCTGGAGCGTCGAGGACACGCCGAGCGGACCGCGCGTTACGCGGAAGAGCGAGTGAGCGCGGACCGCGTCTGGGGGCGGAACCCGGTCTGCGAGCTGCTGAAGAGCGGCGGGCGACGCGTCGACGAAGTCGCCGTGCTCGCGGGCGGGCGTGGGCCGCTCGCGGAGGTGGTTGCGCTGGCGCGCCGCGCCGGTGTCAAGGTCTCCTACCGCACACGCGAGCAGCTCACGGCGATCGCCGGCACGGACCGCCATCAGGGCGTCGTGGCTCGCGTGGCGGCGGGTGAGTACGTTGAGATGGACGCGCTCCTCGAGATCGCGGCCGAGCGCGGCGAGGCGCCCTTCTTACTGGCGCTCGATCAGGTTCAGGACCCACGGAACTTCGGGGCGATCTTGAGAACCGCCGAGGCCTTCGGCGCCCACGGTGTGATCGTCGGGAAGCATCACCAGGTCGGCCTCACCGGGGCTGCGGCCCACGTAGCGATGGGGGCCGCGGAGTACCTCCCCGTGGCCCGCGTTACTAACGTCGTCAGTGCACTCGAAACGGTTAAGAAATCAGGGGTTTGGATATATGGGAGCACCGCCTCCAACGGCGTCTCCCTTTGGGCTTCCGATCTGACCGGCCCCCTGTGCCTGGTATTGGGAAGCGAGGGGGAGGGCCTGAGACCCCTGGTGGCGCGAACCTGCGACGTCTTGGTGACGATCCCAATGGCCGGCAGGATCGGATCGCTCAATGTCGCCGCCGCGGCGGGGGTCCTCTGCTACGAGGTGGCCCGGCAGAGGAGGCTAAAGTCTCAAACTCCTTGACTCAACGGAGTTCCGTTATTAAAGTGAAGTTTTGTCTGTGCTGGCGTAGCTCAGTGGCAGAGCAACTGCCTTGTAAGCAGTGGGTCGGGGGTTCAAATCCTCCCGCCAGCGCCAGCTTTTTCAATGGGTTCGACGCGCGTGCCGGCGGATTCGGGGAGGTACCCAAGTGGCCAAAGGGGGCAGACTGTAAATCTGCTGGCGTACGCCTTCGGGGGTTCAAATCCTCCCCTCCCCACCATCTCGACTGACAACACACGTGACTCGGAGGGGCGGGAATAGCTCAGTGGTAGAGCGCCAGCCTTCCAAGCTGGGGGTCGCGGGTTCGAATCCCGTTTCCCGCTCCAGGAGTTTTGGGCTCGCGAGGGTTTCGTTCGCCCATGTAGCTCAGACGGCAGAGCGCGTCCTTGGTAAGGACGAGGTCTCCGGTTCGATCCCGGACATGGGCTCCACTTCGACTGTCGTGAGCGTGATCGCCAACGGGAGGAAGTGAGGGATGGCGAAGGCGAAGTACGAGCGGACGAAGCCGCACGTGAACATCGGGACGATCGGGCACATCGACCACGGGAAGACGACGTTGACGTCGGCGATCACGAAGGTGTTGCACACGAAGTTCAGCGGGGTGGCGGTGCGGGAGTTTGGGTCGATCGACAACGCGCCGGAGGAGCGGGAGCGGGGGATCACGATTGCGGTGGCGCACGTGGAGTACGAGACGGCGAAGCGGCACTACGCGCACATCGACTGTCCGGGGCACGCGGACTACATCAAGAACATGATCACGGGGGCGGCGCAGATGGACGGGGCGATTTTGGTGGTGGCGGCCAACGATGGGCCGATGCCCCAGACGCGGGAGCATGTGCTGCTGGCGCGGCAG
>QHSX01000053.1 GCA_003221695.1 Candidatus Rokuibacteriota bacterium
AGGACCGGCACGATCGCGGCCACGCGGTGCAGGACGAGGCGAGCCATGGCGCGCGGCTGCCGGTCAGCCGGACCTCATCGGAGCCACACGTCCTTGAACCGCATCATTCCATCCGGAATCGGCTCGTAGCCCTGGACCCTGGGGCTGAAGGCCTTGGGTTCGACGGGGTGGATGATGAAGATCATCGGCAGCTCTTCCTGGAGGATCTTCGTCAGCTCACCAAAGAGCCTCTTCCGCTCGGCCTGGTTCGCCACCTCGCGGGTCCGGTCGAGGAGCGTGTCGATCTGCGGGTTGGAGATGCCGGACCAGTTGAGCGACGTGCCCGGGGTGGTCTTGAAGAACTGATAGGTGTTGCCGTCCGGGTCCGGCCGGCCGCTCCACTGATAGCTGATCATGTCGAAGTTTCGGCTGTTGCCGTCCGAGAGCAGCGTGGCGGAATCGACCAGCTTGATCTTCATGGTGATACCGGCTTCACGGAGCTGGGCCTGGATCACCTCGCTCTCCTGGATGTTGATCGGGATGTTGTTGGTCGTCAGGGTGAACGCGAAGCCGCTCGGCTGCCCGCCCTCGGCCAGCTTGGCCTTGGCGCGCGCCAGGTCGCGCTTGATGGGCGGGATCGTCCTGTCATAGGCCCAGCTCGTGGGCGGGACGGGGCCGTTGGCCGGCACGCCGACGTTCAGCCACACGCCCCTGACGATCTGCTCCAGATCCAGGCCGTAGGCCACCGCCTGACGCAGCGCCTTCACGTTGAAGGGCGGCCGCGTGTGGTTGAGTTGATAGGCGAAGTCGGCCAGCGACGGCACGTCGACCACGACCACGTTCCGGTCCGCCTTGACCGCGGCCACGTCGCGGGGCTGAACGTAGTCCATCACGTCGATCTCGCCGGCTTGCAGACTCTGCAGCTTCACGGTGTCGTCAGGGATCGGGCGGTAGCGGACGCGATCGAGATAGGGCCCGCCCTGCTTGTTCCAGTAGTTCTCGTTGCGCTTGATCAGGAGATGGTCGTCCCTGATCCACTCGACGAACTCGAAGGGGCCAGTGCCTGCTCCCTTGGCGTTGCGCTGCAGCTCTGCGCCACGGTCCTGGACGACCTTCGGGGAGATCATCATGCCGGCCCGGTCGGTGAGCGTGGCCAGCAGGGCCGCGTCCGGCTTCTTCAGATTGATCCTGATCGTGTGGGGATCGACCACGTCGACCGATTCGATGTTGGCCACCTCGCCCTTCCGGACCGACTTCGGCTCCGTCTTCATCCGGTTGAAGTTGAACCGGGCGGCCTCGGCGTTGAAGTCGGTCCCATCGTGGAACTTCACGCCCTGGCGGAGGTTGAAGATCAGCGTTCTGGAGTCCGGCTGCTGCCACGACTCGGCCAGGCCCGGCCTGATCCCGAGCTTGGTGTCGAGCGTGACGAGCGGCTCGTAGATGTTGTGATAGATCTGGCGGTCGACCTTGCTGCCCGAGAGGTGAGGGTCCATGGTGGCGGCCTCGATGTAGAAGCCGACGCGCAGCGTGCCACCCGTCTTCGGGGCGTCAGCGCCGTCGGCCGGCCCCGGCGCGAGCCCCGCGACTGCGCACAACCGGAGGAAGGTACGACGAGACACCGCCATCCGTTCCATCGCGTCTCCTCCGCAAGGGGTTCGAGAGTTGCCGAGGCGCGGATGAGTATACCCTGCCCGTCGATGAAGCTCGGAATCCGGGCTCGGCGAGCCATCCAGTTCAACCGCACCGACTACCCGGCCTCGACCCGCGTCGTCTCCGAGCTCGATCTGCACTATTTCCGGCTCGGGTGGATCTGGCAGCTGCCGGTGATCCCCGGCAAACTCAGAGCCGGTCCCCTCCTGGGGCGAAGGGGTTCGTGGTCGAAGGGATTCGAGCTTCGCCAGGCTCCGACTCTCCGGCCCGTTCGTGGGAGCGACCCTCAGGTTCTGACGGCCTTCGGGCCCAGCGTGGGGTCAGACCCGCGTCAGTCCCGACGGTCCAGACGGAAGACCATCTGCGTCGGGCGCACGAGGCGGAGCGCCAGCACGAGGACGGCCAGCACCACGGCCATGTAGATCACGGCCATCGCGTCCACCGAGTAGATGGGGCGCATCCCGGCGGCGAAGACCGCGTAGTAGAGGGCGACGACGAGCGTCTGCGAGCCCGCGCCCGAGAGGAGGAAGGTCAGCTCGAAGTTCGCGACCGTGTTGACGAGGACCAGGAGCCCCGCGGTCAGGAGGCCGGGCAGCGCCAGCGGGACGATGACCCGGCGCACGACCCCGAGGCGCGTGGCGCCGTGCACGCGGGCCGCCCACTCGAGGCTCACGCTGATCTGCTCGACGAAGGGCAGGAGCACGAAGATCGCGAGCGGCAGCATCGGCACGAGGTTGGCCGCGATCACGCCGGCGACGGTCCCGCCGATGCGGTAGCGGTAGAGCGTCGTCGCCAGCGGGATGCCGTAGGTCATCTGTGGAACCAGGAGCGGCAGGAAGAAGAGCAGGAGCAGCGGGCCCTTCCCGCGGAAGTCGTGCCGCGCGAGCAGGTAGGCGGCGGGGAAGCCGAGGACGAGCGCCGCCGCGGTGACGGTGCCGGCGACCGTCAGCGTCACCCCGAGAACCTGGTCGAGCTGGAACTCGCGCCACGCGTACGCGTACCACTCCGTCGTGAGCGCGCCGGGGAGCGGCGTCGCGAACCAGCGCCGCGCGAGCGACGACACGAGCACGTGGCCCACGACTCCGGCGAGGTTCAGGACGAAGCCGACGACGAACAGGAAGACGGCGAGGCGCCAGAGCCGGCCACGCATCAGCGCTTCCCCGCGCCCATGGTCGCCACGCCCGTCCCCGCCATCCGGCGGCGAAGGAACAGGATCACGGCGAGCCCGGCGAGCTGGCAGACGCCCATCACGACGGCGATCGCCGAGGCCATGGACATGTCGTAATGCTCGAAGGCCTCCTGGTACGCCGCGATCGCGATCGTCCGCGTCGCCCCGGCCGGCTGGCCGACGAGCACCGCCGAGGGGAAGACCCCGAAGTTCATCACGAAGACGAGTGCCCCCGCGATGGCGACGCCGGGGGCGATGAGCGGCCACATCACTCGACGAAAGACCGCCCACGGGCCGGCGCCGAGCACGCGCGCGGAGGCCTCGAGCGCCGGGTCGATGCCGGAAATGTAGCCGAGTAGCATCAGGAAGCAGAACGGGAAGTGCTGGACGAAGAGCGCCAGCATCACGCCCGTGTAGTTGTGCGTGAGGCGTGTCGGCTCGGCCAGGCCCAGCGACAGCAGCGCCTGGTTGAGCCACCCCTTGGGGCCGTAGAAGCCGTTGATGCCCTCGGCGACGAGCACCGTGCCGAGCGCGATGGGGAGCACCAGCATTGTCGTGATGGTGCGCTCGAGCCAGATGCCCCCGCGCATCGCGTAGGCGACGATCAGCGCGAGCAGCACGGTGAGGAGCGTGTTGGGCACGGCGATCGACGCGGTCACCCAGATCGTGCGCGCCTGCCACGGGTCGAGGAAGAAGGCGACGTAGTTCGCCAGGGAGACCCCCCCGCCCTTCGGGCGGAGCGAGAGGAGCACGCCGTAGGCGAACGGGAACACGAACATGACGAGGAGGTATGCGACCGACGGCGCCAGCAAAGAGACGACTCTCACCGGGCGCCGTCCTCCGCCGGCAGGATCACCACGCGCTCGGGCGGGAGCCGGAGCGCGAGCGCGCTCCCGACGGTGACGGGATGCGCGAGGCGGACCGTGAGGGTCGGCCCGCCCTCGAGCGCGACCTCGACGCCGTGCTCGCGGCCGAGGTACTCGGTGAGCCGCACCGTCCCCCGCACCACGTTCGGGCCCGGGGGCTCCGTGGTCGTCTCCACGTCTTCGGGTCGCACCGCGGCGACGGCGGCGTCTCCCGGTCGGAGGGGTACGACGGTGCGCCCCCGCAGCGCCAGGGCTCCCGCTCGGGCGAGGACCGTGTCACCCTCCTCCGAGGCCACGGTCAGCGGGAAGAAGTTGCGGTAGCCCATGAAGTCCGCGACGAACACGGTCTGCGGCCGGTCGTGGATCTCGGCGGGCGTGCCGGCCTGAATCACCCGACCGTCGCGCAGGATGACGATCCGGTCGGAGAGCGAGAGCGCCTCGGCCTGGTCGTGGGTCACATAGATCGACGTGAGCCCGAGGTCGGCGTGCAGACGTTTGATCTCGCCCCGCATCTCGAGCCGGAGCTTCGCGTCCAGGTTCGACAGCGGCTCGTCGAGGAGGAGCACGCGGGGCTCGACGGCGAGCGCGCGGGCGATGGCGACGCGTTGCTGCTGGCCGCCCGAGAGCTGGCCCGGGTAGCGATCCGCGAACCCGGTGAGCCGCACCAGCTCGAGCATGCGCCGCACGCGCTCGGCGATCTCGGCCTTGCCGCGCCCGCGCAGGACCAATCCGAACGCCACGTTCGCCCCGACGGTGAGGTGGGGGAAGAGGGCGTAGTTCTGGAAGACCATGCCGAAGCCGCGGCGCTCGGGCGGCAGCCCGTCGATCCGGACGCCGTCGAGGCGGATCTCGCCACGCGTCGGCTGGGTAAGCCCTGCGAGCAGGTTGAGCGCGGTGGACTTGCCGCACCCCGAGGGCCCGAGAACGGTGACGAACTCGCGGCCGCGCACCTCGAGGGCCAGGTCGTCGAGGACGACCTTCGCGCCGAAGCGCTTGGTGAGGCGGAACGCGAGGCTCGTGATCAAGCGATCCCTGATCCGAATGGCTTCTCAGCGCGGCCCAGCTACGGATGCCCTGCGCCGGGAATAGCGACGCGGACCATATCGACGCGGGAAGTCGATTCGCCTCGCGCCAGTCCTTCGTGCGTGGTCTGAGCGCTTATGCAAAAGAGGCTGCGGCGATCCGCACCGCCAAGCGCGCATGCGATACCGCGGCCCGGCAGGGCGATCCGGTCCGTCATGTGCCCTTCGCGATCAACGCGGACGACGGAATCTTCTTTGAACGCGCCGACCCAGACACCTCCCTCGCGATCGAGGCAGATTCCATCGGGCTCGCCGATGTGAGCGAAGCGGCGGCGGAATGTGAGCGAGCCGTCCGGGCCGATTTCGAACTGCGAAAGGCAATCGCCGTTGCTTTCAGCAACGATCAGGCTGCAGTTGTCGGCCGATACTGCGATGCCGTTGGGAAAGTGGAGTCCGGTCGCGCCGGTCCGGGCGACGCCCTCTGGTGTCACGAGGACCAATCCGCCGGTCGCAGCGGCGGGGACGCTCTTCCGCAGATCGAATCCGAGATCGCCAACGAAGGCGCGCCCCTCGCCATCGATGATCATGTCGTCGATCGTGCCGCGCGCGACTTTCGAGAGGTCGGCGTACGTCGTCACTCGCCCGTTGGAGTGCCTGAGCAGTGACCGTTGGAACATGGCCGTGACGACAGTCTCGCCCGTTGGCAGAAAACCCATGCCCGCGGGGACGTCTGGGACTTCCCACAGAGTCTCACAGTGCCCGGCGCTATCGATCCTCAAGACCGTGCGCGCCAGGCTATCGACCAGCCAAAGAAATCCGTCGCGCCAACGAGGGCCCTCGAAGTACCTCCCAGTCGTCAATGTATGTAGGGGGCGGTTCATGCGACCGATTTCCTGCATCCTCCTTAAAACGGACTCCCGCCCCTTGTCTCGCATGCCTCGCCGCCTTGGCTCCGCAATCCGTTTTTGGCTCGGACTAGAATTTCTTGATCCGCTGCGCGCCCACCTCCTTGTCCCACCGATCCATCGCGGCGATCAGGTCCTTCACGGGGAGCTGGGCGACGATCCGGTACTTCTTCTCCATGTCGGTGTACTCGGGCCGCCAGTGCTCCCGCACGAGCGTCTGGATGTCGGCGGGCGCCCGGTCGAGCGTCGCCGCCTTGATGGAGGGACCGATGAACGCCTTCCACGTGAGCACCTGCTGCTCCGGCCGCCGCATGAACTTCATGAGGTCCAGGATGACCTCCTGCTCGGCAGCCGGCACGCCCTTCGGGATCGCCCAGTAGTGGCCGTCGATCACGAACGCGGTATTCGGCAAGATGAAGATCTTCGAGTCGGGTGGGATCGTGCCCTCGGCCCGCGGCTTCATATCCCACTCCATGATGCCCGCGATGATCCAGCGCGTGCCTTCCGCGAACTCCTTGAGCGTCACCGCGGTGCCCGTCGGGTAGTACTCGACGTACTCGCCGACCTCCTTGAGGAACGCCCAGGTCTTGTCCCAGCCGGCGACCGGGTCCCGAGGGTTCTTGTCGCCGAGGACGTGGGGCAGACCGCAGATGATCGAGCGCCCCGGACCCGAGTTCGCGGGACGCGCGTACATGAACTTGCCGGGGTTGGCCTTCACCCACGCCTTGAACTCGTCCGCCGTCCGAGGCGGCTGCTTGACCCTGGCGGGGTTGTAGATGAAGACGGGCCCGCCGTTGCTCACGACCGACGGTAGCAGGAAGCCCTCGCCCTCGGCCTGCAGCACCTTTCCCGCGTCGGTCAGCTCGTCGCGGGGGAAGAGCGTGTCGTGCTGAGGGAAGAGTCGGATGAGCTGGCCGTTGTGGGCGAGCACGGAGCCGGCGTCCTGCCCGACGAGGAGCAGGTTCACGTCGACACGTCCCGCGTCCTGCTGCGCCTTGATCTTCGCGGGCAGCTCCGGCGCGGGCGCGCGCTGGACGTTCACCGCCTTGACCTTCTGCGGATGGGCCTTCGCGTAGTTCTCGATGATGACGCGCGTCGACGAGAGATCACCGGAGACGTCGATGACGGAGATCGTGATCGGCCCCTGGGCGGCGGGGTGGCCGGGAGGATCGATGGCGATCCACGTCAGCGGAAGCGCGAGCGCGACGGCAGGGACGAGGGCGCGTCTCATAGAGCCTCCTCTGGGAAAGCACCCCGTTGGTACTCGAACGCCCGAACGGTGTCAAGGCGCGCGCGAGCCTCACACCATCCCGGTGGCGTCGAAGGCGGCGGGCAGGTGGCGGACGTCGATCGTGCCGTCGTCGCCCACGCTGACGGCGACCACGTCGAACCGGCATCGGACGTCGCCGAGGCGCTTCCACTTGAGGTAGTGTTGGGCGAGGCGCACGAGGCGCCGGCGCTTCCACCATTCGACCGCCGCCGCCGGGGCGTCGCCCCAGCGCGCCTGACGGCACTTCACCTCGACGAACACCCATGCGCTCCCGTCGCGGCAGACCAGGTCGAGCTCGCCGCGCGGGAACCTCACGTTCCGCTCGACGATGGCGAGGCCAGCCTGTTCGAGGAAGCGCGCCGCGGCGTCCTCTGCCCGCCGGCCAAGCGAACGACGGTGGTCAGCCATGCCGCCAGCGTGCGCCACGCGGCGCTCCGCGAGAATGTCCAATCTTTGGAACACTCAGAGTCGGCCGCGACCGTGACATTGACTTCGCGGTGGCCGTCACGTACAAGAGCGGACACGAGCGGACACGGCGATGACCCGACTCTATGACATCGTCACCTTCGACTGCTATGGCACCCTGATCGACTGGGACCGAGGCATCGTCGACGCCTTCGCCGACGCGGTGGCGGCCCATGGCGGGAATCTCGACGAACGCCGGGCGCTGGAGACCTACGAGAGGGTGGAGCCCATCGTCGAGGCCGAGGGCTACCGGAGCTACCGCGAGGTGCTGACCGAGAGCGTGCGCCGCGTGGCGAGGGAGCTTGGCTGGGCGCTTCCCGAGTCGCGCGCGGGGTTCCTGGCCGAGAGCCTGCCCTCCTGGCCGCCGTTCCCCGACACGAACGCGGCGCTGGAGCGGCTCGCACGCGCGGGGTTCCGGCTCGGCATCCTCTCCAACGTGGACGACGACCTCCTGGCGGGTACGCGCCGGCAGTTCAGGGTGGACTTCGATCTCATCGTCACGGCTCAGCAGGTGCGCTCCTACAAGCCCGCGGACGGCCACTTCCTCGAGGCGCGGCAGCGCATCGGCGGGAAGCGCTGGCTCCACGCGGCGCAGAGCCACTTCCACGACGTCGTGCCGTGTCAGCGTCTGCGCATTTCCGTCGCGTGGGTCAACCGTAAGGGGCTGGTCGTGCCCGGAACGCAGAAGGCGGAGCGTGAGCTCCGCACGCTCACGGAGCTCGCCCACTGGCTCGAGGAGGACGACAATGACGGCTGACACAATCGCTGGCACCGCGCAGCACGACGAGGTGCTGGAGCCGAGAGGACGCACCGCCTTCGCTGTGAGAGCGGGGGAGACCGTGCGGATCGTCGACCTCGACGGGCAGCAGGTCGCGGACTTCGTCTGCTTCGCGCGGGAGGATCCCGCGGAGAAGCTCTCGGTGCACAACACGGCCCTGATCCAGGGGACGATCTACATCAGCGCCGGGCACCGCCTGCTCTCCGACCGCTGCCGCGCGCTGATGACCATCACCCAGGACACCTGCGGCAAGCACGATCTGTTCGCCGGCTCGTGCAGCGAGGGCACGAACCGGTTCCGCTACGGGATCGCCGACACCCCGAACTGCCGTGCGAACCTCGAGCGGGCCCTCGCGCCCTTCGGGATCCCGCTCCGGGAGATCCCGTACAGCTTCAACGTCTTCATGAACGTGCCGATCGAGCCGGACGGGCGGATTTCGATCCGGGAGCCGATCTCCAAGCCCGGCGACTACATCGACCTCCGCGCCGAGACGGACTTGATCGTGGGGATCTCGAACTGTCCGCAGGAGCGCAACCCCTGCAACGCTTTCAAGCCGACCCGTCTCCGCGTCGTCGTGTATCGGGCCGGAGAGGGCCGATGACTCCCGAGTTCGGGCACCTGCTCCGCGCGGCGCGAGCGCTCTGACCCCCCGGCGTCCCGGATCAGCCGCCGAGGTACGCCCGGCGGACGCGGTCGTTGCCGAGCAGCTCCGCCGCCGGTCCGCCGAGGACGACGCGACCGGTCTCCATCACGTAGCCGCGGTCGGCCATCCTGAGGGCGAGGTACGCGTTCTGCTCGACCATGAGCACCGTGGTCCCGCGCCGCCGGATGTCGGCGATGATCCCGAACGTCGTCTCCACGAGCGCGGGGGACAGCCCGAGCGACGGCTCGTCGAACAGGATCAGCCGCGGTCGTGCCATGAGCGCGCGGGCGATGGCGAGCATCTGCTGCTCGCCCCCCGAGAGCGTGCCCGCCATCTGGCGGCGCCGCTCGGCGAGGATCGGGAAGTGGGTGGAGACGCGCTCGAGGTCCGCGTCCACGCCGCGGCGGTCGCGCCGCACGTACGCACCCATCTCGAGGTTCTCCCGCACGGTGAGGTGAGGGAACACGCGACGTCCCTCGGGGCAGTGGGCGATACCCGCCACGAGGATGTCCGCGGGCTCGGCGCCGTGGATCGGGCGTCCGTCGAACACGATGCGTCCCCGGGTGGGCGAGAGAAGGCCGGACACCGCGCGCAGCGTGGAGGTCTTGCCGGCCCCGTTGGCGCCGATCAGGCAGACGAGCTCGCCCGGGTGCACGACGAGATCGAGACCCCGGAGGGCCACGACGGGGCCGTACGCCGCGTGGAGGTCCTCGAGGCTGAGTAATGGCGTGCGGTCAGGCGCGGTCACCGGCGGATCCCAGGTAGGCGCGGATAACGTCCGGGTGCGCCTGGATGGCGGCGGGCGTGCCTGCGGCGATCACGCGGCCATGGTTCAGCACGATCACGGCGTCCGAGATCGACATGACCATCCGCATGTCGTGCTCGACCAGGAGCACGGTGGTGGCCTGGTCACGAATGCGATAGATCAGGTCGGTCACCGTCGTCTTCTCGGCGGTGGTCATGCCCGCGCCGGGCTCGTCGAGGAGCAGGAGCCGTGGCCGGGCCCCGAGCGCGACGGCGAGCTCGACGAGCCGCTGCTCGCCGTACGGGAGCTCGCTCGCCCGCTCGCCGCGGCGACGGCCGAGGCCCACGAAGTCGAGGATCCCGTCGGCCTCGCGGGCGAGCCGCGACTCCTCGGCGGCGAGACGGCGGCGTCGGAGGGTCACGTCGACCAGGCCCGCCACTCCCCGGAGATGGAGACCGATCATGACGTTGTCGGCGACGGTCAGCGCGGGAAAGACGCTCGTGCGCTGGAACGTCCGGACGATCCCGCGCGCGGCGATGGCCGAGGGTCGGAGCCCCGTCAGCGGGCTGCCGTCGTACTCGATCCGTCCGCGCGTGGGGGCGAGGTATCCCGTGATCGCGTTGAACGCGGTCGTCTTCCCGGCGCCGTTCGGTCCGATCACGCTCGTGATCGTGCCGGGATGAACGTCGAAACTGACGCCGGCGAGCGCCGCGACGCCGCCGAACCTGACGGCCAGGTCGCGCACGGCGAGGGTCAGGGTGCCTGCCGCACGCGCCACGCGGCGATCGCGGGGACGATGCCGCGCGGGAGGAAGACGACGAGCAGGATGAGCAGGACGCCGTAGGCGAGCATCTGCCACTGCCACGACACCACGGCGCGCAGCGCCTCGGGCAGCACCGTGAAGATCAGCGCGCCCACGAGCGGCCCGGCGAGCGTGCCCTTGCCGCCGGCCACGACCATGATCACCATCGTCACCGTGTAACTGAAGAGGAACACCTCCGGGCTCACGAAGCGCGTGTAGTGCGCGTAGAGGCTCCCCGCCAGGCCGGCCATCGCCGCGCTCACGACGGCCGCGAGCACGAGGTAGTGCGTGACGTCAACGCCGACCGACTCGGCGAGCGGTTCGTTCTCCCGGAGGGCCACGAAGGCGCGGCCGATCCGCGAGTGGACGAGGCGACGGCAGACCAGGGACGCGAGCAGCACCGCCGCGAGCACGAGGTAGTAGTAGGCCGGCTTGCCGCGGAGGGACCAGGGACCGAGGGTCGGCGCCGGCACACCGGGGAGCCCGAGCGGGCCGTTGGTCAGCTCCATCCAGTTGACGCTCACCAGCGCCACGACCCCTGCGAAGCTGATGGTGACGAGGACGAAGTAGGCGCCCCGGAGCTTGAGGGCCAGGCGCCCGATCAGCCAGCCGGCCAGCGCGGCCAGGGCGACCGCGGCGGGGAGCGCCAGCCAGAACGACCACTCGAGCCTGAGCGTCAGGAGCGCCGAGGCGTAGGCGCCGATGCCGAAAAAGGCGGCGTGGCCGAGCGAGAGCTGCCCGGTGTAGCCGAGGAGGAGGTTCAGCGAGAGCGCCAGGACGCCGAAGATCCCCGCCATGATGGCGACGTGGAGGAAGTACGGGTTCGGGAGCCAGAAGGGCAGCGTGAGCGCGAGGCCAGCCAGCACGGCGCGCCCAGCTCCGCTCATCCAATTCTCTCTGTTGGAGCGGGGGCCGCGAGGCCGGTGCGATCGGTTGGTGGCCTGAGAGAGGTGCTTGTGGCTCCGCTCATCCAATTCTCTCTTGCTTCGTGAAGAGGCCGGCGGGGCGGAGCAGCAGCACCAGGATGATGATCACGAACCCGACGGCGTCGCGGTAGCCGGAGGAGATATAGCCCGCGCCGAGCTCCTCGGCGATGCCGAGCAGGAGGCCACCGAGCGTCGCGCCGGGCAGGTTGCCGAGGCCGCCCAGGATGACGACCGAGAACGCCTTCAGCGACGCGAGGTCGCCCATCGAGGGGTAGGCGAGGAAGACCGGCCCCAGGAGTGCCCCCGCGGCGGCCGCGAGGCCGGAGCCGAACGCGAACGTCACCGTGTGCATGCGGTGGATCCGCACACCCATGAGCGCCGCCGTGTCCCGGTCCTGGAAGGTGGCGCGCATCGCCGTGCCGAGCCGCGTCCGGTGGATCGCGAGGTACGCCATGACGATGAGGCCCGCCGCCAGCACGAGGACGAACGCCCGGAGCGGGGCGATCGAGACCGGGCCGAGCACGAGCGGCGCGGTCGGGAACGGATGGGGGATCGACTTCGCCACGCCTCCCCAGATCAGGAGCTCCGCGTTCTGCATCGCGATCCACACGCCGATCATCACCAGCATCGTCGTGTCGATCGATTCGGCGCGGAGCGGGCGCAGGAGCGCCTGCTCGCACAGGGCGCCCAGCACCGCGCCGCACGCGATCGCCGCGAGCACCGCCGCGAAGAAGTTGGCGCCCGCGAGGCCGAGCGCCGCAAACGTCGCGTACGCGCCCAGCGTGTAGAACTCGCCGTGGGCGAAGTTCACGACGTTCATCAGGCCGAAGATGAGCGTGAGGCCGATGCCCAGCAGGGCATACGTCCCGCCGAGCACCAGGCCGTTCACCAGGTGCTGAAGGAGCTCCGCCATGCGCCGCGGGACGCTACTGCTTCGCGAGGAAGTCGGGCAGCGCCACCTTGCCGTCCCGGATCTGGACGACGAAGATGCTCGGCTTCGACTGGCCGCTCTCCTTGCCGGTGGGGCCGTCCTTCTCGAACCTGATCGGGCCGTTGACGCCCACGAGGCTCACGCGCCAGAGGGCGTCGCGGACCGCCGTGGGCTCGTCACGGCCGGCGACGCGGATCGCCTCGACGATCGTCGCGATGCCGTCGTGACCGCGGAACCCCTCGGTCAGCCCCTCGAACGGATGGCCGCGCTTGGACCACTCGTCCACGAACGCGCGGGCGAGCTTGGCGTCGGGCATCGCCTCGGGGAACCACGGCATGAAGAAGACGATGTGGTAGCTGCCCTCGGCCGCCGCGCCCGCCTGCTTGATGAGCTGTGTCGGCGACGAGCTTCCGCCGGTCGTCACGATCTTGCGCGCCAGGCGCTGCTCCTGCGCCTGCTTCAGCACGAGCGTGATCTGCTCGACGGCCGTGGTGAGGAAGAGCGTGTCGCCGCCCGTGCCCTTGATCTTCGTGAGCTGGGCGTTCATGTCGGTCGCCGCCTGGTCCATGTACTCGGCGGCGCCGACGGCGACGCCCTTCTTCTTCAGCATATCGCCGAACGCGGCGATCGCCCCGCGTCCCCAGTCCGTGTTGACGGCGAGGAAGTCGGCGCGCCTCACGCCGAGCCGGTCCACGTACTGCTCGAGGCCGAGCGCCTCCATGTCGGAGGGCGGGCTGATGCGGAAGATCCACGGGTTGCCACGCTTGGTGATCGCGGCCGCGCTGGAGGTCTCGACGACCATCGGCACGCCGTACTCCTCGAGCTTCGGCATCGCGGCCAGGGTCATCGAGCTGCCCCAGGCGCCCATGATCGCGGGCACCCGGTCGCGGACGATCAGCTTCTCGGCGGCGCTCGCCGCCTCCTTGGGATCGGACTTGTTGTCCTCGATGATCAGCGTGATCTTGCGGCCGTTGACGCCGCCCCGGGCGTTGATCCAGTCGCTCGCGATCTCGGCGCCCATGCGGACGTAGTTCCCGGACGCCGCGACGGGCCCCGAGAGGGGCTCGATGACGCCGATCTTGATCGGCGCCTGCGCCGAGACGGTGGACGACGCCGCGAGCGTCGCGGTCGCGACGAGAGCTACCAAGACTGCGAGCGGTCGTGTCATCGGGAGCCTCCCTCGAAGCCAGACTGGTGACCGGGAGCATAGCGCACGCCTCGTCGGCGGAAAAGCCGGTGTATAGTCGCCTGCTGGACGGGCGATGGGAGCCAGGTATTTCGGCGCGGCGGTGCGGCGGCGGGAGGACCCGCGGTTCCTGCGGGGGGAGGCGCGCTTTGTCGACGACGTGACGCTCCCGGGGATGCTCCACGCGGCGTTCCTGCGCGCGCCCCACGCCCACGCCCGGATCGTCGCGATCCGGACCGAGGCGGCGCGCGCGCTGCCGGGCGTCGCCGCCGTCTTCGCCTTCCGGGACCTCGAGCGCTGGATGAAGCCACTGCCCGTCTTCGGCGCGCCACCGCCCGGCCTCGCCGCGGCGATCACGTTCGACCTCCGCCAGGCGCCCCAGTGGGCCCTCTGCCGCGATCGTGCGCGGTACGTCGGTGAGGCGGTCGTGATGGTCGTGGCCGAGAGCCGTGCCGCCGCGGCGGACGCGCTCGACCGGATCGAGGTGGCGTGGGAGCCGCTGCCGCCAGTGGTGGACATGACGCAGGCCGCCGTGCCGGGCAGTCCCCTCGTCCATCCCGAGTGGGGAACGAACGTCGCGATCGCCTTCACACACTCGATCGGCGACCCGGACGCGGGGTTCGCGCGGGCCGCTGTCGTCGTGAGCGAGACACTCCGCATCCAGCGCTACGTCGGGATGCCGCTCGAAGGCCGCGGCGTCGTCGCCCACTGGGACCGGCGCGACGGGACTCTCACGACCTGGAACTCGACGCAGGTCCCCCACTTCGTCCAGCAGGGGCTCATCGGAGCGCTCGGGCTCCCACCCCACAAGATCCGCGTGATCGCCCCCGATCTCGGCGGCGGCTTCGGGACGAAGGCGTCGGGCTACGCGGAGGACGCCCTGGTCCCGATCGCGGCGAAGGTACTCGGCCGTCCCGTCAAGTGGATCGAGGACCGGCGCGAGCACATGTCGGCCGCCGCCCACGCGCGCCACCAGACGCACGCGATCAGCCTCGCGGCGAGCCGCGACGGGACGATCCTCGGGCTCCGCGACCGGATCTCGATCGACCTCGGAGCGTACAACGTCTGGGGGGTCGTCCTGCCCTACAACACGGTCGCGCACCTGATCGGTCCGCATCGAATCAAGGACATGCGAGTCGACGTGCACGGAGTCGTCACCAACAAGACGCCGAACGCGCCGTACAGAGGGGCGGGCCGGCCCGAGACCGTCTTCGCGATGGATCGGATCCTCGACTGCCTCGCGCGCGAGCTCCGGCTGGATCCGGCCGACCTCCGCCGCCGGAACTACATCCGCGCGGACGAGCTCCCGTACGACTTCGGCATGCCCTACCGCGATGGCAATCCCCTCGTCTACGACACCGGCGACTTTCCCGCGGCGCTCGAGCAGGCGCTCGCCGCCGCCGGGTACAAGGAGTTCCGCAGCGAGCAGGGGCGGCTGCGGGCCCAGGGCGTCTACCGCGGCATCGGCATCTCGGGCTACGTGGAGGGCACCGCCATCGGCCCCTTCGAGGGCGCCACCGTGAAGCTCGACCTCCACGGCCGCGTCGTCGTCGCGACGGGCGCGGTGAACTCGGGGCAGGGACACGAGACGAGCTTCGCCCAGGTCGCCGCGGACGCCCTCGGCGTCCCGCTCGACTGGGTGACCGTGTCGGGCGGCGACACGGCTGCCGTGCCCTTCGGCATCGGGACCTTCGCGAGCCGGAGCGCGGTCACGGCGGGCAACTCCATCGCCGACGCCTGCCAGGTGGTGCGGGGCAAACTGGTGAGCGCCGCGGCGACCTTGCTCGAAGCCGCGCCCGAGGACGTCGAGCTCGAGGACGGCCGCGCGTTCGTCCGCGGCTCACCGCAGAAGGCGCTCGATCTCGCGCGGGTCGTGCAGGCCTCGATCCCGACCTTCGCCGCGCCCGGCGTCGCGTCACCCGACTTCGAGGCGAGCGCCTACCACCACGTGCCGACCGTCACCTACGCGAGCGCCGTCCACGTCGCCCAGGTGGAGGTGGACGTCGAGACCGGCGGCGTGAAGCTCTTGCGCTACGTCGTCGCCCACGACTGCGGCAAGGTGATCAACCCCGTCATCGTGGAGGGCCAGGTCCACGGGGGGGTCGCCCAGGGCATCGGCGGCGCGCTCTTCGAGGACATGGCCTACGACGAGGCGGGGCAGCTCCTGACGGGGTCGCTCATGGACTATGCCCTCCCGAAGGCGGACGACCTGCCGCCGATCGAGACGGTCCACCTCGAGTTTCCGTCGCCCCGCAACCCGCTCGGCGCCAAAGGGCTCGGCGAGGGCGGCGCCATCTCGCCCCCCGCCGCCATCGCCAACGCGATCGAGGACGCGCTCGCTCCGTTCGGGGTACGCATCACCGAGACCCCGGTCACGCCGGCGCGCGTCCGCGCCCTGCTCGTGGGCCGCGTCCCGTGAACCCTCCCGGGGTCCAGCGTCGGCTCGCCGCGATCCTCAGCGCCGATGTCAAGGGCTACAGTCGCCTCATGGGCGAAGATGAGATCACGACCGTCCGCACACTGACGGCCTACCGCGAGGTGATGTCGGCCCTCATCCGCGAGCACCGCGGCCGTGTGGTGGATGCCCCGGGAGATAACCTGCTGGCCGAGTTTGCCAGCGTCGTGGATGCGGTGGAGTGCGCGGTCGAGCTCCAGCGAGAATTCAAATCACGGAACGCCGAGCTACCGACGCCGCGCCGGCTGGAGTTTCGCATCGGCATCAACCTCGGCGACGTGATCGTGGAGGGCGAGCGGATCTACGGGGACGGCGTGAACATCGCGGCGCGCGTCGAGGGCCTTGCCGAGCCCGGCGGCATCTCGATCTCCGGCACTGTCTATGACCAGGTCAAGAACAAGCTCGCGCTCGCGTACGAGCCGCTGGGCGAGCACGCCGTCAAGAACATCCGGGAGCCTGTCCGGGTCTATCGGGTCCGGCCCGAGCCCCAACCCCCTGGTACGCGTCCGGAAGTCGGCAAGGCCGCTGGGCGGCGCTCGTGGCGTCGGGCGACGTTGCTTCTGGGCGTCGTGCTCCTGGTCGTCGCGGCAGGCGTGGCGGTCTGGAGCCTCTCCCTCCGGTCGCGTTCTCCCGGAGCTGGGGTGACCGACAAGCCCTCCGTCGCCGTGCTCCCCTTCGAAAACATGAGCGGCGACGCGGGGCAAGAATACTTCAGCGACGGGATCACCGAGGACCTCATCACCGGCCTCTCCAAGCTCTCGGGGCTGTTCGTGATCGCGCGCAACTCCGTCTTCGCGTACAAGGGTAAGACGCTCCAGCCCGCTCAGGTGAGCCGCGAGCTGGGCGTGCGCTACGTCCTGGAGGGCAGCGTTCGCAAGGCCGGCAACCGCGTGCGGATCACCGCGCAGCTCGTGGACGCCAGCACGGGGTACCACGTGTGGGCGGAGCGTTATGACCGGGATCTGAAGGACGTCTTTGCCCTGCAGGACGAGGTGACCCAGAAGATCGTCGGGGTCCTCGCGGTGAAGCTCACCGTTCCGGAGAAAGACCGTCTCGGGAGAGCGCCCACCCGGAACCTCGAGGCCTACGACGCTGTCTTGCGCGGCCTGGAGTACCACCGGCGCACCACGAAAGAGGCGAATGCCGAGGCGCGAAAGATGTACGCGCGAGCCGTGGAGCTGGACCCGGGGTACGCCATGGCGTACGCCGCGCTCGGGTGGACCCACTTGCAGGCGTGGCAGTTTCAGTGGAGCCGAGACCCCGAGACGCTGCAGCGGGCCTTCGAGCTGGCCCAACAGGCCATTGCCCTCGATGACTCGCTGGCGGGCCCTCATGGCCTGTTGGCCCAGGTCTATCTCTGGAAGAAAGAGCACCAGCGGGCGATCGCCCAGGCGGAGCGGGCCGTCCTTCTGGCCCCCAACGATGCTGACGGCTACGAGACCCTGGCGGAAGTCCTCGCGTGGTCCGAGCGAGCGGACGAGGCCATCGGATACATCAAGCAGGCGATGCGACTCAATCCCCAGTATCCCTTCTTCTATCTGTGGACGCTGGGTCACGCCTATTACCTGACCGAGCGGAGTGACGAAGCGATCGCGACCCTCAAGAAGCTGCTCGAGCGGAATCCTAATTTCGTGGCCGCCCACGCCTTCCTCGCTGTCCTCTACGGCGAGCGGGGCCTCGAGCACGAGGCGCGATCCGAGGCGGCGGCTGCCGCGAGGCTCAACCCGCAGGCCTCACTGGAGAGCCTGAGGCAGCTCGTGCCCTACAAGAATGAGAGGGACCTCGAGCGGTTCCTGGCCGCGATGCGAAAGTGGGGGCTGAAATGAGTCAGAGAGTTCGGCCGGAGCTGAGTGCGGGTTCGCGGCGGAAGGCGAACTTGTAGTAAGTGATCCAGGCGGTGATCAACGGCGTGCCGACGACGATCGGCCAGAGCCAGCGGACCGTGGTCGGCAGGAACGTGAAGTTCACCACGGAGAAGGCCGTGACGGTAGCGATGTAGGAGCCGAGCATCCCTTGCATGTGAGCGAACCACCACGCGTTGCGATCGGCGGGCGGCCACCCGAACCTCCAGAAGTCGAGCCCCGCGAGAATGATCCCAAAGACGCCGAAGACCACCGGGACGACGCCGACGCGCTCCCAGGCGGGGCTCGGCCGCACGATGCCCAAAATGGTCATCCCCGCGCTCGCCGCCAACATCACGACTGCCGCGGTCCAGTCGAGTGACAGCGCGCCCTGCCCTTCCCGCGGGCGCTTGCGGAAGAGCGCCCGGTAACCGTAAAAGGCCGAGTAGAAGCTAAACACGGCGAGGAGGGCGAGAAAAACCACGGGGCGCCAGGCGGCGAGGATGACCGCCGTCACCGCGACGACCGCCATCGCCCAGAAGTAGACCTGGCCCCAGCGACGGTGGGTCCCGCCGCCCTTCGCCGTGAGCATCGGAATCGGCGCGACGACGAGCGCGAGCGTGCCGGCCGCGACGTGGACGAGACGGATGGCGGCGATCATGGACTCCATGGTGACTCCTACCTGCGCCCCGTGCGACGCGCGGTGCGCGCGCCGAGTCGCTTGAGCGTGACGAGGGTTTCTTCACCAGCGCCCCGAGGATTGCGAATCGGCTCGTGTTCGCCCGCTGCGCACACGCGGCGGTCAGTCGTCCTCCTCCAGCACGAACAGCTCGCCCTGACGCCACACCCCGGCGAACGAGCGCCGGTGGATCGGGCACGGCCCGTGGCGGTCGAGCGCGGCGAGGTGCTCGGGCGTCGCGTAGCCCTTGTGGCGGGCGAAGCCGTACGCGGGGAAGTCGCGATCGGCCTCGAGCATGATCCGGTCGCGCGTGACCTTCGCAACGATCGAGGCCGCCGCCACGCTCGCGCAGCGCCGGTCGCCGGCGACGAGGTTCCGCTGCGGGCAGGGGAGGGCGGGGAGGTTCACGAAGTCGGTGATGATCAGCTCCGGCATGACGGCGAGCCTCGCGAGCGCCTCCGCCATGGCCCGGCGGGTGGCCTGGAGGATGTTGATCCGGTCGATCGTCTCGTGGTCGACGACGCCCACGCCGACGCTCACGGCGCGCTCCTGGATCAGCTGGAATAGCCTTTCGCGCTCGGCCGGTAGGAGGAGCTTCGAGTCGGCGACCCCCTTGATGCGCCGGTCGGAGGCGATGACGACCGCGGCGGCGACCACCGGCCCGGCGAGCGGCCCGCGCCCGGCCTCGTCGACGCCCGCGACCAGGGTGACACCGGTCCGCCAGGCCCGGGCTTCGTAGCGGTACGGCGCCGAGAACGGCGTCACGCCGGTGGGGTGGGGGCCTACGTGTCTTCGGTCGTGGTGGGGATCACGACGGCGCGCTTCTCCTTGAGCCTCGCCGCTTTGCCCGCGAGCCCGCGCAGATAATAGAGCTTCGAGCGCCGCACCCGGCTCCGCCGCACGACCTCGACACGCTCGATGCGCGGGGAGTGCAGCGGGAACGTGCGCTCGACCCCGACACCGTAGGAGATGCGCCGGACCGTGAACGACGCGCGAGCGCCCTCGCCGCGCCGCCGGATGACGATGCCCTCGAAGAGCTGCGTGCGCTCCTTCTCCCCCTCGACGACCTTGACGAGCACGCGGACCGTGTCGCCCGGCCCGAATCCCTCCCGGTCCTTCTTGATCTGCCCGGCCTCGACCAAGCGAATCGCATCCATGACCTCGTCCCTTTCCCTAGGGTGCGGAGGCGTCGATCTGCTCCGGCGTCTCCCCACGCTCGAATCGTTCGACGAGCCGCCGCTCGTCGGATGTCAAATCCGCGTCCTTCAAGAGGTCCGGCCGGGCCCGCCACGTGACCCAGAGCGCCTGCACCCGCCGCCACCGCGCGACCCGCGTGTGATCCCCGGAGCGGAGCACCGCCGGGACGCGCGCGCCACGGAACTCCTCGGGCCGTGTGTACTGCGGCGGCTCGAGCAAGCCGCTCGCGAACGACTCGCGCTCTGTCGCCCCCTCGGCGCCGAGCACCCCGGGGAGGAGCCGCGCGACCGCGTCGGTCACCACCAGCGCCGGCAGCTCGCCGCCCGTCAGCACGTAGTCGCCGATCGAGATGAGGTCGTCGGCGAGCCGCTCACTCACCCGGGCGTCGACGCCCTCGTACCGCCCCGCAAGGAGGATCAGGTGCGTCTCGCGCGCCAGCTCCGCCGCGACCGCCTGCGTGAACGTCCGGCCCCGCGGGTCCATCAGGATGACGCGCGCGCCCGGTGTGGAGAGCGCGTCCACCGCGGCGAACAGCGGCTCGGGCTTGAGCACCATGCCGCCGCCGCCGCCGAACTGGTAGTCGTCGGTGATCCGGTGCTTGCCCCCGGCGTAGTCTCGGAGATTCACCACCCGGATGTCAACGAGCCCGCGCGCCCGCGCGCGACCGAGCATCGACGCGTCGAGCACCGGCTCGACCATGCCAGGGAACAGCGTCACGACGTCGATCCGCATCCCGCGCCTACAGATCGAGCAGCCCCGCGGGCGGGCGGATCACCACCCGGCGCGCCGCGAGATCGACCTCGCTCACGATCTCCGGGACCGCCGGGATCAGATGCTCCCGCGTGTCGTCCCGCACGATCCACAGGTCCTGCGCCGGCGACCGCTCGATGCCGGTCACCCGCCCGACCTCCCGCCCGTCCTCCGTGAGCACGCGGCAGCCCTCGAGCTGCCAGGGATAGAAGCGTCCCGGCCCGAGCGGCAGCGCCTCGTCCTCCGGCAGCGCCACGAGGCGTCCCACGAGCGCGGCCGCCGCCTCGGCGGAGGCGCACCCCTCGAGCGTCATCACGATCGCCGCGCCCTGCCGCCGCGTGCCGGTGATGCGGTACCGCTCGCGCCGGTCGTGCGCCGCGTCCCACAGCACACACTCCCGCACCCGCCCGAACCGCTCCGGGTCGTCCGTCATCGGCGTCACACGAACCTGGCCCGAGAGCCCGTGGGTCCGGGCGATGGCGCCGATCACGACGAGGCGGTCCTTCACTCGGCCTTCACGTTCGCCAGGAGCCGTCGCACGGTGTTCGACGGCTGGGCACCCTTGGCGATCCAGGCCTGGACTTTCGCGCGGTCGATCTTCACGGTCGGCGGCTTGGTCAACGGGTTGTAGTGTCCGAGGATCTCGAGGAACCGCCCGTCACGCGGCGCGCGCGTGTCCGCGACGACCACCCGGTAGGTCGGCCGCTTGTTCGTTCCGGTGCGTCTCAGTCGAATCGAAACCGACACGTCGTCACCCCCTCGGTATGGGAAGCCGCAGCTTCCCCTCCATGCCCTTGAGCTGCTTCAACATCTTCCGCATCTGCGCGTACTGCTTGAGCAACCGGTTGACGTCCTGAACGGTCGTGCCGCTGCCGCGTGCGATTCGCGCGCGACGGCTGCCGTTGATGACCTCCGGGCTCCGGCGCTCGTCCGGCGTCATGGACCCGATGATCGCCTCGAAGCGGCCGAGGTCCGTCGACTCCGCGGTGAGATCCTTCGGCGCCGCCCGGAGCATCTTACCGAACGGCAGCATGCCGAGGACCTGGTCGAGCGGGCCGAGCTGGCGCACCTGACGGAGCTGGTCGCGGAAGTCGTCGAGCGTGAACGCGTCCTCGCGGAGCTTCCGCACGAGCTCCTCGGCCTTCGTCTGGTCCACGCCCTCCTGAGCGCGCTCGACGAGGGAGAGCACGTCGCCCATGCCGAGGATGCGCGAGGCGAGCCGGTCGGGGTGGAACGGCTCGAGCGCGTCGGTCTTTTCCCCGATCCCCGCGAACGCGATCGGCCGGCCGGTCACCGAGCGCACGGAGAGGGCCGCCCCGCCCCGCGCGTCGCCATCCAGCTTCGTGAGGATCACGGCGTCGACGCCGACCGCCTTGTTGAACCGGTCGGCGACGGTGACGGCGTCCTGGCCCGTCATCGCGTCCAGGACGAGTAGCACGTGGTGGGGGAGGACCTCCTTGCGGATCGCCGCGAGCTCCGCGAGCAGCGCCTCGTCGATGTGGAGTCGCCCCGCCGTGTCGAGGATGAGCGGCGTGAGCCCTCGCGCCGCAGCGTCCTCCCGCGCCTGGCGGCAGATCGCGAGCGGCGTCTGCCCCGGACCGCCGACGACGGGCACGCCGAGTTCCCCCCCGAGCGTCTGGAGCTGGTCCTGCGCCGCCGGACGGTTGGTGTCGGCGGCGGCGAGCAGCGGGTGCTGGCCCTGCTTCGTGTACCAGCGCGCGAGCTTCGCGGCGGTCGTCGTCTTGCCCGAGCCCTGGAGCCCGATGAGCATGATCACCGTCGGCGGGTGGGGCGCGGGGGTGAGCCGGTGGCCGCTCCCGCCGAGGAGCTCGACCAGCTCGTCGTGGACCACCTTGACGACGTGCTGGGCAGGCGTCAGCGACCTCAGGACGTCCTGGCCCACGGCCTTCTCCCGCACGCGGTCGATGAAGGCGCGGACGACCTTGAAGTTGACGTCGGCCTCCAGGAGAGCGACGCGCACCTCGCGCAGGGCCTCCTGGATGTTCTCCTCCGTCAGGCGGCCACGGCCGCCCAGGCGGTCGAAGATCGACTGCAAACGCGTACTGAGGGAGTCCAGCATGGAATTCCCAACTTTACGGAATCACTTACACAATAGCAACCAGAAGGGATCGCGCAAGCAACGAAGCCGAGCGAAGTTCCCCCGGCAGTCCCGGCCGTGCCCCCCGAAGGATGTGCGGCGAGTCCTACGAATCGAGTATACTTTCGCGGAGATGAAGACGTGGGGTGCAGGCATCCTTCTGGTATTCGCGACTCTGGTCGCGTTTACACCTGCGGCGGCCCAGGTGAAACCTGCCCCGGTGAAGCCTAAAATTGTGACCACCCAAGCGACACCGCCACCTTGCTCTCCCGGCAGCCTAGATTTCAGCTGTTTCCCCGCTCCCCACCCGGCGATGCCGTGGGCCTTCTTCAACCCCAACGTTGGTGCGTGGGACTACGGCGCCGTCGTCCAGTACATTCCAGTCCCGTCGCAGCAGGTTGTGATCCAAGTCCCGGTCCTGGACACCGTGTCGCCTGAGACGCGCGCGCAGACGGTCGAAATCCCCGGCTACTACATCGCCGAGACCACGACCGGCTACTGGTATCCAGAGCGCTGGGGGCTCCAGCAGCCCAACGTCGGCGTCTACCAGTGGGTGAAGCTCCCCGCCGAGTTCCGCAGGAAGTAGGCTAGGGAAGCAGGTCGGCGACGGCGATCCGAGCCGTCGGGGCGCCGAGGGGCGAGACGGTTGTGCCGGGTTTCAGCACCCGCACGCTCTTGTACTTCCAGCCGTAGCGCGCTGACGCGGAGCTGACCGGCTGACGGTAGACCTCGAGGGCACGGCCCACGAGGTTGACGATCCAGTAGTCCTCGATGCCCGCCCGCGCGTAGAGCCCACCCTTTCGCCGTCGATCGAAGGCGAGGCTCGCCTGCGCGACTTCGACAACGAGCACCGGACGCGAGGGATGCTCGGCCAGATAGTCGCGCGGCGCGCCGCGCACGACGGTGACATCGGGCTCGGGCTCCGAGTCGTCGTCGAGGGCGACAGGTTCCAGTGCCCGGACCCACCACCCGGCCCCGAACGCGCCGCGCAGCGCCTCGACCACGAGCGCAGTCGCAGTCACGTGCGGCGTGTGCCGCGGCTCGCGGACGACCATCTGGCCGTCCACCAGCTCGATTGGCTCGTCCTCGTGGAGGACACCGAGCTCGACGAGTCGGTCGTACTCTTTGCGAGTCCAACGCCGCGTCCGGATCGGAAGCATGCTCATGGTCAGTACGCCGGCGGCGCGTAGACGGTGACGAAGAAGAGCGGCGCCGCGCCGGGATTCCTGACGTGGTGGCGCGTGCCCGCCGGGATCATCACGAGCGCTCCCGGCCCCGCCTTGTGCTCCGCATCGCCGAGCCGCACGATCGCCTCGCCCTCCACAACGTACACGATCTGGTCGGCGTCGTGCACCTCGGGCGGCCCCGCGTCAGCCCCGGGCGCCACGGTCATCACGGCCGTCTGGCTCCGCGCCGTCTCCTGCAGGACGCGGAAGAACTGCCCGCGGTGGGCGAAGACGTCGACGACGCTCGCCGGCTCGTGCTCAGCGCGCCGTGGCGGCATCACGGATCGCCCGTACGGCCGCCGCCGGATCGGCGGCGCCGAAGATCGCCGAGCCCGCGACGAGCGTGGACGCGCCGTCGTTCGCGAGCGCCTTCGCGAGGTCGGCCTTCACGCCGCCGTCCACCGAAACATCGACGCGTCGGTGTCGGTCGCCGAGGAGCGCGCGGATGTCGCGGATCTTCCGGTGGGTGCTCGGGATGAACGCCTGCCCTCCGAAGCCGGGGTTGACCGACATCACGAGGACGAGGTCCAGATCGTCGAGGACGTACTCGAGGGCGTCTGGCGGCGTCGACGGGTTCAGCGCCACGCCGCCCCGCGCGCCGAGCTCGCGGATCTGGGCAAGGGTGCGCTGCAGGTGCGGGCAGGCCTCCGCGTGCACCGTGACCATGTCGGCCCCCGCGGCCACGAACTCCGGGATGTAGCGCTCGGGCTCCACGATCATCAGGTGCACGTCGAGCGGCAGCCGCGTGCGCTTCCGGATCGCCGCGACGACGACGGGGCCGATCGTGATGTTGGGCACGAAGCGGCCGTCCATGACGTCCACGTGGAGCTGGTCGGCGCCACCGGCCTCGACCCGCGCGATGTCGTGGCCGAGGGCGGCGAAGTCGGCGGAGAGGATCGAGGGCGCGATCTTGATCACGGTGCTGTTATACCCCGAGTGAGCGACCGGCGGAAGCGGACCGCCGTGAACCCGTCGGTGCCGTGGTGGTGGGGCAGGCAGCGGAGCGTGCCGTCCGGGTCGAGGGGAAGGGGAAACTCTCCGGGCGGGTCCGGGCGGAACTCGGGGTGTGCCGCCAGGAACCCGCGCGCGACGTCGTCGTTCTCCTCGGGCTCGAGCGAGCAGGTCGCGTAGACGAGCCGGCCGCCCGGCTTCACCAGCGCCGCCGCGGCCTCGAGGATCCGCGCCTGGCGCTCGGCGTTTAGGGCGAGGTCGGTCGCGCCTCGCCGCCACTTTGCGTCGGGATTGCGCCGGAGGACCCCGAGGTTGGAGCAGGGCGCGTCGACGAGAACGCCGTCGCAGGCGCCGCCAAAGCGGGGAACCTGCGTCTCGACCGCGCCCTCGACGGGCTCGATGCTCGCGAGCCCGAGCCGCGCCGCCGCCTCACGCACGCGCGCGAGGCGCGCGGGCTCTCGGTCGAAGGCGAGCACGCGGCCACGGTCCGCCATGAGCTCGGCGAGGTGCGTGGTCTTGGTCCCGGGCGCGGCGCAGACGTCGGCGATCGTCTCAGCGGGGCGCGGCTCGAGGAGTCGCCCGACGAGCATCGACGCCTCGTCCTGGACGACGAAGCTCCCGTCGGCGAAGGCTCCCCAGCTCCCCGGGGCGCCGCCGGGTTCGACCACGAGCCCCTCGGGCGCCCACCGGGCGGGCCGCCAAGCGAGGCCCTCCTCCGTGGTGAGGCGCGCGGCGAGCGCATCGCGCGAGCCGCGCAGGGCGTTCGCGCGGAGCGTGAGCGGCGGGCGCTCGTTCATGGCTCGCATCAGGGTCTCGGCGTCCTGCCAGCCGAACCGCAGCACCCAGCGCTCGGCGATCCAGGTCGGGAACGAGCAGCGTGTCGCGAGCGCGTCGAGGGGATCGCGGGCCGGTCGCGGCTCGCGCTCGCGGACCCCGCGCCGCGCGAAGGCGCGGAGGACGGCGTTGACGAACGCCCTGACGCCGGGCGTCCCCGGTGCCAGGGCGACCGCATCGTTCACGACGGCGAACGACGGGACGCGGTCGAGGAACGCGATCTGGTACGCCGCCATCCGGAGCAGCACGCGGACGCGCGCGTCGAGCGACTCGAGGCGGCGCCGCGAGTGCGGGCCGAGGATCCAGTCGAGGTAGCGCTGCCAGCGGAGTGTGCCGTAGACGAGCTCCATCGCGAGCGCGACGTCGCGCGGCGAGAGCTGCAGGGTCGTGAGCGCCCGGTCGAGCAGCACGTCCGGGTACGCGGCGACGGCCTCGACGCGCTCCAACACGTGGGCTGCGACCTCGCGTGCTGGTGAGGGACGTGTCGGCGGGGGGCGGGAGGGGTTCCTCCGCTCGGAACCCCACTCGCTCGGGACCCCTCCCGCCCCCCGCCTCTTCGCGCGTGTCACGGCGTCGTGAAGAGGGCGCCGGGAGCCAGACGCGCGCCGCGCAGATAGTCGTCCCAGGACATCGGGCGGCGATTCTCGGGCTGAACTTCGACGGGCCGGAGTGCCCGTTCGCCGGTCACGATGACCACGCCGCTGTCATTCCGGACGAGCGTGCCGGGCGGCGCCCCGGACGGCGCGTCCACGGCCGCGGCGCGCCAGATCGTGAGCTGGCCGGTCGGGGCCTTGGCGACGGCGCCCGGCCACGCATTACACCCGCGGATCAGATTCACGAGCTCACGCGCCGGTCGCGCGAGGTCGAGATGGCCGTCGGTCTTCTTGAGTCGTGGCGCGAGCGTCGCCGCGTCGTGGCGCTGCGGTGTCGGCGTGAGCGTGTCGAGGCGCGCCAGCGTGTCCACGAGGAGCCCGGCGCCGAGCGCCGCGAGGCGCGCCGCCAGCTCGCCCGCCGTCTCGTCGACGCCGATCGGCGTCGTCGCCGACGTCAGGATGGGTCCCGTGTCCATGCCCTCGTCCATCTGGAACGTCGTCACGCCCGTGACCGTCTCCCCACGGATGATCGCCCACTGGATCGGCGCCGCGCCGCGGTATCGGGGCAGAAGCGAGGCGTGGACGTTGATGGAGCCGCGCGTCGGCACCTGGAGCACGGATTTTGGCAGGATTTGCCCGAAGGCGACGACGACGGCCACGTCGGGGCGAAACTCGGCGAGGCGGCCCGGCCACTCCGGGTCCCGCAGCCGCGCGGGCTGCACCACGGGGAGCCCGGCGGCGAGCGCGCGAACCTTGACCGGTGGCGGCGTCAGACGCCGGCCGCGATGCGCGGGACGGTCGGGCTGGGTGACGACCGCGACGACCTCGTGCAGGCGCAGGAGCGCTTCGAGGGTCGGGAGCGCGAACTCGGGCGTTCCGTAGAAGAGGACTCTAAAGCGCGAAGGCGTGGTGGGCGGCGTCCTCGCGGAGGCCTTCCTTCTTGATCCTCCGCTTGATGCGGTCGCGGGTCATTGGGTCGAGGCGGTCGATGAAGAGGATCCCGTCGAGATGGTCCAGCTCGTGCTGGAAGACGCGCGCGCGCAGCCCCTGCGCCTCGATCGAGAGCGGCTGACCGTCGGCGTCGTAAGCCTCGAGCCTCACCCACGCCGAGCGCGTGACCGGCGCGAAGACGCCGGGAATCGACAGGCACCCTTCCTCGGCGGTCGCCTCGCCGCCCTCCCCGGTGATGACCGGATCGAGCAGCGCCTGGGCGCCCCGCCCCTCCTCGTCTCCGACCACGATCAGCCTGAGCGCGACGCCGACCTGCGGCGCGGCGAGGCCGATGCCGGCCTCGTCGTACATCGTGTCGATCATGTCGGCGATGATGGCCCGGATCTCGGGCGTCACCTCGCCGACGGGCTCGGCGCGCCGGCGGAGGACGGGGTCGCCGTATTTCCGGATCTTCAAAACGGCCATTCGACCGGATCCACCTCCACGTCTATGATACCGCGGCCCTCCTGGCGGCCCCCCCGGAACTCCTCGAGCGCCGCCCCGACGAGCCGCGGCAGCTCGGCGGGGCCCTTCACGACGACCCGCCGGACTCGGTTCCGCCGGTCGGCGCCCGGCGGATAGACCTGGAGCGCCGTCGAGGTGCGGAGCGCGGCACTGACCCGCGCGGCCAGCCGCTCGGTCTCGGGCGCGCTCTGGCCCCGGACCGTGAGGGTCGCCAGCCGACGGAACGGCGGGTAGCCGAGCTCGCCGCGGAAGCGGAGCTCGTGCGCGTAGAAGGCGGCGAGGTCCTGACGGACCACGGCGTCGAACGCGTAGTGCGTCGGGTTCTGAGACTGGATGACCAGCGCGCCGCCCTCCACGACGCGCTCGGCGGCGGCCCACAGAAGCGCGAAGGTCCGCTCGCCCGCGCGGAAGTCGGGGACGCGCAGGAGCTGGTCGGCCGACACGAAGCCGGCGAGGCCGAGGGTAGCGCGCCCGAAGAGCCGGAGCGCGCCGCGCGTGCCGATGACGACCTGGGCTGCCGCCGCGGCGGCGCGCTGCGTCTCGCCGCGCGCGCCGCGGAGTCCGTCCGGGTCGTAGCGGGCGATGCGCGCGTCGGGGAAGCGTCGCCGCACCGCGTGCTCGACGCGCTCGACGCCCCATCCGAACGGCGACAGGCGCCGGCCCTGGCAGCTCGGGCAGGTGTCGGGGAGCGGCGCCGTCCGCCCGCAGAGCCGGCAGGCGAGCGTCGCGGCGGCGCGTGAGTAGGCGAGCGCGAGCGCGCACTCCGCGCAGCGGACGATGGCGCCGCACTCGTCGCACGCGAGGGCCGAGGTGAGCCGGGTCACGGCGAGAAAGACCCGCCGGCCGGCGGCGAGGGTCTCGCGGACCGCCCGCGCCAGCGCCGGTGTCAGCGGCTCGCGGCGGAGGATCCCCCGCGTGTCGGCCAGGCTGACGGCGGGCCACGGACCCGGCGGCGCGGGGACGGCCTCGGCGCGCCCGCTGTCCGCCCGCCACCACATCTCTACGCTCGGCGTCGCGGACGTCAGCAGGAGGGTCGCGCCCTCGCGCGCCGCGCGCTCGAGCACGACGTCGCGCGAATGGATGCGCGGCGGGCCCGGGGGCTTGTGGGCGGCCTCGTGCTCGTCGAGCAGGACGAGCGTGCCCGGCGGCGCCACTGGCGCAAGCAGCGCCGAGCGCGTGCCGGTCGCGAGCCGCGCCGAGCCGTCGGCCAGCTGCCGCCACGCCTTGGCACGAACCTCCTCGTCCACGCCGGAGTCGAGCCGGACGACCTGATCGACCTTCGCGAGCCGCTGCGCCCAGCGCGCCGCCGTGTCCACGTCGGCCGCGATCACGAGCGCGCCGCCCTTGGCTCCCTCGATGCGCTCGAGCACGCGCTGCTCCCGACCCGCACCGACCAGCAGCGTGGGGCGTCGCTCCGGCGCGTTCCGAGGGGCGCCGGCGGGTGGCTCCATGCGAGTGGCGTGCCGAGCGCCCGAGCCGCTCCCGGGCCCGGTCGCTCGGGAGTCGAGCAGCGGGGGAGGCAGCAGGGCCGCGCAGGTCGAGCCGAGGGACGAGAGGCTCTCGGCCGCGATCCAGCTGGCGAAGTCGAGCTGGGCGGGCGAGAGGATCGGTGTGGAATCGGCGACGCGGAGCAGCGGCTTCAGGCGTGCGTCATCGCCCTCGCGGAGCGCCACCACCATGCCGACACGCGCCGCCCCGCGCAAGGGCGCCAGCACGCGCTGACCCGGCGCGGGCTCCCAGCCGTCGGGCACTCGGTAGGAGAACGGATGCGAGACCGGAGCGTCGAAGGCGACGTCCGCAATCATCTCACTTCGTTCGGCGGCGGTCGTACTCCCGTTTGGCGAGCTTCAGGTCCTCCCAGGCCATGCGCCGGTACTCGGGCCCCGGGTTACGGAGCAGGAACGCCGGATGGAACGTGGGGATCAGCACGGCCGAGCCGTACGGATGGACCTTGCCGCGGAGCTTGCCGATCGCCTCGCGGGTGCCGAGCAGCGCCTGCGTGGCGACCGAGCCGAGGGAGAGGATGACCTTCGGCTGGATCACGGCGAGCTGCGCGGCGAGGAAGGGCGCGCACGCGGCAAGCTCGTCCGCTTCGGGGTTTCTGTTGCCGGGTGGGCGGCACTTGACGGTATTCGAAATATAGGCTTCGTCACGCGGGATATCGACGGACGCGAGCATCTTCGTGAGGAGCTGGCCGGCGCGCCCGACGAAGGGCAACCCCTGCGCGTCCTCGTCCGCGCCCGGCCCCTCGCCGATGCAGACGAGGTCGGCCCGCGGGTTCCCCGCGCCGAAGACGATCGTCGTCCGTCCCTCGCAGAGCTTGCAGCGCCGACAGCCGGCGAGGGCGCGCTCCTGCGCGCGGAGCGCCTCCGCGGGAGAGAGCAGGTACTCACCCGCGAGCGGCAGCGCCGTGAAGCCGAGGTCGCGGTGGTGGCGGAGCGTGGCGCCGAGCGCGCCGAGCGCCTCGGTGAGCATCTCCCGGGGGGTCGCGGTCGTCATGCGGCGAGGCGCGCCTTCCGTCCCGTCACGAACACGAGGATGGCGAAGAGGCCGGTCACGACGGCGTTGAGCCACCAGTACCAGAGGGCTCCGTTGAAGCCGCGCACCAACGCCTGCGCCACGATCGTGACGAAATAGATGGCGGGAAGGAGCGCGTATAGGATCACGAGGCTCCGGTATCGGTCGAGGTCGCCGACGATACGGAGCTCCATGAGGCCCAGGACGACCAGCGGAATCCCGAAGGCGCGCAAGAAGTAGTTCTCTGGAGCGTCGCCTGCTGGGTGATCGCCGTCGTCCACCTGGGGACGAGGAGGTACGGGAGCCCGTACACGAAGAGGATGATCGCCTGGATCGTCATCACCGTCTTGAGCGTGGTCATGAGCGGACCGCCTTCTTCCGGGCCGCGGCGGCGCGGAGCGCGAGGATGTGGCTCAGAATGAGGTCGGCGACGTCCGTCTTCGGCATGCGAGGCAGCGCGCGCGTGCCGCCCCAGCGGTCGAGCAGCAGCACCTCGTTCTCGTCGGCGTCGAAGCCGATCCCCTGCTGGCTCACGTCGTTCGCGACCAGCAGGTCGATCCCCTTGCTCTCGAGCTTCGCCCGCGCGTTCTCGGCGACGTCGTGGGTCTCCGCGGCGAAGCCGACGATGAACGCGCCGGTGCCGCCGCCGGCGACCTCGGCGAGGATGTCCGGGTTCGGCGTGAGCTCGATGGTCAGGTCACGCTTGCCCTTGATCTTGGCGGCGGCCGGGTGCTTGGCGCGATAGTCCGCGACGGCGGCCGCCTTGATCACGACCGTGGCCGCGCCGAGATGCTGGAGCACCGCCTCGCGCATGTCCTCGGCGGTTTGCACTGGGACGAAGACCGCGCCGGGCGGGGGCGTGAGCTGTGTGGGGCCCGAGATCAGCGTCACCTGCGCGCCGCGCCGGAGCGCGGCGGCCGCGAGGCCGTAGCCCATCTTGCCCGACGAGCGGTTCGAGATGTAGCGCACCGGGTCGAGCGGCTCGCGCGTCGGCCCCGCAGTGATGAGGAGCCGCTCACCCGACAGGTCGCGCGCGGGCGTCAGCACACGCAAGAGCGCTTCGACGATCGCGTCGGGCTCGGGGAACCGTCCCTTGCCCGACAGGCCCGAGGCGAGCGCGCCCGCGTCCGGCTCGAGGACGGTGACGCCGCGCCCGCGCAGCGTCTGGACGTTGGCGACGACCGCCGGGTGCTCCCACATGCCGCCGTCCATCGCGGGGACCATGAGCACCGGCGAGCGCGTGGCCAAGAGGAGGGTCGTCAGGAAGTCGTCGGCGATCCCGTGCGCCGCCTTGGCCAGGAGGTTCGCCGTGGCGGGCGCGACGAGGATCGCGTGGGCCCGCTCGGCGAGGGCGACGTGCTCGACGGCGTCGGGGGTCTGCGGGTCGAAGAGGTTGATGAGCACCGGCCGGCCGGAGAGCGTCCGGAACGTGAGCGGGCCCACGAACTCCGCCGCGTGCTCGGTGAGGCACACGGTGACCCCGGCGCCGAGCCGCGTCAGCTCGCGGAGCAGGTACACGGCCTTGTACGCCGCGATGGACCCGGTGACACCGAGGATCAGCTCCCGGCCGGCGAGGCTCATGCCTTCGCGGTCTCTCCGTCGTCCTTGACCCGGTACTCGACCTTGGCCGCCGCGATCTCCTCGAGCGCGTGGCTCGTGGGCTTCTTGTGCTTGGTCTCGACGCGTCCTGCCGCGCCGCGGTTGATCTGCCGCGCCCGCTTCGCGGCGAGCACGACCAGCAGGTAGCGGTTGGACACCTTGTTCAGCGCACCTTCGAGCGAGGGAAAGGCCATCACTCAGACACCTCCAGATCGGGGAATGTGAGGCTGAGACGGCTCGTGCGGCAGCGTTCTGCCTGGATGATCGCCGCCAGCTGCTCCATCGCCTCCTTCACGTCACGGTTCACGATGAGATAATCGTACCGCCGCCACAGCGCGATCTCCTCGCGGGCACGCGCCAGGCGGCGCCTGATCTCGGCCTCGGCGTCGGAGCGCCGCTCCCGCAGCCGCTGCTCGAGCTCCTTCACGGACGGCGCCACGATGAACACGAGCACGGCCTCCGGGTACCGCGCCCGGAGCTGCGCCGCGCCCTGCGTGTCGATGTCGAGCAGCACGTCGTGGCCGGCCCCGAGCGACTCCTCGAGCGCGCGCGCCCGCGTGCCGTAGAGGTGGCCGTGCACGGTCGCCCACTCGGCGAACTCGCCCCGCGCGAGCATCGCACGGAACTCGGCCTCGCTGACGAAGCGGAAGTCCGCGCCGTCGATCTCGCCGGCCCGCGGCGCCCGCGTCGTCACCGACACCGAGTACGCGAGGTCGGGCAGGCGCAGCCGCATCTCGCGGCACAGCGTGGTCTTGCCCGCCCCGGACGGGGCGGAGACGACGAACAGCGTGCCGCGACGCCTGATCACCGGCCGCGCCCCGCTCCCCCACCGTGCGCGCTACTCAAGATTCTGCACCTGTTCGCGCATCTTCTCGATCAGGCCCTTCGCCGCGAGCGCCGCCTGGCTGACCTCGAGGTCGTCGGCCTTCGAGGCGACCGTGTTGACCTCGCGGTTCAGCTCCTGGATCAGGAAGTCGAGCGGCCGGCCGACGGCCCCGCCGCGGCCCAGCACCTGCGCGAGCTGCTCGAGGTGCGCGCGGAGCCGGATGAGCTCCTCACGCACGTCGGTCTTCTCCGCCCAGACCGCCACCTCGCCGAGGACCCGCCCCTCGTCGATCGGCGCCTCGCCGAGGAGCGTCCGGATCCGCTCCCGCAGCCGCGCCTCGCGCCGCTCGACGGCGGCGGGCACGCGCGCCTCGACCAGGTCCGTCTGCGCCCGGAGGTCCGCGGTGAGCTTCTGGAGCTCGGCGCCGAGCGCCTCGCCCTCCGCCGTGCGCCGCAGGATGAGCTCGTCGAGCGCGCGCGCCAGCGCGTCCGAGAGGACCGGCCAGGCGGTGTCGGGGGCGGGCGCGTCCGCCTCGTCCAGGCGCACGACGCCGGGGCGCTCGAGCACCCAGGCGAGCGTCACGTCGCCGCCGACGCCAATGGCCGCCCCGAGCTCGCGCGCCCGCGCGACGTACTCTGCGGCGAGCGCCTGGTCCACGCGGACTTGCCGGGTGGAGGCGTCCGGCGCGGGCAAGAGCTCCACGGCGATCTCGACACGCCCGCGCTCGAGACGCGACTGAACGAGACGACGCGCGTCCATCTCGAGGCCGGTGAGGGTGCGCGGCAGGCGGAGTGTCACGTCGAGGTGACGGTGGTTGAGAGATCGCGCTTCCACAGCGATCGTGATCGGCCCGGCGCTGACCTCCGCCCGACCGAATCCCGTCATGCTGCGAAGGGACGAGATCCGCGCGGCTCGGGTGGGTGTCATCTAGTGATCTTAGGGCGAAATCTCCTGTAGTGTCAATATGTTGCGATTGACAGCCGGCGAGGGCCCGGCGTAGACTCCAACGCCATGCGCCTCACCCGTCGCCGGTTCCTCCGGACGACCGGCGTCGCCGGCGTCTGGCTCGCCGCCGGCCGCGCGCATGCGCAGGCCCCGAGGCCGATCACCGTCACGCACAGCGTCTCCACCTTCGTCTATGGCCAGCACCTGGTGGCGAGAGAGAAAAAGTTCTTCGAGGCGGAGGGCGTGAGCGTCCCGGGCTTCATCGTCCCCGGGGGCGGGGCCAAGGTGGTCCAGGCGCTCGCGGCCGGACAGGCGATGTTCGCGCTGGGCGACTCGAATCACCCGCTGAAGATCACGGAGAAAGGCCGGGACGCGCTCATGATCTTCGCGACGGACACGCGGTGCAGCTACGCCAACGTCGTCGTCCGGAAGGACCTCTACGATAAGGGCGTGAAGTCGGTCGAGGCGCTCGCCGACCGGAAGCTCGTGGGGCGCCGTGCGGTGATCGCTGCGACCGCGATCGGCTCGGGCACCTACGTGTACGGCGTCTACGTGCTCAAGGAGACCAAGGCCCACGACGACAAGCCCGTCAACGACCACGTGGACTGGGTCGGGGGCGGCGCCTCGACCACGATGCTCGGCGGGCTCAAGGCGGGCAAGTTCGACGCGATCATGGCGGTGCCCGAGTGGCAGTTCGCCGCGGAGAGCGAGGGGTTCGGGCGGGCGATCTACGACGTGCTCGACGAGCGCGCCTGGAACCGCGTCTTCGGCGGGCCCATACCCGTCACGGTCGGCTACGTGCTCAAGGAGACCGTCGAGACGTCGCCCGACCTCGTGCAGGCGTACGTGAACGCCACCTATCGCGCCCAGCAGTGGATCCGGCGGGCGAAGGACGACGAGATCGTCGATCTCCTCCACACGCCGTACATGGACACCTTCAAGCGCGAGGATATCTTGAAGTCCGTGCGCTATTACAAGACGATCTTCGACTGGGACTTCATGATCGATGAGCGCGACTACGCGAACGGGATGAAGGTGTGGCTGCCGCTCGCGGTCGAGAAGCCGATCCCCTACGCCCGCGCCGTGGACATGTCGTTCGTCCGTCGAGCCCAGGCCAGATACAAGTCCTGAGCGCCCGTCGGCCCCGCATCGTCGTCCGGGACCTCGCGAAGACGTTCCGCGAGGGTGCGCGCACGCTGGAGGCCGTCCGGGACGTGTCGTTCGAGGTCGCCGACCAGGAGTTCGTCGCGATCGTGGGGCCGTCGGGCTGCGGCAAGTCGACGATCCTCAACATGCTCGGCGGGCTCGTGACCCCGTCCGCCGGGGCGATCGAGGTGGACGGCGGGCCGGTGACCGACGTCCCTCGGAAGGTCGGCTACGTCTTCCAGAAGGACACCGTCTTCCCGTGGCGCACCGTGCGCCGCAACGTCGCGCTGGGGCTCGAGTACCGCGGCGTCCGGGGCACGGAGCTGGAGACGCGGGTGCGGGAGGGGGTCCGGCTGGCGGGGCTCGAGGGGTTCGAGGACGCCTTCCCGGCGACGCTGTCGGGCGGAATGCGGCAGCGCGTCGCGCTCATGCGCACGCTCGTCGTCAACCCCGAGATCCTTCTCATGGACGAGCCCTTCGGCGCGCTCGACACCCACACGAAGCTCAGCCTCCACGCCGAGCTCCTGACCCTCTGGGAGGCGCGCCACCAGACGGTCGTCTTCGTCACCCACGACCTTTCCGAGGCGATCACGCTCGCCGACCGGGTCATCGTCATGACGCGCCGGCCCGGCCGGATCAAGCTCGTCCACGACGTGCCGATCCCGCGGCCCCGCGACGTGATCAAGCTGCGTGAGACCGAGGAGTACGCCCACGAGTACAGCGTGATGTGGCACGTGCTGGGCGAGGAGCTCGGCGCCCCTGGTGGAGTGCAAGGCGACATGCGGACCGGAGCCGGGTCGCGCCTCGTCTCGGGCCACCCACAGAGCGCGCCGGGCGCGCGGCCCTCGCTCCAATGAGCGACCGCGGGCGGGTCCTCTTCTGGCGGCTCTTGATCCTCGTGGTCCTCGTCGGCGCGTGGGAGTGGCTCACGGGGATCAAGGCGATCTCGAAGACGCCGGGCCTCTACTGGATCGACCCGTTCTTCATCAGCCGGCCCTCGGTGATCGTCAAGCGCTTCGCCTACCTCGCCTCCGGGGAGGTGCGCCTGTCCATCTGGGCGATGGCCCTCTCGACCGTGCAGTCCACGCTCTGGGGGTTCGTCGTCGGCGTCTCGACGGGCTTCGCCGCGGGGCTCGGGCTCGGTCGGCACGACCGGCTCGCGCGGGTCTTCGAGCCGTACATCATCGCCTTCAATTCGCTCCCGCGCATCGCGCTCGTGCCGCTCGTCACCATGATCTTCGGCTTCGGGCTCCTGGCGAAGATCGTGCTCGCGTGGACGATCGTGTTCTTCATCGTCTTCTTCAACACGTTCCAGGGCGCACGCAGTGTCGACGCCGACCTGATCCACTCGGCGCGCTTCCTCGGCGCCTCGGAGCGGCAGGTCGTGCGCACGGTCATCGTCCCCTCCGCGCTCGCCTGGACCTTCGCCGCGCTCACGCCGTCCGTCTCGTTCGCGCTGATCGGCGTCGTCGTCGGCGAGTTTCTCGGTGGCGAGTCCGGGGGCGGCCTCGGCTACCTCATCATCCAGTCGCTCGGCACGCTGAATGCCGCGGACATGATGGTGGCGCTCCTCACGCTCGGCGTGATCGGCATCGTGATGGCGCTGGGGATCAAGCAGGTCGAGCGGCGGCTTCTCCGCTGGCGGCCAGAGTACCGGAAGGGCCCGTGACGCGCTGGGTGCTCGCGGCCCTTGGCACGGTCCTCCTCCTCGGCCTGGCCGTCGCCGCCGCGGCACGCTTCCTCGGCCGACCCGGCTCGCGCGCCTCGATCCTCGTCTCGGTCGTCGCCTCGTGGCTCGGCGCGTGGATCCTCTGGACCTTCGCGGGCGGGCTCCTGGTGCAGGGGGGTGTGCTCGCCACCTACCAGGGCGCCCTCTTCGCGCCCGTCGCGCTCCTCGGCGCCCTCGCTCAGTACCGGGTGTACGTGCGGGCGGGGCGTGTCGAGGGGCTCGTGGTGTTCGTCGGGGGTCAGCTCGCCTGGCTCGCCGTCGTCCTCGTCCAGAACGGGGCGCTCGGGGACCTCTGGGGCGAGCGTTAGGCTTGGATCAGCGTCGTGACGCCTGTGCGTCGATCGGCGTCGTGAACCTCTCCAGTGAGGCCACGACCTGACTCAGCGGATACGACTCGTCGCTCTTGCGCGTCCGGCCGCAGACCATGCATTTCCAGAAGAGCGACACGTCATCACGCAGCCCGAGCCTGACTGCGTCCTGCAGGTGCTGAAGATCGAAGCGAAGTAGCCCGCCGCAGTGACACTTCATGATCCGGTTCCCCCTCGGTCCTGGGTCTTCGACCGAAGTGAGAACAGCAAGCGGGGTGCCAGGGCTGGGCCAACCCTAGATCGTGATGGCGCGTGCGATTTTGAAGACGCCGTCGTGCGGGCCGCGGGGGCGGTGAGAAAGCGCCAGTCCGACCGGCCGAGGATTTACCAGGACGGTCCGCCCGGAGCGCTGGGCGCTCCGGGCTCGCCACCCCGGATCAGGACGCCGACGCTTTGACCGCCTTGAGCACGTCGTCGGGGTTGAGGAGATCGAGCGGGTTGTCCAGGACCTTCACGAATTTCACGGTCCCGGAGGTGTCGACGATGAAGTACGCCCGCTTCGCGTAGCGGTAGATCGGGCTCGCTTCGTTCGTCTCCATCGCGCCCCAGGCGGGCAGCATCTGGCGCCGAAAGTCGGAGAGGAGGAGTTGCTTGGACGATTGCGCCTTCAGCCAGCCGGCGAGCGCGAGATAGTGATCGGTGCTGACGCCCACGACCTGGGCGCCCACGGCCTCGAACTGCGGCAGCGCCGCCTCGAAGCCGTTCAGCTCACGGGTTCAGGTCGGGGTGAACGCCGCGACGAAGGTATAGATCACGACGGGACCCTTGGCCGTCAGCTCGGAGAGCTTGACGGGCTTGCCGTCGGGTCCGACCAGGGAGAAGTCGGGCGCCTTCTGCCCGACTTCGAGGGCCCCGGCGGCGCCGGCCAGAAGCAGGACAGCGAGGCCGCTCAGGACGAAAGCACGAGTCACCGCACGTTTGGTAGGCATAGCTCCCTCCATGGCGCTCCGGTTAGGAACTGCCGAGACGTCGGCATGGTTCCGGTCTCGAGTACTTGACGACTCCGCGGTCTGGGCGCATGTTGCGACTATCTCCGGACTCCGGAGCGGGAGAGAGGACGTCCATGAAGAGGACCGTCGTGACCGCCTTCGTGACTCTCGCCGCGAGCCTCGCGCTCACGCCGACGGCCGCGCTCGCCGACGGATTTCGCGGTGGGGCGGGTGGCGGGCACGCCGCCGGCAGCCGGCCCGTGATCAGTCGTCCGTTCGTGGCGAACCCGTTCATTCATGATCGGTCTGTTCATCGCCCGTTCGTCCATCGCCCCCTCTTCCGTCCCGTCATTCCCTTCGCGGTGATCGCGGCTCCCGTCGTCGTCTACGCGCCACCGCCGGTGTACTACAGCGCGCCGCCAGCGTACTACAACTCGCCGTCCTCTTACGACCCACCGGTCGTCTACGGTCCGCCGGCCCGTGGCACGGTGGCGGTCGCTCCGGCGCCGGCCCCTCCGCCGATGCCTAGCGTCGTCCAGTATCCGCACGGGCGGTATGAGCTTCGCGGCGACGGGACGACGGTGCCCTATACCTGGGTCTGGATCCCGAATCCCCCGCCGCCTCCGCCGCCAGCCGGAGCGCCGCCCGCGCCGCCGGCCATGGAGGAGCCGGCGCCAGAGCGCCACAGCCAGCTCTACCGCTGGACCGATGCGCAGGGCGTAGCGCACTGGACGGATCGCTGGGACGCCGTCCCGCCACAGTACCGCGCACAGGCGACACAACCCCGGACCTCGTGATCCGTCGGGCCGGCGGGCGAGCTCCAATCAGACGCGGCTGCCCGGCTTGACGGCCTGGCCGCCTGCGCTGCAGAGCGGGCACTCCTCGGGCTCCCAGGTCTTCGCCTGGATCGTCGCGAGCGCGACACGCTTCATCGGGAATCGGACGGCGCCGCCCGAGCGATCGATCAGCGAGCCGACGCCCACGACGACGCCGCCGGCTTTCTCCGCGCATGCCACCACTTCACGCGTCGAGCCGCCGGTCGTAATGACGTCTTCGACGACGAGACAGCACTCGCCCGCCGACAGCGTGAAGCCGCGACGCAGCGCCATCGCGTCGTTCTCGCGCTCGGTGAAGAGCGCGCGGGCACCGAGGGCCTTGGCGACCTCGTGGGCGACGAGGATGCCGCCGATCGCTGGGGCGAGCACGGTCGTCGCGCCCGCGGCGCGGAAGGGGTCTGCCAGGGCCGCGCCGAGCGCGGCGGCGTGCTCGGGATGCTGGAGGACGAGCGCCGACTGGAGGTAGACGTCCGAGTGGAGGCCGGAGGTCAGACGGAAATGGCCGCGCATGAGCGCCCCGGTCTTTTCGTAGAGCTTCAGCGTCTGTTTTTCGGTCACGCGAGCTGACTCAGGATTTCGCGCGCTGCGGCGGCCGGATCCGCCGCCGCGGTGATCGGACGGCCGACCACGAAGTAGTCGGCGCCGGCGTCCCGCGCCTGCCGGGGCGACGCGACACGCATCTGGTCGTCGGCCGGGGAGGCCCCCGGGGTGTCTGAGCCCCCTCCGGCCGACGACATCCGGATCCCGGGCGTGACGATCACCCAGTCGGGGCCCAGCGCCAGACGCAGCGCGCCGATCTCTCGCGGCGACGCGACGCAGCCGTCGAGCCCGGCTTCGCGCGCGCGATCGGCCAGGTGGAGGACGTGCGCGTCGACGCTCGCCGGCACGCCGACCTCGGCTTGGAGCGCCCGCCGGTCGAGGCTCGTCAGCACGGTCACGCCGAGGACGAGAGGACGCGGAACCGCGAGGTCCTGCGCCGCCTTCGTCGCGGCTTCGGCGGCGGCGCGCATCATCCGGACGCCGCCGCTCGAGTGCACATTGAGCATGAACACACCCAGGCGCGCGGCCTCGCGCGTGGCACCGGCGACCGTGTTCGGGATGTCGTGGAACTTGAGGTCGAGGAAGACACGGACGCCGCGCTTGCGCGCCATCTCGACCGCGGCGGGCCCGGCAGCCGTGAAGAGCTGGGTGCCGATCTTGCAGCCGGTGACGACGCCGTCGAGGCGTCGGAGGAGTTCCTCCGCGTCGGCCAGGCTCTCGACGTCCAGCGCGACGAAGAGGCGGTCAGGCGCCGCCACCGTGGTATTCCTGCAGGCTCAGGACCTGCTGCTCGCCCTTGAGCAAGGCTTCGATGGCGCCGATCGCGGTCTGGGCGCCATCGACCGTCAGGTAGTAGGGGACGTTTTGCATGACGGCGGTGCGGCGGATCAGGTACGAGTCCTTCCGCGCGCGCCCGTCCTCCGGCGTGTTGAAGAGGAGCGCGATCTCACCGCGCTTCATCAGGTCGATGACGTTCGGCCGGTAGCCCGCAGCGACCTTGTGGACCAGCTCCACCGTCATGCCGTTGCGCTCGAGGATGCGCGCCGTCCCCGCGGTCGCGACGAGCGAGAAGCCCAGGTCGACGAGGCGCCGCGCGAGGCTCGTCACCGCGCGTCGGTCCTCGCTCTTCACCGAGATGAACACCTTGCCCGAGGTGGGCAGCGTCGAGCCCGAGGCGATCTGGGACTTGAGGTATGCCTTGCGGAAGTCGCGGTCGATCCCCATGACCTCGCCGGTGGACTTCATCTCTGGCCCGAGGACCGCGTCGACGCCCGGGAACTTCACGAACGGGAAGACCGACTCCTTGACGGCGATGTGCGCGAGCTCACGGGCATCGTACGCGGCGTAGGGTGCCAACGGGTGACCCAGCAGGGCACGCGTCGCGACCTTCGCGAGCGGCAACCCGATCGCCTTCGAGACGAAGGGCACGGTCCGCGAGGCGCGCGGGTTCACCTCGAGGACGTAGACCGTCTCGTTCTGGATCGCGAACTGCACGTTGATGAGCCCGACGACCCCGAGCGCCGTCGCCAGCGCCTTCGTCTGCTCGCGCAGCGTCTCGATCTGGTCCTCGCCGAGCGAGTAGGGCGGGAGCGCGCACGCCGCGTCGCCCGAGTGGACGCCGGCCTTCTCGATGTGCTCCATCACGCCCCCGACGAGGACGCACGTCGGGTCGGCGACCGCGTCCACGTCGATCTCGATCGCGTCCTCGAGGAACTTGTCGATGAGGACCGGGTGGGCGGGGGAGACCTGCACGGCCTCGCGCATGTACTCGCGGAGGTCCTCGGCGTCGTAGACGAGGCGCATCGCCCGGCCGCCGAGCACGTACGACGGGCGGACGAGCACCGGGTAGCCGATCGACGACGCGATCACCTGCGCCTCCGCGAGCGAACGCGCCGTGGCGCCCGCGGCCTGGCGCAACCCGAGCTCGGTGATGAGCTCGTTGAAGCGCTGGCGGTCCTCGGCGCGGTCGATGGCATCGGGCGAGGTGCCGAGAATCGGGACGCCTGCCTCGCGCAGGGGCACGGCGAGCTTGAGCGGCGTCTGGCCGCCGAACTGGACGACCACGCCGAGCGGCCGCTCCCGCTCCACGATGTTCAGGACGTCCTCGAGCGTGAGGGGCTCGAAGTAGAGGCGATCGGAGGTGTCGTAGTCCGTCGAGACGGTCTCGGGGTTGCAGTTGACCATGATCGCCTCCACGCCGAGCTCGCGGAGCGCAAACGCGGCGTGGACGCAGCAGTAGTCGAACTCGACGCCCTGACCGATGCGGTTCGGCCCCGAGCCCAGGATGACGACCTTCGTGCGCGGCGTCGGCGGCGCCTCGTCCTCTTCCTCGTACGTCGAGTAGAGGTAGGGGGTGTAGGCGACGAACTCCGCGGCGCACGTGTCCACCATCTTGAAGGTCGCGGCGACGCCCTGAGCGAGCCGCCGCCGGCGAACCTCCGCCTCGGTCGTTCCGGTGAGCTCCGCGATCCGTCGGTCGGCGAAACCGAGCTGCTTGGCCCGCCGCATCACCTCGACGTCGGCGAGGGCGGCGCGCGCGATCTCGGGCTCGAAGGCGACGATCTCGCGGATCCCCTCGAGGAACCACCGGTCGATCTTGGTGAGCGCGTGGATCTCCGGGGTCGAGAGGCCCGCGCGGTAGGCGTCACCGATCGCGAAGACGCGGTCGGGGGTGGGCACGCGCAGGAGGTGGCGCAGGTCCTCGAGGGCGACGGGCCGGCCGAGCGTCAGCCCCCAGCGGTCCTGCTCGAGGGAGCGAATCGATTTCTGCAGGGCTTCCTTGAACGTGCGCCCGATGGCCATGACCTCCCCGACCGACTTCATCTGCGTCGTCAGCGTCGGGTCGGCCTCGGGGAATTTTTCGAACGCCCACCGGGGGAACTTCACCACGCAGTAGTCGATCGCCGGCTCGAACGACGCGGGCGTCTCGCGGGTGATGTCGTTCCTGATCTCGTCGAGCGTGTAGCCGACGGCGAGCTTCGCCGCGATCTTGGCGATGGGGAAGCCGGTCGCCTTCGAGGCGAGGGCCGAGGAACGCGACACGCGCGGGTTCATCTCGATCACGACGAGCCGCCCGTCGTCGGGGTTGACCGCGAACTGAATGTTCGAGCCGCCCGTCTCGACGCCGATCTCCCTGATGATGGCGATCGCGGCGTCGCGCATCAGCTGGTATTCCTTGTCCGTGAGGGTCTGCGCGGGCGCGACGGTGATGGAATCTCCGGTGTGGACGCCCATCGGATCGACATTTTCGATGGAGCAGATGATGACCACATTATCGGCGAGGTCCCGCATGACCTCGAGCTCGAACTCCTTCCAGCCGATCACCGATTCCTCGACGAGCACCGTCGAGACGGGCGACGTCTGGAGGCCCCAGCGGACGGCCTCCTCGAGCTCGTCCGGGTTGTAGGCGATCGAGCCGCCCGTGCCGCCGAGCGTGAACGACGGCCGGATGATCGCCGGGTAGCCGGTCTGGCGCACGATCGCGCTCGCCTCGTCGAGGCTCCGCGCGCAGCCCGAGCGCGGCAGCGCGAGGCCGATGCGCTCCATCGCTTCCTTGAAGAGCTGACGGTCCTCGGCCTTCCGGATCGCGGGGAGCTTGGCGCCGATCAGCTCGACGCCGAAGCGTTCGAGCGTGCCGTCCTCGGCCAGCGCGACCGCGAGGTTCAGCCCCGTCTGGCCGCCGAGGGTGGGCAGGAGCGCTTGGGGCCGTTCGCGCTCGATGACCCTGGCGACGAACTCGGGCGTGAGCGGTTCGACGTACGTGCGCTGCGCGAGCTCCGGGTCGGTCATGATCGTCGCGGGGTTCGAGTTCACGAGGACGACCTCGAACCCCTCTTCGCGGAGCGCCTTGAGCGCCTGGGTGCCCGAGTAGTCGAACTCGCACGCCTGGCCGATGACGATCGGCCCCGAGCCGATGATGAGGATCTTCCGGAGATCCGCGCGCTTGGGCACTACTCCTCCACGAGGCCGTACACGATGGAGGTCTCCGGCGCCGCCTCCTCGCGCTTGTAGAGGACGTCGTCGAGCCGGCCTTGGCCGACCCACGCGACCTCGCCGTTGCCCCAGAGCTGCTCGCCCAGGACGCTCATCCGCCGCTCGACCCGCTCGCGGATCGCGTGGGCTTCGAGGGACGTGTCGCTCGTCGTCGTGAACGACGTCCACTCGGGCTTCTGGCCGGCCCCTTCGGTCTTCCGATACGAGATCAGGTACTTGGGCATGACGTCGTTCAGCCTCCCTTCAGTGTCATGAGGTCGGTGAACCGGCGGAACAGGTACGCGGCGTCGTGTGGGCCCGGCGACGCCTCCGGATGATACTGCACCGAGAACGCCGGCCACTCGCGATGGGCGAGCCCCTCGCACGTGCCGTCGTTGAGGTTCACGTGGGTGGGCTCCCACCCGTGGCGAGCGACCGACGCGGGCTCGACAGCGAATCCGTGGTTCTGGGCGGTGATCTCGACCTTGCCCGTCTTGAGGTCCTTCACCGGGTGGTTCGCGCCGTGGTGGCCGAACTTGAGCTTGTAGGTGCTGCCGCCGCCGGCGAGCCCCATGATCTGGTGGCCCAGACAGATCCCGAAGACCGGCAGGCGACCGAGGAGCCCGCGAACCGACGCGATCAGGTAGGGCACCGCCTCAGGGTCGCCCGGCCCGTTCGAGAGGAAGACGCCGTCAGGCTTCGTCTCGAGCACCTTCTCCGCCGGAGTCGCCGCGGGCACGACGGTGACGTCGCAGCCCGCCATCCGGAGCTGGCGCAGGATGTTGTGCTTGATTCCACAATCATAGGCGACGACCCTGAAGCGCGGCGGCGGCGGCGCCACGTAGCCCTGCGAGAGTGCCCAGCCGCCCTCGTGCCAGCCGTAGGGCTCGGCCACGGTGACCTCGGCGACGAGGTCGCGCCCGACGAGGCCCGGCAGCGCGCGCGCGCGCCCGGCGAGCTCCGCCGGGTCACGCGCGACCGACGAGATGATCCCGTCCTGGGCGCCGTGGTCGCGGAGGTGGCGCGTGAGGGCGCGGGTGTCGATCCCCTGGAGGCCGACGATCCCGTGCCGCTTGAGGTACTCGTCGAGGCCCACCGCCGAGCGGAAGTTCGAGGCGATCGGCGAGCACTCGCGGACGATGAGCCCGTTGACCCACGGCCGCCGCGACTCGACGTCCTCCGCGTTGATCCCGTAGTTGCCGATCAACGGGTACGTCATCGCCACGATCTGCCCGCGGTACGACGGGTCACTCAGGATTTCCTGGTAGCCCGACATCGCCGTATTGAAGATGACCTCTCCCCAGGTCTCCCCCGGCGCGCCGAGGAGCTGGCCGCGGAAGACGCGGCCGTCGCGGAGCACGAGCCAGGCGGTACTCACGAGTGCACGACCTGATTCATGGGCTCGCCTCGGACGGCGGGGGCTCGATCACAGACTCGCCTCGCCTTCGGCTGCGGCTCGCACCGCGGCCCCGCGTTGTCCAAAGGTATGCACGACCTTTCCACCGACGATCGTCATCCACGGCCCGCCCGTGAGCCGGGAGCCGCCGAAGGGCGTGTTCCGGCTCTTCGACCGAAACCGCGCGGGGTCGACGGTCCACTCGATCTCGGGGTCGAGGATCGTCACGTCCGCGGGAGCGCCGGGGGCAAGGCTCCCGCCCGTCAGGCCGAGGAGCCGCGCCGGGTCGCGCGAGAGCCGCGAGACGAGCGTCGCGAGCGGCAGGAGGCCGGGGCGCACGAGCCGGTCGAGCAGGAGGGCCACGGCGGTCTCGAGCCCGACGATTCCGAAGGCGGCCTGATCGAACTCGCCCTCTTTCTCCGCGAGCGCGTGGGGCGCGTGGTCGGTCGCGACGCAGTCGATCGTGCCGTCGGCGAGCGCCTCGAGGAGCGCCTCGGTGTCGCGCTTGGTCCGGAGGGGCGGCGCCATCTTCGTGTTCGGGTCGAACGTCCGCACGGCGTCCTCGGTGAGGAGCAGATGGTGCGGGGTGACTTCGGCCGTCACGCGCACGCCGCGCGATTTGCCGTCGCGGACGAGACGGACGGCCCCCGCCGTCGAGAGGTGGGCGATGTGGACGTGGGCGCCCGTCAGCTCGGCGAGGAGGATGTCGCGCGCGACCATCACGTCCTCGGCGGCCGCGGGCGCACCCGGCAGCCCGAGCTCCGTCGAGACCACGCCCTCGTTCATCGTGAAGCCGCGACCGAGGCTCGCGTCCTCGGCGTGGCTGATGACGGGCACGCCGAAGGGGAGGACGTACTCCATCGCGCGGCGGTAGAGACCCGCGTCCATCACGCACGTGCCGTCGTCCGAGAAGGCGACGCAGCCCGCCTCGGCGAGCTCCGCCAGCTCGGCGAGCTCCGCGCCCCGGAGGCCGCGCGTGACCGCGCCGATCGGATGGACGCGCACCACGCCGTCCGCGCGCGCGGTGGCGAGGATGTAGTCGGTGACGGCGCGATTGTCGTTGACGGGGGTCGTGTTCGCCATGCACGCGACCGCCGTGAAGCCGCCCGCCGCCGCCGCGCGCGTGCCCGTCGCGACGGTCTCCTTGTACTCGTGGCCCGGCTCGCGCAGGTGGACGTGGATGTCGATGAACCCGGGGCAGACGATCTTGCGCGCGGCGTCCACGACCTCCGCCCCCACGGGCGCCTCGAGACGCTTCCCGACGCGTTCGATCTTGCCCTGAGCGATCAGCACGTCCTGCACGCCGTCGGTGTTGTTCGCCGGGTCGATGACGCGGCCGTTCTTGACGAGGAGGCTCACGACGCCTCCCCTCGGCTGCCCGCGAGCAGGAGCAACACCCCCATCCGCACGGCGACGCCTTTCGCCACCTGGTCCAGGATCACCGAGTACGGCCCGTCGGCGACCTCGGGCGACAGCTCGATGCCACGGTTGACGGGCCCCGGGTGCATGATCAACACGTCCGGGCGCGCGTGGACCGCGAGCTTCTCGAGCGTGAGGCCCCAGTAGCGCGAGTACTCGCGGAGGGACGGGACGAGGCCGTTCGTCATGCGCTCGTGCTGGAGGCGCAGCATCATGATCACGTCGACGTCACGGATGGCGTCCTCGAGCCGGTAGCTCACCTTCACGCCGAGCTCTTGCACGAAGGCCGGGATCAGCGTCGGCGGCCCCGCCACCGTCACCGTCATGCCGAGCTTGCGCATCCCGTGGATGTCGGACCGCGCCACGCGGCTGTGGGCGATGTCGCCGACGATCGCGACGTGCAGCCCGTCGAAGTGTGCCTTCTTCTCGCGGATGGTGAGGAGATCGAGGAGGGCTTGCGTGGGGTGCTCGTGGGCGCCATCGCCTGCGTTCACGATCGAGCACGGGAGCGTGCGCGCGAGCAGCGCGGCGGCGCCGGCTGAGGAGTGACGGACGATGACGACGTCCGGGCTCATCGCGGCGATATTTTTCGCCGTATCGATGAAGCTCTCGCCCTTCGTGGTGCTCGAGCCACTGCTCGCGAAGTTGATGACGTCAGCCGAGAGCCATTTGCCGGCGATCTCGAACGAGGTGCGCGTGCGGGTGGACGGCTCGTAGAAGAGGTTGACGATGGTCTTGCCCCTGAGCGCCGGCACCTTCTTGATCTCCCGCGTCGCAATCTCCTGGAGGGAGGCCGCGGTGTCGATCAGGAGGACGATCTCGCTCGCGTCGAGCTCCTGCATCGTGAGCAGATGTTTCCTCGTCCAACCCATGCTCAGGCCTCCTCGGGTTCTTCGATCACCACGCGGTCTTCGCCGTCGTGCTCGCGCAGCCGGACGGCCACGCTCTCGCGCCTGGAGGTCGGGAGGTTCTTGCCGACGTAGTCGGGGCGGATCGGCAGCTCGCGGTGGCCGCGGTCGATCAGGATCGCGAGCTGGATCGCCTTGGGCCGCCCGAGGTCGATGATGGCGTCGAGGGCGGCGCGGACGGTACGGCCCGTGAAGAGGACGTCGTCCACGAGGATGACGGTCTTGTTCTTGATCGAGAACGGGATGTCGGTCCCGCGAATGAGCGGCGCGCCGCGCAGGCCGAGGTCGTCGCGGTAGAGCGTGATGTCGAGCGTCCCCACGGGCAGCGCCGCGCCGTCGATCTGGGCGATCTTGGCGGCGAGCCGTTGCGCCAGCGTGACCCCACGGGTGCGCAGGCCGACGAAGGCGACATCCGACGCGCCGCCATTCTTCTCGAGGATCTCGTGGGCGATGCGCGTGAGCGCTCGGTCGAGCGCCGCGTCGTCGAGAACCTGCGCCTTCTCACGGAAGCGCGGTACGGGAGTGGCCAACTTCTCTCCTTGCGAGCCTCTCGGGGCCCGCTTAAAGGAAAGGCGCGAATTGACTACCGTCACTCTACACGCGAGGGTCCGTCGCTGTCAACCCGAGGTGCGGAAGCCTTGCCCCACGCGCGGAGCAGATCGAGCGCCAGGAACGCGAGGGCGCCCAGCATCAGGAGGGCACCCGCGCCGAACATCAGACGACCGATCGTCTCGGCGCGGTGGAGCAGGCCCGTCACGCCGAGGAGGTAGTTCCAGTCGTGGATGAGCCCCTCGGCGAGGAGGGGCAGCGCCATCGCGCGGCCGTCGGCCGCATAGACCGCGACGTCGGCGAGCGACTGCCCCGTCCAGAAGAGCGCGACCGCGGCGGAGGCGCGCTGCCGTGTGTGGAGGAAAGCGATGACGCAGACCGCGGGGATGAGCACCTGGTTGAGTGAGCCGCCGAGCACCGCGACGAACCGGCCGAAGAAGCCGAAGATCACGTGGCCCGCCTCGTGGAAGACGAGGTTCACGCCGTGGAGGAACGTGACGGGCCCGCCCGGGGCGAGCGTCACGCCCTGGCCGAGAACCCGGAACGCGACCCAGAGGAGGAGCAGGAGCCCGACGGCGCGGCCCGCGACCGCGCCCATCAATCCGCCAGCGTCGCGACGACCGGCGCATGGTCGGAGGGCTTCGTCCCCTTGCGCTCGTCGCGATCGATCTCGACGGAGCGGCAGCGCGCGGCGAGCGCGGGCGTGACCAGAATATGGTCGATCCGGAGCCCCCAGCCGCGGTGGAAGGCGCCGGCGCGATAGTCCCACCACGTGAAGAGACCGCCCTCCTGGCGGTGAAGCCTGAGCGAGTCCCGGAGTCCCCACGAGAGCAGATCGTGGAACGCCGCGCGCTCGGGCTCGCTGAACATGATCTGGCCGCGCCACTTTTCCGGGTCCCAGACGTCGCGGTCCTCCGGCGCGATGTTGAGGTCGCCGCAGAGCACGACCGCCGCGTCGGGCGTGGCGGAGGCCTCGAGGAAGGCGCGGAAGCGACGGTACCAGTCGAGCTTGTAGGCGTACTTGTCCGAGCCGACCTCCTGGCCGTTCGGGCCGTAGACACTCAGGACCGTGAGGCCGGCGACCCGCGCCACCAGGAGGCGCCGCTGGGCGTCGTCGCCCTCGTCTGGAAGCCCGCGCGCGATGGCCTCGGCGCCCGCGCGCGCGAGGATCGCCACGCCGTTGTAGGTCTGCTGACCGGCGACCAGCGCCGTGTAGCCGAGCCCCTCGAGCTCGCCGAACGGGAACTGGTCGTCGGTGACCTTCGTCTCCTGGAGGCATACGACGTCGGGCCGCCGCCGCTCGAGCCACGCGAGGAGGCGTGGCAGCCGCGTGCGGATCGAGTTCACATTCCACGTCGCGATCTTCACGCGAGCGGCTCGGCGCGGCGGTCTCGCCGTCGCATCGACGCGCGGCGCGCTCAGGACTCCCGGCTGGGCGGGGTGAGGTTGTAGGCCTTGAGCTTCCGGTAGAGGTGGCTCCGCTCGATGCCGAGCCGCTCGGCGGTCCGCGTCACGTTCCAGTCGTTGACCTTGAGCTCCGCGAGGATGTACGCCCGCTCGAAGTTCTCCCGCGCGTCCCTGAGCGACCGTTCGCCCGCTTCGCCGACGGACGCGGCGGCCCGCGGGCGGAGCGGCGCCGGCAGGTCGTCGGCTCCGATCACGTCGCCGGGGGTCATGATCACGAGGCGCTCCACCATGTTGCGAAGCTCGCGGACGTTTCCGGGCCAGTCGTAGGCGACGAAGTAGCCGAGCGCCTCGCCCGAGACGGTCTTGGGGCGCTTGCCGTTCTCGCCGCAGAAGAGCGCGACGAAGTGGTCCACGAGCAACGGGATGTCGTCCTTGCGGTCACGCAGGGCGGGGACCTCGATCGGGATGACGTTGAGACGGTAGTAGAGGTCTTCGCGGAAGCGGCCCTCGCGGATCAACGTCTCGAGATCGCGGTTGGACGCCGCGATCACGCGCACGTCCACCCGGAGGGTGTCTTTACCTCCGACGCGCTCGAACGCCTGCTCCTCGAGCGCCCGGAGCACCTTCGTCTGCGTCTTGAGGCTCATGTCACCGATCTCGTCGAGGAAGAGCGTGCCGTGGTCGGCGAGCTCGAACTTCCCGCGACGGCGCGCCAGCGCGCCCGTGAACGCGCCCTTCTCGTGGCCGAAGAGCTCGGACTCGATCAGCTCGTCCGGGATCGCGGCGCAGTTGACCTCGACGAACGGCTGCTCGCGCCGCGCCGACCGGGCGTGGACGGCGCGTGCGACCAGCTCCTTGCCACTGCCGTTCTCGCCGCGGATCAGCACCCGGCCGGTCGTCGGGGCGGCGGTGGCGATCTGCTCACGGAGGCGGCGGACCGCCTCGCTCTCGCCGATGATCGCGGTGTGCTCGGCGAGGCTCTCGCGGAGCGCCGCGTTCTCGCGGGCGAGCCGCGCGTGCTCGAGCGCCCGCGTGACGGTGAGCAGCGTCTTCTCGAGGGAGAGCGGCTTCTCGATGAAGTCGTAGGCGCCGAGCTTGGTGGCCTTCACCGCGGTCTCGATCGTGCCGTGCCCGGAGATCATCACGACGATCGTCTCGGGGCGGAGGCGCTTGATCTCGGCGAGCGTCTCGAGGCCGTCCATGCGCTCCATCCAGATGTCGAGAAAGGTGAGATCGGGCGGCTCGTCGGTGACGAGCCGGAGCGCGTCGGCGCCGCTGCCGACGGCGGTGACGCGGTAGCCCTCGTCCTCCAGCACGCCGCGCAGCGCCGCCTGGATCGCGGGTTCGTCGTCGACGATCAAAATATGCTCGCCGGGCACGCGCTAGGCCTCGACCGGCGTGGGGGTGCGCGACACGGGCACCTCGATGATGAACCGACTGCCGCGCGGCTCGTTGTCCTCGACGTGGATCGTGCCGCCGTGCTCGGTGACGATCTCCCAGACGATCGGCAGCCCGAGCCCCATGCCCGCGGCCTTGGTCGAGAAGTAGGGCAAAAAGAGCTTCTCCTTGTCGTCGGGGCTGATGCCGGGCCCGGTGTCCGTCACGATGATCCGGGCGTGACCGTTCTCGGCGACCAGCGTGGTCTCGACGACGACCTCGCCCGTGCTGCCCACCGCCTCGACGGCGTTGTCGACCAGATTCAGCACCGCTCGCTTGATGCGGTCGGGGTCCACCTCGACGGGCGGCAGGTTCTCCGCGTGCCGCGTGGCCAGCGTGAGTGCCGGGTGCGCCTCGCGGTAGAGCGCCACCACGGACTCGACGAGCGGCCGGAGATCGGTGGGCCGGGGGACCAGGACGGGCATACGGGCGAAGCGCGAGAACTCGTCCACCAGGCGCCGCAGGCCGTCGACCTCCTGGATGATCGTGCCGGTGCACTCCGCCACGAGCTGCGCGTCTTCGCGCGTGTCCCGTGCGAGCCGCCGTCGCAGCCGCTGAGCGGAGAGCTGGATGGGCGTCAGCGGATTCTTGATCTCGTGCGCGATCCGCTGCGCCACCTCCCGCCACGCCGCCACGCGCTGCGCCTTGATGAGCTCGGTGAGGTCTTCGAAGACGACGACCGCGCCGGCGTACTCGCCCTCGGGCCCGCGCAGCGCAGTCGCCGCGGCGAGCAGCGAGAGGGACGCGCCGCCGCGCCGCAGGTGGAGCTCCTGCTCGACGGCGCCGGCCTTCGGCCGCCGCGTCCGGTGAACGAGCGCCACCACGTCCGTGACGTCGGGACCGGCAAAGACCTCTTCGAGGAGCTGGCCGACGGCCGCCTCGCTCACGCCAAACATCTTCGCCGCGGCCCGGTTGATGGTCGTGAGCCGTCCGAGCGGGTCGAACGAGACGACGCCGCTCGAGAGCGTCTCGAGCACGGTCTCGATGTAGCGGCGGCGATCCTCGAGCTCCGTGTGCTTGTCGGAGAGGTCGAGGTACGCCTCCTCCAGCCGGCGGTTGGATTCGCCGAGGTCGTCGGTCATCCGGTTGAACGACGCCACGAGCGCGCCCAGCTCGTCGTCGGCGCGCGCCTGGACCTTGTAGCTGAGGTTGCCGGCCGCGACCTCACGCGTGCCCTCGGCGAGCTCGGCGATCGGGCCCGTGATCCCACGCGCCAGGTAGAGCCCGAACCAGGCGAACGAGAAGACCACGATCAGCGTCATCAGGAGGAACAGGAGGATGTAGATACCCTTGATCGGCGTCTTCAGGAGCTTGAGCTGCTTGTACTCCTGGAACGCCTGCGAGATCCCGCGCACCCGCGCCTCGAGGCGCTCGGCGACGTGCGTGGCAACCACGACGACGCCGATGACGCGGAGCGGGGGGTCGCCGTGCGACGACCAGATCGGCATGAAGGCCTCGATGAGGTCCCCGGACTGGAGCTCGCGGACGGTCGTCACCTCCTGGCCGGCGAGCCCGTGCTTGAGCTGGCTCTCGTTCACGTCGCCGGTCGGAACGTCGCCGAGCACCGGGTCCTTCACGTGCACGAACTCCCGGCCCTGCGTGTTGAAGACGGTGATCGCGCTGATCCCGAGCTGCTCCTGCTGCTCGACCAGGTACGCGGCGAGCGCTCCGCGCCGGTCCGCGCGGAGGAGGCCCTCGCGGTCGATCACGCGGCCGATGTGCTGCGCGTGTCGGAGCGCGGTCCGCTCGAGGTTGTTGTAGTACGTCTGCGCCACCCCCAGCGCCTGGTCGAGCGGGCGCTCCACCTGCGGCTTGAACCACCCCTCGATCGACTTGTTGATGAAGTTCGACGCGATGAGGAAGATCAGGATCGCCGGCGCGAGTGAGAGCGACAGAAAGGCGAGCACGAGCTTGGTCTTGAACTTCGCGCCGATGACGTTCTGCCGCCGCTCGAACCAGAGCTTGACCAGGTTCCGAAACAGCAGCATGACCAGCAGCAGCAGGACGATCAGGTTGAGGTTGAGCAGGGCGAAGATCGTGATGTTGGAGGCGATTGGCAGATCGGGCGCGTAGACGTCGGTGTCCACGAAGTTCGCCACGCCGATGAGGAACAGGAACCCCGCGATGATCAGGAGGTTGCGCTTGCGCCGGGTCGCGTCGCTGAGCAGCGGCATTACTGTACCCGTTGGATCGTGCGGTAGGCGGACTGGCGGAAGGTCTGCTCGGCCGTCCCGGCCATCCGCGCGAAGAACGTGTTCTCGCCGTTGAGCGCCGCCTCGGCGCTGACCCGAATGTAGATCACCGCGCTGGGGTCGAGGGTGCTGGCGGGCGTCATTTTGAGTCCGCGGAGCTCGGACAGGACGCGCTGGGCGTCGCGGACGTCCCGCGTGATGTGGACGGGCCGCGCCTCACCCTTGAGGGACGCGACCCGGAACTCCTTGGTCACGACGTTGTAGGCGAGGGAGCGCTCGACCAGCTTCGTCGTCAGCCGCTGGTCGGGCCAGTAGCGCTTGTACTGCCAGAGCTCGACGGTGAACCGGACGTGCGTCGGGATCCCGCCCTGGATCCCCTCCTGGAAGGCGTCGGGGATGGCGCCGAACAACACGACGTGCACCGTCACCTCGTGGTCGTTGAGGAAGACGTCGAGGTCGCTGATGCGCAGCTCGGCGCGCGCGGGCGCCGTGACCCCCAGCGCCAACGCCGCTGCGAGGAGCGAGCGCTTCACACAGGTAGCACGCATACGCTGGACAGAGCATTATAGCGTGGGAGGTCGAACGGGCCCGCCGCTCAGATAGCGGCGAGGCCGGGGGCGGGGACCCGCGGCAGGACGCTGAGGGCGGCGCCGGCGGGCCGCCGCGCGATGCCGAGGATGTGCTGGATCGCGCGCACGAGCTCGACGTTGAGCGTGTGGCCCCCGTTGCGCGCGACGACGTGCGCGAGGATCGGGCGACCCAGGAGCGCCAGGTCGCCGATGAGGTCGAGGATCTTGTGCCGGACGAACTCGTCGCGATAGCGCAGGCCGTTCAGCGGGCCGCCCTTCGCGAGCACGACCGCGTTGTCGAGCGAGCCGCCGCGCGCGAGCCCGTTCTTCCGCAGAATGCCGAGGTCCTTGAGGAACCCGTACGTGCGCGCCGGCGCGACGTCGTCGACGAAGGAGCGCTCCGTGGAGGGCGCCCAGGACAGGACCTGCGTGCCGATCGCCGGGTGATCCACGTCGAGCGTGTAGCTGATGCGGAAGGCCGGCGCGGGGAAGATGTGGATCCAGCGTCCGTCGTTCCCGACGCGGACGGGGCCGGGGAGGGTGAGCGGCCGTCGGCGCGCCGACTGCTGGTTCCGCCCGGCGGCGGCGAGCACGGCAACGAAAGGCTTCGCGCTGCCGTCCATCGCGGGGATCTCCGGCCCGTCCACCCGGACCTCGAGGTTGTCGATGCCGAGCCCGGCCGCCGCCGCCATCAGGTGCTCGACGGTCCCGACCCGCGTGCCGTTCTTCCCGATGGTCGTGGCGTAGTGTGAGTTGACGACGCTTTCAGGGGCGGCGGTGATCCGGTCGTCACCGGCCCGGAACACGATGCCAGTGTCCTCGGGCGCCGGAGACAGGGTGACCTTCGCTTGCTTGCCTGAGTGAAGGCCGACCCCCTCCAGCGTGACCGGCCTTTTGATCGTGGATTGGCGCATAAGCCCGGCGCAGGATGAGCAACCCCGATGCCACGCGTTCCGAAAATCGGTAAATGGCTGCCGCCTAACACCTTCTGTGCCTGTCTGGGGCGACCGCCGTGCCTCCGCGGTGGCATCGATGACACGCGAGTGGCTCGCCGGTGTCTCGCATGGGAGACACGCGCGAGGTACTCAGACGTCGACGATCACGCTCACCTGATGGCGCCCGTCTCGCTCCACGACGCTCGCCTGGTGAAGGGTGACGGCCTTGACGACGGTCCCCGGCCGGTGGCGACCAGTGTCGAACGGCTCACCGTGGAGGACGCCGTGGGCGAGCGTGTCGCTTGCCGAGAGGACCGTGATGCGGCGGGCGACGAAGCCCTCGATCTCGTGCACGTAGAGGCACTCGTTGATCCAGTTGACGAGCAGGCTCTCGGGCGAGTCGGCCTGCGCGCGGACCTCACGGTGCTCGCGCTCGTCGACCTCGTCGGGCGAGACGATCAGCGCGAAGACGCCGAGCGCCGCCTGGGCGAAGGCCTCCGTCCGCGTCGGACCCCACGCGCGCACGCCCACGTCGGCGTCCACGTCGAACTGCTCCCAGCCCGCGGTGGTTGTTGGAGCGGGGGCCGCGAGGCCGGTGCACTCCGTGGGTGGCGTGTCGTGGGTACGGCGTGGCTCCGTTCCCCCAATGCCCGTCGCGTCGTCGGTCATTGCAGGCCCCCGAATCGGCTCTGGAGGACGGCGAGGATCGCGGGGCCGGCGGTTTCCGACCTCAGAATACGCGGCCCGACGCCGACGACCCTGAAGCCGTGGGCCTCCGCGGTCTCGACCTCCCGGCGCGATAGTCCGCCCTCCGGACCGATCAGAAGATGCACGTGCGCGCCCACGGGCAGGGTGGGGGGCAGGCTCTGAGTGAGTGTCGTTCCGAACGGAAGAGCCTGCCCCCCACCCTGCCCCTGCGCCGCCGCGGCTTCCCCCCCGCCCTCCCCTTGGGCTGCCGCGCGTGGCCACAGGCAGAGCCGAAGGTCAGCGGGCTCGTCGAGCGCCAGGAACTCGGCGAGCGGACGCGCCACGTCGACGGGGGGAATGACGGCGCGGCCGCACTGCTTCGCCGCTTCCTTGGCCACCCGCTGCCAGCGCCGCGCGCGCTCGCGCCAGCGGCTCGGCTCGAGCGTGACGACCGTCCGCTCCGTGGTGACCGGCACGATGCGCGCCACGCCAAGCTCGGTGGCCGCGCGCACGATCGCCTCCATCTTGTCGCCCTTCGGGACCGACTGGATGAGCGTGGCCCGGAGCGGCGACTCGGCGTCGGTCCGCGCGACACCGAGCACGGTGCCCGTGACGGTCTCGCCGACGTCCTCGAGGCGCACCGTGAAATCACGGCCGGCGCCGTCGGCGGCGATCACCGTGTCGCCCGCCTTGAGACGCAGCACGCGCGCGAGGTGGCGTGACTCGTCCCGATCGAAGAGGACGCGGCCGTCGTGGATCCGGTCAGGCGCGATCGTGAAGCGGCGCACGGACGAGCTCGAGGGTGGTCCAACCCTCTGCCGAGATCGACGCGCGCGGAGCGAAGCCGTGGCCGCCGAGCGCGGCCTCGAGGCCGACCGCCTCCGCGTCGAGGATGCCGCCGAGCAGGAGGGCGCCTCCGGGGGCGACGTAGCGGGCGTAGCGCGGCGCCAGCCTGAGGTGCGCGGCGGTCAGGAGATTGGCCACGACGAACGGCGCCGCCGACTCGTCGAGCGCGCCCGCGTCGCCGAGGACACAGCGCACGCGATCGCAGACCCGGTTGCGGGCCGCGTTCGCCATCGCGGAGGCGACGGCGTCGGGGTCGTCGTCGACCGCGAGGACCTGACCGACGCCGAGCCGCGCGGCGGCGATCGCGAGCACGCCCGAGCCGGTCCCGAGGTCGATCAGCCGGCGCGGCGCCGTCCGGGCGATCAGCGACTCCAGCCGCTCGAGGCACCCGAGCGTGCTCGGATGCTGTCCGGTGCCGAAGGCGCGGCCGGGCTCGATCGCGATCACGAGGCGCCCGTTCGCGGGCGGCTGGTCCCAGGGCGGCGCGATCAACAGGCGTTTGCCGACGGGCAGCGGCCGGAAGTGGGCGCGCCAGGCCTCCGCCCAGTCCTCGCTCGCGAGCGCGACAACGCTCGGCTCGCCGGCCTTGGGAAAGCCGAGCGCGGAGAGCCCGGCGAGGTACTCGCGGACGCTCTCCTCGAGGGCGCGGGCGAAGAGGGTCTTCGGGAAGAAGGCGCGAAGCCTCGGTCGACGGCCGGGCGTCTCCTCCTCGACGACGCCGAGCGCTCCCAGCTCCCAGACGAGGTTCGTCAAGCCCTCGGACGTCTCCTCGGGAACCTCGACGGTGAGCTCCCAGTAGCGGGAGGACGACATCGGCTCAGCCGAAGAGCTTCTTCATGCGTTCGAGGAACGCTTGCGCCAGTGGTCCGTGCTCGCCCCTCGACGCGGCCTCGTAGGCCAGCAGCGCCTCGCGCTGCTTCGCGTTGAGCTTCTGCGGCACCTCGAGGATGAGCCGGTAGCCATGGTCGCCGTGGCCGCGCTGGCGGAGGCGGGGCAGGCCCTTGCCCTTGAGCTTGAGGATCTGGTTGGGCTGACTGCCGGGCGGAATTCGGAGCTCCGCCGTGCCGTTGAGCACCGGCACCTGGACCTCGGCGCCCAGCGTGAGCTGGGCGAAGCCGACGGGCAGATCGCAGTAGAGGTCGGCGCCCTCGCGCACGAAAATCTCGTGCTCGCGGATTCGCACGAGAACGTAGAGGTCGCCCGGCGGCCCGCCGTTGACGCCTCCGGAGCCCTCGCCGCTCAGCCGGAGCTGCATCCCGTCCTCGATACCCGCCGGGATCTTCACGGACAGGAGGCGCTCGGAGCGCTGGCGCCCCTCGCCCCGGCACCGCGCGCAGGGGTGCCGGTTCAGCTGGCCCGCGCCCTGACACTTGGAGCAGGGCTGCGCGACGGTGAGGAAGCCGTGCGTGCGCCGGACCTCGCCGCGGCCGCGGCAGAGGTCGCACATCTCGAGGCGGCTGCCCGGCTCGACGCCGGTTCCGCCGCACGCGTCGCACGACTCGAGCCGCGGGATCTGGATCTTCGTCTCGACGCCGGCCGCCGCCTCCTCGAGCGCGATCTTGAGCTCGTACTGGAGGTCCTCGCCGCGGGCGGCGCGGGAGCGGCGGCTCCCGCCCGCCCCACCCGAGAAGAAGTTCTCGAAGATGTCTTCGAACAGCGTGCCGAAGCCCGTGTCCGTGAAGCCCCCGCCCGGACCGACCGTGCCGAACCGGTCGAAGTGCGCGCGCTTCTCGGGGTCGGACAGGACCGCGTACGCCTCGCTGACTTCCTTGAAGCGCTCCTCGGCGCGTTTGTCCGCCGGGTTGCGGTCGGGGTGGCACTGCATCGCGAGCTGCCGGTACGCCTTCTTCAGCTCCGCGTCGGTCGCGCTGCGGGAGACTCCAAGGATCTCGTAGTAGTCGCGCGGCACGGGCTCAGGCGTCCGCGTCGGGCGCCACGGCGACCACGACGAGCGCGGGGCGGAGCACGCGGTCGTGCAGCAGGTAGCCGGGCAGCTGCTCGCTCACGACGGTGTTGGGCGCGGCCGCGACGCTCACCACGCGCGCGATCGCCTCGTGCCGCGTCGGATCGAAGGCCTGTCCGACCGCGGAGTAGCGCGTGACCCCCGCCCGCTCGAGCACCTTCAGCAGCTCGCGCTGGGTGAGCTCGACGCCCTCGACGAGATTCGCCGCGGTGGACGCGGCCCGCGCGGCCTCGAGGGCCCGGTCGAGGTTGTCGAGGACCGGGATCAGGTCACGGAGCAGCGACTCGGTCGCGTACTTGGCGAACTCTTCGCGCTCGCGCTGGGCGCGCCGCCGCGTGTTCTCGGCGTCCGCGAGCGCGCGGAGCAGGCGGTCGTGCTTTTCGTCGAGCTGGCGTCGGAGCTCCTCGACCTCGGACGGGGGAGCCTGGGAGGCCTCCGCCGACCGCGCGCCCCCTGGAGTCATGGCTTCCTGCATCGAAGAATCGTCCACCATGATTGAATTATAGCAGCCGCCGAGCATCGGGGCCGGGCCGGGGCGGGGTTCGGCGGCGAGTGTCGTTTTCGAAGCCGCGAACCCCGCCCCGGCCTCGTCCCGTGTTACGACGGCAGGTAGAGATCCTGGCGGACGCGCGAGAGCGCTTCGGTCACGTGGCGCGCGGTCTCGTTGACGATGGAGATGACGTCGGGGTAGGGCAGGCGCCGAGGGCCGACGACGCCGAGGATCCCGACGACCTGGTCGCGGTAGAGGTACGTCGAGGTGATCAGCGTGCACTCACGCATCTCGGCGTACGGGTTCTCCTCGCCGATCGTGACGCGCAGCCCCTCGCCCTCGGCGAGCGTGGTCATGAGGTCGGTGAGGCGCTCCTTCTGCTCGAACGTGCGCAGCAGGTCGCGCGTCGTCTCGATGTCCCAGAACTCGGGGTGGTCGAGCATGTTGATGGTGCCGCTCACGTACAGCGTGCGCCCCTTCAGCAGCGCGACGATCTGCTCGGTGACGGCGCGTGCGCGGGTGTGCAGCGTGTCGAGCGGGTCGCTCGGCGCCGACTCCATGTCGACGATCTGCTCCACCGTCCTCCCGGCGAACTGCCGGGAGAGCTCGCGCCCGATCGAGCGTACCTCGTCGGCGGCGAGGGGCGGCTCGAGCGTGACCGCGCGGGCCGTGATCCAGCCGGCGTCGGTCACGAGGACCGCGAGCGCGCGGTCGTCCTCGAGGGGGATCAGCTCCACGCGGGCAAGGGTCGTGTTCTTGAGCGGCGGCGCCAGCAGGAGGCCCGTCAGCTTCGTCGCGACCGACAGGTGTGACGACGTGCGCTCCATGAACGGGTCGATGCCCGAGCGTCGCGTGGGCAAGGTCCCGGTCATGGGCGGCGCCTCCGCCGCCTGCGGCGGGGGGAACGAGTTCACGTAGAACCGGTACGCCTTGTCCGTCGGCACCCGCCCGGCACTCGTGTGCGGCTGGGCGAGGTAGCCCATTTCCTCGAGATCGGCCATCACGTTACGGATCGTCGCGGGGGAGAGCTGTGGGAAGTGCCGCCTGGCCAAGACGCGCGAACCGACGGGATCCGCCGAGTCGACGTACTCGCGGATGATCGCGATCAGGACGTCGCGATGACGGGCATCCATCGGCGTCGATTATAGCAATTCGACGAACAGCGCATCCGAGACGAGGAAGCCCGCCTCGGTGAGCCGCACACGGTCGCCGGCGTCGGCCAGGAGTCGCTCGCCACGCCAGGCGTCGATCGTGCGGCGGAGCGGCTCGGCGTCACGGAGCCACGCCGCTCCTCCAGCAGGCCACCCACGGCTGGAACCGGGCTCGGGGCCCCCGCTACAGAGAAGCCGCGCCCCGAGCCACGCCGCCGGCACGCCATCGGCGGTCCGGAGCCCGAGGATGAGCCGCTCGGCGAGGCGCTGGCGCGGTGTGAGCTCCTCGAACGTATCGAGCGGCAGCCGACCCTCCTCGAGCGTCACCGCGTAGCGGGGCGTGGCCCGCACGTTCGCGTAGCGGACGCGACCGACGAAGCCGCACGCGCCCGGCCCGGCGGCGAGGTACTCCGCCGCGCGCCAGTAGATTTGGTTGTGGCGCGAGCGGAAGCCGGGCCGCGCGTAGTTCGAGATCTCGTAGTGCTCGAAGCCGCGCTCCGCCGCCGCCCGCGCGAGCCGCCAGTACTGCGCCACCACCGTCTCTTCGGGCGGCAGACCGGCGACTCCGGCGGCGCCCCACAGGCTCCCCGCGTCCAGCGTGAGGCCGTAGGCGGAGAGATGGTCGGGCTGCCAGTCGAGGACCGCGTCGACGGTGCGGCTCCAACCCTCGGGGTCGAGCCCGGGGAGGCCGTACATCAGATCCACGCTGACGTTGGCGATGCCGGCGTCGCGTGCCGCCTCGAAGGCCCGTCGCGCGCCCCGCCCGTCGTGGAGTCGACCGAGCCGTCGAAGGATCGCGTCGTCGAGCGACTGGACGCCGAGGCTCAGGCGGTTCACCCCGGCCGCGCGGTACGCGTGGAGCTTCTCGCGCGTCACGCTCTCGGGGTTGCCCTCGACGGTGATCTCCGCGCCCGGGGCGACGGCAAAGCGACGCCGGAGACGCGCGAGGATTGCCGCCAGGGCCGCGGGGTCGAGGAGCGAGGGCGTCCCGCCACCGAAGAAGACGGTCTCGACCCGCACCCGCGGGGCCCACGCGAGCGCGCCGAGCAGGTCGAGCTCGCACCCGACGGCGGCGAGGTAGCGCGTCATCGCGGTCGCGTCGAGGGGCGCCGTGTTGAAGCTGCAGTAGTGGCAGCGCTGGGCACAGAACGGCACGTGGATGTAGAACCCGAGCGAATCCGACGCCGGTGGGTTGTCCGCCAGCACGGAGCCACGCCGCTCCTCCGGCAGGCCCCCCTCGGCTGCAACCGTCCTCGCGGACCCCGCTACAACGGAGCCGGGTCGCACCTGGGCCAGGCCACCCTCGGCTGGAACCGTCCTCGCGGACCCCGCTACAAGAGTCAAGGGATGTAGCGTGCCAGCCGCCACCAGCGGAGCCAGTAACGGTCGCCGTCCCAGGACCAGTAAATCAGGAACGCCTTGCCCTTGATCTTGTCGCGCCTGACGAACCCCCAGTAGCGACTGTCCTGAGAGTTGTCGCGGTTGTCTCCCATGACGAAGTAAGAATCGGGCGGCACGAGCGTTGGCTCGCAGCCGTAGGCGTAGCCGCAGTAGGCGTCCTGCGTCGAGCGCCCGGCGTCGGCGAACTTGGTATAGGGCTCGACGAGCGACGTGCCGTTCACGTACACCTGGCGGCCGCGGATCTGGATCCGGTCGCCGGGCGTCCCGATGATCCGTTTGATGAAGTCTCGCCGCTCGTCCTGGGGATACTTGAACACGATGATGTCGCCCCGGCGCGGGCTCCGCAGGCCCGGCATGTGCCAGGCGGTGAACGGCATCTCGGCACCGTAGAGGAACTTGTTGACGAGGATGTAGTCGCCGACGAGCAGCGTGTCCATCATCGAGCCGGACGGGATCGTGAAGGCCTGGACCACGAGCGTCCGGATGACGAGGGCGAGAAGGATCGCGATCCCGATCGCCTCCACGTACTCGCGCAGGGCCGACTTTCGCGTGGGCTTCGCGGCCTCGACGACCCGCTCGGAAGCGGGCGGCGCCGGCACGGTCACACCGATCTTCGGGGGCTCGAGGTCGACCTTGCGCTCGTCCATGCTCAGCTCTTCAGCACCAAGAGGAAGGCCTCTTGCGGAACTTCGACGCGACCGACCTGTTTCATGCGCCTCTTTCCTTCCTTCTGACGCTCGAGGAGCTTGCGCTTGCGGGTGATGTCGCCGCCGTAGCACTTCGCGGTCACGTTCTTGCCCATCGCCTTCACGGTCTCGCGGGCGATGACCCGGCTGCCGATCGCGGCCTGGATGGCCACCTCGAAGAGCTGGCGCGGGATGACCGCGCGCAGCTTCTCGACGAGCGCCTTGCCCTTCTCGTACGCCTTGTCGCGATGGACGATGATCGACAGGGCGTCGACGGGCTCGCCGTTGAGGAGGATGTCGAGCTTGACGAGGTCCGAGGCGCGGAAGTCCGCGAACTCGTAGTCGAACGACGCGTACCCCTTCGAGATCGACTTGAGCTTGTCGTAGAAGTCCACGACGATCTCCGCCAGGGGGAAGTCGAACCGGATGTGGACGCGCTTGCCGTGGTACTCGAGCGCCTTGTGCTCGCCGCGCTTCTCCTGGGCGAGCTTGTAGATCACCGTCATGAACTCCGTCGGGACGAAGACCGACGACGTGACGTACGGCTCCTCCATCTCGGCGATCCGGTCCGGGGTCGGCAGCTTCGACGGGTTCTCGATGTCGAGGACCTCGCCCGCCGTGGTCTGGATCCGGTACCGGACGCTCGGGGCCGTGATGATCAGCGAGAGGTCGAATTCCCGCTCGAGACGCTCCTGGACGATCTCCATGTGCAGCAAGCCGAGGAAGCCACAGCGGAAGCCGTAGCCCAGGGCGAGAGATGTCTCCGGCTCGTACGTGAAGGCGGGGTCGTTGAGGCGAAGCTTTTCGAGGGCGTCGCGCAGGGCTTCATAGTCCGTGTCCTCGATCGGATAGAGGCCCGCGAACACCATCGGCTTGGCGTCCCGGTAGCCGGGGAAGGGCGCCGCGGTGGGCCGCGCGGCCTCGGTGATCGTCTCGCCGACCTTCGCGTCGGCCACCCGCTTGATCCCCGCGATGATATAACCGACCTGGCCGGCGGAGAGCTCCTCGACGGGTCGCATGTCGGGCGAGAAGACGCCGACCTGCTGGACGTCGTACGCGCGGCCGTTCGACATCAAGAGGATCCGCGTGCCGGAGCGCACGTGGCCATCCGTGAGGCGCACGTAGACGACGACGCCCTGGTACGAGTCGTAGAACGAGTCGAAGACGAGCGCCTTGAGGGGCGCGTCCGGGTCGCCGGCCGGCGCCGGGATGCGTGTCACGATCGCCTCCAGCACCTCGGGCACGCCCGTCCCGTGCTTGGCCGAGATGGCGAGCGCCTCGCTGCCGTCGAGGTCGAGCGTCGCCGTGATCGCCTCCCGCGTGCCCTCGACGTCGGCGGCCGGGAGGTCGATCTTGTTGATCACGGGGACGATCGTCAGGTTGGCGTCGCTCGCGAGGTAGAAGTTCGCCAGGGTCTGGGCCTCGATGCCCTGCGCGGCGTCGATGATGAGGACCGCTCCCTCACACGCGGCGAGCGCCCGCGAGACCTCGTAGGAGAAATCCACGTGGCCGGGGGTGTCGATCAGGTTGAGGGTGTACTCGTGGCCGTCGCGCCCCTGGTAGAGGAGACGGACCGTGTGGGCCTTGATCGTGATGCCCCGCTCGCGCTCGAGATCCATCGAGTCGAGCACCTGGTCGACGGCCTTCTTGGCGTCCATCGTGCCCGTGAGCGCCAGGAGCCGATCGGCCAGCGTGGACTTCCCGTGATCGATGTGGGCGACGATCGAGAAGTTGCGGATGCGGGACAGCGTCATCGACTCAGTCTAACACGCGGCTTTCCCTCGCTCGCGGGCGCGCGCGTCCGTCGCCGGCGCCGTCAGCGGGTGAGCGTCGTGCGCTCGGGAATCACGGCCCCCGACTCGAGCACGATCCCCGGGCCCAGGCGCGCGTAGGCGCCGATCTTGACGTCGGCGCCGATCACGCACTCGCGCAGGACGGCGCCCTCGCCGACCTCGACCCGCTCCCAGAGGACGGCGCCCTCCACCCGCGCCTCCGGGCCGATTTTCGACCCGTCGCCGATGACGGCACCCGGACCGACCTGACAGCGTCGGTGAAGCTCGACACGGGCGCCCACCACGGACGGCGGGACGAGACGGGCGTCGGCGGCCACGGAGCCGCCGCCGCCGATCCAGCTTCCCTCGCGGCATTCGCCAGGCGGCTGGAGCGGCATGCGCGCCCGACCCTCGAGCAGATCCATCTGCGCGGCGCTGTACGCTGCCGGGTTCCCGATGTCGCGCCAGTACGCGGTGGGGCACCAGCCGAAGCACGGGATCCCGTCCGCGATCAACGCCGGAAAGAACTCGCGTTCGATGGAGCTCGGGCGCTCCGACGGAATCCGGCCGAGCAGGGGTGCGTCGATCAGGTAGATGCCGGCGTTAATCGTGTTGCTCGTGATCTCCGCATCGGCCGCCGGCTTCTCGCGGAACCGGCGCAGACGCCCGCTCGTGTCCGTCTCGACGAGGCCGTACTGCCGCGGGTCCGGCACGGGCTGCAGAAAGATCGTGGTGCGCGAGCCCCGGGCTTCGTGGAATTGCCGCATGGCCGTCAGGTCGGCGTCGGTGAGGATGTCGCCGTTGAGGACGAAGACCGTGCCCGCCACGAGGTCGGCGGCGTTCTTGACGCCACCGCCCGTCCCGAGGGGCTCCTTCTCGACAACGTACCGGAGCCGCACGCCGAGCTGGCTGGCGTCGCCCAGGGCCGCGCGGACGTCGTCCACGCGATAGGAGCAGGCGAGGATGACGTCGGTGACGCCGTGCTCGCGCAGCAGGGCGAGCTGGAAGGCGAGGAAGGGACGGTTGAGGAGTGGCACGACGGGCTTCGCGCGCGCGAGCGTGAGGGGGCGCAGACGCGTCCCCTGTCCGCCGGCCAGAATCACCGCCTGAGCCGGTCGCTCGCCCGCCACTACCGTCCCGGCGACCAGGCCGTGGCCTCGTTGATCAGCATGACCGGGATCCCGTCCCGGATCGGGTAGGCCTTGCGGCAGGCGGGACAGATGATACGCGTCTCCTCGAAGAGCAGATCGCCCTTGCACGCTGGGCAGACCAGGATCGCCTTCAGCTCGTCGTCGATCATGGGCGGGTCTCCTTTGTAGCGGGGTCCGTGAGGCCGCGGCCACCGTGGGTGGCCTGCTGGAGGGTCGTGTGGCTCCGTTCGCTGAAGTATTCGAGCGTCGTCGCGAGCCCGGCGTCGAGCGGCGTCGCGGCCGCCCAGTCGAGAAGGGCCTTCGCGCGCGCCGCGTCGAGCACGCTCTTCCGCTGCTCCCCGGGCCTCGCCGGCCCGTGGCGCGCCGGGCGGGTCACGCGGGCGAGGCGCGCGAGCCGCGCGTAGAGGTCGTTCACCGAGGTCGCGACGCCGGTGCCGATGTTGACCACCCCCGTGGCGTCCGGGTGCGCCAGGGCGCGCGCCACCGCGTCGGCCACGTCCCCGACGTAGACGTAGTCCCGCGTCTGCTCGCCGTCGCCGTTGACGACGCACTCGACGCCGGCGAGGAGCCGCGAGGTGAAGATCGCGACGACGCCGGCCTCGCCGGAGGGATCCTGGCGCGGGCCGTAGATGTTCGCGAGGCGGAGCGTCAGGGTCGGCGTCCCCGTGAGCCCCGCCCAACACTCGAGGTAGCGCTCCCCGGCGAGCTTCGACACGCCGTACGGTGAGGCGGGCTGCGTCGGATGGTCCTCGGGGGTCGGCAGCACGTCGGTGTCGCCGTACACGGCACCGCCGGTCGAGACGTAGACGACGCGCCCGACCGCGGCGCGCCGGGCGGCGTCGAGGAGGCCGAGCGTGCCGAACACGTTGACGCTCGCGTCGAAACGCGGGTCGGCGACCGAGCGTGGGACGGACGCCTGGGCGGCCAGGTGGACGACGGCGTCCGGTCGCGCGGTCGCCAGCGCGTCGTCGAGCCGCGCGCTCCGGAGGTCGCAGACGAGGAGGCGCGCCGCCGGGTTGACGCGCTCGCGTCGACCGGTCGAGAGGTTGTCGAGGGCGACGACCGCATGGCGGTCGGCCAGCAGCCGGTCCACCACGTGCGAGCCGATGAAGCCCGCGCCGCCCGTCACGAGGACTCTCACCCGCGGAGCCTCTGCCGGAACCAGTCGATGGTCAAGCGCAACCCCTCGTCGACGTCCACGCGGGGCTCCCAGGCGAGGAGCGCGCGGGCCCGGCCGATGTCCGGCTGACGGACCTTCGGATCGTCCGTCGGGAGCGGACGGAAGACGATCTCGCTCCGCGCCCCGGTGAGGCGGAGGATGCGCTTGGCGAGCTCGAGCAGCGTCATCTCCTGCGGGTTGCCGAGGTTGACCGGATCGGTCACGGGCGCCCGCACGAGGCGCCACAGACCGTCGATCAGATCGGAGATGTACTGGAACGAGCGCGTCTGCGAACCGTCACCGAAGACGGTCAACGGCCGGCCGGCGAGCGCCTGCGAAATGAACGCGGGGATCGCGCGCCCGTCGTCGATCCTCATCCGCGGACCGAAGCAGTTGAAGATGCGGGCGATCCGCGTGTCCACGCCGTGGAAGCGGTGGTAGGCCATCGTGATCGCCTCGGCGAAGCGCTTCGCTTCGTCGTAGACGCCGCGTGGCCCGACCGGGTTCACGTTGCCCCAGTAGTCCTCGCGTTGCGGATGAATGAGCGGGTCACCGTAGACCTCGGACGTCGAGGCGAGCAGGCACCGGGCATCCTTGGCCTTGGCCAGGCCGAGCGCGTTGTGCGTGCCGAGCGCGCCGACCTTGAGCGTCTGGATCGGCAGCTCGAGGTAGTCGCGCGGGGAGGCGGGGCTCGCCAGGTGCAGCACCCAGTCGAGAGGGCCGTCCACCCGGAGGTACTCGGTCACGTTGTGGCGCACCAGGCGGAACCCGGGCCGCGCCTGGAGGGGCGCGACGTTCTCCGGAGACCCGGTGACGAAGTTGTCCATGCAGACGACCTCCCAGCCCTGGTCCAGGAGGAACTCGCAGAGGTGGGAGCCGATGAAACCCGCGCCACCCGTGACCAGCGCCCGCATCGCGGGCGTCAGGCAGGCAGCACGGGCCTGCGGCCGATCGAGTGGTACTCGAAGCCCAAGCGCCGCATTCGCTCGGGCTCCCAGAGGTTTCGGCCGTCGAAGACGACCGGCCGACGCATGACCGCGCGGAGCCGCTCGAGGTTGAGGAACTTGAACTCGTTCCACTCGGTGATGAGGGCGACCGCGTCGGCGTCGGCGGCGGCGGCGTACGGTGAGTCGCAATAGACGACGCTCGCGGGCAGCACGCGTCGGGCGTTGTCCATCGCGACGGGGTCGTACGCGCGGATCTGGGCGCCGAGCTCGACCAGATGCCTGCCGACCTCGATCGACTTCGCCTCGCGCATGTCGTCCGTGTTCGCCTTGAAGGCGAGGCCCAGGACCGCGATGCGCTTGTCGTCCAGCGGGGCGAGCGCCTTCTCGATCATGCGCACGAAGTGGCCGGCCCGCTCCGCGTTGGTCTCGACCGCGGCCCGGAGCAGGACGAAGTCCACGCCGAGCGCCGCAGCCGTGTGGACGAGCGAGTCGGTGTCCTTCGGAAAGCAGCTGCCGCCGTAGCCGAGCCCGGCCTGCAGGAACGCGGGTCCGATGCGGGGATCGAGCCCCATGCCCTTCACGACCTGGGTGATGTCGGCGCCCGCGAGCTCGCAGATGTTCGCGATCACGTTGACGAACGAGATCTTCGTCGCGAGGAACGCGTTGGATGCGTACTTGATCATCTCGGCCGAGGGCACGTCGGTGATGATCATCGGGCGCTCGAGCGGCGCGTAGAGCTCGAGCAGGGTCATCGCGACCTGCTGGGTCGGCGCGCCGATCACGATGCGGTCCGGCCGGAGCGTGTCCTCGATGGCGCAACCCTCGCGCAGGAACTCGGGGTTCGAGACGACGTCGAACGGCACGGGCCGCGACTGGTGACGCTCGATGACCTCCCGCACGAGGTCGCCGGTGCCGACGGGCACCGTGGACTTGTTGACGACGACCGTGTACCGCTCCATCGCCCGGCCGATCTCGCGTGCCACCGCCTCGACTGCGCCGAGATCGGTCTGCCCGGTGTCCGTGGCCGGCGTCCCGACGGTAATGAACACGACCACCGAGCGCCGGACCGCGTCGGTGAGGTCGGTCGTGAACCCGAGCCGGCCGTCGGCCACGTTGCGCGCGACCATCTCCTCGAGCCCGGGCTCGTAGATCGGCATGCCGCCCGCCTGGAGGGTGGCGATCTTCTCCGCGACGTTGTCGACGCAGACGACGTCGTTGCCGAGGTCCGCGAACACCGCGCCCGTGACGAGGCCGACGTACCCGGTACCGACGACGCAGATGTTCATGGGATCTCGATCATAGCAGAGGTTTCTCGGCGGGCGACGGTTCCTCGTCGGCCTCGGCGGCGGCCCAGCGGAAGAACACGATCGTGAACGCCAGGAGTGGGATCAGACCGGCCGGCACCCACATGATGACCCCACCCAGACGCTGGTCGTCGAGCGGTGTCAGGCTGAAGAGCCGGGGCGCCGCCGCGTAAAACGGGTAGAGGACCTGCTCGGCGCCGGTGATCATCGCCGCGACCGCCGTCATCGGCATCCCGAAGGCGAAGAGGTAGAGGATTTGCGCGCCGTAATGGAGCCGCGGCGCGAGCGCGGACGCGGAGGCGACCGGCCACCACGCGAGCACGGCGGTCGCGAGCAAGACGAGGTGCTCGACGATATGCCAGCCGTGGACCTCGAGGGCCGCGTTGTACGGGCCGGGCCGGTGCCACGCGATCAACGCGGCGGCGTAGAGCCCGAGCGCGGGGACGGGTCGCGTCAGTCGGACGGCGCCCCTCCCGAGCGGCCGCCGGAGCAGCGGGGCGAGCAGTCGGTCGAGCATCCACCCGGGGGTGCCGGCGAGGAGCAACGGGGCGACGACGAGGGTCAGCACGAGGTGCTGCACCATGTGGGCGCTGAAGAGGTAGTAATCGCTGAGGTCGTGGAGCGGCCCGTTGAGCGCCGCGAGCAGGGCGCCGAGGCCGGCGAGGAACGCGACGGGCCGCGTCGCGCCCGCGCGCGGGCCTCGCGCCCAGGCGAGGGCGTACGCCGCCGCGAGGACGCCGGCGCCCAGCAGGACGTCGGCGTGGACCTCGCCCGAGGTCCAGGCGAACGGCGGCGGCGCGGGCGAGGCGTGCACGGCTATCTTTGTAGCGGGGGCCGCGGGGCCGGCGCAATCCGTGGGTGGCGTGCCGTGGGCACGGCGTGGTTCTGTCCGTCAACCACCTTTGCCTCCAGTCATCGGCCGAACACGAGGAAGGCGCCCGTCAGCGTCATGAGCGCGATCGCGATGGACGACGCGAGGAGGAGCGGGCCGCAGAAGAGGAGCGTGAGGACCCGGGAGTCGTAGCGGAGGTGCATGAAGAAGAGGACGACCAGCGCGAACTTCGCGGCGGACATCACGAGCAGGAGCGGCACGATGATCGGCGTGAGCTGCCGGATGTAGATCGAACCGACCTCCAGGATCGTCACGCCGGTGAGCACGAGCGCCACCTTGAGGTAGGTCCACACGGTGGCGTGGGCGCCGGTGCGGTTATTCATGCCTGCAGGCCTCACCGGTTCGGCCCTCACGGGATCAGGTAGACGAGCGTGAAGATCACGATCCACACGACGTCGACGAAGTGCCAGTAGAGACCCGCCACCTCCACCTTGACCGCGTCGGTGGCGCCGAGGCGGCCGCGGAGGTCGAGGAGCCAGAGCGAGAGGAGCCAGACCACGCCGACCGTCACGTGTCCCCCGTGGAAGCCCGTCAGCACGAAGAAGGTCGAGCCGAACAGGTTCCGCTGGAGGGTCAGCCCTTCCCCCACGAACTGCGTGAACTCCCACGCCTGGAATCCGAGGAAGATCAGCCCGAAGAACGCCGTGCCGAAGAGCCAGAGGCGGGCCTGGCGCCGGTCGTCCCGCTCGACGGCCGCCAGCGCGAGCACCATGAGCAGGCTCGACATCAGGAGGTCGAAGGTCGAGATCGTCGTCAGCGGGATGTTGAGGATCTCGTGGGGTTCGGGGCCGACCACGCTCTTTCCCCTGTAGGCGAGGTACGTCGCGATCAGGGTGCCGAAGAGGAAGCACTCGGAGCCGAGAAACACCCACATCGCGACCTTCCGATGGTCGAGGCCGAGGCCGCCGATCTGGTGCGCGTGCGCGGGGGTCCGGTGGTGCTCGAGCGCGAAGCGGAAGATGCCGACGACGGTGACGAGCGCGCCCACCAGCACGATCGTGCCATGCGTGAGCGCGCCGACCGCGCTGACCGCCATGCCGAGCCCGACCACGACCGGCCAGTGGGACGGGGCCGGGAGGTGAATACGTTCGTGCGCGGGGGCGGGGGGGACCCCTCGCGGACCGTACTTCTCTCTCCAGAACGTGTCCCGCCCGAGGATCGGAGGGATCGTGTCGAAGTCGTGCGGCGGCGGCGGCGACGAGGTCCGCCACTCGAGCGTGCGCCCGTCCCAGGGGTCGGCGGGGGCGGGCGCGCCCGCCCGCAGGCTCCGCCACGCGTTGACCATGAACACGAGGACGCCCGCCGCGATGCCGAAGGCGCCGACGGTGGAGACCGCGTTCCAGAGGGTCCAGCCGGTCGCCTCCGCGTAGGTGTAGATGCGACGGGGCATCCCGATCGCGCCCAGGTAGTGCTGCGGGAAGAAGGTCGTGTTGAAGCCCGCGAAGAGGATCCAGAAGTTGAGCTTGCCGAGCCGCTCGTCGAGGAACCGCCCGGTCATCTTCGGCCACCAGTAGTAGGCGCCGGCGAAGAGGCCGAAGAGGCTGCCGCCGATCAGCACGTAGTGCAGGTGTGCGACGACGAAATAGCTGTCGGTCTGCTGGAGGTCCACGGGCGGCGAGGCGTGCATGATGCCCGAGAGGCCGCCGATCGTGAAGAGCCCAACGAGGCCGACCGCGAAGTGGAGCGCCGTCGTCGCGCGGATCGTCCCGCCCCAGAGCGTCGCGAGCCAGTTGAAAATCTTCACGCCCGTCGGGATCGCGATGAGCATCGTCGCGACCGAGAACGCGGCGTCCGCGACCGGCCCCATGCCCGCGGCGAACATGTGGTGGCTCCACACGCCGAAGCCGAAAAATCCGATCAGGACGCCGGAGTAGATGACGACCGGGGCGCCGAACAGCGGCTTACGCGCGAAGGTCGGCAGCACCTCGGAGACGATCCCGAAGGCCGGCAGGATCAGAATGTAGACCTCGGGGTGCCCGAAGATCCAGAAGAGGTGCTGCCAGAGGTGGAGGTCGCCGCCCGCGGCGACGTCGTAGAAGTGGGTGGAGAAGAAGCGGTCGAACATGAGGAAGATCAGCCCGACCGTGATCGGCGGGAACGCGAGCACGATCAGGAACTGCACGACCAGCGTCATCCAGACGAACACCGGCATCCGCATGAGGCGCATGCCCGGCGCGTGCATGTTGAGGATCGTGACGATGAAGTTGATCGCGGCGATCATCGAGGAGACGCCCAGGATCAGGAGGCTCAGGAGCCAGAAGTCGACGCCCTGAGTCGGCGAGAACTGCTTCGACGTCAGGTTGGCGTAACCGAACCAGCCGACGTCGGGCGGCGTCCCCGCGAGGAAGCTCGCGTTCAGGAACAGGCCGCCGACGAGGAAGATCCAGTAGGAGAGCGCGTTGAGACGCGGGAAGGCGACGTCGCGGGCGCCGATCAGCAGCGGGACCATGTAATTGAAGAACGCGGCGTTGAGCGGCATGATCGCGAGGAACACCATCGTCGTGCCGTGCATCGTGAAGAGCGCGTTGTAGGTGCCGGCGCTGACGACGTGCGCCCCCGGGGCCGCGAGCTGGAGCCGGATCACGAGCGCCTCGAGGCCGCCCAGCAGGAAGAACGCGAACGCGGTGACGCCGTAGAGGATGCCGATCCGCTTGTGGTCGACGGTCGTGAGCCAGGATGCTGTAGCGAGGACCCACGGGGCCGGCGCCGACCGCGGGTGGCCTGCCAGAGGTGCGCGGTGGCGCCGCTCCACACGTGTCACTGCAGACTCTCGAGATAGGTCGCGACGGCGCGCGCCTGGTCGTCGGTCAGTCCGAGCGCCGGCATCTTGACGCCGGGCTTGAGCGCGCCCGGGTTCTGCACCCACGCGGCGACGTTCGCCGGCGTGTTCGGGACCATGCCGGCGGCGAGCGTCCGGCGGCTCCCGAACGTCGTGAGGTCGGGCCCGAGCACGCCCGCCGAGATGCCCCGGATCGTGTGGCACCCGACGCACGCGCGGCTCGCGAAGAGCGCCTTGCCCTCGGCCGCGCGCCCGCTCGGCTCCGGCGGTGTCGCCCGCTGCGCTGCCACCCAGCCCTCGAACGCGGCGGGCGCGTCGACGATGACGCGCATCCGCATGTTGGCGTGCGACACTCCGCAGAACTCGGCGCACTGGCCCCAGTACTCCCCGGCCACCTGGGGGGTGAAGGTCAGCTGGTTCGAGCGGCCGGGCACGACGTCACGCTTGCCGCCGAGCTGGGGCACCCAGAAGCTGTGGATCACGTCGGGGCCTTCGAGCCGCAGGACGGCGGGGCGGCCGGCCGGCAGGTGCAGCTCGTTGGCTGTCGCGATGCCGAGCGTCGGATAGCGAAACTCCCACCACCACTGGTGGCCCAGCACCGTGACCTCGAGCGCCTGCGCCGGCGGCGCGGCCTGGGTCCGGAAGATCACCTGCAACGTGGGGATCGAGATCACCAGCAGGACGAGCGCGGGCGCGATCGTCCACCCGAGCTCGAGGAGCGTGTGGCCACGCGTCTGGGCGGGGAGCGGCGCCCCGGGCCCCGCGCGGAAGCGCACCAGCACCACGGCGAGCACGGCGAAGACGAGGAGGGCGATCCCGGCCGCGGCCCACGTGATGATCGCGTAGACGTGGACGATCTCGCGGGCGAAGTCGGAGCGCGGGATCACGGTGGTCATCGGCGTGTCCCACGCGCACCCGCCGAGCGTCGGGACGAGCGCCGCGAGCGCCGCGCGGACGGAGGGCCGGCCGCTCGTCCATCGATTCACGAGGCTTGAACGTACCGGAGCGCGCACCGCTCCGCAAGCGCGCGCTACGCCGCGAGCAGGAGGAGCGTGTGGAGGAGGACGTTGGCGCCGCGCTCGATCGCTTCACGGTCGCTCGTCTCGTCCACGCGGTGGCTCCGTCCGCCCTTGGACGGGATGAAGATCATCCCCGCGTCGGTGATCGCGGCGAGGTTCTGCGCGTCGTGGCCCGCGGCGGAATACAGATGCGTCGAGCGGAGGCCGAGCGTCCGGCACGCCTGCTCGATGGCGCGCTGGACCCGCGCCGCGCAGGCTGCCGGCGTCGTCGCGGTCATCGGCTGGATCTCGACCTCGAGCCGGCGGCGGCGCGCCACACTGCGCGCGAGGGCGGCCGCGCGACGGTCGAGTCGCGCCAGCGTCTCCGCGTCGGGCCCGCGCATCTCGTGGACCAACTCGCCGCGCGCGGGCACGATGTTCGTCACACCCGGGTGGACGCGGACCACGCCGATGTTGGTCACGCTCTTGCCGCCACCGTGCTTGACGACGAGGTCTCGCGCCTTCAGCGCGTACTCGGCGGCCCCGAGGAAGCCGTCGCGGCGCCGCTCCATCGGCGTGGTGCCCGCGTGATCGGCCTGGCCGACGAAGGCGACGCGGGTGCGACGCACGCCGACGATCGAGTCCACGATGCCGATCGGGATCCCCGCCTCCTCGAGCCGCGGCCCCTGCTCGATGTGGAGCTCGACGTACGCGGCGACCGCGCCGGCGGGTGCCTGCGCCTCCGCGACGCGGCGCGCGTCGAAGCCCGCCCGCGCCATCGCGTCGACCAGGCGCTCGCCGTCGACGGCCGCCATCGCCTCGACCCGCGTGAGGTCGAGCCGGCCGCAGAAGGTCCGTGAGCCGAAGAGGCTCCCGTACCGGCCTTCCTCGTCGCTCCACGCCGCGACGGCGAGGGGGCGGCGGTGCGGGGCGTTCGTCTCGCGAATCGTCTCGAGCGCCTCGAGCCCCGCCAGGACGCCGAGCGCGCCGTCGAGGATGCCGCCCTCCGGCACCGTGTCGATGTGCGAGCCCGTGAGGACGGCGGGCGCGTCGGCGCCGAACGCGTGGAGCCCGAGGCCGCCGAAGACGTTGCCCGCGCGGTCCACCCACGTCTCGAGCCCCGCGGCGGAGAGCTCCCGGGTGAGCCAGGCGCGCGCCTGCTCGTGCTGCGGCGACCAGCACGGACGCGTCACGCCGCCGCCGGGCAAGGCGCCGAAGCCGGCGAGCGCCTCGATCCGTGACTGAAGACGCGACGCCGAGACCGTGATCACGAACGACGAGTATAAGCCTTGACTTCCCCGGAGGAGGGTTCCTAGAATGAACCACCGTTCAGTGCGTCGGAGCAGCCCTCCGAGGAGGGGCAATGGACTTCTCGCTGACCCCCGAACAGCAGGCGTTCCGCCAGACCGTCCGCGCCTGGCTCAGGGACAACATCCCGAGCGAGTGGAAGCACGTCGGCAGCTCGGAGATCCCGCGCGTCGAAGCGTACGAGTTACTGCGCGAGTGGCAGCGCCGGCTCTACGAGGCCGGCTTCATCGGCCTCACGTGGCCCAAGGAGTACGGCGGTCACGGCCTCACGTTCATGGAGGAGCTGATCGTCCACGAGGAGATGGCGCTCGCCAAGGCGCCGCCGATCCTGAACGTGCTGGGCGTGGGCATGGCCGGCCCCACGATCATCGCCTACGGCACCGAGGCGCAGAAGAAGCGGTACCCGTCGAAGATCCTCTCGTGCGAGGAGATCTGGTGCCAGGGGTACTCCGAGCCGAACGCGGGCTCGGACCTCGCGTCGCTCCAGACGCGCGCGGTGAAGGACGGCGAGTTCTGGGTGATCAACGGCCAGAAGGTGTGGACGTCCTTCGCGCAGGTCGCGGACTGGATGATGCTGCTCGCGCGGACCGACCCCAACGCTCCCCGCCACAAGGGGATCACCTACTTCCTGCTCGACATGAAGCTGCCCGGCGTCGTGGTGAAGCCGCTCCGCCAGATCACGGGCGAGGCGGAGTTCAACGAGGTCTTCTTCGATAGCGTGCGCGTCCACGAGTCCGAGGTGCTCGGCGGCGTCAACAACGGCTGGCAGGTCGGCATCACGACCCTGATGTACGAGCGACTCACGCTGGGCTTCGGCCTGCAGATGCGCCTCCGGATCGCGCTCGACAGCCTGATCGAGCTGGCGCGCCGGATGGAGAAGCACGGACGCGTGATCACGAAGGACCCCCTCTGGCGGCAGAAGCTCGCGCAGCTCTGGATCGACACCGAGTGCCTGCGCGTCACCGGCGCCCGGGCGATCACGAAGCTGCTGCGCGGCGAGATGCCCGGCGCCGAGGCGTCGACCGGGAAGATGGTCTGGGTCGAGACTCACCAGAGACTCCAAGAACTGGCGATGGAGATCGAGGGGCCGTACGCCCAGCTCTGGAAGGGCGCGGACCGCGCGGTCGACGGCGGCGTCTGGCAGCACTCCTTCCTCCGGTCGCAGGCCAACTCCATCGAGGGCGGCACGACGGAGATCCAGAAGAACATCATCGCCGAGCGGCTGCTCGGCCTGCCGAAGGACTAGTCATGGATTTCGGGTTCAGCCAGGAGCAGGAGATGCTCCGCGCGACCGCGCGGAAGTTCTTCGAGAACGAGTGCCCCTCGACCTTCGTGCGCGCGCGGATGGAGGAGCCGGCGGGCGTCACCGACCAGTTCTGGATGAAGCTCGCCGAGCAAGGCTGGCTCGGCCTGATCTACGCCGAGGAGTACGGCGGCAGCGGCCTCGGCTTCGTGGACCTCACGGTGCTGATGGAGGAGATGGGACGCTCGGTGATGCCCGGACCCTTCTTCTCCACGGTGCTCCTCGGCGGCCTCACGATCCTCGAGGCGGGCTCCCCCGCGCAGAAGAAGGAGTGGCTCTCCCGGATCGCCGCCGGGGAAGCGAAGGCCGCGCTGGCGTGGACCGAGCCGAACGCGCGCTGGGACGCGGCCGGCGTCACGGTGACCGCGCGTGAGAACAAGGGCGCGTTCGTCCTGTCCGGCACGAAGCTCTTCGTGCTCGACGCGCACACGGCCGACGTCGTCGTCGTGGTCGCGCGCACTGCCGAGGGGAAATCGCCCGAGGACGGCGTCGGGCTCTTCCTCGTGCCGAAGGGCGCCGCGGGGATGACGGTCAAGCTCCTGCCCACCATGGACGCGACACGGAAGCTCTGCGAGGTCAGCCTGACGGACGTGCGGGTCGGCGCCGACGCCGTGCTCGGCGGCAAGGGCGGCGGCTGGGCCCCGCTGGCGCGCGTGATCGAGCGCGCGACGGTCGCGCTCTGCGCCGAGATGTGCGGCGGCGCGCAGAAGGTCCTCGACATGACGAGCGAGTATGCGAAGATCCGGGTCGCGTTCGGCAAGCCCATCGGGACCTACCAGGGCGTCAAGCACAAGGCGGCGGACATGCTCGTGGAGGTCGAGAACGCGAAGTCGCTGACGTACTACGCGGCGTGGGCGGTGGACGAGAACGTCCCGGAGGCGCCGCTCGCCGTGTCCATGGCGAAGGCGTACGCCTCCGACGCGTACCGCAAGGTGTCGGCGACCGGGATCCAGCTCCACGGCGGCATCGGCTTCACGTGGGAGCACGACCTGCACCTGTACTTCAAGCGCGCCAAATCGTCGGAGTTCACCTTCGGCGACGCGACGTACCATCGCGAGCGGGTCGCGCAGCTGATCAATCTTTAATGTTGAGGGGTGACCCGCGACGGTCCCCCCTCAAACTCCCCTGGTCGCGTCTCGAGCGAGCCGGGGGCTCGCCCGTCTCGGCGATCCACCCGCCCCCCAGACTCCCCGCTTCGCGTCTCGAGCGAGCCGGGGGCTCGCCCGTCTCGGCGATCCACCGGCCCCCCAGACTCCCCGCTTCGCGTCTCGAGCGAGCGGGGGGCTCGCTCGTCTCGGCGATCCACCCGCCCCCCAAGCCCCCCGCTTCGCGTCTCGAGCGAGCCTGAGGCTCGCTCGCTCCTGCCCTCGTCCGTGACAGCGCCGGTGGAGCCGAAGCCCGCCGCGTCCGTCGTGCTCGTGCGCCCGTCGCCGGCCGGCGCGCCGGAGCCGATCGAGGTCTACATGATCCGCCGCCAGCGGTCCATGAAGTTCCTCGGCGGCTACTACGCCTTCCCGGGCGGCAAGGTCGATCCCGCCGACGGATCGCCTAGCGCGCGGGCGCGCTGCCGTGGGCTCGGCACGGTCGAGGCCGACACGATCTTCCCGAGCCACGACGACGCGCCGGCGCTCGCCTTCTGGGTGGCCGCCGTCCGCGAGCTCCTCGAAGAAAGCGGCATCCTCCTCGCGTGCGACGGCCACGACCACCCGCTCGACGCCGGGGTGCCCGCGGTCGCGGCCCGGATCGAGCGCTGCCGCACGGCGCTCATGGCGGGGGAGGCGCCGTTCGCCGAGCTGCTCGCGCGCGAGAGCTGGTGGGTGGACCTCCGCGGCCTCCGGTACCTGTCGCACTTCATCACGCCCCGCTCGAGCCCGATCCGCTTCACCGCGCGCTTCTTCCTCTGCCGCGCACCTGTCGATCAGGCGCCGCGGCTCTTCACCGAGGAGACGTCGGAAGGGTTCTGGATCCATCCGGGCCACGGCTACCGGCGCTTCCTCGCGGACGAGATGAAGATGGCCGAGCCGGCGGAGTACGGTCTGGCCTGGCTCGCCCAGTTCGAGTCGATCGAGGACCTCTGGGCCGCCCACGCCGACGGCCGGCACAAGTTCCACGGGGTCGTCGACCGCATCGACGCCTTCTGGCGGAGTTTCGACTGGAAGGCCAATCGTTTTCCAAAGTAACCGCGCGGAGGCCAAGAGAAATCGCGAAGGACTCAAGGAGATGAGAGAGGCGAAGCTACTACTGCGAGAAACACGTTTCCGAGGATCAGTGCGTGCGGGCGCGGCGAGGGCCTCGAAAGAAACGCCCGCACCGTTGGCTAGCGCGAATCAGGTCGGCGATGAGGGCATCGAACGCGATGTTCCACCCACGATAGAAGCCGATGTCCGGAGGGGTCGACAAAGGCAGCACGTCGGCGCCACGCGTGGGGAGACTGAGGACTATTGTCTTTCTGCAACGACACTCCCCTCATATGTCAACTTACCGTCATAATCATAGTCCCTCGTGGCTATGCGCAAATTCCCCTGAGAATCTAAACTGTAGACCTCGACCGCCGACATCGCGCGTAGTCCAAGCAACTTACCGATCTTAATGTCGGGATCTCCTTCCCCGCTCTTCGTAGAAAACGGAGGCACCTTCGTGATTTCAAATGTATTGCCGACGAACCGACTTGCTATCATGTTTGCTGCCTTCGCATCGTAAAGATCACCGCGAATCCATCTGAATATCCCATCTGCCTTTAGTGCTAATTTAGTAATGGTTATCTTCCCGAGGTAGTTACGCTCATCGCTGATTTCCAGCGAGCTACACTCCACTTGCCGTATCCGAAATATTACATATCCGTCTTCTCCCTGGCGATAGTACTTCCCCGAGAGGTCAGGACAGCCTGACAATGCCTCTGTCGCGGACGAACAGAGGATGACGAGCGCGAGGATAGCCGGTTTCAGTCGGCGCTCTGATAGGGACACATTTCTCTCCGTCCTGGGTGGGGCGGTGCCCTCCGCACCGGTCAGAGCCCCGCATCTGTTGCGGGAGTGACAGTAAGAAGTTACACCTACTGCGTTTCACTCTTCAAGGATCGGCGCCCAACAACAGGCTCAAATGAGACAACTCAATCCGGTCTAACTTTGCGTATTCTTGCCTGGTGATGGATCTGGCGTTCGACTGGAAGGCGAACCGCTTCCCGGCGTGATCGAGCACACGACGACCGTCCAGGTGCGGTGGGGCGACGTGGACGCGGCGGGCATCGTCTTCTACCCGCGCTTCTTCGAGTGGTACGACTGGGGCTCGGAGGCGCTCTTCGCCTCGCTCGAACTCGCGTGGCCCGAGGCGTTCCCGAAGTACGCGATCGTCGGCGTGCCGATCGTCGAGTCCGGGTCGCGGTTCGTGAGCCCGGCGCGCTACGGCGACGTGCTGACGATCCGCTCGCGCGTGGCGTGGGTGCGGGCCAAGACGTTCCGGATGGAGCACGAGATCTCGGTCGGGTCCCGGCTCTGCGCGACGGGCTTCGAGGTTCGCGCGTGGATCGCACGTCCCGAGGCGCCGGGCGCGCCGCTCCACGCGACGCCCATTCCCGACGACGTGGTGAAGCGACTCACGGGAGCGTGAAGTATACTCGGTCCCGCGCCGGCGGCCGTCCGGCGGAGGAGGTGAGCGCCCGTGTCCGTGTCGCGCGCGGTCGAGTGGGGCGTCCTGCAGGGCATGCGCAAGGTCGAGACGGTCGAGCAGATGCCCGAGGAGTACCGGCAGGTCCTGCTCAAGCTGATCGGGGCGCTCGCCTCGACCGAGTTCGCCTCCGTGGAGCAGCACCAGCCCTGGATCAACCGGGGGCCGACGCCGGAGGACCGTTACATCCAGGCGCAGATCGCCGCCGACGAGGCGCACCAGGGGTTCATCGACTGCCGGCTGCTTCGCTCGTTCGGCCCGGACGGGGCCGCGCTGGCCGACGACCTGCTTCGCCGCAAGATGGGCGAGCACCAGCTCGACGCCTTCAACGTGCCGTTCGAGAGCTGGATCGACACGATCGCGTTTTGTTTCACGATGGACCTGGTCGCCTGGTACCACCTGCGCGCCATGGAGAACTCGAGCTTCGCCCCCTGGGCGCGGGAGATGACGTCGATGGTCCACGAGGAGAAGTTTCACGCCTCGTTCGGCGCGCGCCGGATCGCCGACGCCGTGCGGAATCCCGAGTACGCCCGGCTCGCCGAGGCCGCGCCGGGGGATGTCCAGCGGGCGATCGACAAGTGGTACCCGCGTGCTCTCGACACGTTCGGCAAATCCGACTCCCGCGCGAGCCAGCTGGCCGTGGCCTACGGTCTCCGGCGCTGGGGGAACGCGGAGCTCCGGCGGATGTACAGGGAGGACATCGACGCCCAGCTGACGGCGCTCGGGCTCACGGTCCCGCCCGAGGACCGCGGCCGGAAGATCCTCTGAGGGGGGCGCCGTGGGCGAGCTGAGCCGCGTCTACCTCTCGGTCCACACGCCCCGCTACTGCACCTACGAGGCCGCGTTCGCCGGCAAGCTCGCCCATCCCGACTTCCGCGCCGTGCGCGACGGGCTCGTGGCGCAGGGGCGAGACGTCTCGGACGCCCGCCCCGACGTGATCGTGATCAACTCGTGCCACCTGATCACGACCTTCCCGACGGTCGTGGACGGCACGCCTCGTCACCGAGGCGTCCTCACGGCCCAGGAGGCGCCCGAGCTGATCCACGGCGTCGCCTACGACTTTCCGGGCGACTGGGAGCTCGGCTCTGCGCTGATCGAGCGCGGCCGGGCCGGCGGGCTCCAGTGCGTTCTCGCCGACGACATCCACTACCCGCTCGACTACGGGACCGTGATGCCGCTCGTGTGCTATCTCGACCGGAGTCAGTCGATCCCGGTGGTGCCGATCTCCGTGTGCCTCGCCGCCGACCTCCGCGAGAGCTTCGCGTGGGGCCGGATCATCGCCGACGCCGTCGTGGCCGGCGGCCGCCGGGCCGCGTTCGTCGCGAGCGGGAGCGTCTCGCACAAGCTGGTCCGCGGGCCGGAGAAGTGGCCGAGCCCGGCGGATCAGGAGCTCGACCGCCGGTTCGCGCGGATGCTCGCCGACGGCGAGTACGAGAAGCTCTGGGCGTGGCTGCCCGAGTACGCGGAGGCGGCCGAGCCGGAGATGGGCGGGCGGCACCTCGCGATGATGCTCGGCGCGCTGCTGGGCGCCCAGCGCAAATTCGCGGCGACGGTGCACGCCTACGGCCCCTCGTCGGGGAGCGGCAACTACGTGATCTCGCTGGCCGCGCGGTGAGCGCGCGCGTTCACGCCGGCGCGCCTGGACTCACTCGGGGGCGTTTGCTAGAATCGCGCAACTCATTTCCGGACCGTGCTCGCTCGGCGCGACGGCGAGCGTGACCTGGAGGACACCGTGCGCACGATCATTCGAGCGGTTCTCGTCGGACTCCTCACGAGCCTCGTGGCCGTGGGGCCGGCGTCGGCTGAGGCGGTGAAGATCGGGTTCATCACCTCGCTCTCCGGCCCGGCCGGCATCATCGGGAAGCACATGAAGGACTCGGTCGAGCTGGCCCTCGACCACCTCGGCCGCAAAGTCGGCGGCCTCGACGTCGAGCTGATCTACGGCGACGACCAGCAGAAGCCCGACGTGGGCAAGCAGGTCGCCGACGAGATGCTCAAGAAGCACAAGGTCCACTTCGTCAGCGGCATCATCTGGTCCAACGTCATGCTCGCCGTGGCGCCGGTGGTCACGCGCGAGAAGGTCTTCATGATCGGCACCAACGCCGGCCCCCACCAGCTCGCCGGCAAGGACTGCTCGGAGTACTTCTTCACCACGTCCTGGCAGAACGACCAGACGCCCGAGGCGATGGGCAAATACATGGCCGACCAGGGCCTCACCGACGTGTACATCATGGCGCCCAACTACGCCGCCGGCAAAGACATGCTCAGCGGGTTCAAGCGGTACTTCAAGGGCCGGATCGTCGCCGAGGTGTACACGCAGGTCAACCAGCCGGACTACCAGGCGGAGATCAGTCAGATCCGAGCCGCGAATCCGAAGGCGGTGTTCGTCTTCTATCCGGGAGCGATGGGGATCCAGTTCGTGAAGCAGTACGCTCAGGCGGGGCTCCGTGAGCAGATCCCGGTCTACTCGGTCTACACGATCGACGAGGTGACGCTCCCCGCGCTGAAGGAGGCGGCGCTCGGCAACTGGGAGACGCGGTACTGGAGCCCGGACCTCAACAACGAGGCGAACACGAAGTATGTGTCGGACTTCCGCAAGAAGTAC
>QHSX01000054.1 GCA_003221695.1 Candidatus Rokuibacteriota bacterium
GGACCACCCGCCATCGCGGCTATCGGGTGAGCCAACGTCGGCGGAAGCGCGTCGAGGAGATCTTCGGCTGGCTCAAGACCGTCGGCCTGATGCGAAAGACCCGTCATCGCGGGACCCGCCGCGTGGACTGGATGTTTACCTTTACCTTGGCCGTCTACAACCTCGTTCGGATTCGAAACCTCACGTCCCAAACAGTATGACGGGGAACGGACAGGGCCTGACGATCGCAGATCGGCCGGCAGCCGGACGCCGCGCGGGTCGCCCGCGGGGCCTCCGCTGGACCGAGTTGAGAACAACAGTGCCGTCGTCATTCGCTTTTTCAGCAGCCTGCTAGTTGAAGTAGCGCTCCAGGGCACGACTCATCTTCTGGTCCAGTCGCATCGGGGCGTACCGAAGTGGAGCGACGAACGGCAGGAACGGTGCGCCGGGCCCGTAAACCTCTTTTACGAGGTCACTGAGAAGAGGGCACTGCTGCGGCGGGGGTGCATGAACGACCCTGCACGGCCACCCGTAAGGCCACGCGCGGTATTCGTCGATCGGGTCACGGTCTTGATAGTCTCGCTCCGAGCGCCCCGCCGGGAGCGGGACGAGTTGAACAGTGCCGACGACCCGGCCGAGCTTCTCCGCGAGGTCATACGCCTTGGCCGGTGCGTCGGCGATGTAAATCGCGACGAGGCCGGCGGTCCCCATGAGTTCGTCCGCCATCTCGCGAATGCGTGTCAGGCCCGTCTCGGGGACAGAAATATGCCTGCAGTCCTCGCCGAACCGATACCGTGCCTGGAGCCAGCGGATCGGGCACCGCGCGTCGGCTGGAGGCGACGGGATGTGCCTGCTCATCTCGAACGCTGATCGACCGCCTCGGCGCCCGTGCGGTCGGTAATGTCGATCACGATTCCTTCGACGAGACCGTCGGCCTCGCGGATGCTCGCGAAGACCGTGAGCGGCGCGCCGTCGTTCCGCCACCAGTGGAGCTCCCGGCTGCAGACGAGACCCCCCGGCGTGAGCGATGCCGTCAACTCCTGCCACTGCACGGGGTCGAGGAAGAGGTCTGTCAGACTCCGCGCCAGAACCTGCTCGGACGAGGCGGCGCCGAGGAGGCGCGCGAAGAGATCGCTGCACTCGACGATCCGTCCGTCGCGCCGCGCGCGGAATACCCCCCCGAGGCGCGCGATCTGCTGCCGGTAACGCTCGGCCGAGGTATACAGCTCGTCCGCGATCGTCGCGAGCTTGGCAGACACCGCTTCCAAGGTCCTCCGCTCCTCGATCTCCCGCCGGAGCTCTCGGGCGACCGACTCGGCGCGACACTGCGCATCCAGCAACCGAGCGTTCATGGCGCTGACGAGAAGACCGACGCTCACGAATAGGAGGACTCCTACGAGGTCCCCCGGGTCCCGGATCGTCAGTGAGTGGGCCGGAGACAGATAGAGAGAGGTGATCGCGACTCCGGACAGGAGCGTCGTGAGGAGTCCGGCGCCGAAGCCGCCAAACCAGGCGCTCAAAATGACCGCGGGATAGAAGGGCAACAGGAGGTGGTGTTGGCTCCAGTGCGGCGCCATCCCGAGGCTGGTCAGGAACGCGAGTCCCGCCAGGATCACGGCGAGGCCGTAGCGAGACAACACCCAAAGGGAGCTGGCTCGAGAGCTCACAAACCCTCCGCCCGTGCCGTCACAGACGGGATGGAGAGTAGGCGATGGGTAAGGTCGCGTCAATTCATTTTTTTTCCGGGCAACCCTCGGTGTCGGCCAGAGAAAATGGGGTAATCCTCCATCCGACGCCCGCGAGAGCGCGTCAGATCGTGCAATTTTTCTGTTGTGGACAACGGTGGAAATGTGGGTAATTGACGACCGACTTGGTGTGTTTCGCTGACTTCGGCCAGAGGGTAGCATGGGGCCCGCGACGATGAAACGCGTCCTCATCCTCACTGCCAGCTACGGCTCCGGCCACAACGCCGCGGCGCAGTGTCTCGCGCGGGCCTTCGAGCGCGAGGGGTGTGGGGTCACGGTCGTGGACCACTTCCGTGAGCTGGTCTCCCCGCTCTTCGAGCGCGCCTCGCGCGCGCTCTACCACGCGATGCTCCGCCGCGCGCCCGTGCTCTGGGGCATCGGCTACGCGCTCGGCGACTGGATGGCGAGCGACTCGCCGCTGGCCCTGGGCGTCACGCGCCTGGGCGCCCGACGGCTCGGGCCGCTGCTCGATTCGCTCCGGCCGGACGCGGTCGTGACGGTCCACGCCACGCCCGCCACCGCGATGTCCGCGCTGCTCGCGGAGGGCCGGCGCACGCCGCCCCACACCACTGTCGTCACCGACTTCGTCGCGCACAGCCAGTGGATCGCGCGCCACATCGACTGCTACTGCGTCGCGGCCGACGAGGTGAAGCACGAGTTCATCGCCCGCGGCATCCCCGCGCAGCGGATCGTCGTGACCGGCATGCCTGTCCGCGCGGAGTTCGCCGAGCCGGAGGACCCCGCCGCCGCGCGCGCCGCCCTCGGGCTCGGGGCGCGGGTCCCCGTCGTGCTCGCCATGGCGGGCTCGCGCGGCTCGTTCGGTCGCTTGCCCGACGTCGGGCGGGCCCTCGACGCCCTCGAGCGGCCACTCCACGGGCTCCTCGTCGCGGGCCACGACACGAGCCTCAGGCGAAAGCTCGAGCGCCTCACCGACGGCTCGCGCGTCCGGACACTCGGCTACGTGGAAGACGTCCGTCGACTCATGGCGGCGGCCGACCTCTTGGTGACGAAGGCCGGCGGCCTGACGCTCGCCGAGGCGATGGTGGCCGAGGTGCCTATCCTTGCCTACGGCTCGCTGCCCGGCCAGGAGCGCCGCAACGAGCGTTTCGCTGCCCGCGCAGGAGTAGCGCTCGTCGCGCGCTCCTACGTCGAGCTCGTTCACCTGCTCGACCGCGCGCTCGGCGATCCCGACCTCCTCGAGCGGCTGCGCGCGCGGATCCGCCGCCTCCGGCGGCGCGACGCGACCCAGCGGGTCGTCTCCGCAGTGCTCGAGCCGCTGGGACAGCCGACGGGGCGGCCGTGATCCTGACGCGGCTCGGTGTCGCCGCCGCCGTCGGATGGGCGGCGTATGCGTGGGGCGCCCACCTACTCGCGCTCGGCTGCGTGTGGCGCGGCAGCCACGCGACCCGGCGTGTGGCGCTCACGTTCGACGACGGTCCCGATCGCGACTGGACGCCACGCGTTCTCGACCTCCTCGCCGGGCGCGGGGCGCGCGCGTCGTTCTTCCTGGTGGGCGAGCGTGCCGTGCAGGTCCCGGACGCCGTGCGCCGCATGGTCGGCGACGGCCACGAAGTCGCGAGCCACGGCTGGTCGCATCGGTCCCTGTGGCTCTGCGGCCCGCGGCGGACCGCAGAGGAGATCGACCGGGCACACGCGACGCTGGCCGAGCTCGCAGGACGCGAGCCACGTCATTTCCGTCCCCCGTGGGGGATGGTCAACGCCGCGATGTTCGGCGCGCTCCGCCGCCGTGGCGAGCGGTGCGTGTTCTGGTCGCTCCAGCCCGAAGGGCTCAGGCCCGTGGCGGCGGAGGACCAGGTGCGGCACGTCCTACGCCGCGCCCACTCCGGAGCCATCGTGGACCTGCACGACGCCGAGGGACCCTGGCGCGCGCCCGAGCGCCTCGTCCAGGCCCTCCCCGCGATGATCGACGGGCTCCGGGCGGCGGGCTACGAGCTCACGACGGTCACCGAGCTTCTGGAGAAACCCCCCGCCAGCGCATCGGCGTAACCACCTCTCGAGCGCGGGCTTTGCCCGCGCAATCGGTTTGCGGGCCAGGCCGCCGCGCGTAATCCGTGGGGGGGGTCGGGGGGAGCGGCGGCGCTCCCACTGACGGTGACTAGGGCGGCTCGTTGACCCAGAGCCACCGGCCGCCGTCGGCGAAGACGAGCCGCGCACCTGGAAGCGCCGCAACGACACTCGCCTCGGGGGGACGCACGCTCACGACCCACACCCGGGCGGTCCCCCAGGCCGTCGCAAGCCGCGCCGCGTCCCAGAACGCGTCGCGTGCATCACGGCGGCGCGCTCCGAAGGCCAGCACGCTCTTCTGACCCTCGAGGATCACGGGGCGGCGGCCCGAATACCATTCGAGCGCGCCCGAGTTCTCGAGCGGGCCCTCGTGGACGATCAGATCCCCCGGCCTGGCGCGCCGAACGAGCTCGAGGCCCATCCCCTGCGCCGCGCGGTGGGCGGAGACCAGGCTGAGCGCGGCGGCGACCAACGGCAAGAGCGCGAGCATCGGGGCGAGGACGGCGAACGCGGCGACGCGTGGGCGCGCCCACGCGCCGCCTCCTACGAGGACGCAGGCGATGGACGTCACGGCGCCCGCCGCGAAGACGAGGGCGGCGTCGCCGAGGAGAGGTTGGAACTCCGCGAACGACGGCAGCGGCGCCCCCTGCCCAGCCGCCGCGCTCTTGCGCGTGGCGACGTCCGTGGCGCGCAGGACCGACTCGAGAAAGTGACTCCCGTCGCTCACCCAGAAGAGCCCGCAGACCAGCGCGAGCGCGGCGAAGACGAGCGCATGGGCGACGACGAGACGCCGGCCGCCGTGAAACTCCCAGCCGCGGGCGGCGAGGAGGGCGACCGCGAAGTAAGCGGGCAGCCCGTAGTGCGGCAGCCGGAACGGGGAGAGCGCCGCCAGCGCGATGCCGCCGACCGCCCAGAGGGCGAGGGCGACCCACGCCGTCTCCCGAGGATCGCGCCACGCGCGCTGCCGGACGAGTGCTCCGAGCGCGGCGCCGGCCGAGAGGATCCACGGTGCCGCGCCCAGGAGCGCGACCGCCAGGAACTGCGCGACCGAGAGGGGCACGTCCTCGTCGGGGAACTGGCGGGCCCGCGCCACGTTGAGCACGTGGTTGTCGATCACCGTGTACCAGACGAACCCCGGCGTGCGTCGCTCCACCGCCGGCCACCACCCAAAGCCGAGCACGAGGCACGCGAAGACGCCCGGCAACGGAAGCCAGCGGCCGAACGGCCGCGCCCGGCGCGCGAGCGCGAGCGCCGTGCCGATGATGAGTGGCGGCGCCAGCGCGCCGATCGGGTCCTTCGCGAGCCCCGCCACGCCGAAGACCGCGAGGCCCGCCGCGACCCGCCCGCGCCGTCCCTCGGCGACGCCCGTGAGGACGAGCGCGAACCCCCAGGCGAGCGCGGCGACGAAGAGCGTCTCGGGGCGGACGTAGCGTGCGAAGGCAAAGAACCCCACGCTCGTCAGGAGCGCCATCCCGGCGACGAACCCGCCGAGCGCGCCGAGCAGCCGTCCGCCGAACCACGCCGTGGCCGCGACGCCGGCGAGGGCGGAGAGCGCGGGCACCGCGCGCGCCACCGTCTCACTCGGCCCGGCGAGGGCCAGCGCGCTGGCGACAAGCGCATAGAGGAGCGGCGGCTTGTCCACGTAGCGGACGCCGCCGAGCGTCAGCGTGACCGGATCGCGTGAGCGCAGAAGCTCGCGCGCGATCTCGACGTGCATGCCCTCGCCCGGATCGTCGAAGGGCGCCAGCCCGAGCCCTTCGAAGACGAGCGGCGCCGCGGTCGCGACCGCGAGCGCCGCCACGGCGAGCGCCGCACCTGCGCGCGTCAGGTGCGCGAGACCAGGACCGCGCCGGCCGCGATCAGCACGATGCCGGCCCAGCGGGCCGGCGTCACCGGTTCGGCGAGGAGAAGGCGGGCGAGGAGCGCGACCACGATGTAGTCGATCGCCGTCAGCGGAAGCACCTGGCTCACGTTCGCCCGCGAGAGCAGGGTCAAGTACATCACGAAGAACGTCGCCTGGAGCGCCACGCCGAGAAGCAGCCACGGGCTCGAGACCGCACGGACAATCATCCCGCCCACCATCGACGACGGCGCCTCGGTGAGGTCGCCGACCGTCTTCATCCCCTTCGAGAGCAGGACGTGACCGGTGCCGCCGATCACGACAGCGATCAGGACGAGCACGAAGGTCTTCAGCATCAGAACGACCTTCCGATCGCCGCGAGCACCTCGCGCTCGACCGCCTGGTCCGGGGTCGCGACTGGCTCGTCGCTGTCCATCCAGAGGATGCGCTCGCGCCTGAATACCGTGCGCTCCACCGTGATCGTCGTCCGGTTCTCCCCGTCCGCTTTGAGGTGGACCCGCAGCCGGTGGCGCGTGCCCTTGGCGTAGACGCCGTAGTCCTCGCCGTCGAGCTTGCGCGAGTCGGTGGTGATCCAGCCGATCGAGCGGTCGACCTTGTCGAGGTCCCAGCCGAGGACCTTGAGCACTTTCTCGGCGATGGACCACGCCCGGTCGAGCGTCACCGGAAAGGTCTGGGAGGCCGACCCCGCATCGACGGGCGCAACGAGCGCCACGACGAGTGTCGCCAGCACGAACGCGACGATCCTCATTTCGGAACCTCCGGGGCTCAAGGGCGACTCACGCTTCCAGCACTCCACCCCGCAGCCGGTAGACCGCCGTGGCGCCCATCGCCGCCTCCGGGCGGTGGCTCACGACGACGACCGCGGCGCCCGCGCGCGCCCGCCGTCGGAGCGCGTCGAAGATGACGGCGCCGTTGGCGTCGTCCAGATTGCCGGTGGGCTCGTCGGCGAGGAGCAGCGGTGGGTCGTTCAGCACCGCCCGGCAAAAGGCGATCCGCTGCTGCTCGCCCCCCGACAGCTCTTGTGGGTAATGGTCCTTCCGTTCGAGCACGCCGAGCTCGTCGAGCAGTACCTGCGCTCGCCGCCGAGCCTCCGTGCGGTCGCGCCCGGTGTAGCGCGCCGCGAGCACGACATTTTCGAGTGCGGTGAGTGACGGCAGCAGCAGGAACGACTGGAAGACGAAGCCGACCCACCGCCCCCGTGCGCGGCTCTTCGCCGAGCGCGAGCGCACGCTGACGCAGACGTTCTCGTATGTGATCTCGCCCGCGTCGGCGTCTTCGAGGAGCCCGAGGACGCTGAGGAGCGTGCTCTTGCCGGAGCCCGAGTGCCCGACGACCGCGACCAGCTCGCCGTCCTTCACCGTGAGGTCCACGCCGCGGAGAACCGGGATCGGCTCGCCCGAGGGGGCCCGGTACGACTTCACGAGGCCGGACGCGCGCAGCACGGCGCCGCGCTACGCGCCCCGCCGGATGGCCTCGGCCGGCGAGAGGCTGGCGACGCGCAAGGTGGCCCACGCCGCCGCGGCGGCGCCCAGGAGGACCGAGAAGGCGAACGCCCCCCCGAGGAGGCGCGTCGAGAAGTGGAAGAGCTGCTGGCCCGAGCGGCCCGCCCACACGTCGATGGAACTTCCGAGCAGAATCGCGAGCCCGACGCCGGCGGCGCCACCGCACACCGTGACCACCAGCGCCTCGCCCAAGACCTCGCGCGCGAGGTCCAGGTCCGTCGCGCCGAGTGCCTGCTTGACGCCGAAGTCGCGGATCCGCTCGAAGATCGCCGCCGCCATGGTGTTGGCGAGCGAGAGGCCGCCGATCACGAGCGCGAGCACGCCGATTCCGACGAGCAGCGCCGCGAAGAACGCGGTCGAGGCGCGGAGCAGTCGCGACAGCTCGCTCGGAAGCTGCACGTTGACGTCGGGCACCTCGGCCATGATCCGTCGGGCGACCGCGTCTGGGTCCGCGCCATCGCGCCAGCCGACCGCGACGCCGGTGTTGAGGTCGCCGGCCGTGAGCGCCGCCGCGCCCGACGCGAGCAGGGTCCGGAGCAGGCGGTCCTTCGCCACCCACTGCTCCCGGGCGTCCTCGATCGGGACGAACACGAAGCGGTCGGGCGCCGTCAGCATGCGCTCGAGGATCCCGACGACCTCATACGTCGCGCCCTCGAGCGCGAGCCCCGAGCCCACGCCAAGGCCGTGCGAGGCGGCGAACGCGGCCCCGACCACGGCCCGGTGCCGGTCGCCCGCGCGCAGATACCGGCCGACGCGCACCGGCAGCGCGCGGTAGTAGCGGTTCGGCATCGGCACCGAGAGGTCGAGCCCGAGGACCAGCTCCTGGGTCAGGGTCATGAACTGCGACGTGGAGGGGTCCAGCGGGAGCATGACCTGGGGCTGCACCCCCGCGACGCCCGAGACCGCGGAAATCTTTTTGATTGTTGCCGCCGGCAGGAGACCGCCCGCCGTGAAGCCCGCGCCCATTCCCATCCCCCGCCCGGCCACGGAGATCTGGCCGAGGACGAAGCGGTCGCCGCCCTCGATGAAGCGCACGATGCGCTCGCTCATGGCGCCCAGCGTGACGAGACCGGCGACGCCGATCGCGATCCCGGCGATCGCGAACGCGTACCCGCGAAGAATTCTCAGCACGCCGCGGCTCGTACGCTCCGGTTCACAGACTCGCCTCGCCTGCGGCTGCGGCTCGTACGCTCCGGTTCACAGACTCGCCTCGCCTGCGGCTGCGGCTCGTACGCTCCGGTTCACAGACTCGCCTCGCCTGCGGCTGCGGCTCGTACGCTCCGGTTCACAGACTCGCCTCGCCTGCGGCTGCGGCTCGTACTACCACTCCAAACGTGACGCTACGGGCTGGCCGGCCCGCCGTCGCACCCAGACGTTCACACGCGCGATCGAGAACAGGATCGCCAGCGACGCTCGCGTGCGCCACGACATGCGGAGGAAGGCGCCGCCCGAGAGCACGCTCAACACCGCGTCGAGCATGCCGAAGGCGGTCCTGGGCTGGAGAAAGAGCTCGAGGAACGCGGGCTCGTAGTACTTGTGGATGAACCGGAAGAACGGGTGGAGCCCGCCCCAGACGCGGCGCTCGTAGTCCGCGAAGCGCCGGGCGTCGAAGCGGCCGTCGGCCAGGGCGCGGTCGATCGAGCGCGCCGCCAGCTCGCCCGACTGGAGCGCGATGTGCACTCCACCCGAGAAGATCGGGTCCACGAACGCGATCGCGTCGCCGACGACGAGGAACCGGTCGCCGACGACGGGACGGTTGCGGTACGAGAAGTTCGCCTCGCTGTGGACCGCCGTGACCTGTCGGGCGCCCGCGAGGCCTTCGGCAACGCGCTGGCACCGCCGGATCATCTCGGCGTAGAGCGCATCGCGCATCCCGCCCCAGTCGTGCACCGTCCGCGCGTGCATGACGCAGCCGACGCTCGTCCGGTCGGCGGCGAGCGGGATCCACCAGAACCAGCCGTGCTCGAAGACATAGATGCGGATGTTGCCCTCGTCCGGCGCGGGGGCGCGCCAGGCGCCCTGCCAGTGGGCGAAAATCGCTACCTTGCCGAGGTTCGGGATTCGCTCGCGTTCTCCGACCGTCTGGGAGAGCAGGCCCGCTCGGCCAGTCGCGTCGACGAGGAAGCGCGCGCGTACCGGGGTCCGCTGGCCGTGGCTCTCGGCCGTGACCGTGACGCCGTCGGCATCGAAGGCGACGGCCTGCACCGTCGCCGGCTGGCGGACGTCCACACCCAGCTTCTTCGCGTGCTCGAGCAGGAGCGCGTCGAACTCCGCGCGCGGGACCTGATAGGCATAGCTCGGCCAGGGCTTGTCCCGAAGGAAGTAGAACGTGTGCTCGAGCCCCGACTCCTGATCGTGGAAGGTCGCGCCATACTTCACCTGGAACCCACGCTCGGCGATCGCCTTGTGGACGCCCAGCCGATCCAGGATGGGAAGCGTCGCCGGCAGCAGCGACTCGCCGACGTGGAAGCGCGGAAACGGCTCGCGCTCGACGACGAGCACGCGGCGCCCGGCCAGCGCCAGGAAGGCGCCGGTGGCCGAGCCGGCCGGCCCGCCGCCTGCGACGACCACGTCGTAGCGATCAGCCGACGTCACCGTGGCGCCTCCGGCGGCACCGCCAGCGGCATGAGGGTGGTCGGTTCGGGCTCGCCCGCGAGGTCGAGCCGGGCCTGCGAGCAGAGCCTCTCGACGAGCGGCGTGACCACGTCGGGAAGCCGGCGTGGCATCAGCGCCTGCAGGGCAAGGAGAAAGAGCAGCGCGGGCGCCGCCAGCGTGGCGCCGGCCGCCGCCGCGGCCCGCCGTCGGCGCGGGTGGCGCCACCAGCCGCCGACCGCCGCCTCGCGCGCCCAGCGCGCCGCGACGCGGCCAGCCAGGTACGCGCCGATGGCCGCACCGTCACCGACCGGACGGAACCGGCTGCGCCGCCGCGCCCGTGCAATCGCCCGTACCGGCACTTCGCGCACCTGCCAGCCGCGGCCCGCGGCGGCGATCAGCACCTCGGTCTCCAGCACGAAGCCGCCGTGCCTCAGCTCGACCGCGTCGAACAGCGCGACGGGGTAGGCCCGGTAGCCGGACTGCGTGTCCTCGAGCTTGAGCCCGCTCGCCCAATAGACGAAGAATCCCGCCACTCGGATCGCGTTCAGCCGGTCGGGCGCGAGCGCGCCCGGCTCGCCGAGGCGGCTCCCGATCACGATCGCCCGCGGCGCGCTCTGCGCGGCGCCGAGCACGGCGGCGAGGTCCTGCGGGTCGTGCTGCCCGTCGCCGTCGAGCGTGACGACGACCGACGCGCCGCGGCTCCGCGCCGCGGCGATGCCTGTCCGGATCGCCTGGCCCTTGCCGAGGCGCCGTGGGTGGCGGAGGAGGTCGGCGCCGGCGGCGCGCGCGGCCCCCGTGCTCTCGTCCTCCGAGCCGTCGTCCACGACGAGCACGGGTGCGTGCGCTCGTGCAGCCGCGACGATCTCGCCGATCGTCTCCGCCTCGTTGAACACCGGAATGACGATCAGTGGAGCGAACGTCGCGAGGTCGCTAGACATCGTGGGTGGCCCGACCACGGTTTCGTACGACCAGCGCGACGTGGGTGCCACCGCGAGCGACCGCGTGGACCAGCGCCGGCCCGCCCGAGGCGTCGTCGAGCGCCGCCGCCGCGACCGCGAGCGCTCCGAGACCGGCGTGCCGGCCCGTGCGCGACGCGAGCGCCGTCTGCGGCGGCCGCGCGGGCCGAAGCGCCTCCGTGAGGATCGCCTGCTCCCAGCGATCGCGTGGTCCGTCGCCGCTCGCCGAGACCCAGACGCGGCCGACGTCGCCCGAGGTCGCCCCAGCCTCGTCCAGCGCCGCCGCGATCGCCCGCGAGGCGGCGTCGCGACCCACGCCGTACGGCCGCGCCCTGATCGCGCGCCACGAGGCCCCCGCGATCTCGCCGAGCACACGGGCGCCGCGGGCTTCCGCCACGTCGAGCGACTCGAGGAGGACGAAGCCGGCGCCTTCGCCGCGTGTCTCACTCGGCGCGCCCCCGTCGGCGAGCAGCTCGGCCAGGATCGAATCGAACTCATCGACGCCGCCCGCGAGCACCGCGTCCGTGCGCCCGGCGCGAACGGCGGCGGTCGCGCGAGCGATGGCGAGCTCGCCGGCGACCGTGGGCGCGTTGAGCGTGAGTGACAGTTCACGCGCGGTCACGGCGATGGCGGTGGCTGCCGCCATTGTGTTCATGACCGTGTTCGGAAAGAGCAGCGCCGAGAGGCCCCCGGGCCCACGGCGCAGGTAGCCGTCGACGAACGCGATCGTCGAGCGCACATCACCGAACTCGGCGCCGATCACGAGCCCGAGCCCGGCGCCGGGGCCGAGCCCGGCGTCCGCGAGCGCGATCCGCGCCGCCGCGACGGAAAGCTGGCAGATGCGCGAGAGTCGCCGGGCCTCCGTCTCGTCGACGAGCCCGTCGAGCGCGGAGCTGCGGACGGAGACCACCGGAGCGCCGCTCGACGCCAAGAACGCCCGGACGTGCTCCCGGCCGCCGGTGACCGGGCCCGTGACGACACCGACGCCCGTGACGACGACACGCGCCATCGCTACGCCCGACCGAAGAGCAGCGTCACGTTCTGCCCGCCGAAGCCGAAGGAGTTCGAGATCGCGTACTCGACAGGAGCCTCGCGGGCGACGCGCGGCACGCAGTCGAACGCCACGTCGGGATCGGGCGTCTCGAGGTTCGCCGTCGGCGGGACTACCTCGTGGACCAGCGCCAGGACGGTCGCGACCGCCTCGAGGGCACCGGCCGCCGCCATGGTGTGGCCGATCATGGACTTCGTCGAGCTCACGAGGAGTTGCCCGGGGCCGAACACCTCGCGGATCGCGCGCGCCTCGATCCGGTCGTTCTGCGGCGTGGCCGTACCGTGCGCGTTCGCGTAGCCCACGGCCTTGGGAGCGAGCCGCGCGCGCTCGAGCGCCGTCGCCATCGCGCGCACCATGCCCTCGCCGTCCGGGTGGGGGGCGGTCACGTGATAGGCGTCCGTCGTCATCCCGTGCCCGGCGAGCGTGGCGTAGATCCGGGCGCCGCGTGCGCGCGCCCGCTCCAGGTCTTCGAGCACTACGAACGCGGCGCCCTCACCGATGGACAGGCCCCGCCGGTCACGATCGAACGGGCGGCACGGCTCGGGACAGAGGAGCTTCAGCGCATTGAAGCCCATGAAGCAGATGCGCGTGAGGGCGTCCACCCCGCCCGCGAGGGCGGTGGCGACCACGCCGTCGGCGATAAGATCGGCGGCGAGCGCCACCGACGCGGCCCCGGAGCTGCATGCCATCACGACGGTCTCGCGCGGCCCCTCGAGCCCGAGCGCGTTGCCGAGCGCCTCGGCGTGCGCGAATGGGAGTGTCGAGCGGGGCGTCGGCCGGGACGGCGGCCGAGACCCTCGGTAGCGCTCCCAGTACCACGCCTCCGCCTCCAGCATCCCGCCGCCGACCGCGCCAACGACGAGCGCCGCCTCGGCGCGCTCGACGCGCGAGAGCCCGGCGTCCTCCAGCGCTTCCCGCGCAGCGGCGAGCGCAAAGCGATCGGCCCGTGAGCGCCGCAACGAGCCGCCGATCCCGTTGGGCACCTCGGCGGCGATCCGGCACCGAAAACCTTCGGTCTCGATGAGCGTGACCGGACGGATCGCACAGACGCCCGCGCTCAAGCCGTTCCAGTACGCCTTGGTGCCGACGCCGAACGGGCTCACGACTCCGAGACCGGTGACCGCGATTCGTCTCACGCGGCCTCCGTCCTCGCCGTGATGAAGCGAGCGAGCGTGTCGAACGACAGGAAATGCCTGGTCAGGTCCTGCGACTCGTCCATCACGATCCCGAAACGCTCCTCGATCGCGATCGACAGCTCGATGAAGTCGAGCGAGTCGAGACCGATCGAGCCCTCGACACCCTTCGGCAGCGTCGTCTCGAGCGTCATGTCGGCCGCCCGACGCTGGTCGAACTTGAGGCGCGTCACGAGGATCGTCCGGAGCTCGTCGAGGACTTCCTTGGGATCCATCGCCCTCCTAGGGGGTCTCCCAGACGAGGCCCGCGCGCCGGCCGCGCCACTCGCCCGTGAGCCTGAGCGGGCCCGCGCCGCCGCTCGCACGCGCCAGGGCCAGCGCGATCAACGGCGCGCAGGCCAGCGTCTCGCCCGCTCGGACGCGCACGAGCGCCTCGAGTGGTGACGGCGTGGACGCCGGCGCGTAGGTGGCCCGCCGCGGGCCGGGGACGAGCAGCGCGCACGCCGCCGACTCCACGAGCGGCGGCCGGAGGAGCCAGCGCCCGCGCGCCCAGAGCGGTTCGCACTCCGCGAAGGTCTCGACCGCGAGGACGAGCGCGCGCCGGCATTGGCCACGGCCCAGCAGGAGGGTCGCCTGCCAGAGGCCGTCGATCATCGCGCTCGCCCCCCCGAGCAGGATGACATAGGGACCGGTCAGCCCGAACTCGATCGCAACCTCCGCTGGCACCGCCGACGGCGCGGTGTACGGGAAGTGAAGCGTGTTTGAAGCAACGGGGCCAGCGTGCGCCTTTCTCAGGCCACCCACGCTGTGTTCCGTCCTCGCGGCCCCCGCTCCAACAGATACGGCGCCCGCTCCAACGTCCGCGGCCTCCGCGACGATGAAATCGTGATTCGCGGAACCGTACGCGGCCGCCGTCACGTAGACCAGCGCCGTCTCCCCGCCGCGGATCTCCTCGCGCCCGAGGCTCGCCTCACGCAGGAGCGCCTCGACGGCCGCGACGCCGAGCAGGCACTCGCGTGTGGCGCGGCGGAACCGCTCGCCGACCAGGGACGGTCGAAGCGCGGCGATGACCCGCCGGCCGCCCGCCGCCCTCGCGGCGTCCGAAGGCAGCGCGACCACGCTCTGCCCCCACCCCGTCACCACGCCGACCGCCGCGACCTCGGTGCCGGTCACCGTCCATCCCCCTCGAGGACGAGCGCGGCATTACACCCGCCGAAGCCGAGCGAGGTGGAGAGGCTCACCCTCGGGCGGACCGCGCGCGGCGCGGTCGCCACCAAGTCCAGCTCACATTCCGGGTCGCGCTCCTCCAGGCCGACCGTGGGCGGCACGACGCCCTCGCGCGATGCGAGCAGGCACATGACCGCCTCGAGCGTCGCCGCCGCACCCATCGTGTGCCCGAGGGCGCCCTTGATGGCGTTGACGGGGATCCGCTCGGCGTGCGCGTCAAGCACGCGCCTGAGCACGGCGGCCTCCACCCGGTCGTTGAGCGGCGTCGCGGTGCCGTGCGCGCTCACGAAGTCGATATCGGCGACCCCGACCTCCGCCTGGGCGAGCGCCTCGCGGATCGCGCGCTCGAGGCCGCGCCCGTCGGGATCGGGCGCCGCGACATGGGCGCCGTCGCTCGCGCTCGCGTGGCCGAGCAGCCGCCCGAGGCGCCGCCCGCCCGCGTCGCGGTCGCGCGCCATCAGCACGAGAGCCGCGCCCTCGCCGAGCAGGAGGCCGCTGCGCCGACGGTCGAAGGGCCGCGCGCGGTCCCGCGTGAGCGACCTGAGCGCATCGAAGCCGCGCATGACGAAGCGGCAGAGGATGTCGTAGCCTCCAGTGACGACCAGGTCCGCCGCGTCCGACCGCAAGAGATCCGCCGCGACGCCGAGCGCGGTGGCGCCCGACGCACAGGCCGTGGAGACGGTCATCACGGGTCCACGGGCGCCGAGCCGCCGCGCGAGCGCGGACGCGGGCCCGTCGTAGAGCGCGGCCGCCGCCCGACGCGCGCTGGGGTCACGCGCCAGCGCCTTCTCGCCCTCCTCCACGCCGCCGAGCGCGGTCCCCAGGACCACGGCGACGCGGGCGGGCGGGGCGTCGAGGGACGCCCGCGCGCGCAGGTCGTCGGCCGCGGCGAACAGGAGCTGGGAGGCGCGACAGTCCCCCTGTCGCTCCCGCTTGAGCTTTTTAATCTCGCCGCCGAGGCGGACGCGCAGGTCGTCCACCGGGAAGCGCTCGATGCGTGAGATGCCGTCCGTCCCGATGACGAGCCCGGACCAGAAGGCGTCGAGATCGGCGCCGATCGGCGTGACGGCTCCCGCCGCGACGATGGCGACCGGTTCAGTAATCACAGACTCGCCTCGGGCGTCGGACGCCCTACGGCTCGCACGGCCACGTTCACAGGCTCGCCTCGCCTGGGGCTACGGCTCGCACGGCCACGTTCACAGGCTCGCCTCGCCTGCGGCTGCGGCTCGCACGGCCACGTTCACAGGCTCGCCTCGCCTGCGGCTGCGGCTCGCACGGCCACGCGCGGGCAGGCCACGCTCAGAGGAACCGCGAGTAGTACATTCGGAAGACCCGGATCGCGCCGGGCTCGGTGTCGTAGACGCGGGTCGCCCAGAAGCGCCCCGCGTCACGCTCGAAGGTGACGATCCCCGGCGCGTCGGGGTCGTTCGGATCCCAGACGACGAAGTCGACAAACGCGCCCCTGTCGCGCGACTCGAACGCGACGACGGTGTGGTTCAGCTCGGGCTTGGGCCAGTTGGTGACCAGGAGCTGAACGAGTCGCCCCGCGCGCAGCTCGCTCACGATCTCGTGCGCAACATTCGCCTGGTGGTCGCGGGTCGCCCAGAAGGTGACCCGCCAGTTGGTCCAGTGCACGAGGGTCCAGAAGCGGGCGCCGAGCCCTTCCTTCACCGTCGCCTCTTCCGCCCGCGAGAACTCGCGCAGGTTGGCGTAGCCGGGGATGACGATCCGCTCGTCCGCTGGCAACGCGGGCCGCCACACCGAGAGCGCCGCGACCTGTTGCACGAGCGCCATGTAGCCGTCGTGATCGAGCGACGGGAGCGCGGGATCGAAGCGTGCGAACTGGCTGAACTGCCGGAGACCGCGGGCCAGCACGAAGCAGTAGTTCGCGTAGAGGTTGGCCTCGCCCTGGTGACGCGCGCGGATGAGATTCGCGAACGCGAAGGTGTCGCTCGCGAACGCGAACTCCGGCGCGGCTGCCCACGCGTCGGCCGCCCCCTCGGGCGGGGGACCCCAAAGCGGTCCACTGGCGCACGCCGCCGTGACGAGCGTGACACCGAGGAGGACGGCGAGCCGGGCCTTCACGCGGCTACTCAAATTCAATGCCTTACGGTAAATGGCACCGTACGCCATCGTCAAGGACCGTGTGTGCTATTCTCGACCGGTCCCGCCGAATGAGCCGCGTCATCGGAGCGCTCTACCGTCTTCTCTACGACGGCATCCTCTGCCGCCTCCCGGAGCCCACCGCGGTCGCGCTCGGCCAGACGGCGCTGCGCCTCCTGCCGTGGGACCGGCTCTCGGTCTTCCGCCTCGACGACCGGCGGCTCGCCGTCACCCTCGGCGGCGTGCGGCTGCCCAACCCGCTCATCCTCGCGGCGATGTACTACGATCCGCGGATCCTCCGCCGCGCGATGGGCCTCGGCTTCGGCGCCGTCACCACCAAGTCCATCACGGTCGATCCGCGACCCGGCCATCCCGCGCCCAACCTGGCGCGCGTCCGGACCGCGGCGGGCCCGGGGCTCGTCAACTGCAACGGGTTTCAGAACCCGGGGCTCGAGCGCTTCCGCGCCACCCTCGCTCGGCTTCCGCATCGCGTGCCCCTCATCGTGAGCGTGGCTGGCGAGTCCGTGAGCGACTATGTCACGCTCGTCACAGCGCTCGGCCCGGCGGCTGACCTGGTCGAGTTCAACATCTCGTCGCCGAACACGCGGCTCGTCTACGAGTGGAGCAAGAAGCCACGCGAGCTCGTGGCCCTGCTCCGGGCGGTACGGGCCGCCACGAACAAGCCCCTCATCGTGAAGCTCTCGCCCGACTTCGCCGACGCGAACGAGTTCGAGATCATCCCGGCGGCCCTCGAGGCGGGGATTCGCATCGTCAATTACGGCAACACGCGGTCGGTCGAGGACCGTCGCCTTTCGCAGGGATCGGGCGGGCTCTCCGGGCCCGAGATCTTCCCCGTGACGCTCGAGAATCTGCGTCGGACGCGCGCGCGCTTCGGCCGAGAGCTCGAGATCATCGCCACCGGTGGGGTGGACTCGCCGGAGAAGGCGCGCCGGTTGCTCCGCGAGGGGGCGACCGCCGTCGGCTACTTCACCGGATTCATCACGCGCGGTCCTATTCTGGCGCGCGAGATCCTAGAGTCCCTCCGCGCCGATCGCTGAGGGGCGCGCCGAGGGCATGAAAAATGTACACAGCTTATCCACTTGTCCACATCTATCCACCGGCGACGAAATCGCCCGGGTGGATGCGCTCTCGCGGCCGGGGCCGCGAAATATGACGATCCATTGGTCCACGAAGAGCACCACCCCAAAGATTCGCCGATTCCACGCGGCCCGGAGCCTCGCGCCGCGCGTGCGCGCGCATTTCTAGCGGACAAACGAATCCTTGACACTTAAATCACGACGCTCGTAAGGTTGGCAGGCCATGATCTTTGCCCAACAGCCGTCCCTCGGTCACTCCCGACCGGCGCAGCGTAACCAGAGGTCAATGCGACGATGGAAGGCAGTCGGAAACCGCTCGCAAAGGTGGAAGGGCGGCGGCGCCTGCGCTTGAGCGGCGTTACCGTCGCATGGCGCGGCACGCCGAACCTCGACGATTGGGTGGCGTACATCGTGAACGGCACTCGATCGAAGAAGCTGATCCTCGCGGACCACGCCAGCGAGCGGAAGGTGAAGACGCTTCTCTCCCGTCTGCAGGCCCTGCCGAAGAAGGGGATCGAGAAGCTGGCGAAGGGCTGAGGCGCCTCAGAGCTCGAGCGGCTCGACGGTCGCCACCGCGGCCGGGTCCTCCCGCCAGATCGCGGGATCGGTGTCCACGAACAGCTCGAGTCCGTGGCCGTCCGGATCGGTCAGGTAGATCGACTTGCTCACGCGGTGGTCGGCGAGCCTCAACGGGGTGACCCCGTGGGCCTCGAGGTGGGCCTTGGCCGCACGGAGCTCTTCGAGCCGGTCGCCGATCTTGAGCGCCACGTGGTAGAGCCCCACGGCGTCGCTCGCCGGCGCGGCAGCGTGCTTGCCGACCTCGAGGAGTGCGAGGTCATGGTGGTTCGCGCCGGTGGCCGAGAAGAAAGCCATGCGGTTCCGGTACCGGGCCACCTCCTTCAGGCCGATCACCTCCCGGTAGAACCGCGCCGACCGCTCGAGGTCCCGGACCTTGAGGACGACGTGTCCCACGCCCCTCGGGTTGATCCCCATGGCGCCTAGATGATACCGCGTTCGGCGAGACTGATGAAGCGGCCGTGGCCGATCACCAAGTGATCGTGGACACGGAGCTCCAGGAGGCGAGCGCACTCGACGAGCTGGCGCGTCAGGCGAATGTCCTCGCGGCTCGGCGTCGGGTCGCCGCTCGGATGGTTGTGGAGCAGGATCACCGAGGCCGCCGACTCGAGGATGGCCGGCTTGAACACCAGGTACGGATGAACCAGGCTCGCCGACAGCGTCCCCTCGGAGATGACGCGATCCCGCAGGAGCCCGTTCTGCGCGTCGAGCAGCGCCACACGGAAGACCTCGCGCGTGAGGTCCTCCATGAGCGGCGCGAACGCCGCGTAGGCCTCGGCGGGGCTCGAGAGGACGATGCGCACGCCCGGCCGGCGCGCCCGGAGCCGTCGTGTGAGCTCGAACGTCGCGGCCAGGCGCGCGGCCTTTGCGGGCCCGACGCCCGCGACCCCCGCGAGCTCGGTCACGTCGCGCGCGGCGACCTCCGCGAGCGAGCCATAGGCCGCGAGCATCTCGCGCGCCACGTCGACCGCGCTCCGGCCGCGCGTGCCCGACCCGAGCTGGATCGCGAGGAGCTCGGCATCGGCCAGCGCCTCCGGCCCGTTCCAGTACAGGCGCTCCCGCGGGCGCTCGGCCTCGGGCCACCGTTCGATCGTCATGAGGTTCCGTACGCCGACCGGCACGCCGACGTCAACGCGCAGATTTTGATACGGCATCGGACACCGCGCCCAGCGCGGCGCCCGCGCCCGGACCGTGGCACAATCGGCGCTCGGGAGGTGCGGTGATGAGCGGGTTCGCCGACTTCGAGCGCTACGACGCAGTGGGACTCGCCGACCTCGTCCGCCGCGGCAAGGTCACGCCGGCCGACCTGCTCGACGCCGCGATCGATCGCGTTGAGGCGCGCAATCCGGTCGTGAACGCCGTCGTCATCAAGCTCTACGACTACGGCCGCCGCGCGATCGCCGACGGCCTGCCCGACGGCCCGCTCCGCGGTGTGCCCTTCCTCGTCAAGGATCTGACGGCATCGATCGCGGGCGTCCCGATGACGCGTGGCTCGAAGTTCTTCGCCGGCTCACCGCCGCCCGCCGCCGACAGCGAGCACGTCCGGCGCCTCAAGCGCGCGGGCCTCGTCATCTTCGGCCGGACCAACACGTGCGAGATGGGGCTCTCCCTCACCTGTGAGCCGCAGCTCCATGGGCCGACGAAGAACCCGTGGGATCCGACACGCATCTCCGGCGGCTCGAGCGGCGGCGCCGCCGCCGCGGTCGGCGCGCGCATGCTGCCGACGGCTCACGCGACCGACGGCTTCGGCTCGATCCGTGCCCCCGCGGCGTGCTGTGGGCTCGTAGGCCTCAAGCCGACGCGCGCCCGCAACACGATGGCGCCCTACCTCGGCGAGGGCCTCGGCGGCCTCTCCGCCGAGCACGCGGTGACGCTCACGGTTCGGGACTCGGCGGCGCTCCTCGACGCGACGGCCGGGGCGGCCCCTGGTGACCCGTATGCCGCGCCGCCGCAGGCGCGGACGTTCCGGGAGGAGGTGGGCGCCGACCCCGGCGCCCTCAGGATCGCCTTCACCTCGCTCGCGCCGAACGGCGCCAAGGTCGAGGCCGAGAGCTCGCGCGTCCTCGTCGAGACCGCGAAGCTCTGCGCCGATCTCGGCCACCGCGTCGAGGAGGCGGATCCGGAAGTCGACCGCGCGGCCGTCGTCCCGACCTTCATGACGATCGTCGCGGCGAACACCGTCGTGAATTTGGGAACCCACCCGACCGCGGGCCGCCCGCCGCGGCCCGACGAGGTCGAGAGGATCACCTGGGGGACGGCGAAGCTCGGCGAGAAGGTCAGCGGCGCCGACTACGTCCGCGCGATCCAGACGGCCCACCGCCTCGGTCGGCAGATGGCCGCCTTCCACGCGCGCTGGGACGTCTTGCTGACGCCGGGGCTCGCGACCCTACCTCCGAAGCTCGGCTGGATCGACATGATGATGGACGACGTGGACGAGTACTGGCGGCGCGTCTTCGCCTTCTCGCCGTTCACGGTCTGGTTCAACTTGACCGGCCAGCCGGCGATCGTCCTCCCGCTCGGGCGTTCGGCCACCGGCCTGCCCGTCGCCGTCCAGCTCGTCGCGCGCGGCGGGGATGAGGCGACGCTCTTCCGCCTGGCCGCGCAGCTCGAGGCGGTGCGCCCGTGGCTCGACCGGAGACCGGCCCTCGTCGGCTAGCGCGGGCGCGGTGAGCGAGGATGCCGGTCAGGCCGACCTCGCGGCGAAGTACGACCGCATCGCCGAGAAGTACGCGGCGGCCTTCTTCGACGAGCTGGAGAAGAAGCCCTTCGACCGCGCCCGGCTCGATCGCTTCGCGGCGGCGGTCGCCGGCCGCGGCCGGGTGGGGGACGTGGGCTGCGGGCCCGGCCACGTCGGGCGTTATCTCGCGGCGCGCGGCGTCGACGTCTTCGGCCTCGACCTCTCGCCCCGGATGGTCGAGCTGGCGAGGCGCCGCAATCCCGGGATCCCCTTCGAGCAGGGCGACATGCTGGCCCTGGCGCTCGCCGACGCGTCGCTCGCGGGGATCGTCGCCTTCTACTCGCTGATCCACCTCGCACGCGACACGGTCGCGCGCGCCCTCGGTGAGCTGACGCGCGTCCTCGTCCCGGGCGGCCGGCTGCTGATCGCGTTTCACGGGGGCTCGGGCCACGTTCACGCGGAGGACTGGTTCGGCGAGAAGATCTCGATCACCGCCACGCTCTTCGAGCCCGACGAGATGCGCGACTACCTGGAGGCGGCGGGACTCGCCGTGGACGACGTCACCGCGCGCGACCCCTACGACTTCGAGTATCCGACCCGCCGCGTCTACGCCGCGGGAACGAAGCGGTAGCCGCCGTCCCCGCGGACGATGAAGCCCGCCGTCGGGAAATGCGCGGCCAGAATCAGGACGCCGGAGTCGGCGTGGACCTCGACGAACGCACGGCGCGTGTCGCGCGCCCGCGCGGGGTCGTCGCAGAAGCGGCTCGACCACTGCGGCTCGGCGACCTGCACCGTGCGATGCATGAGGTCACCGGAGAAGACCGCGTCCCCCGCGGACGTGCGGAGGCGGACCGCGACGTGGCCCGGCGTGTGTCCCGGCGTCGGCTCGAGGCGGAGCCACTCGTCCACGGTGTAGTCGGCCTCCACGAGGGCCGCCTGGCCCGCCTCGACGACCGGCACCACGCTGTCGGCGATGCACGCGTCCTTCTCGTGCCGCCAGAACTCCCACTCCTCGCCCGCGAAGACGTAGCGCGCATTCGGGAACGTCGGCACCCAGCGGTCGCCCACGCGCCGCGTGTTCCAGCCGACGTGGTCCACGTGGAGGTGCGTGCACAGGACGACGTCCACCTGTTCGGGCGTCACGCCCGCCGCGCGCAGGTCGTCGAGGTACGAGCCCCGGCGCATGTGCCAGGCGGGCGAGTCGTCGCGCGGCTTGTCGTTGCCGATGCCCGTGTCGATCAGCACGGTGTGGCGGGGCGTCCTCACGACGTAGGTGCCGATGCGCGAGCCGAGGTCGCCGGTCCGGTCGTCCCAGAAGTGCGGCCGGAGCCAGTGGTGGTGGCGCGCGATCACGTCTGGCGTTGCGTCCGGGAGCATGGACAGGGTCGGGAACGACGAGCGGTCGAGCTCGATGACGCGGCTGACGGTGACGTCGCCAAGCGTGAGCGGGCTCATGCGAACCGTGGCATCACCTTTTCGCCGAACAGGCGCATGGACCTGACGATCCGGTCGTGGGGGACGCCGCCGCGGTTGAACGATCCCATGAGGTATGTGAGGCCGAGGGCCTCGTGATGCTGGCGGATCTTGTCGGCGACCTCTTCGGGGTCGCCGCAGATCGCCGCCTGCTCGAGCGCCCGCTCGTCGGAGAGCGCGAGCAGATTCTCGCGCACGCGTCTGTAGAACTTGTACTGCTCGGGCGGGACGCCGGCGGAATCGGCGATGAGGTCGGCCTGGGTGCGAAAGAACCACCGCGTCGGCTCTCTGAGATCGTCCCGCGCCTGCTTCGAGGTGTCGGCGACGTGGATGATCTTGTTCATCGCGATGTCGCCGCCCGCGTCGGTCCCGTGGGTCTCGCGCCACGCCGCCCGGTAGGCGTCGAAGTTCTTCCGGAGGATGTCCCACGGCGTGAAGGAGGGCGCGGTCAGGATCTTGAAGCCCTTTCGCGCGGCCAGCGTATAGGTGTCGGGGGAGACCGCCGCCGTCCAGAAGGGCGGGTGCGGCTTCTGCAGGGGTCTCGGCAGGACCCGGACGTCGCGCACGGTGTAGAACTCGCCCTCGAACGTCACGCGTTCCTCGGTCCACGCGCGCCGAATGACCTCCAGGCACTCGTCGAACCGCTCGCGCGTCCGCTCCATCGAGACGCCGAATCCGCGGAACTCCTTGGGCTGGTAGCCGCGCCCGAGGCCGAAGTCGAGCCGCCCGCCCGAGAGGATGTCGACCATCGCCCATTCCTCGGCGATCCGGAGCGGGTGCGCGAAGGGCGCCACGACCACGGAGGTGCCGATCCGCACGCGCCGCGTCTCGCGCGCGATCGCCGCGGCGAGGACCGCGAGCGACGGGCAGATGCCGTAGGACGAGAAGTGGTGCTCCGCGAGCCAGACCGCCTCGAAGCCCAGCTCGTCGGCCAGCCGCGCTTCCTCGAGCGCATCGGCATAGACTCCGGGCTCGGTCTGCCAGTCACGGAACGTCAGGAGCTCCTGGATACAGAACCGCATCGACGCCTCACTCTCCTCGAAAGTCCGGCGTGCGCTTCTCGAGCATCGCCCGCACGCCCTCCCGAGCGTCACGACTCCGTCGTGCCTGTGCCGCCAGCGTGTCGAGGTCGGCGTGGGCGATCCCCTCACGCGGCGCGAGGGCGCGGAGGATCGTCTGCTTCATCCCCTGGAGCGACAGGGGCGCGTTCGCGGCGATCGTCCGCGTCACCTCGCCGACGACGCGCTCGAGCTCGGCCGCCGGCGTGACCTCGTGGACCATCCCGATCTCGTATGCCCGCCGGGCCGTCAGCGGCCGACCGACCATCAAGATTTGACGCGCCATCGCCGGGCCGACGATCTCCACGAGCTTCTGCCCGAGCGCGAACGGCACGACGAGCCCGAGCCGTGCCAGCGGCATCGCGAAGCGGGCGTGCTCGACCGCCACGCGGAGGTCGCAGTGGAGCGCCAGCTCCAGGCCGCCGGCGAACGCGTCGCCGTGGACGACGGCGAGCGTCGGGTGGCGGCACTGCTCGATCCGCCCAAGGACGGTCAGGACGCTCGCCTCCGGATCTGCCTGGGCGTCCTGCTGGCGCGCGAGGTCGTCGAGGTCCATTCCCGCGCAGAACGCGGGCCCGGCACCGCGGAGGACGACGACCCGCACCGCCGGGTCGCCCTCGAGCCGCTCGAAGGACGCGGCGAGGCCGTCGAGCAGCGCGCGGTTCAGCGCGTTCCGCTTCGCCGGGCGGTTGAGCGTCACCGTCCCGACGCCGTCGGCGACCGTGCACAGGAGTTCGTCGCCCATCGTGTACGTCCCCCCGCGACTACGCGAGCGAGCCCACGACCAGGCGCTCGTGGAGCATGCTGAGCATCTCGTCCACGGCGGCGCACTGCCAGACGTGGAAGAACGGCGAGTCCAGCAGCTCGAAGAAGAGCCGCTCACCCCGTTTCCGGGTCTCGTCCTCCGTCTCGCCCGGCCGCGGCGCGCGCAGGTGGCCGACGACCCGGTCCTTATGGTAGATCGCCGGGTACTCGACGTAGCGGCACAGGTACTCGAGCGCCTTGGTATAGAAGACGACCACCGGGATCGATTGCCAGGACTGGCCGTTCTTCACGTTCAGGAACTCGGCCATGAGCTCCGCGTTGCTGTCGGGCGCCTCGGCGAGCGACGGGGTCTGGCTCCGGCTGAAGCGCTGCCCGTCGCGGCGGAAGATCCTGAGCTCCATTCCGCCGGCCTCCGCGAGGCGCGCCAGCATCGGGAGGTCTCGCCGGCAGTCCGACGACCACTCCTCGGCGATCATCAGGACCTTGGCGGGGCCGTTCGGCTGCGCCGCGAGCCATCGGATCGCCGCGGCCTGCGCGTCGGTCAGCCGCGCAGACTCGTAGGCCTTCCGGAGGTACCCGCTCCAGTCCCGGCGCGCGGCGCCCTGCGAACCCTCGCGCTTGAGGTTCTCGGGGGTGCCGACGTAGGCGACATACTGGTCGAAGCTCATGCCCCTGGCGAACCGCTCGGGCGTGACGACGCTCTGCCGCGTCTCCATGAGGGCCTCCCTGTCGTTGGGCGAACTCTAGCACGAGCCTCGGATCGCGACGCGGTTTCGACTAGCCGCCGGCGACGGTCGTGAGGCCGGCCACGATCTGCGCCCCGGGTAGGCGTCGTAGGGCCTCGGGCGAGGTCCGGATCTTCGACGCGCGGCTCCCGCCGCCCAGGATGAGCCATGGCAGGTCCATGAGCGTGTCGTCGACGTAGATCGGCAGCCCGGCCGGCAACGCGAAGACCGTCACGCCGCCGAGCATCATACCGATGAGCGCCCTCGTCTCGTCCGCCGAGGCGAACGAGAGCCTCGCGACCCCCAGGAGCCGCCGCACGACGTGGTTCACGTCGAGCCGGCGCGTCGCCTTGACCACGCAGGCGGCGTACTGCTTGGGTTCTTTCTTCGAGGCGACGACGAGCGTGTTCGCCGAGTTCTGGAGCGGCACGCTGTATTTCTCGCAGAACCGTCCGGTGTCGGCGTAGTCGGGGTCGATCGGCCAGACCTCGTACGGTACGCCGAGGCCGTCGAGGACCTCGACCACGCGCCGCTCCACGTCGTCCGCGGTCGCGTCGGACATCGTGTGTCCTCCCGGCGCGAAGGTATCACGACGGGGACGTCCTTGACGCGCCCGCGGGTCTCCGCTAACTTTCGGTCAGTCTGATGGCCTCCAATCTCGGCGACAAGTTCTCGACGCTCCACGAGATCGTCCGGGCGGCGCGCAACAACCTGGCGCCCGGCCCCTGGGACTACCTGATGGGCGGCGCGGAGACCGAGACGACGCTCAAGCGCAACCGGCTGGCGCTCGACTCGATCGCGTTCCGGCCGCGCGTCCTCCGCGACGTCTCGAAGATCGACACGACCTCCACGCTCTTCGGCCGGCCCGTGCGCTTACCGCTGATGCTAGCGCCGATCGGATCCATCGAGACCTTCGCCGACGGCGGCGGCGCGACGGCCGCGAGGGCGTCCGAAGAGTTCGGCGTGCCCCAGATGCTCAGCTCGGTCTGCAGCCCCGGCCTCGAGGCGGTCGCGGCGGCGGCGAACAACTTCCGGATCTTCCAGCTCTACGTCCGCGGCGACGACGCGTGGGTGGACGACTGGGTGAAGCGCGCCGTGGACGGGGGCTACGCGGCGTTCTGCCTGACCGTCGACACGGCGACCTACAGCCGGCGCGAGCGCGACCTCGCCCGGCGCTTCGTGAAGCCGTGGCGGACGCGCGCCGGCGGCTTCGAGTTCCAGGCGGGGCTCAGCTGGGACCACGTCAAGCGCTTCAAGGACACCCACTCGATCCCGCTCGTGCTGAAGGGCATCGCGACGGCCGAGGATGCGACGCTCGCCGTCGAGCACGGCGTCGAGGGCGTGTACGTCTCGAACCACGGCGGGCGCCAACTGGATCATGGCCGGGGCGCGATCGAGGTGCTCCCCGAGGTCGTCCGGACGGTCGGCGGTCGCGCGACGGTCCTCGTGGACGGCGGCTTCATGCGCGGGACCGACGTCGTCAAGGCCCTCGCCCTCGGCGCCCAGTCGGTCGGGATCGGGCGCCTGGCCTGCTGCGGTCTCGCCGCCGCCGGCCAGGCCGGCCTCGTCCGCGTGCTCGAGCTGCTCGAGGACGAGATCCGGATCGCGATGGGGCTCCTTGGGGTGGACCGGCTCGCGGCGCTCGACCCGTCGCACCTGCACCCGGCGACGCCCGTCGGCCCAGCGCGCGCGACCAGTGCCTTCCCGCTGCTGGACGAGGAAGGCTATTGACTGAGAAGGAGGACGACGTGACCCTCGACGAGGTGCGCGCACGCATGAAGGCCGCGGGGATCGAGATCGCCGAGAACCGCCTGGAGATGGTCCGCCGCCTCCTGTCTGACGCGCTCGCGCCGATCCACGCCGTCGACTCGCGGGCGGCGCGGACCCTCGAGCCCGCGGTCATGTTCGACGCGATCCGGAGCGCCGAGCCACGGCGGGACGACGATGACGAGTGACGACCTCGCGTACGCGACGATCGCCGACATCACGAACCACTACCGGCGCCGCGCGCTGTCCCCGGTCGAGCTGACCCGGGCGCTCCTCGACCGGATCGAGCGGCTCGACCCGACGCTCCACGCCTTCGTCACGGTCACGGCCGAGCGAGCGCTGGCCGACGCCAAGCGCGCGGAGGCGGCGCTCGGGCACGGCCAGGACGCGAGCCCCCTCCTCGGCATTCCCGTCGCCTACAAGGACATCTACGCCACGCGCGGCATCCGCACCACCGCCGGCTCCGCCCTCCTCGCCGACTGGGTTCCCGAGGACGACGCGACCTGCGTGACGCGGCTCCGGGAGGCTGGCTCGGTGATGCTCGGCAAGCTCATCACGCACGAGTTCGCGTTCGGCATCCAGTTTCCGGGCCATCGCTTCCAGCCCGCGAAGAATCCGTGGAACCTCGACCATATGCCCGGCGGATCCTCGAGCGGCTCGGCCGTAGCGCTCGCCACCGGGCTCGTCGGGGGTGCGCTCGGCTCGGACACGGGGGGCTCGATCCGCGGTCCCGCCGCGTTCTGCAACATCGTCGGCCTCAAGCCCACCTACGGGCGCGTCAGCCGCGCGGGCGTCATCACGCTCTCCTGGACGCTCGACCACACGGGCCCGATGGCGCGGACGGTGGAGGACTGCGCGCTGCTCCTCCAGGGGCTCGCCGGCCACGATCCGGCGGATCCGGCGTCGAGCCGCGAGCCGGTCGCGGACTATGCCGCGCCGCTCCGTCAGGGGATCCGCGGGCTCCGTGTCGGCGTGCCGCGCGCGTACTTCCTGGAGGGCGTGGACGCCGAGGTCGAGAAGGCGTTCGAGCAGGCGCTCGCCACGCTCCGCGAGCTCGGCGCCGCGGTCACCGACGTCGAAATCCCGTCGATCCAGACCTCGTGGGCCTTCCTCGCGATCCTGATGGCCGAGGCCTTCGCCTATCACGAGCGCGACGTGCGCGCCCATCCCGAGCTCTACGGCGACGTCCTGCGCGAGCGGGTCCTCGCGGGCGGGCTCATCCTGGGCTCCGAGTACGTCCAGGCCCAGCGCCTGCGCTCACGGCTCCACGCGGAGATGCTCGAGGTCCTGGGCCGCGTGGACGTCCTCGCGACCCCCACGACGCCGAAGCCGGCGCCGACGTTCGCCGCGGTGTGGGACCCGAGCTTCGGGTTTCCGAAGAGCAACATGCCGCCGTTCAACATGACGGGGGTCCCGGCGCTCGCGGTGCCCTGCGGCGTCTCCTCCGAGGGGCTGCCGCTCTCACTCCAGATCGCCGGACGGCCATTCGACGAGGCGACGGTGCTGCGCGTCGGCCACGCCTACGAGCGGGCCACCGAGTGGCACCGACGCCGTCCGAGAATCTGACCATGGCAGTGCGAGCCGCAGCACGTCGTGGGGCTGGGGCCCCACCGTGCGAAGCGAGCCTATGAATCCTGACCACGCGCGGCTCTCCATGCCCGTCGGCGAGACCATGTTCACCCAGCGCTCGATTCGGGGCTTCCGGCCCGACCCGATTCCGACGGAGGACATCCGGCTCATCCTCGAGGCCGCGTCCAAGGCGCCGAACGGTGGCAACCGTCAGATCGCGCGTTTCCTGGTCGTGACGGACCGGGCGCTGATCCGTGAGTTCGGCAAGCTCTACCACGAGGCGTGGTGGGCCAAGCGCTGGGACGAACGCCGCTGGACGAAGCTCGAGGACATCCCGCCCGAGGACAGGAACTATCGCGCCGCCGCGCAGCTCGCCGACGAGATGAAGGACGCGCCGTGCGTCGTGCTGGCGCTGGCCGTCCCGCCGGGCGGCGCCAACTCGGTCATCCCCGCCTGCCAGAACCTCATGCTCGCCGCGCGTGCCCTCGGCATCGGCTCGGTGCCGACGACCCTCCACGCCAAGGTGATGGACCGCTTCCACGCACTGTTCGGGATCCCCAGGGACGCGAGCTTCCACTTCGCGATCCCGCTCGGCTATCCTCGCGGAGCCTTCGGCGGGAGCCGGCGCCAACCGACGTCGGCGACGACCTTCGTGAACCGCTGGGGCACCGCGCCGCCGTGGGCGTGAGCGGCCGCAAATTGCGGCCTCGAACCAAAGCGTGGTAGCCTTCCTCCGGGCAACGCCCACGAGGAGGAGACCGCTATGGCGTCCGGCGTCACCGCCAAGATCCTGCACGTCGATCTGAGCGCCCGGCAGACGCGCGTCGAAGAGATCCCCGAGGTCACGGTCCGCAAACACCTGGGCGGCGGCGCCCTGGCGTGCCATCTGCTGCTCCGCGACATGCCGGCCGGCGTCGAACCCCTCGGCCCCGACAACGTGCTGGTCTTCATGACCAGCGTCATCAACGGCCTGTCGCTCTCCGGCACCAACCGTTACACCGCCGCGGCCAAGTCACCGCTGACAGGCGGCTACGGCGAGTCGGAGGCCGGCGGCTGGTGGGGCCCCGAGCTGCGCGCGGCGGGGTTCGATGGCGTGACGGTCCGCGGCCGGTCGGAGACGCCGACGTACCTCTGGATCAAGGACGGCCAGGTCGAGTTCCGGGACGCCCAGCCGTACTGGGGAAAGCTCTCGGGCGAGGTCCAGGATGGCCTCGAGGCCGAGCTCGGCGACAAGCGGATCCGCGTGCTCCAGACCGGGATCGCTGGCGAGCGGGGCGTGCGGTTCGCCGCGATCGTGAACCAGCTGAAGCACTTCCACGGCCGGGGTGGCCTCGGCGCGGTGATGGGCGCGAAGAATCTCAAGGCGATCGCCGTCCGCGGCTCGAAGCCTCCCGCCGCGGCGGACAAGGAGAAGGCGAAGGGCCAGCTCGTCTGGTTCAAGGAGCACTACGACCGCGCCAAGGACCGCTTCCACCAGCTGGGCTCCGCGAGCGCGGTGCTGGCGCTCGAAGCGGGCGGCATCCTGCCCACGCGCAACTTCCGCGACGGCTCGTTCGAGGGGGCGCGCGCCATCAGCGGCCAGACGATGCGCGACACGATTCTGGTCAACCGTGGCACGTGCTACGCCTGCGCCGTCGCGTGCAAGCGCGAGGTCGAGGTGAAGGAGCTCGGCGTGACGCCGAAGTACGGCGGGCCCGAGTACGAGACGCTCGCGGCCTCCGGATCGCTCTGCGGCGTGAGCGACATGAACGCCCTCGCGCTGATCAACCAGCTCTACGCGCAGTACGTGCTCGACTCGATCTCGACGGGCGCGGTCGTCGCCTTCGCGATGGAGTGCTACGAGCACGGGATCATCACCCCGTCGATGACGGGTGGCGTCGAGCTCACGTGGGGCAACGCCGACGCCGTGATCCAGCTCGTCCACCTCATCGGCCGCCGGGAGTCCATCGGCCGGCTCCTCGGTGAAGGCGTCAAGCGCGCCGCCCGCGAGCTCGGTCGGGGTGCCGAGCGATTCGCGCTGCACGTCAAGGGGCAGGAGCTGCCCATGCACGACCCGCGGGGCAAGAAGGGGCTCTCCCTCGCCTACGCGCTCTCGCCGACCGGCGCCGACCACATGGAGGCGCCCCACGACCCGCTCTACGCGGGCTTCCATCCCCAGGGCCACCCGCTCGGGGTGCTCGGCCTCATCGAGCCACTCGATCCGCTCTCGCTCGACGCCAAGAAGGTGCGTGCGTTCTTCGAGACGCAGAAGGTCTGGAGCGCTTACAACTCGGTCGGGATGTGCGACTTCGTCGGCGCGCCCCTCAACGGGCTCGAGCTCCAGCCGATGGTCGACTACATCAACGCGGTCACCGGCTGGAACATGAGCCTCTACGAGCTGATGAAGGTCGGCGAGCGCAACAACACGCTCGCGCGCCTGTTCAACTGTCGCGAGGGCTTCACGCCCGCGGACGACGTGCTGCCCCAGCGCCTCCACGAGGGCATCGGCAACGGCGCGCTGAAGGGCCAGAAGATCGATCCGGACGAATTCTTCGCGGCGCGGCGAACGTACTACGAGATGGCGGGCTGGAGCCCCGAGACGGGCGAGCCGACCGCGACGAAGCTCGCAGAGCTCGGCCTGCACGACGTCATCAGGTAAGTCCCGAACACACGCGAGGCCATCGGGTCACCCCGATGGCCTCGCAGACCGAAAAATACCGCCAGTACCTGCTGCATTCGAATCTCTCCCAGGTTAGAAGGTTCGTTTCGTCCCTGATTTCCGGAAACGAACAATGATTTCCGGAACCCGCCGGGGTCCTATTGGAAGGACCAGGGTTTTTTTCCGGAACTTGTAGGTCATTCTCGGATTGCTTCCGCGACGGATTGCGGGCATGCTTCGTCGCGTTGTCGTGAATGGTCTTGCGATAATGCGCCGCACGAAAATGCGTCGGACGGACCCGGGAGGTATTACGTCGAACCAGATTCTCGGAATCTTCGGGACCGGCTACGCGGGGCTGGTGACCTCGGTGTGTTTCGCCGAGCTGGGCCACACGGTCACCGCGATCGACAAGGATCACGACGTCGTGGCGCGGCTGTCGGACGGGACGCCGACCATCCACGAGCCCGGCCTGCAAGAGTTGCTGACCGGGAATCTGGAATCCGGCAGGCTCAGGTTCACCACAAAGGCCGAGGACGCCGTGGTCGGGTCCGACATTGTGTTCCTCTGCGTGGGGACCCCGCCCCGCGCCGACGGACGCGCCGACCTCTGCCAGGTCGAGGAAGTCGCTCGCACGATCGCGCCGCTGCTGGACGGCTACAAACTGATCGTGGAGAAGAGTACGGTTCCTGCGCGTACCGCCTACTGGGTCGACTGGACGATCCGGCGCCTCGCCGGACCGAACCGCGAGTTCGACGTCGCCAGCAATCCGGAGTTCCTCCGCGAGGGCACGGCGGTGCAGGACTTCCTGAAGCCGGACCGGATCGTCATCGGCGCCGACACCGAGCGAGCCCGATCGCGGTTGCTCGACCTCTACCGGAAGGGCTTCCACTGCCCGATCGTCGCGACGAGCGTGACGACCGCCGAATTGATCAAGCAGACGGCGAACGCGTTTCTCGCGACCAAGATCTCGTTCATCAATATGGTGTCCGACCTGTGCGAGGAGCTTGGCGTCGACGTGGCGACCGTCGCCCGGGGCGTCGGCCTCGATCCGAGGATCGGCAGTCACTTCCTCAACGCGGGCCTCGGCTTCGGGGGCTCCTGCCTGCCCAAAGACCTGAACGCGCTCATCACGGTGGCCGAGGACAACGGGGTCGACGTCGCGATGCTCAGAGAGGTCGAGCGCATTAACACCGCCCGTGTCGAGCGACTGCTCGCGAAAGTCGATCGGGCGTTGTGGGTGCTGCCGCAAAAGGTCATCGGCGTCCTGGGGGTGGCGTTCAAGCAGGACACGGATGACATTCGCGGGGCGCCGAGCCTCGGGATCATCCCGCGACTGCATAGCGCCGGAGCCATCGTGCGCGTCTACGACCCCGCCGCTGCACAGAATATCCAGAAGCTGTATCCGCCGAATGACCGCCTCGCCTATGTGGCGTCGGCTGTCGAGGCAGCTCGTGGGGCCGACGCGCTGGTCATTCTCACCGACTGGGACGAGTTTCGCTCGCTGGACCTCGGCGGGATCCGGTCGCTCATGCGCACCCCGATCATCGTCGACGGGCGGAACCTGTTCGAGCCGGCGCGGATGCGGGCGGCCGGGTTCGAGTACCACAGCCTCGGCCGTGGGGAAGCGACCCTTCGCACGGTGCCGCGGCGGGTGCCCGTGTGAGCGCCCGCAGCGGGTCGCCCGCGACCGTGTTGATCACCGGAGCCGCCGGGTTTCTGGGCTCGCACCTCTGCGACCATTTTCTCGCTCAAGACTGGCACGTCGTTGGGGCCGACAACCTGCTGACTGGGGCGGCCAGGAACCTGGCCCATCTCGCTGGCGACACCCGGTTCCGGTTCCTGCGGCAGGACGTCACGAAGCCGTTCGTCATCGATGACCCCGTCGACCTCGTCCTGCACTTCGCCTGTCCTGCCAGCCCCAGAGACTACCTGCGGCATCCCATCCACACCCTCAAGGTCGACAGCGTTGGTGCGCTCCACACGCTCGGGCTGGCGAAGGCTCACCACGCTCGCTATCTCCTGGCCTCCACCAGCGAGGTGTACGGCGATCCCCAGGTCCACCCGCAGCCCGAATCGTACTGGGGCCACGTGAACCCGCTCGGTCCGCGTAGCGCGTACGACGAGGCCAAGCGCTTCGCCGAGGCCTTGACGATGGCGTACCACCGCTCGCACGGGCTCGATGCCCGCATCGTCAGGATCTTCAACACGTACGGCCCCCGCATGCGCGCTGGGGACGGTCGCGTGATCCCGCAGTTCATCACCCACGCACTGGCGGGGATCCCCCTGCCCGTTCACGGCGACGGGCGGCAGACGCGGAGCTTCTGCTTCGTCGACGATTTGGTCGAGGGCATCTACCGGCTCGCCACCTACGACGGACTGGCGGGCGAGGTGTTCAACCTGGGCAACCCCGAAGAGATCACCTTGCTCGAGCTGGCCGAATCTGTCGCCTCGCTCGTCAAGACCCCCCTCGACCTCGTCCACCTGCCCCTGCCGCAGGACGATCCCGCGCGTCGGCGGCCGGACATTCGCAAGGCCCAGGCCGGACTGGGATGGAGTCCGACCGTGCCCCTCCGAGAGGGACTGCGGCGAACGATCGAGTGGTTCGCGAGCGTGGCGCCCGCGCAAGACGACCGCATCTCGGCATAGGGGGGCCGGCGTGTCAATCGCCCCTCCAGCCAACGCGACCACGACCGATGGATTGCCCGCTCCGGCGATCACCCCGGACCTCGCCCGCGCGAGCGCGCCGACCCGCGTCCCTGAACTCGTCCGGCCGCGCGCGGGGGGCAAATTCCTTTTTGCCGGCGACGCGAAGCTCTACGTTCGCGGCGTGAGCTACGGGGCGTTTCGTCCCGACGCGAGCGGCCACGAGTACCACGACCGGGACCTCATCGAGCGGGACTTCGCGCAGATGGCGGCGAACGGAATCAACACCGTCCGCATTCCGCACACGATGCCTCCCCGTTCCCTCCTCGACGCCGCCGGACGGCACGGCCTTCGGGTCATGGTGGGGCTGTCCGCCGAACAGTACCTTGGCTTCCTCATCGATCGGAAGAAGAGCGTCTCCGAGATCGAAGCGCTGGTCCGCGCGAAGGTCCGGGAGGTCGCCGGTCATCCGGCGCTCCTGTGCTACGCGTTGGGCAACGAAATCCCGGCCCCGATGGCGCGCTGGCTCGGCCGCCGAAGGATCGAGCGCTACCTCAAGCGGCTGTACCGCGCGGTCAAGGCGGAAGACCCTGACGGGCTCGTGACCTACGTAAACTACCCCACGACGGAGTACCTCCACCTTCCGTTCCTCGACCTCGTGTGCTTCAACGTCTACCTCGAGTCGCCGGAGCGGTTCGAGGCGTACCTCGCGCGCCTGCAGAATATCGCCGGGGAGCGGCCGCTCCTCATGAGTGAGCTCGGGCTCGACGGCCTGCGCAACGGCGACGGCGTCCAGGCGCGCTCCCTTGACTGGCAGGTGCGGACGGCGTTCGCGGCCGGATGCGCCGGCGTGGTCGTGTTCTCTTGGACCGACGAGTGGTACCGGCAGGGCCACGACGTCGAGGCCTGGGCCTTCGGCCTCACGCGCGCCGACCGGTCGCCGAAGCCCGCCCTCGACGCGGTCCGAGGGGCGTTCGCCGAGCTGCCGTTCCCGCCGAACCTGCCGTGGCCACGGATCTCGGTGGTCGTGTGCACGTACAACGGCGCGCGCACCATCCGCGACTGTCTCGAGGGATTGCGGCGACTCGTCTACCCCGAGTACGAGGTCATCGTGGTGGACGACGGCTCCACCGACGCGACCGCGGCCATCGCGCGCCAGTACGACTGCCGACTGATCCAGACCGAGAACCGCGGCCTGGCCAGCGCGCGCAACACGGGCCTCGGGGCGGCCACGGGCGAGATCGTCGCCTACATCGACGACGACGCCTACCCCGACCCGCACTGGCTCACCTATCTCGCGGCCACCTTTCTCTCCACGCCGCACGCCGCGGTGGGTGGACCGAACCTCGCCCCGCCGGGCGACGGACCGATCGCCGAGTGCATCGCGCGTGCGCCGGGCGGGCCCGTTCACGTCCTCCTGAGCGACCGTGAGGCGGAGCACCTCCCCGGCTGCAACATGGCGTTTCGCAAAGCCCGCCTCGAGGCGATCGGCGGGTTCGACCCGCAGTTCCGCACCGCCGGCGACGACGTGGATGTGTGCTGGCGGCTCGAGGAGCGAGGCTTCACACTGGGCTTCAGCGCCGCCGCCATGGTCTGGCACCATCGGCGGAACTCGGTGCGCACCTACTGGAAACAGCAGATCGGGTACGGCCGGGCGGAAGCCCTGCTCGAGCGGAAGTGGCCCAAGAAATACAACGGCTCGGGGCACGCCCGCTGGGCCGGCCGCATCTACGGCAACGGGCTGACACGGGCGCTCCGCTGGCGCCGGGCGCGCGTCTATCACGGCATCTGGGGCGTCGCGCCGTATCAGTCCCTCTACGAGCCTGCCCCGAGCCTTCTCGGTTCACTGCCCCAGATGCCGGAATGGTATCTGGCGGTCGCGATCCTGATGGCACTGTCGACGGTGAGCTTGATCTGGAGCCCTCTCAAGCTCCTGCTGCCGCTGCTCCTCGGCTTCGTCTTACCGCCGCTGGCGCAGGCGTCCCTCAGCGCGGCCCGTGCTTCCTTCAACGACGCGCCGCTTCACGGTGCGGCCCGGCTCAAACGGCGGTTGCTGACGGCCGCGCTCCACCTGCTCCAGCCGCTGGCGCGCCTGCGTGGCCGGCTGCAATACGGCCTGGCGCCCTGGCGGCGGGGGTCGCCGGGGCTCGCGGCGCCCTGGCCGCGGACTTTCGCCCTCTGGAGCGAGCGCTGGCGCGACCCCGACGAGAGACTCCGGCGGATCGAAGCGGACCTCAGGGCCGCCGGCGCCGCGGTTCGGTGCGGGGGCGACTATGACCGCTGGGACCTCGAGATCAGTGGCGGGCCGTTCGGCTCTGCCAGGCTGCTCATGGCCGTCGAGGATCACGGCGCGGGTACGCAGCTCCTCCGCCTCCGCTGGTGGCCGCGCGGCTCTCGTGGCGGGGTCGCCCTCACCGCCCTCTTCGCGGCCCTCGCGGGCGGCGCCGCCGCGGCTGGGGCGTGGGCCGCCGGAACGATCCTCGCGGCAGTCACCCTCGCGCTCGGTCTCTGCGTCGTCCTCGAGTGTGCCGGCGCCGCCGCTCTCATCGCCCGGACCGTCAGGCGGCTAGGGACAGGAGGCACCTGAGGATCATGGCTGGTTACACCGATGTCGTCCTTTTCCGGCGGCTACTCGGCCAGGCGCGGTCCCACTGGGCGCACATCGGCGCGCTGTTCCTGCTCACCCTGCTGGCCAGCCCGCTCTCGTTGCTCGCACCGCTCCCCCTCAAGATCGCGGTGGACAGCGTGATCGGCTCGCACCCGCTCCCGTGGTTCATCGCCCCGTTCGTACCGGAGGCGATCGCGCGCTCCGCGGGCGGCCTGCTGGCCCTGGCGGTGGGGCTCGTGCTGGCCGTCGCGTTAGTCAGCCAGCTTCAGGGACTGGGGAACACGCTGCTGCGGGCCTGGGTCCAGGAGAGGCTGGTCCTGGACTTCCGGGCCCGACTCTTCCGCCACGTCCAGCGCGTCTCCCTCGCCTACCACGACACGCGGGGAACGACGGACTCGACGTACCGAGTCCAGCGCGACGCCCTGGCTATCCAGCACATCCTCACGGAGGGCTTCATTCCGTTCGTCTCCGCCACGATCACCTTCGTCGCCATGATCTACGTCATGGCCCGGATCGACTGGTCACTGGCCCTGATCGCCCTCGCCGTCTCGCCGGGCCCCGTCGTCATCGCGCGCGTATTTCGCCGGCGCCTGCGCCGCCAGTGGCGGGAGGTGAAGAAGCTCGAGAGTGCCGCCCAGTCGGTCGTGCAAGAGGTCCTGGGCGCGCTGCGGATCGTCAAAGCGTTCGGTCAGGAGGCGCGGGAAGAGCAGCGCTTCCTCGGCCGCTGCGGGGACGGCATGCGGGCACGGATGCGCGTGGCGGGCCTCGAAGGCAGCTACCAGCTCCTGGTCGGGCTGACCACGGCCGTCGGCACCGCGGCGGTGCTCCTGATCGGGATCGGCCACGTCCGCGCCGGCGCGCTCACCCTGGGCGAGCTGCTCATGGTGATGGGGTACCTTGCCCAGCTCTATCAGCCGCTTCGGACCATCGGCCAGAAGGCCGCGAGCCTCCAGCTGCATCTGGCCAGCGCCGAGCGCGCCTTCGCCCTGCTCGACGAGCCGCCGGATGTCGAAGAGCGGCCGGATGCGCGGCCACTCCCGCGCGCCGGCGGAGCCATCACCTTCCGCGACGTCTCGTTCACCTACGGCGATGATCGTCCGGTCCTGCATGACATCTCCTTCGACATCGGACTCGGCACACGTCTCGGCATCGCCGGCGCGTCCGGGGCCGGCAAGAGCACCCTCATCAACCTGCTCACCCGGTTCTACGACCCGACAGAGGGAGAAGTGCGGCTCGACGGCGTCGACCTCCGCGACTTCAAGCTCGAGGATCTCCGCCGTCAGTTCGCGGTCGTGCCTCAGGACCCGGTGCTCTTCTCGACCAGCATCGCCGAGAACATCGGCTACGCGAAGCCGGGCGCTCCCCGGGATGAACTGATCGCGGCAGCCCAGGCGGCCAACGCCCATGAGTTCATCGTCCGGCTGCCCCAGGGCTATGACACCCAGGTGGGCGAGCGCGGCGTCCAGCTCTCGGGCGGCCAGCGCCAGCGCATCGCCATCGCCCGCGCCTTCCTGAAGGACAGCCCGGTGCTCATTCTGGACGAGCCCACGAGCGCGGTGGACCTGGAGACCGAGGCGGCGATCGTCGGCGCGTTGGAGCGTCTCCAGCAAGGCCGCACCGTGGTCATCATCAGCCATCGCCCCACTACGCTCGCGGGCTGCTCCGCCGTTCTCACGATCGAGCACGGCCGGGTCGTGCGGGATACGACGCGAGCCCTCGAAGAGACCGGTCCCATCCGGCCGACGCCAAAGCGCGCGCCTGCGCTCGCCGCGACGGGAAGGCGTCTGGAGAGCGTGCTCGCCCACCCCGCCGTCCAGGCGTGGCGCCGGCTCGGGCACGATCGCCCGATACCCGACCGGGTCGCCCCGGCGACGAGGCGCAGGGGGGTGTACCGGCTCGAAGGCGCGGGCGCCGAGGGCTCGACCGTCATCGCGAAGCGATGCAAGCGAGGCGACTGCGTAGTCGAGCGCACCGTGTACGAGCGGATCTTTCCGTTCGTGCCCCTCCCCGGACCCCGCTACTACGGAGTCGCCGCGGACCCGAACGAGGACCCGGAGAAGGAGGTCTGCTGGCTCTTCATCGGGGAGATCCAGGGCGAACAGTACGACGTTCTTCTACCGGGCCATCGCGCGGCCGCGGCCCGATGGCTCGGGATCCTCCACACCGAAGCGCGCTCTGCCGCCGACCAGTTGGAGCTGCCCGACGCCGGACCGGGCCGATACCGGACGCAGATGTGCACGGCGCGAGAGCTCTTTCGGAACCACCTCGACCATCCCGCGTTCAGCGCCGACGACCTGGCGTTCCTCGATGGCCTCCTTGCGCGGTTCGACCAGCTGGACGAGCACTGGGATCGCCTCGAACATGCCTCCACCGGCCTGCCTCGGACCCTCGTGCATGGTGATTTCAATGGGAAGAACCTGCGTGTGCAGGCCTCGCCGGCGGGCCCTCAGATCGCAGCCTTCGACTGGACGGATTCCGGTCTGGGCGTGCCCACCGCCGACCTCGCCCAAGTGGTCTTCGATACGATCGGGTTCTCGGCGAGTCCCGACCTCACCACCTACTTGTCAGTGGTGCGGGAGCGCTGGCCGGACTGTGACCCGGAGGACGTAGAGCGCCTCGCAGCTTGCGGGACCGTGTTCCGCGCTCTGGCCGCAATCGACTGGGACTCCCATCATTTCTTCCCCGATTGGGCAAATTGGTTCGTCCCTAATCTACGGTTGTACGAAGCCGAGCTGGCGCATGCCCTCGATCGCCTCGGCTGGGCGGGGCGAGCTGGACGGTCAAGCCGCATGCCCATCGTCACGCGAGCGAGAATCTCATGAGCCTGACCGTCTGCCTTGCGCCGGCCAACACAATGGCGTACCCGAATGGCGGCGGCCATCTCTGGGTCTATCTCCAGTGGGCCCTTGCGCTGCGAGCCCTGGGCTGCCCGGTGATCTGGCTCGAGGTACTCGATCCGGGAAAGCCCCTGGAGGCGACGAAGGCCAACGTCGCGGCCTTGCGGGATCGTCTGGATCGATATGGCCTGGCCGAGTCCCTCGCGCTCTGTTCGCCGAACGGCGCGCCGCCGCCACAAGACCTGGCTGCGCGGGTCCTCGATCTCGAGGCGGCCGCGCAGGCCGACCTGCTCATCAATCTCTCGCACTTGCTTTCGGCCGCGGTTGTCCGGCGGTTCCGGCGCGCGGCGCTGGTCGACACGGACCCGGGGCTCCTGCAGATCTGGATGACCCGAGGCGACGTGCGGCTGGCGCCGCATGACATCTATTTCACCATCGGCGAGACCGTCGGGACCCCAGCGGCCCGCTTCCCCCACTGTGGCCTCCGCTGGCACTACACGCCACCGCCGGTCTTCCTACCTGAGTGGCCACCGGCCCCGGCGGACTCAACCGCGCCCTACACGACGGTTACGCACTGGTGGGGAAGCAGATTCGAGTTCCAGGGGCGGACCATTAATGAGGAGAAGCACGTCTCCTTCCTGGACTACAAGGAGCTGCCGTCACGGACATCTGCCGGGCTTGAGCTCGCGGTGTGCCTCGGGGAGCACGACGAGCAGTGCCGGCGGCTGATGGAGCCTGCGGGCTGGAGGCTTCGGGAGGCGTGGGATGTGAGCTCAACCCCAGAGGCTTACCGCGCCTACATCCAGCGCTCGCGAGGCGAATTCAGCTGCGCGAAGCCCGCGTATGTGACCCTTCAGACCTCATGGCTGAGCGACCGCACCCTTTGCTACTTGGCGAGCGGCAAGCCCGCCATCGTTCAGCATACTGGTCCCAGCCGGATCCTGCCAGACGCGGAAGGCCTGTTCCGGTTCCGCAGCCTCGACGAAGCCGCCCGCGCGCTCGCCGCCGCCGAGGCCGACTACGAGCGGCACTGCCGGCTGGCTCGCGCGCTGGCGGAGGAGCACTTCGACGCGCGCCGGGTCGTCGGGCGGGTCCTGGAGCGGGCGCTCGAGCGTGGGGCGAGGTCGGCCGCATGAACGAGGTGATCGAGCTGCGCAGAGGCCTTCGGAGCGCGCTGGAGGCGACCGGCGAGCCGGGATGGGCCGAGCTGTGCGAGTCCTTGGAGGCGCTCCTGGACGGCGCCGACCCGGCCGACCGCGGCGCCGGGCTCCCGGTCGTCAGCGTCCGGCTTCTCAAAGCACGAGTTTATCGGCTCGAGATCGAGACCCGCGGCCCGTGGCGCACCGCCGTGATCAAACGGCTGGAGCCGACCCGGGCAGAACGTAACCGGCAGCTCGCGGAGCGCTGGCTGCCCGCCCTCGGGCTGGGCGATCGGTGCGCGCGGCTGCTGGCCGTAGCGGCCGATCGCCGCGGCGAGAGCGTTTGGCATATCTATGAAGACCTCGGCGACGACACGCTCTCGGCGCGGCCCGCTCTCGAGCGGGTGGACGCGGCAGTCGACCTCGTCGCCGAGCTGCACACGCGCGCCGCCCGCCACCCCGTGCTGCCTGACGTGCGCCGATACGGTGGCGACCTCGGAATGCCGTACTTCGTCTCGAACGTGGGTGACGCCATCGCGGCGCTCGAAGCGCTCGCGGCATCCGGGATCGAGACCCCGCCGGAGCACGCGGGGCTCCCAGACCGTCTGCGCAAGCGGCTGATCGGGCTCCTGGCCGAGGTACCCCGGCGGGCCCGGGCCTTTGAAGACGCCGCCGGGCCGGATACGCTCCTCCACGGCGACCTCTGGACGACCAACATCTTCGTGAGCGGAAGCGCCGAGGGGCCGCGCGCGCGGCTCGTCGACTGGGACCATGTGGGTGTCGGGCCGTTCAGCTACGATCTCTCCACGTTTCTTTTCCGGTTCCCGGCGGCCCTGCGGCCGCGGATTCTGGAGCGCTACCGGAATGCCGTGTCGCGCGCGGGCTGGCGGCTGGCCTCGCCGCCGAAGCTCGATTTCCTCTTCGACACGGCCGAGAGAGCGCGCTACGCCAACCGCGTCATCTGGCCGGTGCTGGCGCTGCTCCAGGACAACGCCGAGTGGGGATTCCCCGAGCTCGCCGAAGTCGAGCGATGGTACCAAGCCCTCGAGGGGCTCCCGTGACGACCTCCGTGCCGGAGGACACTACATGATCACTATGATGAGCCGCGCCCTATCGCTTCCCCTGGTCGTCGTCGCGGTCGGAGCCGGGGTCTGGGGCTACCTCTACGCGCAAGACGAGGGGGGCGCCCCAAAGTACCGGACCGAGCGGGCGGAGCGTGGACCGATCGTCGCCGCAGTCTCGGCGACGGGCAACCTCAACGCCGTCACGACGGTGCAGGTCGGCACCCAGGTCTCGGGCCAGATCAAGGGGCTCTACGCCGATTTCAACTCCGTCGTGCGTAAGGGCCAGGTGATCGCCAGGATCGACCCCGCGACCTTCGAGGCGAAGGTCAAACAGGCTCGCGCCGACGTGGATTCTGCCAAGGCGAACGTCCTCAACCAAGAGGCCCAGGTCGAGCGCGCGCGGGCGGAGGTGGGGAACGCGCGGTCGGCGCTGGCCGAGGGCAAGGCGCAGACGGCGCGCGCGCAGGTGGCGGTCGCCGACACCAACCGTGACCTCGGCCGGAGGGCAGAGCTTTTCCAGCGCACGCTGATTCCCAAGAGCGAATACGACACGGCCCAGGCCGCCTATGACGCCGCCGTCGCTATGCTCGACGCTGCGCGCGCCAAGGAGGAGTCGCTCGCCGGCGCCATCGGGTCCGCCCAAGCACAGCTCCGCGTCGCCGAAGCGATGTTGCAGGCCGCCCGCGCGCAGGTGGAGCAGAAGGAAGCGGCGCTGTACCAGGCGAGCCTCGATCTCGAGTACACCACGATCCACGCGCCGGTCGACGGCGTGGTGGTGTCGAGGGCGGTGGATGTCGGGCAAACGGTCGCGGCGAGTCTGGCGGCGCCGACCCTCTTCACCATCGCTCGAGACCTGACGAAAATGCAGGTCGAGGTGAGCGTCGACGAGGCTGACATCGGGCGTGTCCGGGTCGACGGGCCCGCGAAGTTCACGGTGGACGCCTTTCCGGGCGAGACCTTCAACGGCCGGGTCGTGCAGGTCCGCAAGGCCGCTCAGATCGTGCAGAGCGTCGTCACCTACACCGTGATCGTCGCTGTCGACAATCCCGACGGGCATCTCCTGCCGGGGATGACCGCGAATGTGAAGCTGATCGTCGCCGAGAAGCCGAGCGTGCTCAAGGTCGCGAACGCAGCCTTGCGGTTCCGGCCGCCCGGAGGAGAGACCAGGCCCAAGGAAGGCAAGTCCAAGGACGACAAGTCCAGGGAACGCAAGTCCAAGTCGGAGCGCTCCACGGGCGACGACGGGCGGAGTGGCGTTGGCGGGCGGGTGTGGATTCGGGGCCCGGACGGCGAGCCCCAGCCCGTGGCGCTCAGGCTCGGCCTCACCGACGGCAGCGCGACCGAGGTCCTCGGAGGCGACCTCAACGTGGGGCAAGAAGTCATCGTCGGCCATGGTGGTAGCGGTAGCGGGAAGAAAGCGCGCAAGGGCGGGAGCGCGCCCAGCATCGGGCGCTGAGCCATGGCGCTGATCGTCACCGAGGGGCTCACGAAGGACTATCCACTCGGCCCACACACGGTTCATGCGCTCCGTGGCCTGACGGTCGAGGTCGAGCGCGGCGAGTTCGTGGCGGTGATGGGCCCCTCCGGCTCGGGGAAGTCCACCTTCATGAACCTTCTCGGCTGTCTCGACTCGCCCACGGCCGGCCGGTACGTCCTGGACGGCGAGGATGTCGCCGGCCTCTCGCGGTCGGAGCTCGCACGGATCCGCAACCGCAAGATCGGGTTCGTCTTCCAGACATACAATCTCCTGCCCCGGACGAGCGCCCTCGAAAACGTCGAGCTCCCGCTGATCTACGCGGGGCTGGCGGCCGGAGCGCGGCGCACGCGCGCGCGCGAGCGGCTGGCCGCGGTCGGGCTCGAGGATCGCGCCAACCATCATCCGAGCCAGCTCTCGGGGGGGCAGCAGCAGCGTGTCGCCATCGCACGCGCGCTCGTCAACGACCCCGCAGTACTGCTGGCCGACGAGCCGACGGGCAACCTCGACACCCGGACCAGCGTCGAGATCCTCGTCCTCTTGCAGCAGCTGAACCGCCAGGGCATCACGATCGTCCTCATCACTCACGAGCCGGATATCGCCGAGTATGCGAGTCGGGTGCTGACGTTTCGCGACGGCCGCCTGCTGCGCGACGAGCCGGTCCGGTCGCCGCGGGACGCCGCCCGAGCGCGGGCGCTTCTCGGGGAGGAGGCGGTGGCGTGAACGTCTGGGAGAGCGCCCGGAGCGCCCTCCGCGCGCTGCGCGTGAACAAGCTCCGCAGCGCATTGACGATGCTGGGCATCATCATCGGCGTGGGCGCCGTGATCGCCATGGTGGGCGTGGGCACGGGGGCGCAGGCGAGCGTGACCGAGCGGATCGAGAGCCTCGGGACCAATCTCATCATCGCCACGTCCGGCAGCGTGACCTCGAGTGGCGCCCGCCTCGGCCAGGGCACCCAGTACACGCTCACCGAAGACGACGCGGTTGCCATCGCGCGCGAGATCCAGGTCGTGCAGGTGGCGGCGCCCTCCGCGAAGGGCAAGGGGCAGGTCGTCTTCGGCAACCTCAACTGGTCCACGGACATCTACGGCGTGACCGAGGATTATCTGGAGGCCCGCGACTGGCCGCTCGACTCCGGTCGACCGCTCGGGCCCGAGGACGTCGACGGCGCCACGAAGGTCGCGATCCTCGGGCAGACCACCGCCCTGAATCTCTTCGGTGACGCCGATCCGCTCGGCCAGATCATCCGGATCCAGAAGGTCCCGTTCACCGTGGTCGGGCTGCTGGACGCGAAGGGGGAGAGCTCCTACGGTTGGGATCAGGACGACGTCATTCTGATTCCGCTCTCGACGGCGAAGAAGAAGGTGCTCGGGACCCAAGGCAACCCTCGTTCGGTCAGGAAAATCGAGATCAAGATTTGGCCCGGTGAGGACCTGGCCGAGGCCGAGGCGCAGATCCGGACGCTTCTCAGACAGCGCCACCGGCTCCAGCCCGGCCAGGACGACGACTTCAAGCTGGGCAACCTGACGGACGTGCTCGAGACAAAGGAGCAGGCCGCGCAGGTCATGACCTACCTCCTGGCGGCCATCGCGTCGGTGTCGCTCCTGGTGGGCGGCATCGGGATCATGAATATCATGCTCGTGTCGGTCACCGAGCGGACGCGCGAGATCGGGCTCCGGATGGCGGTGGGGGCCGAGGGCCGAGACATCCTCATGCAGTTCCTCGTCGAGGCCGTCACGCTCTCGGTGATCGGCGGCCTGATCGGTATCGCGGCCGGTCTCACCGGCTCGCGTGCGATCAGCTACTTCGCCGAGTGGCGGACGCTGGTCGCGCCGGATACGATCGTGCTGGCCTTCGGCTTCGCGGCCGCCGTCGGCATCTTCTTCGGGTTCTATCCGGCGAGGAAGGCGGCCCGCCTCGACCCGATCGAGGCGCTCCGTTATGAGTAGCCACCGATTCGTCGTCGGCAGAATTCTGGCGACCCTCCTGGCCCTCGCCCTGGTACCCGCGCACGGGCACGCACAGGGAGCGTTGGGCCCGATCCCTACGGACCCGAACGTGAAAGTCGCCTTCATCGGCGATAGCGGGAGCGGCGACGGGTTCCGACGCGTCCTCGAGCTCATCAAGTCCGAACGCGCCGATCTGGTTCTGCACCAGGGCGACTTTGACTACGCCGAGAACGCGCGTGGGTTCTTCCAGACGATCGACAGCGTTCTCGGACGTGATTTCCCATACTTCGCGTCAGTCGGAAACCACGACACCGACAACTGGCGGGAGAATTGCTGGGATCGAGACGGATGCTACGCTCGGTTCCTGAAGGCCCGCATGGCCCGCCTCGGCGTCACGCCGGACGATCCCGACCTCGACGATCAGATGTACTCAGTGACATACCGCGGGCTCAGGCTGGTCTTCGTCGGCGAGGGCGGCGTGCGCGCGGGGGACAAGCGCTACGCTCCGTATATTCAGAAGCAATTGGCGACCGACGCTCATCTCTGGAAAATCTGCAGCTGGCACAAGAACCAGCGCGCCATGCAGGTCGGAGACAAGGACGACGAGACGGGGTGGAGCGTCTACGAAACTTGCAAGGACCTTGGCGCCATCATCGCCACGGCCCATGAGCACAGCTATCAGCGGACCCGGACGCTGACCAGCATCAGAGATCAAGTCGTCGATGCGTCGTGTCCCGACCCCAACGCGATCTGCATCGCCAGGGGAAATCCCGGGAAATCCTTTGTCTTCGTCTCGGGCCTGGGAGGACAAAGCGTGCGGGAGCAGGTGCGCTGCCTTCCCGCCACGTTCCCGTACGGCTGCAAAGGAGAGTGGGCCAAGATCTACACCACTAACCAGGGGGCGACGTTCGGCGCACTCTTCGTCGTCTTCAATGTCGACGGCGATCCCACCAGGGCGCAGGGGTACTTCAAGAACATCGACGGGCAGATCGTCGATCGATTCGATATCACGGTCGACGCGAGCGGAGCCAAGAACCGTGCGCGCCGGTAGGCTCAGGCGCCGACGCCGACGACCCGCGGCAAGAGCTCGCTGATCGAGCCCCGCAGGACGGCATCGGCCAGCTCGTCCATCTCGGTCGGCTCCGCGTTCACGATCACCACACGCGCCCCCGCCTCCTTGGCGACCGGCACGACGCCCGCGATCGGCCATACCGAGAGCTTCGTGCCCACCGCGAGCAGGAGATCAGAGCTCCGTGCGGCGCCCTCCGAGCGCGCGAGGTCCCCGGACACCAGGCCCTGACCGAACGAGATCGTCGCGGTCTTGAGGATTCCGCCGCACGAGCGGCACGGCGGGTCCGCCTCGCCCGCCCGCACGCGCGCGAGCACGCGCTCGGTCGGCGCGCGCTCGCCGCAGCCGAGGCAGAGGACCTCGTGCAGGGTCCCGTGGATCTCGATCACGCGCTCGGGCGAGGAGCCGGCGGCGAGATGGAGCCCATCGACGTTCTGGGTGATCAGCGCGTGGAGCTTGCCCCGGCGCTCGAGAGTCACGAACGCCAGGTGGCCCGCGTTCGGCTTGGCCTGCCACGCGGGCGACTCGAGCCGGCTCCGCCAGGCGCGCCGGCGGACGTCGGGGTCGGCGAGATAGTGCTGGAGCGTCGCGAGCTTCTCGGCGCCGGGGTTCCGCGTCCACACGCCCTGCGGCCCGCGGAAGTCGGGGATCCCGGAGTCGGTCGAGATCCCGGCGCCCGTCAGCGCCACGACGCGCTCCGCCCCGTCGATCCAGCGGCGGACGGTTTCGATCATTTGAGCTCGTACTGGCGCATACCCCCAAGAGTCTAGCCGAGTGCATCGCTCGACAGGCGTGGTAGATTGCCGAACGTCATGATCGGTGCCTCTCCCCGCCGTACCGAGGATCGCCGCCTGCTCGTAGGCGGCGGGCGCTTTGTCGACGACCTCACACGGGAGGGCATGCTCCACCTGGGCGTCGTACGCAGCGTGGAGGCGCACGCGCGGATCACCAAACTTGTCCTCGACGAGGCGCGCGCACTGCCGGGCGTCGTCGCGGCGTGGAGCGCGGCCGAGCTCCCCGAGACGGCCCGGCCGATGCCGAGCGCCTATGGCGCCGTCCGCAAGGGCCGCCCCTGGAGCCAGCCGATCCTCGCGAAGGACCGCGTGCGCTACGTCGGCGAGCCGGTCGCCGTCGTGGTCGCCGAGAGCCCGTACCGCGTGGCAGACGCCCTCGAGCTAGCACGCGTGGGCTACGAGCCGCTCCCGGCCCTCGCGACCGTCGAGGCGTCCCTTGCCTCCCCCACGCGCGTGCACGACGGCTGGCCCGACAACACCGCTCTCGGCGTCAGCGGCGCCATCGGCGACGCGGAGCTGGCGCTCGCGACCGCGGACGTCGTGATCCATGAGACGTTCAGGCACCCGCGGCTCGCCGCGGTGCCCATCGAGACGCGCGGCGTCCTCGCGTATCGCGACGCCGACTCGGGCGCGCTCGTCGTCTGGTCGTCGTGTCAGAACCCTTACAGCGTCCGGGACATCGTCGCCGCCGCGCTCGAGCTCCCCGCCGAGGCCGTGCGCGTCCTCGTCCCCGACGTGGGCGGCGCCTTCGGTCCCAAAGGGTCCGTCTATCCCGAGGAGGTCCTGGTCGCCGCGGCGGCGGTGCGCCTCGGGCGGCCCGTGAAGTGGATCGAGACGCGACGCGAGGACTTCGCCAGCCTCGGCCACGACCGCGAGCAAACCCACCACGCCCGCATCGGCTTCGGCCGCGACGGCACGATCGTCGCGATCGATGACCGGTTCTTCGCCGATGTGGGCGCCTACCCGGCCCAGGGCGACGGGCTCACGGCGAACACGGTCAACCACCTGCCCGGGCCCTATCGCGTCGCGCACTACCGGAACGCCGGCACGAGCGTCGTCACCAACAAGACGCTGAACGCGGCGTACCGCGCCGCCGGCCGCCCCGAGGCGGTGCTCGTCATGGAGCGGCTCATGGATCTCGGCGCGCGCCGCCTCGGCCTCGATCCCGCCCAGATCCGGCGGCGCAACCTGGTGCGGCCCGACGAGATGCCCTACCGCCCGGGCCTCACCTACAAGGACGGCGTCCCGATCAGCTACGATCCCGGCGATTTTCCGCGCGCCTTCGAGCGCGCGCTCGGTCTCCTCGGCTACGACGACTGGCGACGGCGCCAGACCGCGCAGGCCGGCACGGCGCGCCGCATCGGCGTCGGTCTCGCCTGCTACGCGCAAGGGACCGGGCTCGGACCCTACGAGGGCGCGACGGTGCGCGTCGACCCGAGCGGCAAGGTCTACGTCCTCATCGGGGTCGCGGCGCAAGGTCAGGGCCACGCGACCACGCTCGCCCAGATCGCGGCGACCGAGCTGGGCGCGGCGTTCGAGGACGTGATCGTCAGCGCGGGCGACACGGCGCTCTTCCCGTTCGGCATGGGCACGGGCGGGAGCCGCGTCATTGCCAACGCCGGGCCCGCCGTCGCGCGCACCGCACGCGAGGTGCGCGCGCGGGCCGCGCGCGTCGCCGCCGAGCTGCTCGAGTGCGCCCCCGAGGATGTGCGGATCGAGGCGAGCCGGGCCTTCGTCGTCGGCGTGCCGGCCCGCTCCGTCGGCCTGGGCAGGCTCGCCCACGCCGCGGTCAAGTCCAAGGCGCTCCGTACCCTCGGCGAGCCCGGGCTCAACGCCTGCACCTACTTCCATCCCGAGACGGTCACGTGGGCGTTCGGCACGCACGCGGCCGTCGTGGAGGTCGATGTGGAGACGTGCGCGGTCCGGCTCCTCGCCTATGCGATCGTCCACGACCCCGGCCGCGCGATCAATCCGACGATCGTCGAGGGCCAGCTCCAGGGCGGCGCTGCCCAGTCGATCGGCGCCGGGCTCATGGAAGCGGTCGTCCACGACGAGCACGGCCAGCTCCTGACCGCGAGCCTCATGGACTACGCGATCCCCAAGGCCGATCAACTCCCACCGCTGCCGGTCGCCCTCGAGGCGCACCCCTCGGTGATCAACCCCCTCGGCGTCAAGGGCGTCGGCGAGAGCGGCGCCATCCCCGGCGCCGCGGCGATCGCGAACGCGGTCGAAGACGCGGTCGCCGACCTCGGCGTGGTCGTCCGCGAGGTCCCGGTGACGAGCGCGCGGCTGTTCGACGCGCTCCACCACGTGGCCACGGGTGGTAAGATTTCCCCGTGAGCCCTCCTCGAGTCGCCATCCGTGTCATCCGGCCGGGTGACCGGAACCGCGAACCCAGACTTCCTCGACATATTGTCCGCGTTCTCGAAGGGCGGGAGGTGTAAGGGTGGCGACTCCGAGACTCATGGGCGCAGAGGTCAAGCGCAAGGAAGACCCGCGGCTGATCACGGGCCGCTCGACCTATGTCACCGACGTCGTCCTGCCTGGCATGCACCACGTCGCGTTCGTGCGGAGCCCTCACGCTCACGCGCGCATCCGGAAGATCGACGCCTCCGCGGCGTCGCGGCGTCCCGGCGTGCTCGCGGTCGTCACCGGCCAGGACATCCGCACCCGCTGCGCGCCCCTGCCGCTCGAGGGTGCCAGCGCCGAAGGCAGCGGCCCCGGCGGCGACAACATCGGCCGCAAGCACTACCCGCTCTCGGTGGACCGGGTGCGCCACGTGGGCGAGGCGGTCGCAGCGGTGGTCGCGACCTCGGAGGCCGCGGCGGTGGACGCCGCCGCCGACGTCGTGGTGGACTGGGAGCCCCTGCCCGTCGTGACCGACCCGTTCGCGGCGATGGCGGCGGGAGCGCCGCGGGTCCACGACGACGCTCCCGAGAACGTCGAGCACCGGAACGCGATCAAGGCGGGCGATCCCGACGGCGCCTTCGCGCGCGCCCGTCGGGTCGTCACGCAGCGCATGGTCAGCCAGCGGCTCTGCGGCGTGCCGCTCGAGCCGCGCGCCACGGTCGCCGCACCCGACCCGGCCACGGGCGGCATCGTCGTGTGGGCCACGACCCAGGCGCCCCACAGCCTCAGGAACGATCTCGCGACGGCGCTCCGCCTGGATCAGAACCTCGTCCGCGTGATCGCGCCCGAGATCGGTGGGGGCTTTGGGGTAAAGTTCGGCCTCTACCCGGAAGATGCGACGCTCGCCGTGCTCGCCCGCCTCTACGGGAGGCCGCTCCGCTGGGTCGAGACGCGTCTCGAACACATGCTGGCGACGACGCACGGGCGCGCCCAGGTCGCCGACCTCGAGGCCGCGGTCGAGGACGACGGCACGATCACGGCGTTGCGTATGCGCGTCACGGCCAACATCGGCGCCTACGCGGTCTTCACCTTCATCCCCGACCTCACGCTCATGATGGGCGTCGGGGTCTACAAGATCCCGAACATCGACCTCCAGTCCACGTGCGTCTTCACCAACACGACGACCGTCGCCGCCTACCGCGGCGCCGGTCGTCCCGAGGCGGCGTACTATCTCGAGCGCCTCATGGACATCGTGGCGCTGGAGCTGGGGAAGGCGCCCGAGGAGGTGCGCCGCAAGAACTTCATCCCGCCGAGCGCGTTTCCCTACAAGGCGCCCACCGGCCAGAACTACGACAGCGGCGAGTACGATCGTGCCCTGACGAAAGCCCTCCAGCTCGCGCGCTACACCGACCTTCGCAAAGAGCAGCGCGAGCGGAGCGCACGCGGCGACCGTCACCTGCTCGGTATCGGCGCGTCGTGCTACGTGGAGATGTGCGGCTTCGGCCCCTTCGAGTCGGCCGTCGTGCGCGCCGAGCCCGGCGGTACGGTGACGGCGATCACGGGCACCTCGGCGCACGGTCAGGGGCACGAGACGACGTTCGCCCAGATCATCGCCGACCACCTCGGGGTGGACTTCGACAAGATCGTCGTCCGCCACGGCGATACCCTCAACACCCCGATGGGCAACGGCACGGGTGGGAGCCGCAGCCTCGCCGTCGGCGGCTCCGCCATCCTCCAGGCCGCCCTCCGGGTCCAGGACAAGGCCCGGCGCATCGCCGCCCACATGCTCGAGGCGGCGCCCGTGGACGTCGTCTACGCCGACGGCCGCTACCAGGTGAAGGGCGTACCCGATCGCGCGCTCGGCTTCGCCGAGATCACGGCCCGCGCTTACTCGGGCGAGCTGCCACCCGACCTCGAGGCGGGACTCGAGGCGACGGAGTTCTTCCGCCCGCCCCAGCTCGTTTATCCGTTCGGCGCGCACGTCGCGGTGATCGAGCTCGACACGGAGACTGGACGCGTACGGGTCCGCGACTTCGTGGCGGTGGACGACTGCGGGGTGCGCATCAGTCCGCTCATCGTCACGGGCCAGGTCCACGGCGGGCTCGCGCAGGGAATCGCGCAGGCGCTCCTCGAGGAGCTCGTCTACGGTGAGGACGGCCAGCTCGTGACGGGCACCCTCATGGACTACGCGGTGCCTCACGCCGACGACCTGCCCCGGTTCACGACCGATGCGACCGTCACGCCCACGCCCCACAATCCGATGGGCGCCAAGGGCATCGGCGAGGCGGCGACGATCGGCTCGACGCCGGCGATCGTCAACGCCGTCGTCGACGCGCTCCGACCCTTCGGCGTGCGGCACCTCGACATGCCGCTGCGCCCCGAGCGTATCTGGCGGGCGGTCCCACGCCGCCCGAGCGTGACGGCGTGAGGAGGGGCCGGTGAGACCCCCTCCGACTTTTTAGCTCCCCCGGTAGACCGTGTAGCTCCACGGCGAGACGAGCAGCGGCACGCTGTAGTGCGCCGCCGGGTCAGTGATCGCGAAGCGCAGCGGGATCTGGTCGATGAACGGCGGCTCCGTCACGGCGGCGCCGACGGCCTTGAAGTACGCGCCCACGTGAAATGTGAGCTCGTAGCGGCCCGGGTGCATCTCGCCCGCGGCGAGCAGCGGCGCCTCGGTGCGCCCCTCGGCGTCGGTGGTCATCGTCTTGACCCGGCGCGGCCGGCCGTCGGGCCCGATCACCGCGAGGTCGATGCGCAGCCCGGCCGCCGGACGGCCGTGAGCTGTGTCGAGGACGTGCGTGGTCAGCGTGCCGGTAACGCGACCGGCGGTCACTGTAGCGGGGTCCGCGAGACCGGGGCCATCGGTGGGTGGCCTGAGACGAGGTGCGACCCGGCTCCGTTCTGCTTCGCGCTTCTCATTCCATCGGGGGTCCGCGAGACCGGGGCAAGCGGTGGGAGTGCGAAGCCGCAGCGCGTCCGACGCGTGAGGCGAGCCTGCGTGAGTCGGCCTGAGACAAGGTGCGACCCGGCTCCGTTCTGCTTCGCGCTTCTCATTCCATCGGCCGTCCGCGAGAGCGGTGCCATCGGTGGGAGTGCGAAGCCGCAGCGCGTCCGACGCGTGAGGCGAGCCTGCGTGAGTCGGCCTGAGACGAGGTGCGACCCGGCTCCGTTCTGCTTCGCGCTTCTCATTCCATCGGACGGTCGCCGACCGAGGCGAGGAGCCCGGTCGGGCACTTGACGCCCGTTCCGCCGAGCCCGCAGTAGCCGCCTGGATTCTTGGCGAGGTATTGCTGGTGGTACGCCTCGGCGTAGTAGAACTCGGGCGCGTCGAGGATCTCGGTGGTGATGCGGCCGTAGTCCGCCGACGACAACGTTCGCTGATACGCGTCGCGTGTCGCCTCCGCGAGGCGGCGCTGCTCGGCAGTGTAGACGTAGATTCCCGATCGGTACTGGGTGCCGACGTCGTTGCCCTGGCGCATGCCTTGCGTCGGGTCGTGGCTCTCCCAGAAGAGCCGGAGCAGCGTCGCGTAGCTCACGAGCGTGGGGTCGAAGACGACACGCACGACCTCGGCATGGCCGGTGAGACCACTGCACACCTGCGCGTAGTCGGGGTCGGGCGTGACCCCGGCCGCGTAGCCGACAGCCGTCGAGAAGACGCCAGGGGTCCTCCAGAAGACCCGCTCGGCGCCCCAGAAGCAGCCCATCCCGAACATGGCCAGCTCGAGCCCTTCCGGAAACGGGGGGACGAGCGGATTGCCGTTGACGTAGTGCGCGCGGTCCACCTGCATGGCATCCTCCTCGAGAACGATGCTACCATCCGCCATCATGGCCATCGAGGGGAAGAAGCTCGGCGAGTTCGTCCAGCGCACGTGGGACGCGGCGATCGTCCCCGCGCTCACGGAGTACGTCCGCATCCCCGCCAAGTCGCCGATGTTCGACCGCGAGTGGGCGGAGCACGGCCACCTCGACCGCGCCGTGGCGCTGATCGAGACGTGGGCGCGGTCGCGGACGATCGACGGGCTGCGGGTGGAGGTCGTCCGTCTCGACGGGCGCACGCCCGTCCTCCTCATGGAGGCCCCCGGAGCGAGTGGCGAGACCGTGCTCCTCTACGGCCACTGTGACAAGCAGCCGGAGATGGTCGGCTGGGCGGCAGGGTGCGGCCCGTGGACGCCCGTGCGCCGCGGCGACAAGCTCTACGGGCGCGGGGTCGGCGACGACGGGTACGCCGCCTTCGCCGCGCTGACGGCGATCGAGGCGCTCCAGGCGCAGCGCGCGCCGCACGCGCGGTGCGTGGTGTTGATCGAAGCGTGCGAGGAGAGCGGGAGCTACGACCTGCCCTTCTACGTGGACGCGCTCGCCGACCGCCTGGACGCGCCGAGCCTCGTCGTGTGCCTCGACTCGGGCTGCGGCAACTACGAGCAGCTCTGGTCCACGACCTCGCTCCGCGGCGTCGTGGGCGGGGTGCTGACCGTCGAGGTCCTGAGCGAGGGCGTACACTCCGGGTCGGCGAGCGGCATCGTCCCCTCGAGCTTCCGCATCGCGCGCCAGCTCCTCTCACGCCTCGAGGACGAGCGCACAGGCGAGATCATCCCGCGCGACTTCCACGTCGAGATCCCACGGGCGCGTGTCGCCGAGGCGCGCGAGGTCGCGACGGTGCTGGGCGACGACGTCTTCGCTCCCTTCCCGCTCGTCCCCTCCATGCGGCCCGTGAGCGCCGACCCGCTCGAGCTGATCCTGAACAACACCTGGCGACCCGCTCTCGCGATCACCGGCGCCGCGGGGCTCCCGCTGCCCGCCGACGGCGGCAATGTCCTGCGCCCGACGACGTCTTTGAAGTTGTCGCTCCGGATCCCGCCGACGTGCGACGCGCGGCGCGCCGTGCGCCGGCTCAAGGAGCTCCTCGAGGCCGATCCGCCCTACGGCGCCCGGGTCACGCTGGAGACCTACGGGGAGAGTGGCCACGGTTGGGACGCGCCGGCGATGAGCCCGTGGCTCCTCGAGTCCGTAGACCGCGCGTCCATGACGTACTTTGGCAAGCCGGCCATGCTCCACGGAATCGGTGGCTCGATTCCGTTCATGAGCATGCTGGGCGAGCGGTTCCCCCGGGCGCAGTTCCTGATCACGGGCGCGATGGGCCCCGGCTCCAACGCCCACGGGCCGAACGAATTCCTCCATCTCCCCACGGCCGTCCGGGTGACCGCGTGCGTCGGTCAGGTCCTCGCCGACCACCACCGCGCCGCGATCCGCTAAACGGTGCTTGATGACGGCGCCGACGGTGGTCCTCCTCGTCCGCCATGCGCTCACCGCCACGACGGGCGCGGTGCTTCCGGGTCGGGCGCCGGGGCTGCACCTCTCGGACGAGGGGCGCCGCCAGGCGGACGCCGCCGCGCGGCGCCTGGCCTCGCTCCCGAAGATCACGGCGCTCTACGCCTCGCCTCTCGAGCGCGCCCGCGAGACCGCGGCCGCGATCGGCCGGACGCGCGGCCTCGCCGTCCGCGTCGAGCGCGGACTCAGCGAGCTCGACGTCGGCGCCTGGACCGGCCGGTCGCTGAAGCGGGTCGCGCGCAGGCCCGAGTGGCGAGTCGTTCAGCGCCATCCGAGCGGCTTCCGCTTCCCGGGGGGCGAGTCGTTCACCGAGATGCAGGCGCGGATCGTGTCCGCCCTGGCGCGACTCGTCGAGCGTCATGCGGGCGCCGTCCTCGTCGCGGTGTCGCACGCCGACCCGATCAAGGCCGCGGTCGCCCACGCCCTCGGCGCGCACCTCGACCTCTTCCAGCGTATCGCGATCGGACCGGCCTCGATCACCGCGATCGCGTACCGTCTGGAGGGTCCCCTGGTCCTCACGATCAACTCGATGGATGGCGACCTCGCAGGGCTCGTCGCGTGAAGAGCCCGTCATTCGACCTGGAGGCTCCCGACCACTTCACCGCGGGCGCCCTCGGCTCGCCGGGCGAGCGCGTCTTCTATCTGCAGTCCCGCGAGGCTCGTCAGGTCGTCACCCTCAAGTGCGAGAAGGAGCACGTCGGCGCCCTCGCCGACTACCTCTCGGGCCTCCTCACCCAGCTCGGCGGCGCCGGCGCGGAGGCGCTGCCCGAGGCCTCGTTCCTCGAGCCGGCCGAGCCGGCGTGGGCCGTCGGCGCGATCGGCGTCGGGTACGACGAGCGCCGTGACCGCGTCGTCGTCGTCGTGAACGAGCAGCTCCAGGAGGAGCGCCAGGCCGAGGAGCCGGCGACGGCGCGCTTCCAGATCAGCCGTGTCCAGGCGGCGGCGTTCGTCGAGCGCGCGCGGGCGCTCATGAAGGCGGGTCGGCCGGTCTGCCCGTTCTGCAGCGGGCCCAGGGACGCGGGCGGCCACGTGTGCCCGAGGACGAATGGCCACAACGTTCACTGACGCCCTGCTCACGCGCGGCCGGATCACGCTCCGCGGGCGCATGCCGGCGAGCTCGAACGCGACGTTCCTCGCCGAGCTGGACCTCGACGGGGCGGCCGGGCTCGCCGTCTACAAGCCCGCGCGTGGCGAGCGGCCGCTCTGGGACTTCCCGCCGGGCCTCTTCACGCGGGAGCTGGCGGCGTATCTTCTGTCGGAGGCGCTCGGCTGGGGGCTCGTCCCACCGACCGTGCGCCGCGAGGGGCCCTACGGCGAGGGCTCGCTCCAGCTCTTCGTCCCCGCCGACTTCGAGCAGCATTACTTCACCCTCCGCGAGCACCCCGCGCACCACGAGCGTCTCAAGCGGATCTGCGTGTTCGACCTCGTCGCCAACAACGCCGACCGGAAGGCCGGCCACTGCCTGCTCGCCCCGGACGGCACGATCTACGCCGTCGACAACGGCCTCTGCTTCCACGTCGAGCCGAAGCTTCGCACCGTCATCTGGGATTTCGGTGACGAGCCGATCCCGGCGGGGCTCCTCGCGGACCTCCGAGGCTTCCTCGCCGCGCCCCTTCCCGCGGAGCTCGCCGCGCTCCTCGCTCCCGCCGAGCGCGTGGCGCTCGAGGGCCGGGCCCGCGCCCTCGCCGAGGACGGCCGCTTCCCGACCGACGCGAGCGGGGTCCGCTATCCCTGGCCCTTGGTGTAGCGGCGGGCAAACGCGCTACACTCACCACACGCGAGGAGCCTATGGACACGGTCGGCTTCATCGGATTGGGGACGATGGGGATGCCCATGGCGACGAACCTCGCCAAGGCGGGCGTGCCGCTGGTCGTCCACGACGCGAACCCCGTCGCGGCCGCGGCGGCGGCGACGGTCCCCGGCATCGCCGTGGCCGACTCGCCGGCGGCCGTCGCGGCGCGGAGCACGGTCCTCTTCACCTGCCTGCCGAACGACGCGATCGTGCGCGACGTCTACCTCGGGCCCGCCGGGATCGCGACGGAGGCGAAGGCGAGCCTCGTCACCTGCGACTGCTCGACGGTGAGCCCGGAGACGACGCTCGCGGTGGCCCAGGCGCTCGCGGCGCGGGGCGTGTCCCACATGGATACGCCGATGCTCGGCTCCAAGCCTCAGGCGGTCGCGGGCGAGATCTTCTTCATCGTGGGCGGCGACCCGGCGAAGGTCCGAACGGTCGCGCCCTACCTCGAGCGCATGGGCCGGCTCCACATGTACGTGGGTGGCGCCGGCATGGCCAACCGCGTGAAGCTGATCCACAACGGCCTCGGCGCGGTGACCGCGGTCGCCGTCGCCGAGGCGCTGGCGGTCTGCGTCCAGTCGGGCGTGGACCCGTCCGTCTTCTACGAGGTCGTGCGCAACGGAGGCGGGATGGCGTACGGCACGTACTTCGAGCGCCGCGCCAAGCGAGTCCTGGACGGCGACTTCACGCCGACGTTCGCGCTGGAGCTGATGAAGAAGGACGCGGGGCTCGCCCTCGACCTGGCGCGTGCGGTCAAGGTGCCCGCACCGATCCTGGAAGAGACGAAGCGCACGTACGACGAAGCCGTCGCGGACGGGTGCGGCAAGGAGGACTTCTCCGCCGTCACCCACGTGATCGAAAAGCGGATCGGACGGCGGCTTTCGGCCAAATGACGACCACGGACACGCCTCAGCGTGGCCTGCGGGTGCTGATCGTCGAGGACGAGCAAGCCCTGCGCGACGTCTTCCGCGACTTCGTCGCCGGCCTCGGCTACGAGGTGGTCGCCGTCGCGAGCGCGGAGGACGCGCTCGAGAAGCTCGTGAGCGAGCACCCGCACACAATTCTGCTCGACGTCCGCCTGCCCGGCATGAGCGGCCTCGATTTCCTCGAGCTCCCCACGGTCCGCGACTCGGGGGTGCCGATCGTCGCCATCTCGGGCGTCGCCACCGAGTCGCAGGCGCGCGAGTGCCTCAAGCGCGGCGCCCTCGAATTCATCCGTAAGCCCGTCACGCTCGAGCGCCTGAGCGCCGTGCTCGCGTACGTGGAGCCCTTCGCCCGCGCGCGAGCAGAGAGCGAGCAGGAGCGCGGCGTCGACCGTCGGCCGGCGCCGCGTGCGGCTGTCGACCTCCCCGCGCGTCTCGTGACGGAGAAGGGCGTGCCCTGGGAGAGCACGTGCACCGAGCTCAGCGCCACCGGGATGAAGGTGGTCACGCGGGCGCGTCTTCGGCCGGGCCACGCGGTGAAGGTCGCGTTCACGCCGCCGGGCGGCGGCGCGCCGCTCGACGCGGTCGCGCTCGTGGTGCGCGTGGACAAGGCCGGCACGGCGCTCTGGTTCCTCGATCTCCTGCCCGCCGAGATCCAGCGGCTTCACGCGCTCGTCGACCGCCTCCGACTCTAGCCCGTGACGCCTCCGCTCCCCGAGCCCCGGCCCGCCGACCCGCCGACGCCCGCCGAGAACGTCTCGCTCGCGCGGTACTGCACGCTGGGCGTCGGCGGCCCGGCGCGCTACTTCCTGGAGGTGCGCGACGAGACCGGGCTCCTCGACGGGCTCGCGTGGGCGCGGCGTCACGGGCTCCCCTTCCGCGTTCTCGGCGGCGGCTCGAACCTCGTCGTCGCGGACGAGGGAGTCGTGGCCCTCGTCGCGAGGATCGCGCTTCACGGCGTCGCGTCGCGCGAAGTGAACGGCGCGGTGGAGCTGACGGCGGCGGCCGGCGAGCCCTGGGACGACCTCGTGCGCGCGAGCGTCGAGCGCGGCTGGGCGGGGCTCGAGTGCCTGAGCGGCATCCCCGGCCTCGTCGGCGCCACGCCCATTCAGAACGTCGGGGCCTACGGTCAGGAGGTGAGCGACACGGTCACGACGGTGCGCGTTCTCGACTCGGAGGGCGGCGAGATCCGCACGCTCACCGCCGCGGAGTGCGGCTTCGGGTACCGCGACAGCCGCTTCAGGAGCGTCGAGCCGGAGCGCTGGGTCGTGCTGGCCGTCACGTACCGGCTCCGGCCCGGCGGCGCGCCCACCGTGCGCTACGCCGACGTCGAGCAACACCTGGCGGCCCGCCGGGTCGCCGTCCCGACGCTCGCGGACGTGCGCGAGACCGTGCTCGCCATCCGCCGCTCGAAATCCATGGTGCTCGATCCATGCGACCCGAACCGCCGGAGCTGTGGGTCCTTCTTCACGAACCCGATCGTCAGTGCCGCCGACTGCGCACGCGTCGAGGCCCTGGCGCGCGACCCTGCCATGCCGCGCTGGGTCCAGCCCGACGGGCGCGTGAAGCTCTCCGCCGCCTGGCTCATCGAGCGCGCCGGCTTCAGGCGCGGCGACGCCGACAGGGCCGTCGGTCTCTCCACGCGCCACACGCTCGCCGTCGTCGCGCACGAGGGCGCGCGGGCGCGCGACGTCGTCGCCTTCGCGGCGAAGCTCCAGGCCCGCGTGCTCGAGCGGTTCGGCGTCCGGCTCACGCCCGAGCCGGTCTTCTGGGGGCTCCCCGCGCTCAGGTGAGCGACCGGCGGCCCCTCGTCGCCCTCGCCCTCGCGTTCGCGGCGTGCGCGACGACGCCAGCGGCGCCCCCCGCTCTTCGCTGGGAGGCCGATCTCGAGGCCTACCGCGCCCACCGGGCGCGGCTCGCCGCCGACGTCCGGCAGGTCCTGGACGATTTCCAGGCGCTCCGTGCCGAGTCGAGCTTCCCCGGTCTCGAGGACAAGATCGCGACGCTCGCGGCGCGCGTGCGGCAGGGCGAGGAGGCCGACGACGAGCAGGCGCTCACGCGGGGACTGTGGTCGCTCTCGCTCGGCGAGCTCGGCCTCTTCCAGCGCTACCTCGCGCTCTCCAGTCGCGTCGTCGAGCTCGAGGCCGTCGACGCCGAGCTCGAGGCCGCGCGGCTCGACCTCTGGCTCCGACGGCTCACGCTCGGCCTCACCGAGGCGCCCGGCGCCGATCCGATCGAGCGGCCGGCGCCGGCGCCGTTCGCGTGCGCGCGCTACCCGGTGGGGCGCATCGAGTTCTTGAGCTGTCGCGGCCCCCTCACGCCTTGAGGAAGCGGTGGACGCCATCGGCGCCGACCTGGCGCACGACGCGGCCGTCCTCCTCGAGGAAGCGCAGGTGGGCGAGCGCCTCGCCCAGCGCGAAGGCGAGCTGGTGGGGGTCGAGCTCGCGGCGGAACAGGACGGGGACGAGCTCGGCGGCGCTCCGCGGCTCGACGAGCGCGTCCACCGCCTCGCCGAGCCGCGCCGCGTGGTGGTCGCGGAGCTGGTCGAGGCGGGTGTGGAGACCGCGGAACGGCAGGCCGTGCGACGGCAGCACGAGCGTCGCCGCGGGCAGCGGCCGGAAGCGGTCGAGCGAGTCGAGATAGAGCCGGAGCGGGTTGGCCATCGGCTGCTCCGGCCACACGCTCACGTTGGTGGTGATCTTCGGCAGGACCTGGTCGCCCGAGATCAGCACGTCGGCGGCGCGGCAGGAGAGACACGCGTGCTCCGGGGCGTGGCCGTACGCGGTCACGACCTCCCACCGCCTGCCGCCGATAGCGAGCGCGTCGCCGTCGCAGATCCGTTGAAACTCAGGGGCGAGCGTCGGCACGAGCTTCGGGTACGGGTTCAGCCGGCCTGCGAGCGCTCCGAGCGCGGCCTCCGCGCAGCCGTGGCGCCGGTAGTGCGCGAGGCGTCGCTCCAGGGTCGCCGCGTCGCGGGAGAGCCACGCCCACTGGGCGTAGAGCCACTCGGCCTGTGTGCACCAGAGCCCCGCCCGCCAGCGCTCGGTGAGCCAGCCCGCGTTCCCCATGTGGTCGGGATGGAAGTGGGTGACGACGACGCGCGTGAGCGGGCGGCCGCCGAGCGTCTCGGTGAACACGCGCTCCCACAGGGCGCGCGTCTCCTCGAGCCCGATCCCCGTGTCCACGGCCGTCCACCCCGCGCCGTCCTCGAGGAGCCACAGGTTGATGTGGTCCAGCCGGAAGGGGAGCGGCATGCGGAGCCACTTGATGCCTGGGAGAACGTCGACGACCGTCCCGGGGCGGGGCGGCTCGGTCCACGGATGGTCGAGGCCCATGAACCCAGTCTACGCTACGCGCGCGGCTTCACCCACGTCTCCGACCAGGCCAAGCACGCGCTCGATCCCTGACGGTCGCCGCGCATCTCCGGCCAGGGCCGGCCGGTCGCGAAGCGCCCGTTCAGCTCGACCTCGGCCCCGCGCGCGGGGAAGAACGTGCTGAAGACGCCGAGCGGGCGGTTGTTGAAGCCGGGCGGCATGGTGAGGACGAAGGGCTCGATGCAGTCGTACCATGTGAGACGCATCCGGTCGGTGGCGGAGGCGATCGTTTCGACGACGGTCGAGCGTGGGTCGCCCGCGCGGCCGAACTCGGCCGCGACCACCGGCAGGCTGGCGTCGGCGAACGCGGGGAAGAGCAACGCCTCGATCGTCCGTTGGAGCCAGCGGGTCACCGCGAGGTTGTCGCCGTAGATCCGCACCTGGCCGCCCGTCAGCTCGCCCTGGGCGAAGAGCGCGTGGCCCGTCCCCGCGGGGCACCAGAGCACGCGCCAGTGGCTGAAGCGATCGGACGGGGTCTTACCGCCGTCGTGGCTCAGGCGGACGAACGAGTTCTCGCCGGTCATCAGGACGTTGTTGGGATCGACGGGCGGGGTCACGTCGCGGCGACCTCCACGCGCGCGTCGTTGAAGCACGCGCCCTCCGAGATGTCCGCGTGGTGCGCCGGGCAGAGCGCCGATACGGTCTGGCCGTTGTCGCTGGTGGCGAGCCAGGCGCCCTTGAGCGTCGCGACGACGCCGCGCGGTACCGCATCGCTGACCCTGAGCGGCAGGTGGATCTCGCCGAGGTCGTTCCACACGCGGACGCGCACTCCGTCTCGGAGGCCGCGGGCGCGAGCGTCGTCGGGGTGCATCTCGAGCGGGGGTATACCGTCGGCCACGTGGAGCCCGCCGAACGTGGAGGTGATGCGGCGGTCGGACGCCGGCGAGATCAGGGTCAGCGAGTACCGTGACTCGACGGGCCGCCAGCTCGGCAGTCGCGCGTCGTACTTTCGCTCGAGGTACGCGGACGCGAGCTCCACCCGTCCCGACGGCGTCTTCGGGAAGACGTTCTTGAAGAGGATCGCATCCTCGCCCTCGACCGTCATCGCGAGCGCGCGCTCGGTGGGGAGCCGGCTCGGCCGTACCCCCGCGAGGCGTGGGTCGTCGGGGTCGAGGGCATCGTCCATCAGCTCGGCGTCGCTCGCGCGGAAGACCGGGTCGGTGAAGCCGAAGCGCGCCGCGAGCCGGCGGAAGATCTCGGTGTTCGGGAGCGCCTCGTTCTGGGGCGGGATCACGGGCTCGGCGCGCTGGAGCCAGTGCTGGCCGTACGCCGGGTAGAGGTCGGCGTGCTCGAAGTGGCTCGCCGCGGGCAGGACCACGTCCGCGTATTTCATGCTGTCGGTCATCACGACGTCGGCGCCCACGACGAAGAGATCGTCGCGCGCGAGCCCCCGCCGGAGCCGGTTCGCGTCTGGGTGGACGACGACGGGGTTGTGGTTGTAGATGAACACCGCCTTGATCGGCGGGGCCAGCGATGCGTCGAGCAGGTGGCGCCCGACGTCGATGATGTTGAGCGTGCGCGTGCCCGCCGGCACGAGGTCCGGCCGCGCGAGCCGCCCGGGCGTCTTCGGGAACGCGAAGGACGCGCCGTTGACGAGCCCGCCGCCCGGCACGCCGAACTTCCCGGCGAGCGCCGGCAGCGCGAAGATCGCTCGGATCCCGCTGCCGCCGTTCTGGTTGCGCTCGAGCCCGTTGCCCACGCTGATCGCCGCGGGGGCGAGCGTGTGGTACCACTCGGCGAGCGTCTCGACGTCGCCCCGGTCAACACCGCAGATGCGCGCGGCATCGGCCGAGCTGAAACGACGCGCGAGCGCCATGAACTCGTCGACGCCCTCCACGTGGCGCCCGACGAACGCGCGGTCGATCCCGCCGCGGCGCTCGAGCTCGGCGGCGACCGCCCAGGCCAGCACCACGTCCGTCCCCGGCCGGAGCGCCAGGTGGAGGTCGGCGCGCCGGGCGATCACGGTCCGCCGCGGGTCGACGACGACGAGCCTCGCGCCCGCCTTCCGCGCGCGGTTGATCCAGGGCATGAGGTGGAGGTTCGACCAGGTGACGTTGTTGCCCCAGACGACGATGAGCCGGGCGTCGGCGACCTGCTCGGGCCGAATGCCAGGGACCGGGCCGAAGGTTCCGACCCACGCCTCGGTGCGGATCCCGCCGCAGAGCGGTCGCCGATCGAGGAGGCTCGCGCCCAGCTTGTGGAAGAACCGGAGGTCCATCGAGCCGCCGGCGAGCATGCCATGCGGGCCCGCGTAGTTGAGGGGCAGAATCGCTCCCGGGCCGTGGGCGGCGATCACCGCGGTGAACCGGGCGTGGATCAGGTCGAGCGCCTGGGACCATGTGATAGGCTCGAAGCGCCCCTCGCCTCGATCGCCTACGCGCCGGAGTGGCGTGCGGAGGCGTCCGGCCCCGTGGACGAACGCCGGGTATTCCTGCGGGACCTTCGCGCAGAGCACGCCGTCCGTGTACGGGTTGGCGTGCGAGCCGCGAATCCCGACGACGCGGTCGTCCTCGACCGTGACCGTGAGGCTGCAGGTGTCGGGGCAATCGAGCGGGCAGACGCTTGGTCGTTCGACGCTCATGGCCGCCATCGTACTAGAATCGACCGTCATCGCGGAAGGGGGAACGCGACCGTGCTGCTCCAGGGAATCCGCGTGGTCGAGGCGGCCTCGATGGTGCTCGTGCCGTCGGCCGCCGCCATCCTCGCCGACTTCGGCGCCGAGGTCGTCAAGGTGGAGCCGCCCGAGGGGGACTACAACCGGAAGATGCACGAGCTCCCCACGCTGCCTCAGTCGGAAACGCCCTACTGCTTCCTGGTGGACAGCCGCTCGAAGCGGTCGATCGTGCTCGATGCGAAGTCGGCCGATGGCGTCGCGATCCTCCACAAGCTCGTGAGCACGTCCGACGTGTTCCTGACCAACTACCGTTCGCCGGCCCTCGAAAGGCTCAGGCTCCGCTGGGACGACCTGGCCCCGCTCAACCCGCGCCTGGTCTACGCGAGCGCCTCGGCGTTCGGCGAGGCGGGGCCGGAGGCGGACAAGCCCGGCTACGACACCGTGGTCTACTGGGCGCGCTCGGGGCTCGAGTCGAGCCTCTTGACGCCCGAGGGGACGCTGGGCCAGCTCGCCGGGGGCGCGGGCGATCACCCGACCGCGCTCGCGCTCTTCGGCGCCGTCGCGCTCGCCCTCTTCGCGCGCGAGCGCACGGGACGCGGCCTGAAGGTCGGGACCTCGCTCCTCGCCGCCGGCGCCTGGGCGAACTCCTGGAACATCCAGGCCCAGCTCTGCGGCGCCACGTTCCCGCCCAAGCTCCCGCGCTCGCAGGCGCGGACCTTCGGCGTCTACTACAGGACGCGCGACAGCCGGATGCTCAAGTTCGCCCTCGTGAACCCGGAAAAGCTCTGGGCGCCCTTCTGCCACGCGGTGGGTCGTCCGGACTTGGTGAACGACCCGCGCTTCGCCGAGGCGGGTGCACGCCGCGCCCACGTCCAGGAGCTGATCGCGATCCTCGACCAGATCTTCGCGACGGAGGACGCGGCGCACTGGAAGGCGCGGCTCGAGGCGCACGACATCCCGTTCGCCGTCCTCCCCACGTACGCGGAAGTGGCGGGCGATCCGCAGATGCGCGCCAGCGGCGTGCTCGTCGACCTCGATCATCCGCGCTTCGGCCGGCTCGCGACCGTGGACAGCCCGATCAGCGTCGCGGGCGTCCCGAAGGCGCCGCCGCGCGCGGCGCCCGACCTCGGCGCGCACACGCGCGAGGTGCTCGGCGGCCTCGGCTACACGGAGCGCCAGATCCGGGACTTCCTCGCCCGGGGCGTCGCCGTCCAGGGATGAGCGTGACCGGCGCCGTCGACTGGGACCAGTGGCTCCGGCGCTGGGACGCCCAGCAGACCGTCTATCTCCCCGACCGCGAGAGCCGCTTCGACGCGATGCTCGACGTCGTGCAGGCGCTGTTGCCCGAGACGCTCGTCGCGCTCGACCTGGCCTCGGGCCCAGGCTCGCTGAGCCAGCGTTTGCTGCGACGCTTGCCCAAGGCACGGTGTATCGCCGTCGACCTCGATCCCGTGCTGCTTGCGATGGGCCGGGCGGTGCTCGGCAACTTCGGCCGGCGGCTCGCCTGGGTCGAGGCCGATCTGCGCGACCGCGCGTGGGCGGAGCGCCTCGGCGTACGCGAGGTCGACGCTGTGCTCACGACGACCGCGCTCCACTGGCTCGAGCCAGACGACGTGCGGGCGCTCTGCACGACGCTCGCACAGCTCGTCAGGCCCGGCGGCGTCGTCCTCAACGGCGACCACCTGGCCTTCCCACTCCACCTGCCGACGCTCCAGCAGGCGGCGCGGACCCTCAAGGGACGCCGCCTCGAGGAGCGGCGGACGGCCCCGGGCGCCGAGGACTGGGATCAATGGTGGGCCGCGATCGAGGCGGTGCCGGCGCTCCGGGAGCTCTGCGCCGAGCGCAAGCGCCGCTTCGCGTGGCGCGAGAAGAACGACACGCCGCCGCCGCTCGAGCTCTACGAGCAGGCGCTCGCGGACGCCGGCTTCCGCGAGGTCGGCGTGATCTGGCAGAACATGGACAATCGCGTCCTCATGGCGGTCCGGTAGCGCCGGCGACGGACGGCCCCCGCATTCGGTTTGTCAAGCCGGCCATCCGTGGTGTAGCATCCTCGCGCGCTGAAAATGTTGATCCGCTCGTTCGTGCTCCTCGTGCTGGGCCTCGCGGGCCTGGCGTCTGCGGCCGCCGCCGGCGACGTCATTCTGCTCGCGCCGATGGAGATCAGGGCGTCGCCGCAACCGCTCGTGCCGCCCGCCTACCGGAAGACGCCGCTGCCGGCGTACCCGGCGGCGGCGCGCGCCGAGCGGCTCGAGGGCCTCGTCGTCCTCGCCGTCCTCGTCGGCGCGAACGGCCGCGTCGTGGACGTGAGCGTCGCGTCCTCCTCGGGTCATACGGTCCTCGACCAGGCCGCGGCCGGTGCCGTGAAGACCTGGACGTTCGCGCCAGCCCACCGGGGCGCACGGGCGGTCGAGAGTGTGGTGGAGGTCCCCGTGAAGTTCGCGCTGAGCCGTGAGTGACCGTGCACCCGACGATCGTGGCGCTCGCCCTCCTCCTGGTCGCGTCGTCTGCCGCGGCGCAGGAGAGCCCGGCCCCCACCCGACTCGAGCCCGTGGTCGTCACGCCGACACGGCTCGAGCAGCAGGCGGGCGACGCACCCGCCAGCGTGACGGTCATCACCCGCGAGGACGTGCGCCAGTCCGCGAGCCAGACCGTGGACGATCTCCTCCGCCAGGTGCCCGGCTTCAGCCTGTTCCGGCGCACGTCGAGCGTCGTCGGTCACCCCACAACGCAGGGCCTGTCGCTCCGCGGCATCGGCCCGAGCGGTACGAGCCGCGCCCTCGTGCTGCTCGACGGTGTCCCGATCAACGACCCGTTCGGGGGCTGGGTGTACTGGAACCGCATCCCCCTCCAGGCCATCGAGCAGATCGAGGTCGTCCATGGCGGCGGATCGAGCGTGTGGGGCAACTACGCGCTGGGCGGCGTCGTGCACGTCCTCACCCGACGACCCGTCGAGCGCGCGGCCTTCTTCGAGGCCAGCTACGGGAGCTACGACACTCGCAACTTCGATCTCCTGCTGACCGAGGCGAAGGGCCCCTTTCGCCTTTCGCTCGAGGGCAACTACTTCGACACCGGCGGCTACCCGATCGTCAAGGAGTCCCGGCGCGGCGCGATCGACATCGACGCGACCTCGCGCCGCTCGACATTCAACGGCCGGGTCGAGCTCGTCGACTCGCCCGACCTCTCGCTGTTCGCCAGCGGCAACTACTTCGACGAGGACCGCGGCAACGGCACGCCGCTCCAGTTCAACCGCACCGGCTCCGGCGCGTTCGCGACCGGCGGCCGTCTGCGCGCGGGCGATTTTGGCGATCTGGCCGCCGCCGTCTACGGCCACTTCCAGGAGTTCCGGAGCACGTTCTCCACCCAGGCGGCCGATCGCAACTCAGAGATCCTCGTGCTCGACCAGACGGTCCCCTCCACCTCGGCGGGTGGCTACCTCCAGTGGAGCCGCCGTTTCGGTGCGCACCTGGTGGCGAGCGGCGGCGACATCCGCTGGGTCGACGGCGAGACGGAGGAGAAGGTCTACAACGGCGTGGGCGGCGCGTTTCTTCGCACGCGCATCGCCGGCGGCGAGCAGCTCCTCGGCGGTGTCTACCTTCAAGATGTGTACACGCCGGATCCCGCCTGGGAGCTGGTCGGGGGGATCCGCGGCGACTACTGGGAGAGCTATCACGGCACCCGGCGTGACACGCCGCCGCCGGCCGGGAGCGGCATCCCCCCGAGCCAGACGTTCGCCGACATCGATCGCATCCTCGCGAGCCCGCGGATCGCTGCGCTCTTCCACGCGACGTCGTCCACGGACGTGCGCGCGTCCGCGTATCAGGGCTTCCGCGTACCGACGATCAACGAGCTCTACCGCGTCTTCCGCGTGCGCAACGACGTCACCGTCGCCAACGAGCACCTGCGTCCCGAGCGCCTCACCGGGGGCGAGCTGGGCGTCCAGCAGCGCTGGGGGCCCCTCGAGGCGCGCGTGACGGCGTTCTGGAACGAGGTACGTGACCTCGTGGCGAACGTCACCCTGGCGGCTCCCCTGCCGGACTGCCCGACGGGCACGACCTGCCGCCAGCGCCAGAACCTCGACCTCGCGCGCATCCGCGGGTTCGAGAGCGAGCTCGAGCTCCGCCCGACGCGCGAGTGGCGTCTCCTCGCGAGCTACCTCTTCAGCGACGCGCGGGTCGTCGAGGCGGCACAGCAGCCGACCCTCGAGGGCCGGCGCCTCGCCCAGGTCCCCGAGCACAACGTCACGCTCGGCGTCCGCTACGCCCACCCGGCGATCGCCACCGTCTCGGCGACGGCCCGGTACGTCGGCGGCCAGTTCGAGGACGACCAGAACACGCTGCCGCTCGGCGGCTACGTCGTCCTGGACGTCTTCGTCTCGCGCGCGCTCGCCAGGTGGGCCGAGGCCTTCGTCGGCGTCGAGAACCTCTTCGACCAGACGTACGCGACCGGCCGCACGAGCGAAGGCGTCGTCTCGATCGGCGCGCCGCGACTGGTGCACGGCGGCCTCCGTCTCGTGTTTTAGTACAATCGGAGACCGATGAAGACCCGCGACCTGCACGTCGAGTCGATCCGGCCCCTGCTCCCGCCAGCGATCCTGCTCGAGGAGCTGCCGCTCGACGAGCGGGGCTCACTCGTCGTCGGCCGCGCCCGCGAGGAGGTCATTCGCGTCCTGAGTGGCGAGGACGACCGCCTGCTGGTCGTCGTCGGCCCTTGCTCCATCCACGACCCGGTGGCCGGGCTCGACTACGCGCACCGCCTGAAGCGGGTGGCCGACGAGCTCGGCCGCGACCTCCGCGTCGTGATGCGCGTCTACTTCGAGAAGCCGCGCACGACGGTCGGCTGGAAGGGGCTCCTCAACGATCCGCACCTCGACGGCTCCTTCGCCATCAACGAGGGCCTCCGCCTCGCGCGTCGGCTCCTGCTCGACCTGGTCGAGCTCGGCCTCCCCTCGGGCTCGGAGTTCCTCGATCCGATCACGCCGCAGTTCACCTCGGACCTCGTCACCTGGGGGGCGATCGGGGCACGCACGACGGAGAGCCAGGTCCACCGCGAGCTCGCCTCCGGCCTCTCGATGCCCGTGGGCTTTAAGAACGGCACGGACGGTGGCGTGCAGATCGCGATCGACGCCGTGCGCGCGGCGGCCCACCCGCACCGTTTCCTGGGCGTCACCGAGCAGGGCCTGGCAGGGATCGTCTCGACCCGCGGTAACCCCGACTGCCACGTCATCCTGCGCGGCGGCGTCAACGGCACGAACTACGACACGATCAGCGTGCAGAAGACGCTCGCGGCGCTCCGCGACGCCGGGCTCCCGCCACGGCTCATGATCGACACGAGCCACGGCAACAGCGACAAGGACTACCGGCGCCAGCCCGTGGTCGCGGGCGAGATCGCCGCCCAGATCGCCCAGGGCGAGGCCGGAATCGTCGGCGTGATGATGGAATCGTTCATTGTGGACGGGCGCCAGGATCTCAAGGACCCCAAACGCCTCACGTACGGGCAGTCCATCACCGACGCCTGCATCGGTTGGGAGATGACGGTGCCGGTCCTCCGCGACTTCGCCGCGGCCGTGCGGGCGCGCCGCTCCGCACGCGCCTGACGGGCTCCGCGCTGGACTGCGCGACGGCCGGGGGCGCCGGGCCGATCCACGAGCCGGTCGAGCCGTTCGTCTTTAGGCGGGCGTGACGTTCGCGGCCGCCCGGAGGTCGCCCGGGGCGATGCGCCGCTCGATCCGCGGATTTCGGAGGTCGACGGTGACGCGGAGCGCGTGGAGCCCGTGCACGCCCTGGAGCTCGTCCAGCTCGACGTCCTCGACCTCGCGGGTGAGGTAGCCGAGGTTCTGGAGGTACTCGATGTAGCCGCGGTACTCGTTGGCCTCGGCGCGCTGCGCGTAGACGATCGCGATCTTCCCGGGCTGCGTCAAGCGCTCGTTCGCACCTTTGATCAGCGCCTTGTCGATCCGCTTCTTGACGATCTCGTAGCGGATGTCGTAGGCGCCATCCACGTCGAATCGCTTTTCGTCGAACCGGAACCGGATCGAGAGCGGCGCGTGCTGGACGAGGACGAGGTGGGTCGCCTCGAGCGGCACCGGGAGCTGGTCACGCAGCTGGTGGGTCCGCAGCGCGATACCGCAGGTGACCATGAGCTGCCAGAGCCGGAGGCTCTTGAGGTAGAGCGGATCGAAGCGGCCGTCCTCGACGAGCGAGGCGCCGACGTACATCTGGTAGTCGACGCCGTCGGTCTTCTGCTTCTCGAAGTAGTGCGGAAACATCCCCTGAGCCGCCTGCTCCTCGAGGTCGAGGTACGCGGAGATCGTGTCGGCGATCCGCGTCACGCTCTCCTCGAACAGCTTTCGCCGCGCGTAGACCGTGCCGAAGCGCGGGTCGAGCGCGGCGCGATAGGCTTCGATCCGCTCCCGGACCGCCGGGCCGAACCCCTGGAGATGATCGAAGAGGCGCTCGACGTCGGCCCGGAGGAACGAGACAACGCCGACCTCGTCGCCCGAATTCAGGTTCTTCTCGATCTTGGCCGTGTGCTTGTTCACCCGGTAGAGCAGCTCGTCGAGCGCGGGCAGCCGCTTCGCCGTGTGGGCGGCCTGGACCACGTCCCGCCCGAGCCGGAGCTGCGTCAGCACGTCGGCCTGGATCGCGAGGCTGCGCTCGATCGAGGAGCCGCGGATGTCCGAGAGGGCGTAGAGGGGGTGGACGCGCTCGAAGACGATCGGCTCGAGCTCGCCGCCGGCCTCGGCGCCCGTGGCGTGGCGCTCGATGGACGTGAGCACCGCCTTGCGGAAACGCCACTCCACGACGGGGTGGATGGCCGTGCACTTCTCCTTGATGAGCGCCTGGATCCGGGTGTTCAGCTCCTCCATGCTCCGCTGCACGGCCATCGAGAAGAGGGGCAGGACCTCGTGAAGCTTTGGCAGGTGCGTCACGTTCAGATCGCCGGGATGGGGCGATTCGAGCTCGAAGGTCCCGATGACCCTGTCCTGGTAGAGGAGCGGCGCGACGACGAGGTTGCGGGCCCCGCTCTGGATGATCTCATCGTCGACGGCGGTCCGGTCTGGCATCGCGGTGAGGTCGTGGATGACGAGCGGGCTCCCCTGGCGCACCGCGCGCTCGTAGACGGAGCCCTTGAACTCCTCCTTCGTGTGGTGCCGGGAGTCCGCGAAGATGCACGCGTGCTCGTTCTTGGCGCCGTAGTTCAGGATGAGCACCTGATCGCCGTTCAGTGCGGCGAGGCCGAAGCGCAGCTCGGGGCGGCGGAAGAGCGTCCGGAGCTTTTGCTGGAGCGCGAGGAAGCGCGCGTTCGAGACGATCGACTCCTTGTCGATCAGGTCCCGCTTGAGCGACGACAGCACCTCCTGGTCGGTCACCTCGACCGCCTTGAGGATCGTGAAGCCTCGGAAGACGAACTTCTCCGGCGGCAGGATCGCGAGCAAGAAGTCACGGTCCAGCAGGTTCCCGTGGAGACGCCGCCTGTCCTCGTCGGTGAGCGGCGGGGTCGGGCCGACGGGCACGACCTCGACGAATCGCAGGTCGAACTGCGCCTTGAAATGACGATCGAGCCCGGTGTCGGGATCGGCCACCGAGAAGATGAACGAGTAGTCGAGGTCCAGGTCGATGGAGTAGACGCGCGCCAGCACGAGCGCGTAGGCGCGGAGGAGCCGCATCGCATTCAGGGTCGACGGCTCGATATTCATCCGACCGCGGAAGGTGCCGTCCTCGGCGAGGAACAGCTGTTGGAACGGCGGCGTGGCGTAGAAGCCCCTGAGCTGGAACGGCGCGATCGCGGCGCCGTACTCCCGGTCGAGGACCGCCGCCGGGAAGACGGCGGCCATCAGCACATCCACGAACTTCCGATGGCGATCGATGACCGAGGGGTCCGTCATCGGAGCCAGGAGTTCTGGCGCCGCTTCGGTCGCCTCGCGAATGGTCCGGGCGAACGTGCCCTCGAGCGACTTGTCGTCACCGAAGGTCCGTGCCCAAAAGGCAAACAGCGGCGCCAGGCTCAGCTCGGTCCGGAATGGAATCGGCTTGATCTCAACGCTGACCGTCACGTCGAGACCGGCCGCACCCGTGGAGACGTTCTTCGTCATGTTCGCCATGGCCCTCATTGTAGCAGCCGCCGCTAGAGGTCGAACCCCAAGAGCGCGGAGAGCTCGCGGAGCGCCCCCTCAGGGTCGTCCACCTTGATCGTGGCCATCCCCAGCGCCCGCGCCGGCTTGAGGTTCATCCCGATGTCGTCGAGGAACGCGGCGCTCGACGGCGGCACGCGGAGCTCGCGGCAGACGAGCGCGTAGATGCGCGGGTCGGGCTTCCGCAGGCCCACGACCGCCGACTCCACGAAGACGTCGAAGTGCGTGCGCAGCCCGTCGGTGGGACGCCGCCCCTCCGTCACCCAGTTATTCGTGAGGGCGCCCACGCGGAGTCCGCGCTCGCGGATCGTCCGGACCGCCGCGAGCATCCGCGGCCGTGGGCGGCTCGCGTCGGCGATGGACGCCATGAGGCGTCCGCCGTCGACCTCGACACCCCACGCGCGGCAGTCCGCCGCGAAGGGCGCCAGGAACGACTCGACCGTGAGCTCGCCCCGCTCGAGCCGCGCCCAGGCGCCCGCCTCGCCCGCGGCGACGACGGCACGGTTGATGGCGCCGGGTGGGAGCCCGTGGTCGCGCTCGTACCGCGCGATCGCGTGGAGCGGCGACTCCTGCACAACGCCGCCGATGTCGAACACGACCGCCTCGATCGCGCGCATGGCGGAATTGTAGCGCGCCCACACGCCGGAGCCGTGTAGTAGAATCCGCTGCGACGGGGGGGATCCGTGCATCACCGCAAGTTGGGGCACAGCGCGCTAACCGTCTCCGCGATCGGTCTCGGCTGTATGTCCATGTCCGGCGTCTACGGCAAGGGTGACGACACGGTGTCGATCGGGGTCATTCACCGGGCGCTCAACCTCGGCGTCAACTTCCTCGACACCTCCGATTTGTACGGCTGGGGCCACAACGAAGACCTCGTCGGCCGGGCGATCCAGGGCCGGCGACGGCAGGCGGTGCTCGCCACCAAGTTCGGTCAGGTGCGGAACGCCGACGGCAGTGCGAGCGTGAACGGCCGCCCCGAGCACGTGGCGCGCGCGTGCGACGCGAGCCTGAGCCGGCTCCGCGTGGAGACCATCGACCTCTACTATCAGCACCGCGTGGACCCGAAGGTCCCGATCGAGGAGACCGTCGGCGCGATGGCCGGGCTCGTGGACCAGGGCAAAGTGCGGCTCCTCGGGCTCTGCGAGGCCGCGCCGGGGACGATCCGCCGCGCCCACAAGGTCCACCCGATCTCGGCGGTCCAGAGCGAATACTCGCTGCTCTACCGTACGCAGGCGGAAGAGACGCTCGCGACGCTGCGCGAGCTCGGCATCGTGTTCATCGCGTACTCGCCGCTCGGGCGGAGCCTCCTCACCGGGCGCGTCCAGAGCCTCGCCGACATCCCGGAGGGCGACCGGCGCCGCGAGCACCCGCGCTTCAGGGACGAGAACCTCGCGAAGAACGTGGAGCTCGTGCGCCGGCTCGAGCAGATCGCGAAGGAGAAGCGCTGCACCCCCGCGCAGCTGGCGCTCGCGTGGCTCCTCGCCAGGGGCCCGGACATCGTGCCGATCCCCGGGACCAAGCACCGGGAGCGCCTGGAGGAGAACCTGGGCGCGCTGAAGGTCGAGCTGAGCGCCGAGGACGTGAGGCGCGTCTCCGACGCCGTGCCCGCCGGCGTCGCGGCCGGCGCGCGCTATCCCGAGGCCGCGATGAAGGCGGTGTACCTCTAGGATCGAGGCCGGTTGGTCGCGGTCGACATGAGCGGATGGCTCGAGACCTACCGCGGCACCGTCTCCCGTTGGGAGGTGGACCACAACGACCACCTCACCGTGGCCTACTACTTCGCCCGCATCGCCGACGCGGGGCTCGGCGTGCTCGAGGCCAGCGGGCTCGGCGCGGAATACGCGGCGCGGGGGCGTCGCGCCTGCGTGACCGCGGACTGCTACGTGCGGTACTCGCGCGAGCTTCGGGTCGGCGACATCCTGCACATCGAGAGCGGCGTGATCGACGTCGAGGCCGCCGACCTCGTGCTGGGCCACAAGGTCTTCAACTCCGAGACCGGCGAGGTGTGCACGACGGTCGAACAACGGGTCGGTCACGTCGAGCTGGCCGGCCGCGCCGCCGTGCCCCTCACGGGCGCGCAGCGACGAGCCGCCGAGGCGCGACGCGTCCCGTGGGATGGGCCGCCGCGCGAGCGGCGCCCTCGACCGCGCGCGCTCGACGGCTTCCTCGACTCTGCCCGCGACACCGTCAAGCCCTGGGAACTGGACGTCCTCGGGCAAAGCGCCCTGCCGTTCTACATCCACCGGTTCTCGGCGGCGAACGGACACGCCATCGCCGCCTTCGGGATGACGCCCGCCTATATGCGCGCCGAGCGCCGCGGCTTCTCGACGTTCGAGTTCCAGCTGGCGCTCGGCGCCCCGCTCGCACCGGGCGACCCGGTTCGCGTCCGCTCGGCCGTGCTCCACGTCGGCCGCTCCTCGATGCGGCTGCTCCACGTGATGACCAACGAGCGAGGCGGCGAGCGAGTCGCGACGCTCGAGCAGCTCGGCGTTCACCTCGACATGGACGCTCGGCGGCCGACGCCGTTGCCTGATGCGCTCCGCGAGAAGGCCGGGGCGATCCTCGTTCCGGTGGGCGACTGAGCGTCGGCGGCCCAGGCCCCGTCGACGCTGCCGCCGGTCGTGAGCCTCAGCGCTTCCCGGTGTGCCGGAGCCAGTGGTCGCCGACCTCGCTCGCGGTCGCCCACCAGACGCCCCGGTGGCGCTTCACGAAGCGGATCAACCGGCGCAGCATGAGGAGCCGAGACGGGTGGCCGATCACCTGAGGGTGACACGCGAGGTTGAAGAGCCCGCCCCACTCGTAGAACCCGCGGAACTCGTCGCGCCAGACGCCGAAGATCACCTCCGGGCTCTGCATGGGCCTGGGCGCCAGGCGCGGGTGCATCAAGAAGTACGGCGCGTCGTCGAGCACCCACTGCACCGGCAGCTCCACGACCGGCGGCTCACCAGGGTGGAGGTAGGGGTAGACGTCGTCCATCAGGTTCGAGGAGTGGAACATGCCGTGCTTGCGGACGAGGTCGAGCGTGATCGGCGTGAGCTCCCAGGCCGGGGCGCGATAGCCCCGCGGCGTCACGCCGAGGACGCTCTGAAGCGCCCTCATCCCCTGCTCGAAGGCGGTGCGTTCCGCGTCGGGTTTGGACGGATCCGCCCAGTCGTGACGGTAGCCGTGGTGGCCGATCTCGTGGCCGGCGTCGCGGATGGCGCACGCCTCGACCGTGTGGTGCTCGGCCACCCAGCCGGGAATATAGAAGGTCGCGCGGATGCCCTCGGCGCGGAGGAGGCCAAGGAGCCGCGGGACGCCGACCCTCGCGCCGTAGCGGCCCTGCGACATCACCCCGGGCAGGTCGGCGGTCTTCGGATCGCGCGCGAGCCACAGCGTCTCGGCGTCGAAGTCGAACGTGAGCATGACGGCGCAGCGCGCGCCCTTCGGCCACGGCGACGACGGTCTGGTCATGAGCGCCCCTCCGCGGGTCGGCCCGCATGATACTCCAGCCGGGCACACGACACGCCGTGTGAGAATCCGGAGGGGGGACTCTGAGCTATCTGACCCTGAGCTGGAAGCTCGCGCTCCGCGTGATCCCCGCATCGGTCGCGGTGAGGGTCAGGGTGTAGGTTCCCTTGCGAGCGTTACGACTCGCGCTGAGCGTGAGCGCAAAGCTCGCCCCCGGCGGCGCGGACGTCGGCAGGGGGCCGAAGGTGACGCCGCGTGGCAAGCCGGTCGGCGACGTGAAGGTGACCGCGCGGCTGTACCCGTTGATCGCATTCACGGTCACCGCGTAGCTCGTGCTGCCCCCACGCGACACCGTCCGGGAGGACGGGCTCACCGTGATCGAGTAATCCTGCACCGCGAGGGTGACCGTGGTCGTGTGCGTGAGGCCGTTCGCGGTCCCCCTGATCGTCACGGTGTAGTTCCCGCCGACCGTCGTCGCGCTCGTCGCGACGTCGAGTGTGGACGTTCCCGGGGCGGCCACCTCGCTCGGCGAAAAGGAGCCACTCGCGCCGCTGGGTAGGCCACCCACGGAGAGGGACACGGTGCCGGTAAACCCGTTCAGCGCGCCCACCGTCACGGCGTAGCTCTGGCTCCCGCCTGGCAGCACCGGCGCGGGGAAGGTCGGCGTCGCCGCCATCGAGAAGTCACCCGGTGGCGTCGGCGTACCCGTGATCTGGACGGCGCTGATCCAGGTGCCCCAGCCTGTCACGCCGTCCAGGAAATCCTTGGCGTACTCCTCCACGTGCCAGATCGTGAGATTGTCGTGGGGGTCGAGCGCCGTGGCGGCGTAGTCCCCGTAGCGCGATTCCTCGAGGGTCGCCTCGCCGGCCTTGAGCATGACCTCGAGTCCTGGCGTGCCCGACACGATCGGCGTGTAGCGAATCCCGGCGTAGTCCAACGCGGACGAGTGGGCGTAGGCGAGCACGACGTTTCCGTTCCCATCGGCGGCGACGCTCGGGAAATAGCGGTACTGACCGGGACGGCCGTCGTCCACGATCCCCTGCTGGAGCAGCGCCGGGGCGCCATCGAGGCTCCCGAGCCGGTACCACTGCACGCACGCGACCGGCGTCCCCGCCTGGGTACAGCCGATGTTGTGGGCCGCCCAGACCGTGTTGCCGGACCAGTGGGCCGTGAGGTTCCGCGCGTCGTTCGTGGTGACGCAGATGGCGCCCGGTTGCGTGCAGTCCGTGACGCCCGGCGGGAGGGCGTTCGGCTGGAGCGCGTTCGGCGGCTGTGTGTACGTGGAGACCGTGACCCACCCCTGCCGGGCGAAGACGTTGGCTCCAAAGGGATCGGCCCACCTCCAGAGGGTGACGACCGAGCCGGTGTGCGAGCTCACGGGGCTGGACGCGGACACGAAGTACATCCCGGCGACCCCAACCGCCCGAGCCGGCGTCAGCGAGTCGGCGGGCGTGCCGCTTTCAGGATCGTTGCCGACGACGACGAACCTTGCGGTCGCGTTTCCCCCCACGTACATGTCGGTCGCCGTGAATGCATAGACGCGCGCGTGGTCGAAGATCGGCTCCCCGAGGGCATCGCAACAGAGGAAGAGATTACCCGCAAGATAGATCTGGCCGTCGGCGCCGACGACGGCGCGGGGAAAGTCGAGCAGCGACGTGAAGGGCGAGACGGGGAACGCGTAGATGAACCAGTTGCCGGTCGGATTCCCCGTTTCGGTCACGGCAATGCAGACACTCGACGTGAAGAATAACTGGTCGAACGAGATCACGGAGAGCATGAAGCGATCGTGGGCGACGTCGTAATCGGCCGACGGGTCCGAGACGAGCCCGAAGAAGTCGTTGGCGCCGGTGTAGCAGCCCGGATTGTTCCCGAACAACACGTCGAGGCTGGCCGCGTCGATGGCGCGCGTCACGGCGGAGAGCTGCCCGGTCGCGTCGTAGGTCTTGGTCCAGACGCTCACGGCGCTGTTGACCGCCTCCACGATGTAGCTGGAGCTCACGGCGATCGCGCCGTCCGGGGGTTGGGCGAGCGTCGAGACCTCGTCGATCCCGTCGAACCCGGCGACCACGGTGGAAGAAACGCGCGCCCTGGACCTCGCGGATGGGGTCGGCGCGAAGAGCGCCGCCCCCTCCTTCGCGCGCGCCAGGCTCCCGACGCCTCCGCGGTGCAGGAAGGGCTTGAGGCGGGCGTGGGCGTGTCGGGTGGGCCGGCCGAGTTGCCCGGAGTCCACGAGGCGCCCGAGGACCGGAGCCTCGGCGGTGGCGCGAGCGGCCAGAGGGACCAGGACGAGGAGAACCGCTGCGAGAAGAGCGCGCGCGTTGATGACCATGTCTGCTCCCCTGGAGTTGTGGGCTCCCCCGGAGTTGGATCGCGCCATGTCGCGTCGCCGACACACCTGCCGGCGACCCCAGGGGCGGGCAGAATTCGTGCCAGAAATCGTGGGCGACAAAACTGCGTGAATTCTGACGAGCCCGGCGAGTGGCCACGGGTGTGCTCGGGAGAAAATGGCAAGTCGCGAAGTCAAGAAGGCACACGACCGACAGAGGCTGATCGTGCATCTTGACAGGAGCGCCGCGAGCCGACTAGCCTCGGCTCGCGCTCGATGGACTTCGAGTACTCACCGACCCAAGACACGTTCCGCACGGAGTTTCGCGAGTGGCTCACGGCGAACCTCCCCGCCAACCTCTGTCTCGACGACCCGGCCGACGATCGGGTCGCATCCAATCGCGAGACGTTCGAGCGCCGCTGCGCGTGGCAGAAGACGATGCACGCCGCCGGTTGGCTCGGGATCACGTGGCCGAAGGAGTACGGGGGTCGCGGCGCCGGCCTGATCGAGCGGATCATCTGGGACGAGGAGTACGCCGCGGCACGCGCGCCCGTCCTGCCCGGGAGCATGGGCCTCAACCTGGTCGGGCCCACGATCATCCATTGGGGCACCGACGCGCAGAAGCGCCGCCACCTGCCCGCGATCCTCGACGCCGCCGAGGTCTGGTGTCAGGGGTTCTCCGAGCCCAACGCCGGCTCGGACCTCGCGAGCCTCCGGACCCGCGCGGTGGATCGGGGAAATGACTACGTCATCAACGGCCAGAAGGTGTGGACGTCCGGGGCGCACTTCGCCCACTGGATCATCCTGCTCGCCCGCACCAACCCCGATGCCCCGAAGCACCAGGGGATCAGCTGCCTCCTCGTGCCCATGACCACGCCCGGCATCACCGTGCGGCCGCTCGTGCTGATGACGGGCCACCACCACTTCAACGAGGTCTTCTTCACCGACGTGGTCGTGTCGAAGACGAGCCTGCTCGGCCCGGTGAACCAGGGCTGGAAGGTCGCGACGACCACGCTCATGTACGAGCGTCACTCGGCGGGCGGCCGGAGTCACACGGCGCAGATCGCCCGCCTGATGGCGCTGGCGCGGCGGGTCCCCATCGGCGGAAGGCCGGCGTGGGAGCACCCGGGGATCCGCCAGCGGCTCGTCCAGCTCGCGATCGACTGTGAGGCGCTCAAGTACACGCGGCTCCGGAGCCTCACGCGCCAGCTCCGCGGCGAACCGCCCGGGCCCGAGGGCTCGATCCTGAAGCTCAGCGGCTCGGAGCTCGGCGTGCGGATCGCGGACGTCGCCGGCGAGCTGCTCGGCATGCACCTGCTGGTGAACGCGCCCTCCGACACCGTGCCGGACGCGCCGCGGTGGTTCAATCGCGTGCTGGCGGCGCGGCAGTACACGATCTCGGCCGGGACGAGCGAGATCCAGCGCAACATCATCGGCGAGCGCGCGCTCGGCCTGCCGAAGGGCTAGGTCAGGGAGAGACACGCATGGAACTCGATCGCCCGCTGCCCAGTCCCATCACGCCCGAGGCGAAGCCCTTCTGGGACGGCCTACGGGAGCGGAAGCTCCTCCTGCCCCGTTGTCAGGCGTGCGGCCACGCCTTCTTCTATCCGCGCGTCCTCTGCCCGCGCTGCCACGCGCGCGACATCGGCTGGATCCAGGCGAGCGGCAGGGGCAAGCTCCACGCGTTCGAGATCGCCTACCAGGCCTTCCACAAGGCGTGGAAGATCAAGCCGCCCTACGTCCTGGCGATGGTCGAGCTCGCGGAGGGTCCCCGCCTGATGACCAACCTCGTCAACGTCGAGCCGGATCCCAAGGCCATCAAGTGCGACATGCCGGTGCAGGTCGTGTTCTCGAAGCTGACCGACGAGATCACGCTGCCGCTGTTCGAGCCGGTGCGGTGAGCCCCATGGCCGACGGGAGATCACTCTCCAGTTCGGTCTGCATCGTCGGCGTGGACGAGAGCGACGAGATCGGCAACCTCCCCGGAAAGAGCCAGCTCACGCTCCACCTCGAGGCGATCACCAACGCCGTCCGGGACGCCGGGCTCAAGGTCTCCGACGTGGACGGCATCTTCACCGCCGGTCAGCACTCTCCCGCGCTGCTCGGCGAGGCGCTCGGCATCATTCCGCGCTACGTGGATGGCACCACGGTGGGGGGCTGCTCGTTCATCATCGAGGTCGGCCACGCGGTGGCCGCCCTCCACCACGGCCTCTGCCACGTGGCGGTCATCTCGCACGGCGAGTCCGGGCGCTCTGGCGTCGGCGTGAGCCCGCGGCGCGACACGAGCCTCACGGGGCAGTTCGAGGCGCCGTTCGGTTTCGGCGGGGCCCCGACGCTCTTCGGCATGATCACCACACGGCACATGCACGTGTACGGCACCACGCTCGAGCAGTGGGCGCAGGTCGCCGTCGCCACGCGCAAGTGGGCGGCGCTCAACCCGAAGGCGCTCCGCCGCGAGCCCATCACGGTGGCCGACGTCCTCAACTCGCGACCGGTCGTCTACCCCTTCAACGTCCTCAACATCTGCCTCGTCACCGACGCGGGCGGCGCCGTCGTGCTGACACGTGCCGATCGCGCCAAGGACTGCGCCAAGACGCCCGTGTACGTCCGCGGCGTGGGCGAGTCCACCGAGCACGTCATGCTCACCCAGATGCGGGATCTCACCTTCAGCGAGGCGACACATCTCGCGGGGGAAAAGGCGTTTCGCATGGCTGACGTCGCGCCGCGGGACTTCGACCACATCATGCTCTACGACGCCTTCACCTCCGGGCCGCCCATCATGCTCGAGTCGCTCGGCATCGCCGCGCGCGGCGAGGGCGTCCACTTCTTCGCGGAGGGCCGCGCGACACCGGGCGGCAAGCTCCCGATCAACACGAACGGGGGCGGCCTCTCCTACACGCACTCGGGGATGTACGGCATCTTCCCGATCATCGAGGCCACGCGGCAGCTCCGCGGCGAGTGCGGTCCGCGCCAGGTGCCGAACGTGCGGCTCTCCCTCGTCAACGGCATGGGCGGGATGCTCTCCGCGGCCGGGACGCTGGTCCTGTCCAACGAGCGCTAGAGCCGCGCCGCGATCGCCTGACCGACCTCGGTGGTCGACGCCCGACCGCCGAGGTCGCGCGTCAGCGTCCCGCCCTCCTCCACCACACGCTCGATCGCGGCCACCACCGCGCGCGCCGCCTCGGCGTGGCCCAGGTGCTCGAGCATCATCGCCCCGGTCCAGATCTGTGCGATGGGGTTGGCGATTCCCTTGGAGGCGATGTCGGGGGCGGAGCCGTGCACGGGCTCGAACATCGACGGGTACTCCTTCTCGGGGTTGATGTTCCCGCCCGGCGCCAGCCCGATGGAGCCGGCGATCGCGGGCCCGAGATCGGAGAGGATGTCGCCGAAGAGGTTCGAGGCGACGACGACGTCGAACCAGTCCGGATGCTGCACGAAGTGGGCGACCAGGATGTCGATGTGGTACTGGGCGGTGGTGACGCTCGGATACTCCTTCGCGATCGCGGCGAAGCGCTCGTCCCAGTAGGGCATGCTGTGGATGATCCCGTTCGACTTGGTCGCCGAGGTCACGTGCCGGCGGGGTCGCGTGAGGGCCAGCTCGAAGGCATAGCGCATGACGCGGTCACAGCCCCGACGCGTGAAGATCGCCTGCTGCACGGCGAGCTCCTCCGGTGTGTCCCGATAGAGCCGCCCGCCGATCTCCGAATACTCGCCCTCGTTGTTCTCGCGCACGATCAGCATGTCGATGTCGGCCGGCCCCCGTCCGGCGAGCGGTGACCGGGCCCCCTTGAGCAGGCGCACCGGACGCAGATTGATGTACTGGCGGAAGCCGCGGCGGATCGGGATCAGGAGCCCCCAGAGCGAGACGTGGTCGGGCACACCCGGAAATCCGACGGCACCGAGGAAGATCGCCTCGAACCGCCGGAGCTGGTCGAGGCCGTCCTGAGGCATCATCCGCCCGGTCTGCGCGTAGCGCTCGCAGCTCCAGTCGAGCGTCGTCCACTCGAAGTCGAAGCCGAACCGGCGACCGGCGGCGTCGAGGACGCGCTTGCCCTCGGGCACGACCTCCTTGCCGATCCCGTCGCCCGGGATCACGGCGATCGCGTGTCTCATGCGGTCCCGAGCTCTGCGAAGACCTTCTTCGCCGTGAGCAGCGCCTCCCGGATAATGGGCACCCCGACGTAACCCGACATGTGGAGCAGCACTTCGGTCAGCTCGTCTTCGGTCCAGCCCTGGCGTCGCGCCATGCGCAAATGGATCGCCAGCTCGGGCTCGCGCCCCGTGGCCGCGTCGGACACGACGCAGACGAGCGTGCGCGTCTTGAGGTCGAGCCCCGGGCGCGCCCACAAGGCGCCGAAGACGGTCTCGGTGGCGAGGTCGATGAACTTGCGCATCGTGGGATCGTTGTACGTCGTCCGATTCGCCTGCTGCACGTAATCGTCGCCCAGCAACTGGCGGCGGATCTCACGGCCCCGTCGGTAGGTCTCGCTCTCGGCCATGGTGTCTCCCTCCTGGGAAAAACGGCGAGGCCCTAGCCTACGCGAAGCCACCGGCAAGTCAAACTGAGCGCATCAACTCAAAATTTCGGTTACCGAACGGAGGCTCGTAGATCAGAAGTCACGGTTACCAATCCGCCCCAGGAGGCCGCCGTGACACGAGCCAGCTTGCGAGAGTACGCCGCCGTGCAGCGCGAGCGGTACCAGCAGGCCAGCCGGAGCGAGAAGCACCGGCTGTTGGACGAGATGGTGGCAGTGACCGGCATGCACCGCAAGGCGGCGATCCGGCTGTTGCGACGGGCGACGAGGACGGGGGCGGCCCGCCCGCGTCCCGGCCGCCCCCGCCAGTATGGGCCGGAGGTGGCGGCGGCCGCGGCCATCCTCTGGCAGGCCAGCGGACGCATCGGGGCCCACCGGCTGCAACCCTTCGTGCCCGAGTTGCTCGACCGGCTCGTGCAGTGTGGGGAAGTGACCCTCCCCCCGGCCGTAGACAAGCTTGTGCGGCAAGCCAGTCGCCCGACCCTGGCCCGCTTGCTCGAGGGGGCTCGGGCGCAGTTCCCTCGGCGCGGCGCCGCGACGACCCACCCGAGCAGCTGGCTCAAGCAACAGATTCCCATCCGCACGTTCGCCGACTGGGACGATGCGCGGCCCGGCTTCTACCAGGTCGATCTGGTCGCCCACTGCGGCAGCAGCACGAAAGGCTTCTACCTGCATACGCTGTGCGCGGTCGACGTGGCCACGAGCTGGATCGAGCTGCAGGCGCTGTGGGGTAAAGGCCACTATCGGGTCGCCGCCGGCGTGCAGGCCGTGCGCACGCGGCTGCCGGTGGCCCTGGCCGGGCTGGACAGCGACAACGGATCGGAGTTCATCAACCGCGTCTTGTACTACTACTGCTGGCGCGAGGGCATCACCTTCACGCGCGGTCGGGCGTGGAAGAAAAATGACAGCGCGCTGGTGGAGCAGAAGAACGGCGCGATCGTGCGCCACCTCGTCGGCTATGATCGCTTCACGTCCAAGGCCGCCTATGCCCAGCTCGCCCAGGTCTACGCGCGGGCCCGCTTGCACGTGAACTTCTTCCAGCCCGTCGAAAAGCTCGTGCGGAAACAGTGGGCCGGCGCGCGCGTCCACCGGGTGTTCGATCGTGCCCAGACACCCTACCAGCGGTTGTGCGCGGCCGGGGTGCTCAGCGCCGCCAAGCGCGCCGAGCTCGACGCGCTCTATCACCGCCTCAATCCGCTGCAGCTCCAACGCGACTTGCAGGCCGCGCTGGAACGGCTATGGCGTTTGGCCGCGCCGGATCCTTCCCGGGTCTCGACCGGTGATCCCTCCATCGCCACCCGCCGCGTGAAGTCCTCTCCTGACGTCACCCAGACGATGGCCTCGGTAACCCTGACTAATGAGTCGACCGGGACCGGAGGGTAACCCTCACTTATGAGCAGCTACGCTGAGTGCCCCGCTGGCAGTTGGTGTCCGCAGGGCTGACCGGATGGCACCACTATGTCGGGCCGCTGACGCGGGGACCCCCGTGAGACGGGCTCAACGATCGTGAGCTAACTCAGCGAAAACACAGCCCTGTGTGGCCGCGGGCGAAAGTCTGGCACTGCTGTTGCGTGCCGCTGGTATTTGACACAGGTGTATCCAATCCCGACGACTGTCTACCAGACCCCAGAACCGGAGGAGACGTGTTGGATTGGTTGGAGCAGACGGGAACGGAGAGCCGAACTCGGGCAGCGCGCGAGGGGACCCCTCTGCTCACGCCTCCCGTGCTCGGGCTCATCGTCCTGGTGCTCACGATCGTCCCCGCGTACCTTCTGTCGCGGCCGAACGCCGCGCAGACCGCTCGCGAGATCGTGAGCATCGCGCGTAGCGAGGATTCCGCCGAGGCCGCGACCGACGAGTTCTCCGCGGTGGAGATCGAGGCGCACATCAGGGCGGTGGCCATCCGCTATCGCATCTCGCCCCTCCTGGTGGCGGCGATCGTCGAGGCCGAATCCGAGTTCAACCCACGCGCGGTGTCGCGCAAGGGCGCCCGCGGGTTGATGCAGCTGATGCCGCTGACCGCCTCGAGCCTCCGCGTGGAGGACACCTTCAACCCCTACAAGAACATCGAGGGCGGCGTTCGCCACCTCCGCCGCCTGATGAACCGGTTCAATGGCAACCTGCCCCTCGTGCTCGCGGCCTACAACGCCGGCGAGCAGGCGGTCGTCGTGTATCGCGGGGTCCCGCCCTATCGGGAGACCCGCCGCTACGTCGCCCGCATCCTGCGGCGCATCGGCCACCGGGAGCCGACCCCCGTGGCGACGCCGGCCAGGGGGCGAGCCTCCGAGGTCCGCGCGGTGACCGTGGCGAAGCCCGACAGGATCGACGTCCAGGCGCGCCAGGCGCTCGAGCGTCGAATGCTCATGGAGATCGACCGCAACCCCACGGTTCCGCCCGGCGGGGAGCAGAGCGCCGGCGGGCCGCCCACGACGGCAGTGCCGCGCCCTGATCACGCCGATCGTCAAGGCCCCTAATCAAGGAGGACTCAGTATGGAGGGACTCAGATGATTGACCGGATCATCGCCACATTCCCCGAGGCGTGGCGCGGGCTCGCCGAGCTCGCCGCGTCGCCGATCGCCTGGATTCCGCGGCTCCAGCAGATCCTGATCGGCTTTTTCCTCGACTCGGCGTCCGCCGGGTCGGTGACGGCCAAGTGTGTCCTGCTCCTGTTCCCCCTGCTCCTCGGCCTCGCCGCCGCCTGGTGCACGGGGCTCGCCGTCTACAGCCTGCCGTTCCGATCACGGCGGATCGACTTCATCTCGACCCTCCTGATGGCGTGGTGGGACGCGGCCCGTGCGGTCTGGATGTTCTGGGTCGGTCTGGTCCGGGTCGGCGCGGTGATGGTCGGCTGGCTCGCCACGCTGGGCCACCTCGCCGTAACGCTCCTCTTCGGCGCGGCCCGCCAGCTCGTCACCCTGCCGATGGCGGTGACAGGTCGGATGTCGGACCAATACTTCCGGCCCGGCATCCCGTGGCTCGCGTTCGTGATGCTGATCTTCTGGTGCGCGCTCGAGGCCACGATCTTCACGTTCACGCTGATGCCAACCCTGTCGCAGGTGCTCGCCGACCTCGCTGGCACCGACCAGGTCCCGAAGGCGACCGGGGTGCTGCTCTGGTTCTTCCTGCTCCTCCTGATCATGGGGAGCTTCGCCTGCGTCCAGGCGCTCGTCGACGCGGTCAAGAAGCGGGAGCTGAAGTTCCTCATCCAGATCGTCCTGGTCGAGCTCTTCGTCATGTTCTTCGAGGTCATGTTCCTCTACCGCGAGATGGTCGACGCCATCACGCCCTGGATCGTCCAGCAGACCGGGGAGAAGTTTCACCCCGGCCTCGCGTTCACGCTCGGCATCGCGACGTTCGGCTGGATCGGCATCCGTGGCATGACGTGGTTCCTGTTCGGCCAGTACGGGACGCCGCCGCTGCTCGCCGTCATCTCGCGGCAGCCCATGGACACGCCCGAGGGTCGCCCGGTGAAGCCGGCCGCCGAGCCTGCGTGGTGGCGGGAGCCGCTGGCGGATTTCAAGCGCGAGATCGTCTGGCTCCACGAAAGGAGCGATCAGCTCCTCGAGTATCTGGGCCTGCCCGTTCTGCACGTCCTGGCCGCCGCACTGAACTTCGGCATGGTCCTGGCGACGGCCCGGCCGGTCTTCAGCCTGCCGTTCAAGAGCCTGAAAGAGGTGATGGAGGCGCGGGAGGCCCTCTCGGCGATGCACCTGCAGCCGAGAAGGCAGGGCAACCTGTGAGCCGCCGCGCCTGCTCGCTCAGCGTCGTCCTGCTCGCCTCCACCTGGCTCGCGACGCCGGCCCTGGCGCAGCCGGCGACCGACCATCGGTTGAGGGAGAGCCTGTTCATCGGGGTCGATACGAGTGGCTCGTTCGTCCAGTCCGGGGACTACGGCCACGCCATGAGCTTCCTCGGGTACTACTTCTATGGTCACCTCAACGGCCTGGGCGGGCTCAGCCAGCCGCGCGAGCTGTTCGTCGCCGCCATCGGGGGCAAGGAGTCGAACGAGCCCAAGGCCTTCCACCCGATCCTCGACTTCGCGGGCAAGGACATCGCGCAGATCGAGACGGACCTCAAGCGCTGGTTCCCGCCCACCGACACGCTCACGGACTTCAACGTCTTCTTCGCCCAGGTGGCCCGGATCGCCAAGGAGCGCAACCTCGTCTTGAGCCCGATCACGGTCATGCTGGTGACCGACGGCGTTCCCGACGTGCCGACCCCGAACGTCAAGCCCGGCTCGACGGCGATGTACCAGCGGATCGACCTCGGCCCGCTCGAGTACCTGTCACGGAACCTGACCGTGCGGCTGATCTATCCGAACCCCAAGGTCGGAGAGCTCTGGCGGAAGCAAGTCCCGCGGCAACGGGTCAAGCTCTGGACGACCGAGTCCGAGGTGATGAAGGGCTGGCGCGCTCAGCTCGTCGCCGGGGTCGATCCGGGCGACCAGACGCGCCTGTGGAAGTGGGTACGGGACAACGTCGACTTCCGGGTCCGCTTGCGCCCGCTCTGAGCAAGCCATGACGCGTCAAGGAGGCGCGCACACTATGAAATGGCCCCTGCTCCTGCTCAGTGTGATCGTTCTGGTTCTCTCGCCGGGCCTGACCCTGTCGCAGTCGAAGACCACCGAGCCCAAGGCCAAGGAGTCCGGTGGCGGCCGCTTCATGAAGGACTCGTGGATCACGACCAAGACCAAGACCAAGCTCATCGCCGACGGCCGGACGAAAGCGCGGCGCATCACCGTCGACACGACGGATGGCGTGGTCACGCTGCTCGGGAAGGTAGGCAGCGAAAAGGAGCGAGCGGCCGCGGAAGACGTCACGAGGAAGGTCAAGGGCGTGAAGGGTGTCAAGAATGCCCTGCAGATCGTGCCCGACTCGAGTCGTAAGGCGGTGGACGCCAGGGATGACGAGATCGAGAAGGCCGTCATGGAGCGGTTCCAGAAGGACCAGCCCCTCAAGGAAGCCGACATCAAGGTGCGCTCGGACGCGGGTGTGGTGACCCTGATGGGGAAGGTGCCGGACTCTCGCGTGAAGAACCGTGCCGCGGATGTGATAAGCAAGATTCCCGGCGTCAAGATGGTCAGAAACGACCTTCACTGACGAGTGGGCCGGGCAAGCGGGCGAAGCGTCGGAGCTCTGCGAGACGGGTGAGAGGCTGACTGCGATGCGGTATCACTTCTCCGGCGTCGCGGGTGCCGGGATGAACCCGCTCGCCTCCCTGGTGCGAGCGCGCGGTCACGACGTCCAGGGCTCCGACCGCTCGTTCGACCAGGGGAAGAACCGGGAGATCGCCGCCCGGCTCCAGGGGTTGGGAATCCAGCTCGCGCCACACGACGGAGCCGCCGTCACGCGAGCGATCGACCGCTTCGTTTACTCCGCGGCGGTCGAGGCCGACACGCCCGAGATGCGGGCGGCGCGCGCGCTCGGCCTCCACTGCGTCTCCCGCCCACAGCTCCTCGCCGAGGTCGTCAATGCCGGCGGTCCGGGTATCGCCGTCTCGGGGACGAGCGGCAAGAGCACCATCCTCGGCATGGTCGCCTGGCTCCTGCGCGAGGGGGGCGTGCCCGCCACCGTCCTGGGCGGCGCCGCGCTCGTGGGCGAGGGCACGGGCGGCTGCTTCATCGCCGGCCCCGCCGAGGGCCCCGTCGTCGCCGAGGCGTGCGAGTCCGACGGCACCCTCGCCGGCTACCGACCCGCGATCGGTCTCGTCCACAACGTGAGCCGCGACCACGCCGAGCTCCCTGCGCTTCGCCCGCAGTTCGCGGCCTTCGCCGAGAATTGCGGCCGGCTCCTCGTCAACGGGGCGTGTCCGGAGGCGGCCGCGCTCGGGCGCCGATTCAAGGCGTCCACGTACGGCGTCTCGCCCGGCGTCGACACGCGCCTGTGGGTCACGAGCGTAGGCCCCCGCCGCGCCACAGGCGTGCTGCGCGTCGAGGGCCGCAGCATCGTGATCGACATCCCGCAGCCCGGTCTGCACAATCTCGAGAACGCCGCCGCCGCCGCGCTGATCGGGCTCGAGCTGGGGGTCGATCCGTTCAAGATCGAGGCCCTCCTGGCACGCTTTCCTGGCGTCGCGCGCCGGTTCGAGGTGGTGGGCACGACCGCGAGCGGCATCCGCGTCGTGGACGACTACGCGCACAATGGCGAGAAGATCCGCGCGGCCGTCACCACGGCGCAGGCCAGCGCGCCGCGCGTCGTTGTCGTCTTTCAGCCCCACGGGTTCGGCCCGGCCCGCTTTCTGCGTCCCGACCTCAAGGACTTACTCCCGCGGCTCCTGCGGCCTCAAGACCGCTTCTGCTACGCGGAGGTCTTCTACGCGGGCGGCACTGCGGCGAAGGACATCTCGAGCCACCTCCTGGCGGGTGACCTGCCCGAACGCATGCACTGCGGATACGCCCGCGACCACGACGCCGTTCGCCAGTGGGTGCTGAGCGAGGCGCACGCCGGCGACACCGTGCTGATCATGGGCGCGCGCGATCCCGACCTTTCCCGCCTCGCCGGCAAGGTATTCGAGTCGCTGTCGGTCTGGGCGTCCTCGACACGCAGCAAGGCGCAGAGCCGGCTCTAGGACCTCTCGCGCCGCTCAGGCGACCGCCGCAGGCGGGCGGCGCCGCCCCCTTCCTCCCCGCCGCCCCCGCCGCCGGCGCCGCTCCTTCCCCGGCTCGGGTTCGCCTCCCTCCCCAACCGTCGCCGCAACAGGCTCCGGGAGCGCCGCCTCCCCCACCAGCGTGATCATGCCCGTCGGACTCACGGAGAGCTCCCTGATCCGGCGGAGCCGCGTGACGAGGCGGGGCGATCCAGGCGTTCGGCTGAAGCCTCGTGCCTTGAGCTCCCGGGCGAGAGTGTCGATCAGGACGGCGCCATTCGGCGAGTGCTGGGCCAGCTCACGGACGACCTGGACGAGCTCGTCGTGGGGCGCGGTGTGCGCCTCGCCGGTGTGGGCCGCGTGCGCCGGCTCGTGATGACGCGGCTCGGCGCGTCGCGGCTCGGCCAGAGCCGCGGGAGCGCGTCGGCCGCGACGTCCTCGCCGCCCGCGGCGTCGGGCCGTCCCCGCCGTGTCGGGCTCGAGCGGCGTCGCCTGTGGCGCGCCGGTGAGCGTGCGATAGGAGAACCGGTGGAACGCGATGCCGAGCGCCGCCGCCACGTCGCCCACGGCGTCGAACGCGCGGTCGTCCGACACGATCTCCAGCACGTCGCCGGGCCGAGCGCCGGCCAACCACACCCCCGCGCTCACCGCGATGCGGAGGTCGCTCCAGTCCTTGACGCCGGTAGAGGGCGCGCTGTGGACGAGCTGGGCGCCATGCCGGGCGAGCAGGCGCGCCGTGTCGGCGCCGATCACCCGCCAGTTTCCGACCGCCACGAGCTCCGTGCGCTGGCCCAGGCGGTCGATGGCGAGGTGCTCGATGACCCGCGCGATATGGCCGGGCTGGCTCGCGTTCTCCACGTCGTAGAAGACCGCGCGCCGGGTCGTCGGGCGTGGCGGCTCCGGCACCGGCGGCGGCACGCGCGCCGCGAATTCGCGCTCTGGCTCGGCGAGCGGGACCACTGGCTCGTGCTCGACGACCTGCTCGTCTCGGACCCCGGGCGCGTGCTCGATGGCGGGCTCGTCGATCAAGGGATCGGAGCCCGAGGCGGCCGAAGGGGCGGGACTCGTCTTGACCACCCCGCGCCGGCCGTGCCGCCGAGCGTCTATACGTTCCATGTCAGCATCATAAACCGTCACGTATCCCAGCGTGCCCGTTGATCGAGCGCCTCACTGATCGCCACCAGCTCCTCGTACTCCTGCATCCAGTAGCGGTGGTCCCGGAAGTTCGGAAAGGACGGGGGGAACGCGGGATCGTCCCACCGCCGTGCGATCCAGCCTGACATGTAGACGATGCGCAGCGCCCTCAACGGCTCGCAGAGGGCGAGGGTCGAGCGGTCGAACTCGCGGAAGAGCTCGTACCCCTCGAGGAGGTCCTCGCGCCCCCGGCGCGCCTCCGCGGAGTCGCCGCGGGCGAGGAGCCAGAGATCCTGGACGGGCGGGCCGACGAGGCAGTCGTCGAAGTCGACGAGAATCGGGCCCTCGGACGTCCAGAGCATGTTGCCCCAGTGCAGGTCGCCATGGATGCGCTGGGCGCGCGCGGCGGCGAGCGGCGCGGCGACGGCGTCCGCGATACGGAGCGCGACGTCACGATAGCGCGGCGCCAGGGTCCCGGGGATGAAGTTGCCCGTGATCAAGGTCTCGACCGGCTCGCGGATGCGGCTCGTCACGTCGAGCCGCGGCCGCTGGGGCGCATCGCGCGCGGCGCCCACCGCGTGCATGCGACCGATGGTCCGGCCGATCCGGCGACGTTGCTCCGCATCGAGCTCGTCGAGCGTGCGCCCGCGGACCTTGGGAAACGCGGCGTAGTGGATTCCCTCGATCTCGCCGAGCGTCCCGCCGGTGCCGAGGTCGAGCGGCGCCACCGCCGGCACCTCGGCGGCCACCAGGTCGGCCAGGAAGCCGTGCTCGTCGAGGATCGTCTCGCGCGACCAGCGACCGGGCCGGTAGAACTTCACGATGAGGCGCCGCTCGTCCTCGAGCTCCACCTCGTACACGCGGTTCTCGAACGCTCGCAACGGCAGGCAGCGCCCGGTGCAGCGGAGGCCCCCGACCTCGACCGCCTCGAGCACCCGGTTCGGGGTGAGGGAGAAGAACGTCGCGCGGGGCTCGTCGGTCACGCGCGCTCGACCCGAATCGCCATCACGATGCCTCGCCCTGAGTATACGATCGAGACGACGCCGGACACCCCCTGATACCATAGCGCACCGTGCTTCGATGATGGCCAAGGCTTCGCTCCATCTCGCGCGTGACCCGGTGATGCGCGCGCTCATCCGCCGTCACGGCCCGTGTGGCCTCGCGCCCGAGACGCGCTCGCCGTACGAGGCCCTGTCGCGCGCGATCGCCCACCAGCAGCTCAACGGGCGGGCCGCCCAGACCATCCTCGAGCGCTTCGTCGCCCTCTTCCCGAGCGGGCGCTTTCCCACGCCGACGGCCGTGCTCGCGACGCGGGCGACCACGCTCCGCCGTGCCGGCTTCTCGCGCGCCAAGGTCCGCGCGCTCAAGGACATCGCGCGCCACGCCGTCAAAGGCGTGGTGCCGACACGGCGCGCCTGCGGGCGGCTCGGCGACGACGAGATCATCGCACGGCTGACGCAGATCTACGGCGTGGGTCGGTGGACCGTGGAGATGCTGCTCATCTTCACGCTGGGGCGGCGCGACGTGCTGCCGGTGGACGACTTCGGCGTGCGCGAGGGCTTCCGCGTCGCCTACGGCCGTCGCGCCCGGCCGACGCCGAAGGCGCTCCGCGCGTACGGCGAGCGCTGGAAGCCGTACCGCTCGGTGGCGGCCTGGTACCTCTGGCGGGCGGCGAACGAGGCGCGACGGGTGACGACGTAGACGCGACGACGTCGGTCAGGCGCGGGCCGCCTCGATCTTTGCCCAGGTGTCGCGGAGGCCCACCGTGCGGTTGAAGACCAGGCCCGCGGGCAACGAGTCGGGCCCGTCCACGCAGAAGTAGCCCTGGCGCTCGAACTGGTAGCGCGACTCGGGCGCGGCGCCGGCCAGCGACGGCTCGACGCGGCAGCCGGTCAGCGTCTCGAGCGATCGTGGGTTCAGAACCGTCTTGACATCTTCCACCTCGTCGGGCTTGGGGACCGAGAAGAGGTTGTCATACAGACGCACCTCGGCGGGGACGGCGTGGGACGCCGAGACCCAGTGGATGGTCCCCTTCACCTTGCGCCCGCGCGAGTCGCCGCCGCGGCTCGCGGGGTCGTAGGTGCAGCGCACCTCGGTGACCTCCCCGCCCAGCCCCTTCACCACGCCCGTGCACTTGACGACGTAGGCGTAGCGCAGGCGCACCTCGGCGCCGGGCGAGAGCCGGAAGTACTTGGGCGGCGGGGGATCGCGGAAGTCGTCCTGCTCGATGTAGAGGACGCGGGAGAAGGGCACCTTGCGCGTACCGGCCCGCGCGTCCTCGGGGTTGTTGACGGCGTCGAGTTCCTCGACCCGCTCCTCGGGATAGTTCTCGATCACGAGCCTGAGCGGCCGCAGGACCGCCATGCGGCGGAGCGCGCGCCGGTTCAGGTCCTCGCGGACACAGTGCTCGAGGAGCGCGATGTCTCGGAGGTTGGCGGCCTTGGTGACCCCGACACGCTCGCAAAAGTCGCGGATGGCCTCGGGGGTATAGCCGCGGCGGCGCAGGCCCGCGAGGGTCGGCATGCGCGGGTCGTCCCAGCCGGAGACCAGCCCCTCCTCTACGAGCGTGAGGAGCTTCCGCTTCGACATGACCGTGTGGGAGAGATTCAGACGCGCGAACTCGATCTGCCGCGGGTGATGGATGGCGAGCTGCTCGAGGTACCAGTCGTAGAGCGGGCGGTGGTCCTCGTACTCGAGCGTGCAGATGGAATGGGTCACGCCCTCGATCGAGTCGGACTGGCCGTGGGCCCAATCGTACATCGGATAGATGCACCACGTGTCGCCCGTGCGCTGATGGGTGGCCTTGCGGATCCGGTACATGACGGGGTCGCGCAGATTGATGTTGCCCGACGACATGTCGATCTTGGCGCGCAGGGTCTTCGAGCCGTCCTCGAACTCGCCGTGGCGCATGCGCTCGAAGAGGCCCAGGTTCTCCGCCACGCTTCGATTGCGGTACGGGCTCTCGCGCCCCGGCTCGGTGAGCGTGCCGCGGTATTCGGACATCTGGTCGGCCGTGAGATCGTCCACGTAGGCCTTGCCCATCTTGATGAGCTGCACCGCCCATTCGTAGAGCTGCTCGAAGTAGTCCGACGCGTGGTAAAGGTGCTCGCCCCAGTCGAAGCCGAGCCAGCGCACGTCACGCATGATCGCGTCCACGTACTCCTGGCTCTCCTTCGCGGGGTTGGTGTCGTCGAACCGGAGGTGGCAGCGCCCGCCGAACTCGCGCGCGGCCCCGAAGTCGATCGAGATCGCCTGGGCATGGCCGATGTGGAGATACCCGTTCGGCTCGGGCGGAAAGCGCGTGACGACACCCTTGAAGCGCCGGGTCTGGAGGTCCTCGATGACCGCGTCACGGATGAAGTTGGAGGGCTTCGGCGCGTCGCTCATCGCTTAGATGGTATCACCACACCGTCTCGACCAGCCGCCACGGCCGGTGTGATCTCCTTGACCACCACGCCCGTCTCCTCGGTCAGCAGCGGGCGGCGTCGGCGATGAGAAGCCGGAGGTCGCCGCTCACCGGGTCGTACTCGAAGTCGTTCCCGGCGCACTGGAATCGTGGCGGACTCTGCAGGAGCGTCAGCACGGCGGCCTTGTCGGCAGGCCACTGACCGTTCTGCGCGTGGTGGGCACGCACCATGGCCTGGACCGAGACGAGGGTGGCCTGGTCTGCCGAGAGCCTCGCGTGGGCGATCGGACGCTCCTCCTGGATCATCTCGACCGTCCGCGCGGTGGAGCCGAGGTAGCGGACGAGCAGGAAGCCGGCCAACGCGACGACCACCAGCACGAGCAGGATCTCGATGAGGCCGAACCCGCGCTGGCCGGTCCGCCGTCGGGCGAGGATCATGCTGATCACATTACCCTATCCAGTTGACGGACGTCCGCCGAGCGCATAGAGTGACGCGCCTGTGACCGATTCGGGTCGCCTCTACTACGGCTGGGTCGTCGTCGCGGCGCTCTCCCTCACCGAGGTCGTGTCGTGGGGCATCCTCTACTACGGCTTCCCGGTCCTGCTCCGCCCCATGGAGGCCGACCTCGGCTGGTCGCGTGTCGAGATCACCGGCGCCTTCTCGGTCGGCATGGGCGTGGCGGCGCTCGCCGCGCTGCCGGTCGGGCGCTGGATCGACCGCCATGGCGCTCGCGCGCTCATGACGATGGGATCGTGTCTGGGGACGGCGCTCCTCCTCGTCTGGTCGCGCGTCGAGAGCCTTCCCGCTTTCTATGCGGTCTGGTGCCTGACGGGGCTCGCCCTCGCCGCGACGCTCTACGAGCCCGCGTTCGCCGCGGTCGTCGGCTGGTTCAGGACTCGCGGGAGGGACAAGGCGCTCCTCACCGTCACGCTGGCCGGCGCGCTCGCCAGCACCATCTTCATGCCGCTCGAGGCATGGCTCGTCACACGGCTCGGCTGGCGGGGCGCGCTGCTCGCTCTTGCCGTCATCCTGGCCGTGATCACCATTCCGCTCCATGCGCTCATCCTCCGGCCGGCCCCGCTTCGCCCGTCGCCCGCGGGCGCCGACGGCGCGGAGGTCCCGGTGCCGGGCCTGACGCTCGGCGCGTCGGTACGGATGCCGGTCTTCTGGGTGCTGGCGGTCGCGTTCTTCGTCGCAAACTTTGCGACGATCTCGGTCACCATCCATCTCATCCCCTATCTCACCGATCGCGGCTACTCCCCGACCGTGGCCGCCGCGATGATCGGCTGGATGGGCGCCATGCAGCTGCCCGCACGGCTCGTCTTTGCGCCGATCGCCGCGCGCTTCGGCCACCGGGCCGTCACCGGCGTGATCTTCTTCGTCCAGGCGGTCTCGCTCGCCCAGCTCGCGCTGGCGGCGCGCCTCCCGACACTCGTGCCGATGCTGGTCATGCTCGGCGCCGCCAACGGCATGGCGACGCTCGCGCGGGCGACGATCATCGCGGAGATCTTCGGGTCACGCCACTACGGCTCGATCAGCGGGGCAATCGCGCTCGGCGCCAACGGGGCGCGCGCCCTCGCGCCCGTCGGCGCCGCGCTCCTCATGGTGGCGCTCGGCGGCTACGAGCGCGTCTTCGGACTCCTGGCCGCGGCGCTCATGGTCGCGGGCCTCGGCGTCGTGGCGACGCGAGGCGAGCACAGCGAGCGCGACGAAATGAGGTAGGGTACGAGCATGAGCACCGGGTTCACCCGTGTCGACGGCTGCGACCTCTGCCGCGCCGCGCGGATCACCCCGTGGCATTACGAGGACGAGATCTGCTGGATCGCGGAGTGTGAGATCTGTGAGGTTCCCATGGTCGTCTGGCGGTATCACGGGACCACGCCCCCCGACCAGCACGTCGCGCACATGCGCGAGCATCTGACCAGGGTCGCCACGACGCGGTTCGGGGAGTTCTGGGTGGACGACCACATGCGCAACATCCCCGACCACTGGCACGCCCACGGCCGACCCGCCGGCGGCTTCTTCGGCCACGGTGTCCAGCGGAGGAGCACGTGAACAGGCATGCCTCCGCTCCCGCGATCGTGCTGTCGGCCGTCCTGGCGTCGGGGTGCGCCGTGGCGCCGCCCGCTCCGCCGGCGCCTGCCGCCGACACCACGGCCGGCGCCGCGCCCCCCGAGCTGATCGCGCTGAGCCACTTCTTCGCCAGCCGCGAGGCCAACTGGGGCTACCGCGTATCGCCAGACGGCACGCGACTCGGGTGGATCACCTCCCACGGCGGCCGCAGCACCATTCACGTCCGCACGTTGGGCCGGAACGATACCCGTCCCATCGACACCCACTCGCGGCGGGCGATTTACTGGTTCACGTGGGCGCGCGACAGCCGCCACGCCTTGTATCTTCAAGACGAGAACGGCGACGAGAACCACCACGTGTACCTCGCGTCGATCGAGCGCCCGGATGACCCGCCCGTTGATCTGACCCCGTTTCCCGGTAGCCGTGCCTGGATCGACCGGGTGATCCGCTCCGATCCCGACCATATCGTCATCGCGTGGAACAAGCGCGACCGGGCCGTGTTCGATCTCTACCGAGTGAATCTCGCCACACGCGAGCACGCGTTGATCGCGGAAAATCCCGGCGATGTCACGGAGTGGCTGACGGATTCGGAGGGACGCGTGCGCGGCCGGATCCGCCACGTTGGCCCCGACGTGCGGCATCTCGAGGTCCTCCGTGACAGCGGCTGGGCGGTGCTGCAGCCCCTCGACCTCGAGGAGTTCAACCTCCAGATGCTCGGCGTCACCCCCGACGACCGCGGGCTCTGGCTCCTCTCGAGCCGCGGGCGCGACCGGCTCTCGCTGGTCCGCGTGGATCTCGCCAGCGGGGCAGAGTCGCTCGTGCACGACGACCCCGAGCTCGACCTCGAGTGGGTGGGCATGAGCGAGCGGACACGAGAACCGCTCGCCGTCGTCACGGATCCTGGCCGCCAGGCGATCCGTTTCTTCGACGCGGCGCTCGAGGCGGACCTGGCGGTTCTCCGGCGGCATTCGCCGACGGGCCTCCGCATCCTGAGCTTCGACGACGGTGAGCGCCTCGTGACTGTCGAGGTGTTCACCGAGAAGGGGTACGAGAATTATCTCGTCGATCGGCGGACAGGGGAGACACACCTTCTCGGTCGTTCGCAGATGGTCCAGTTCGCTCACGCGCTGGGCACGACCGAGCCGATAACGCTGAGCGCCCGCGACGGCGTCCGCCTCCGCGGGTACCTCACGCGCCCGCCGGGCTTCGGGGCCCCGGGACCGATGGTGCTCGTCGTCCACGGCGGGCACTGGGCCCGCGACTACTGGCGCTACGCTCCCGTCGTTCAGTTCCTGGCCAACCGAGGCTACGCTGTCCTCCAGGTGAACTACCGCGGCTCGACCGGCTACGGGCGTGCCTTCCGCGAGCTGGCGGTTGGCGAGTACGCGGGCAAGATGCATGACGACCTGATCGACTCCGTGAGATGGGCGGTCGCCGGCGGCGTCGCCGATCCGGCGCGGGTGGCGATCTACGGTGGCAGCTACGGCGGATACGCCGCGCTCGTCGGCATGACGTTCACCCCCGATGTCTTCGCCTGCGGTGTCGACATCGTGGGCATCTCGAACCTGGTCTCGTTTTACGAGACGGTGCCACCGTACTGGAAGGTGTCGGTCATGCCGCTCTTTCACAAATACGTCGGCGACCCGAGCCGTCCCGAGGATCGCCGGCGCTTGGAGGCGAAGTCGCCACTCTTCAAGGCGGACCAGGTCAAGCGCCCCCTGCTCATCATCCACGGCGCCAGGGACATCCGCGTCAACGTCCGGGAGTCCGAGCAGATGATCGCCGCGCTCAATCGGGCCGGGAAAGACGTGCGCTCCGTCGTCTTCCCCGACGAGGGGCACCGGCGCGAGTACGGCAACTGGCGAAATGCGCTTCGACATTACTCTGAAGTGGAGAACTTCCTCGCCCGCTGCCTGGGGGGCCGGAAGTCCGGGCCATGAGAACGGTCGCGATCACGCCGACATTCGAGGGCTGGCAGTCTGCGGCGCGCGCGCTCCTGCGCGAGGGTGTCGCCCCGGCGGAGGTGGGCTGGCGCGAGGCCGCGCCGGGCGAAGCGCCGACGAACGCAGCGCACGACGCGCCGGCGCCTGGCGCCGCGCGCGTGCCGCGCCAGTTCTTGGATCTGGCGCGGCAGGCGGCGAGCGCCGCCGATCCCGCGCGCTGGCAGGTGCTGTACGACGTGCTCTGGCGGCTCGTCCGCGAGAACCGCGATCTCCTGAACGACACGTGCGACCCGCAGGTGCGAAGGCTCAACGCGCTCGCCGCCCAGACGCGGCGCGAGGCCCATCGCGCCGAGACCGACGAGGCGCTGAGGCTCGAGCAGCAGGGCGCGGGCGCCGCGTCGTTCGTTCCGGCCGGCGCGAGCCTCGCCGAGCTCCGGGCGGCGGCGGCGCGCTGCACCGGGTGCGAGCTCTACCGCCGGGCGACCCAGACCGTCTTCGGCCGCGGTCCCGCCGAGGCTCGCATCGTGCTCGTCGGCGAGCAGCCGGGCGACCAGGAGGATCTGAAGGGCGCGCCGTTCGTCGGCCCGGCGGGCGAGGTGCTCGACCGCGCCCTGGCCGAGGTGGGCCTGGACCGCGCGCGGCTCTACGTCACGAACGCGGTGAAGCACTTCAAATTCGTCGAGCGGGGCAAGCGCCGCATCCACCAGACGCCGCGCCTCAGCGAGATCGCGGCCTGCCGGCCCTGGATGGAGGCCGAGATCGCGGCGATCAAGCCCGGGGTGCTGGTGTGCCTCGGCGCGACCGCCGCGCGCGTGATCGTCGGCCCTGACTTCCGGCTGCTACGGGATCGCGGCCGGTTCCTTCCGACGCGCTGGAGCGAGAAGACGATCGCCACGCTGCACCCCTCCGCCGTGTTGCGCGGCGAGGACGCGACGCAGCAGGCGCGGCTCTACGGGATGCTGGTCGAGGACCTCAAGCTCGTCGCGGGAGCCTAGCGTCCAGGCGGACGCCCTGCAAGAGGAGAGACCGATGAACGTCGATCGTTCGTACGTCGGTGAGAACGATGCTCAGCGCGAGCGGCTGCGCGCGCTCGTCCGGCGCTTGACCGACCAGGAGCTCGGCCGCCCGATGAGCGCCGGCTGGACGATCGCCGGCGTCCTGGGTCACCTGGCGTTCTGGGACCAGCGGGTCCTGGTCCTCCTCGAGCGCTGGGAGCGCGCGGGGCCGTCCGCCGTGCCGCCGGTGCTCGATCACGCCGCCGTCGACTGGATCAACGACGCCGCCAAGCCGCTGCTCCTCGCGTTGCTCCCGCGGCGGGCGGCCGACCTGGCGGTCTCGATCGCCGAGGCGGTCGATCGCAAGGTCAAGGCGCTGCCGGACGAGTTCGTCGTGCGAAACGTGGCCGCAGGCACCCCGGTCAACCTGCTGCGCGCCGAGCACCGCCGAGAGCACCTCGACGAGATCGAGCGGGCGCTCCGGGGCTGAGGCGGCGCGGATCGCGCGTTACGCGGGGAGGGCGCGCGCGGTCGTCTGGATCTTCTCCCACGCCGCCTCGACGTGGCGGCGTCGGGTCGTGGTCTGGCCGATCGCGAGGCGGATCGCGTAGGCGCCGTGCACACGGTTCTGCGTCAGATAAAGCTCACCGCTGTCGTTCAGCGCCTCGAGCAGCCGCTCGTTCAGCCGATCGAGCATCGCTCCATCGTCGAGACCGGCCGGATGGTAGCGGAAGTTCACCAGGGCGAGGCTCCGCGGCGCCATCAGCTCGAAGTCGGGCGCCGCCGCGATCCACTCTGCGGCCTCGCGCGCCAGCGCGATGTGCGCGGCGACCATCCGTCGGAGCTCCGCCACACCGTACGAGCGGATCACGAACCAGAGCTTGAGCGCGCGGAAGCGGCGTCCGAGCTGGACGCTCCAGTCGCGGTAGTCGGTCACGTGGCCGCGCTCGCGCGTCTTGAGGAACGCGGGCAGGATCTCGAGCGTTCGCACGAGGGCGTCCGGGTCGCGCACGTAGTGGGCCGAGCAGTCGAAGTTGGTGAAGAGCCACTTGTGGGGGTTGAACACGAAGCTGTCCACGTGCTCGATGCCGTCGAGCAACCCGCGGTGCTCGGAGAGGATCAGGGCGCTCCCCGCCCAGGCGGCGTCGACGTGAAGCCACACCCCGTGGCGCCTGCACGCCTCGCCGATCGGGCGCAGCGGGTCCATCGCGCCGACGCCCGTCGTCCCCAGGGAGGCCACGACGCAGATCGGCGTGGCCCCCGCCGCCAGATCCTCACGGATCGCCGCCTCGAGCGCGTCCGGTCGCATCGCGAACCGGTCGTCCACGGCGATCTTGCGGACGTTCCTCATGCCGAGCCCGGCGATCTTGGCGCCCTTCTCCGTCGCCGAATGGGTCTCGGTCGAGCAGTAGACCTTGAGCGGCCCGACGGCGTTGACGCCCTCGTCGTTCGCGCGCCAGCCGGTCGCGCGCTCGCGCGCGGTGAGGAGGGCGCAGAGGATCGCGCTCGACGCGGAGTCCTGGATGACGCCCGTGAACCCGTCGGGCAGGCCCGCCATCTGGCGGAGCCAGTCGAGCACGCGCGTCTCCAGCTCGGTCGCGGCGGGCGAGGTCTGCCAGAGCATGCACTGCGCGCCGAGTGTCGCGGTGAGCATCTCGGCGAGGACCGAGGGCGGGCTCGAGTTCGCCGGGAAGTAGGCGAAGAAGCTCGGGTGCTGCCAGTGGGTGATCCCCGGCAGCACCACCGACGTGAAGTCGGCGAAGATCTTCTCCATCGGCTCGCCGCGCTCGGGTGGTGTCTGCGGCAGCCTCGCGGCGACGTCACCGGGCTTGACCTGGGCACGCACGGGATAACGCTCGACCTCGGCCAGGTAGTCGGTCATCCAGTCGACGAAGGCGTGGGCGTGCCGTCGGAACTCCTCGGTGTCCATGACCGACAGCTTAGCAGGCCCGCCCGACCCTCCGGGTCAGGCACTTCCCCGATACCGCATCCAGGATCAACCGGATAGGCGTCTCCGCCTCCAGAGGCCAAGCTGCACCCTGTGACCAGGGGTCGCGGAATGAAGGAGACCCTGCTCAGGCTCTTCGCGGTCGCGCTGTCGTCGACCCTCGTGTGGCTGGCCGGCCCTCACGGTGCCGACGCGGGAGTCAACGTCTGGACGACCAACGGGCCAGCAGCCACCAGAATACTCGTCCTCGCGATCGACCCCGAGAGCCCGACCACGATCTACGCCGGCGCCGAGTCCAGTGGCGTCTTCAAGAGCTCCGACGGAGGCGGCAGCTGGACCCACACAGGCTTGACCGGTGTCGACGTCAGGGCCTTGGCCATCGACCCGTTGACGCCGACCACGCTCTACGCCGGGACCTACGGGGCGGGCGTCTTCAAGAGCACTGACGGAGGCACGAGTTGGATCGCGGCGAACACCGGCCTGCCAGACGGGTACGTGCGGGCCCTCGCAATTGACCCCCAGACGCCGGCCATCCTCTATGTGAGCATCTCGAGCTATCCCCGCCGTCTTTTCAAGAGCGCTGACGGCGGCGCCAGCTGGAGCGCCTCCGACGGCGGCCTGTACGACGACATCTACGTCGATGCCCTGGCCATCGACCCCCTGACGCCGACCACCCTCTACGCGGGCACCCACGGCTCCGGCGTCTTCAAGAGCATCGACGCGGGTGGTCGTTGGACCGGGTCGCACGCCCCGGCCCCGTTCGTTCTCGTCCAGGCCATCGACCCCGTGACGCCGTCGACCATCTATGCGGGCACCGAGCTGGACGGCCTCTTCAAGAGCAGCGACGGGGGCGCCGCGTGGAGCGGCGCCAACGCGGGCCTGCCCATGAGTAGCTCGAGTCTTCTCAGCGTCACGTCGCTGGCCGTCGACCCGGGCACCCCGCCCACCCTCTACGCGGGCACCAGCAGCGTCTTCAAGAGCACCGACGGCGGCGGGAGCTGGAGCCGGCTCGACTCGGGCCTGCCGGAGCTCCGCGTCAATGCCCTGGCGATCGACCCCCTGACTCCAGCGCTCATCTACGCGGGCACTGACGCCGGCGTCTTTGTCCTCGAGCAACGCGAGACCGGCCCGCCGGGGGCTGACGCAGGCCTCGACTCGGCCGTCGAAGCGACTGTCATTTTCGGATTGCGGTGAGCACGCGCGCCCGCGCGAGGGCGCCGAGCCGCGCCGCCGCTTCGACGAGGCCACCCGGCAGGAGCAGGACGATCGCGACGAACAGGAGGCCGAAGATCAGCAGGTGGAAGTCCACCCAGCGGATCGCGAGGTATTCCTTGAGGAAGACGTAGAAGACCGCGCCCAGCACGGGGCCATGGACCGTGCCGACGCCGCCGATGAACGTAATGAGCAGGGCGTCGAAGGTCCAGGTCGGGCTGAAGGGGTGCGCCGGGTAGTAGCTGATGTGGTAGTAGGCGAAGAGCCCACCGGCGAGCCCCGCGAGCGCCGTCGAGAGCGCGAGCGCCAGGAGCTTGAGCCGGAGCGCGCCGACGCCGCTCGCCTCGGCCGCCTCCTCGTCCTCGCGGATCGCCCGCATGCCGAGCCCGAGACGCGAGCCGCCCAGCGCCGCGACGACGGCGACGGCGGCGGCGGCCAGCGCGAGCGCGAGGTAGTACCGGTGGGCGAGGCGATAGCCTGCGATCGTCGCCGCGGGCAGCGTGGAGATCTCCGCGCGCACGTTGCCCACCGTGATGCGGAGGATCTCGCCGAGCGCGAGCGTGCCGATGGCGAAGTACGCGCCGCGCAGCCGGAAGGCCGCCGCGCCGATCAGGAGCGCGAACCCGACGGCGACGGCGGCGCCGGCGACCATGGCGCCGAGCACTGGGGCTCCGGCGATCCAGAGCGCGCGGGTCGTCAAGGCGCCGAGACCGAAGAACGCCGCGTGCCCCAGGTTCACCTGCCCCGCGTAGCCCGCGACGATGTTCCAGCTCTCGGCGAGCGTGACCGAGAGGAGGACGAGGAAGAGGAAGTTCAGCACGTCGTCGCGCCGGACGACGAGGGGGACCGTGGCCAGCGCGGCGGCGGTCGCGAGGCCGAGCGCGCGGGAGCGGCGCCCCGTCACCGAACGAACAGCCCGCGCGGGCGGGCCACGAGGACGACGAAGAAGACGACGAGACCCACGACCTCGCGATACGGGCCGCCGAACACGGTCGCGCTCACCGCCTCGGCCAGGCCGAGCACGAGGCCGCCGACGAAGGTGCCGAGCATCGAGCCGAGGCCCGCGAGGACGACGACGATGAGCGCCTTCAGCGTCCACTCGAGGCCGATCGACGGGCTGATCGAGTAGCCGACGCTGACGAGCGTGCCCGCCGCGCCCGCGAGCGCCGTGCCGAGGGCGAACGCGAGCAGGTAGGCGCGCCGCACGTCGATCCCGGTCATGAGCGCGGCCTCCCAGTCCTCCGCCGTCGCACGGATCGCGCGCCCCCAGCGCCACCGCGCGAGGACCAGGTGGAGCCCGCCGCAGAGCGCCAGGGCGAGCGCGAGGCTCGCCAGGCGCACGACCGGCACCGCCAGCCCGGCGACGGTGAGGACGGCGCCGGCATAGCCCGTCGTGACCGAGCGCTCGTCCGCCGTCCACAGACGGACGGCCGCCGCCTCGAGCGCCAGCGCCAGACCGAAGCCGATGAGGAGGGAGTTCTTGACGCGCGTCTCCTCGGGCGCGCGCACGACCCAGCCGAAGAGCGTCCAGTAGAGGACCCCGCCGGCGACGAGCGCGGCGGGGATGACGACCGCGAGTGACGCGAAGGGGTCGAGCCCTCGGAGCGCGAAGAGCCAGAAGGCGCCGTAGCCGCCCAGCATGATCAGCTGGCCGTGGGCGACGTTGAGGACCTTGAGCACCCCGAAGACCAGGGAGAGTCCGGCGGCGGCGAGCCCGTAGAGCCCGCCGATGAGGAGTCCCAAGACCAACTGCTGGAAGAGGGGCGTCATCGCGCCAAGGGGCCGAGGTAGGCGCGGCGCACACGGGGATCGTCGAGGAGGGCGGCGGCGCTCCCCTCACCCGCCACGCGGCCGGCCTCGAGGAGGTACGCCCGGTGCGAGAGGGTCAGCGCCGCCTGGACGTTCTGCTCCACGAGGAGGATCGACACGCCGCTCCGATTGATCTCGCGCAGGACGTCGAAGATGGACTCGACGAGCCGCGGCGCGAGCCCGAGCGACGGCTCGTCGAGCAGCAGGAGCTTCGGGCCTGCCATGAGCGCGCGCCCGATCGCCACCATCTGCTGCTGGCCGCCCGAGAGGGCGCGGGTGATCTGCCGCCGCCGCTCTCTGAGCATGGGGAAGATCGTGTAGACATGCTCGAGCCGCGCCGCACGTTGGGGCCGCGCGCGCGGCACGAAGGCGCCCAGCTCGAGGTTCTCCTCGACAGTCATCGCGCCGAAGAGCCGCCGCCCCTCGGGAACCACCGCGATGCCGCGCTCCACGATCGCGTGGGCCGGCACGCGGTCGAGCGGTGCGTCCTCCCAGCGGATCCCCCCGGCGCGCGGGCGGAGGAGCCCGGTGATGCACCGGATGAGGGTGGTCTTTCCCGCTCCATTGGGGCCGAGGAGCGCGACGATCTCGCCCGGACGGGCCGTCAACGTGACGCCGGAGAGCGCGAGGAAGGGCCCGTAGGCGGCCTCGACCCCCCGAACCTCAAGCACGCCGCGCGCTCCCGCCGGCCCCGCCGAGATAGGCGTCGATCACCGTGGGGTCGGCGGCGACGGCGTCGGGCGGCCCGTCGGCGATCTTCTCGCCAGCGCTCAGCACGATGATCCGCCGAGACAGATCCATCAGCGCCCACACGATGTGCTCGACCATCAGGAGCGTGACGCCCTCGCCCCGGAGCCGCCGGATCAACGCCATGGCGCTCTCGGTCTCCGCCGGGTTGAGCCCGGCCATCAGCTCGTCGAGCAGCAGGAGCCGCGGCGAGGTGGCGAGCGCGCGCGCCAGCTCGAGGCGCTTGAGGTCGATCAGCGTGAGCTGCGCCGGCAGGCGGTGCGCCTTGCCCTCCAGGCCCACGAGTGTGAGCAGACGCTCGGCCTCCCGCACCCCCGCGCGAGGGTCGCCGCGGGCGCGGCCGTAGAAACGCCCCACGAGCACGTTGTCGAGAGCGGAGAGCCCGGCGAACGGTCGAGCGCTCTGGAACGTGCGCGCGATACCCTCGGCGCACACGCGGTGCGGCGGGAAGCCGGTGATGTCGCGATCGTGGAGGCGGATCGCGCCGGCGTCCGGCTCGAGGGCCCCCGTGATCAGGTTGAAGAGCGTCGTCTTGCCCGACCCGTTGGGGCCCATGACCCCGATCAGCTCGCCGTCCTCGACGGCGAAGCTGACCTCGCTGACCGCGCGCACCCCGCCGAACGCCTTCGAGACCCGTTCCACCTCCAGGAGGGTCAGCGCCCGTCCCCTCGGTCCGTCACCGCCTGCCGAACGGCGGCGCCGGATAGACGAGCGGGGCGGTGGCGGCGTCCCTGGGCCAGACCAGCTCCTGCCGGCCGTTGATCCACTGGACGAACACCGGGTGGACGATGCCGGTGCCGTCGGCGCGGAACTTCACAGGGCCGATGACCGTCGACATGTCGGTCGCCGCGATCGCGTCGCGGATTCGGTCGCGATCGAGCGAGCCCGCCTTCCCGATCGCCGCGGCGAGTATCTGCACGCACGCGTAGGCGGGTCCGGCGATCGGATCGGCGGGGCGCCCGACCTTCTTCTCGTGCGCCTCGTTCAACTCCTTGACGCCCGGCGCCTTGAAGGCGTGATGCCACCCCGGGCCCAGCACCACGTAGTCGCCGTCCTTGCCGAGGTTCTTCGACCAGACCGGCGGATCGGGGGCGCGGATGAGGAGCAGCATCTTTGGACTGTAGCCGAGCTCCTTCATCTGCTTGACCATCGTCATCCCGTCCGGAGGCGTGGGGAGCCCGAGCACGAGGTCGGCGTTCGCGCTCTTGGCCTTGAGGATCAGATCGGAAAAGTCCTTGGCACCCGGCGCGTACTCGCCATTGACTACGACCTGGTAGCCGGCGGTCGTGCCGGCGTCGGTCCACGCCGTCGCCATCTCACGCCCCCAGTCGGTCTTCTCCTGGAAGATCGCCGCCGTCTTGGGTCGCCCGGTGAGGGGGATCGACCCGAGGAGATCGGCGGTGGACTGGCGGATGTCGGGCGACTTCCAGAAGGGCGAGAAGAGGTAGCGGAACCCCTGCGTGTGGATCTTGTGGAGCGCGAAGGCGACGCCGAGGTACGGCGTCCGGTTCTTCTCGGCGACCGACGCGGCGGCCGCGTGCAAGTCGGAGCCGAACCCGCCGAGGTAGGCGACGGCGCCCTGCGCGGCCAGCGTCTCGAGACGGCTCACGGTCTTGGTGGCGTCCGACTCGTCGTCGAGCAGCACGAGCTCGAGGGGCAGCTTCTTCCCGCCCACGGCGACGCCGCCGGCGGCGTTCACATGCTCGACGCCGATCTCGTAGCCGGCCCGGACCTGGGCGCCACCGCCGCCGTAGCGCCCGGTGAGCGGGACGACGGCGCCGACCTTGATGGTCTGGCCGGCCGCGAGCGCGGGCCAGGCGACGAGCAGACCGAGCAGCGCGACGCTGAGCGGGTTTTTCATGGCGGCCACTATAACGCAGGGACCTCGCCGGGGACAGGACCTCGGGCGGGAACGAAAAGGGCTCGGGGGCGGGACCGGTACGCCGCCCCCGAGCTCGTCTGGTGTTGTGCGCAGCCCACGCTGCGCGTCTCGGCATGCGCCGAGAACTCAGTGTTGCGAAGCGATTCCGACGCGCGCCACCGGCGTTACAGCACCCGTGGCGCGCCCGTCGACCCGGGTGGAGTTTCCATGATCACCTCCACTTCGGTTGGCGCCACGACCAGGAGGAGGCGCCTTCCCCTCCCGTCGTTCTCAGTTAACCCCCGGCCGGTCAGGAGTCAAGCGGGCCGAAGGTGGGCCGGATCGGCGGTATGATGGCGCCGCGAGTCATCCCCAAAAGAGGAGCGCCATGACAGCCATCACCCAGTCCGTCGACCTGGACCGCCGGGGCCGCATCGCGGTCCTCACGGTCAGCAATCCCCCCGTCAACGCGCTGAGCCAGCACGTACGCCAGGGGCTGCACGACGGCGTCAAGCAGACGACCGCCGACGCGGCCGTGGGCGCCATCGTCGTCACCTGCGCCGGACGGACCTTCATCGCCGGCGCCGACATCACGGAGTTCGGCAAGCCGCCGAAGGCGCCCGGCCTCCACGAAGTCCTGGTACTGATCGAGCAGAGCGAGAAGCCGGCCGTGGCCGCCGTCCACGGCACCGCGCTCGGCGGCGGGCTCGAGGTCGCGCTCGCCTGCCATTACAGAATCGGCTCGAAGACGGCGCGCTTCGGCCTGCCCGAAGTGAAGCTCGGCCTCCTGCCGGGCGCCGGGGGCACGCAGCGTCTGCCGCGCGTGGTCGGCGTCGAGAAGGCGCTCCAGATGATCGTGAGCGGTGACCCGATCGGAGCGGACGAGGCCCTCACGCACGGCCTGCTCGACGCGATCGTCGAGGGTGACCTCACGGCGGCCGCCGTCGCCTTCGCCGAGAAGGTCGTGAGCGAGCGGCGGCCGCTCAAGAAGATTCGCGACCTCGAGGACAAGCTCGCCCCGGCGCGCGGCAGGCCCGAGCTCTTCGCCGCCTTCCGCAAATCGGTGGCGCGGCAGACGCGCGGGTTCCGGGCGCCGGAGAGCTGCATCCGGGCGGTCGAGGCCGCGGCCACCCTGCCGTTCGACGCGGGACTCGCCCGTGAGCGGGAGCTCTTCCTCGAGCTGTTGCACTCGCCGGAGTCGAAGGCGCAGCGCTACTTCTTCTTCGCCGAGCGCGAGGCCGCGAAGATCCCCGACGTCCCGCCCGACACGGCGGCGAAGGAGATCCGGAGGGCGGCCGTGCTGGGCGCCGGCACGATGGGCGGCGGGATCGCGATGAACTTCGCCAACGCGTCCATCCCCGTCACGGTGGTCGAGGTCGCGCGCGAGCCGCTCGAGCGCGGCCTCGGCGTCGTGCGGAAGAACTACGAGGCAACGGCGAGCAAGGGGCGGCTCACGCCCGCGGACGTGGACCGGCGCCTGGGGCTCATCCACGGCACCACCGACTTCGGCGAGATCGCCGACGCCGACATCGTGGTCGAGGCGGTCTTCGAGGAGATGCGCGTCAAGCGCGAGGTCTTCGCGAAGATCGACAAGATCTGCAAGGCCGACGCCCTCCTCGCCACCAACACCTCGACCCTGGACGTCAACGCGATCGCGGGGGCGACCGGGCGGCCCGAGAGCGTCATCGGCATGCACTTCTTCTCCCCCGCCAACGTCATGCGGCTCCTCGAGGTCGTGCGCGGCGCCAAGACGTCGAAGACCACGATTGCGACGGCGATGGCCGTGGGCAGGCGCATCGGCAAGGTGCCGGTGCTCGTCGGCGTCTGCGACGGCTTCGTCGGCAACCGCATGCTCCACGCGCGCGGCCGCGAGGCGGAGAAGCTCATCCTCGAGGGCGCGCTCCCCGACCAGGTCGACAAGGTCCTCTACGACTTCGGGTTCCCGATGGGGCCGTTCGCGATGGGCGACCTCGCGGGCCTCGACGTGGGCTGGCGCATCCGGAAGGGCAAGGGGGTCACGTCGCCGGTCGCCGACCGGCTCTGCGAGATGGGGCGCTTCGGCCAGAAGACGGGCGCCGGCTACTACCGGTACGCGGGGAGCGATCGCACGCCGATCCCCGACGCTGACGTCGAAAAGATCATCCTCGAGGTCGCGAGGGACCAGGGGATCCAGCGCCGCGCGATCTCAGACGCGGAGATCCGCGAGCGCCTGCTCTATCCGATGGTGAACGAGGGGGCGAAGATCCTCGAGGAGAGACTCGCGATCCGCGCGAGCGACATCGACGTGATCTGGGTCTACGGCTACGGCTGGCCCGTCTACCGGGGCGGGCCGATGTTCTGGGCGGACCAGGTGGGGCTCAAGACACTCAAGAGCCGGATGCTCGAGTTCGAGCGCCAGCACGGCCCGGTCTGGCAGCCGGCTCCGCTCCTCGCCCGGCTGGCGGACGCCGGGCGGGGGTTCGTCGAACAGTAGGCGCCCCCCTCAGCGCGTGACGCTGTCCAGGACGAGCCTCACGAAGCCGTCCACGCTCGCCTTGTCGATCCAGCGGACGACGGCGACGAGGTCGTGCTCCGGATCGAGGAGGACGAGGTTGCTCCCCGCGCCTCGCGCCGCGTAGCACGACGCGGGCGCGCTCGGAAACTGGCGACGCCCCGTGTTGAGCCACCAGAGCAGGCCGTACTCCGGATTGAGCGGGCACGGCTGGCGTAGTTCCGCGATCCACGCGCGCGTGAGCAGCTCCCGGCCCTGCCACTGGCCGCCGCGATGGATCAAGAGGCCGAAGCGCGCATGGTCGCGCGTGGACATCCAGAGCCCACCGCCCCAGTGCGAGCCTCCCGGCACTGACGGCATCCGCACGCCGTCGATCTCGACCCACGAGTTGCGGTACGGCTGCCACTCCCACGAGGACGACGCGCCGAGTGGCTGCATGACCGCCTCGCGCAGCACGTCGGGCAGCGGCCGGCGGAACACCTGCAACAGCGACAGGGAGAGGCGGTTCACGCGCACGTCGTTGTATTCCCAGAGGGTGCCGGGCGGCCGGAGCGGTCGCGGCCGGCCCTTCTCCGCATAGCCGAGCTCGCTCTTGCCGACGTCACGGTTGTGGTCGATCGAGTCGGGCTTGCCCCACAGCGTGCCCTGCCACTCGCTCGTCTGCTGGAGGAGGTGGCGCCAGGTGATCGCGCGGTTCTGGGGCGAGTCGAAGCCGTCGTCGAGGGCGGAGCGGCGCGCCGGGTCGTCGATGTCCTTGATGAGCCCGCGCGTCAGCGCGAGGCCCGCGAGCGCCGCGAGGTAGCTCTTGGCAACGCTGAAGGTCATGTCGGCGCTGTGCGTGTCGCCCCACTCGGCGACAACGAAGCCGCCCCGGAGGATCAGGCCGTTCGGCCCGCCACGCGGCCGCACGGGACCGAGCACGTCGTCGGGTGCCGGGGGTTCGTCGTTCACGCCGATGTACCGCCCGGACTCGCTGAGGAAGTCGCGCCGCCACGTGGTCTCGTGAGCGCGGTGGTAGTCGATCGCGGCGGCGAGGCCCTGGGCCGTCATGCCGACCTCCGCCGGACGCTTCGTTTGCCAGTCGTCGCGCGAGGGGAAATAGTCGATGTAAGGTATCTTACCGCCATGAGAGAGCCAGCGGCTCGAGGGACGCGAGCGGGGTTCTCGGTGTACAATGACGCTCGACCTATGAACCGGGTGATCCGGCTGACTCCCGAGCACGCCCTGCGTCGGGCCGCGAAGCGATTCCTGGCGGAGCCGGGGAGCAACTGCCCGAAGTGCGAGAGCACGTTCGTGCGCCGCGAGCCCGCGTTCATTCACTGCCGCTACTGCGGCAACCTCGCGCGGATCGCGGACGCGTCGCTCGCGGATCAGGAGCTGTACGAGCTCTCCTCCGGCCTGCGCCTGGCGTCCTAGTTAAACGACAGGGGGAGCGAGCGCCGCTCCCCCCCGTTCCCCCCCACCGGCGACGCACGCGCCCTGACCCAGACCGGCGCGCCTAGGACACCGCCCGCCGCTTGTTGCGCACGTAGTCGACCAACACGTACTCGCCCAGACGCTCGGGCGCGGCAAAGAACGCGCGCCCGCGGTTGATGCGCGCCATCTCCTGGACGAAGGCGGTCAGCATCGGGCTCCGATCGAGCATGAAGGTGTTGATCGTGATGCCGTCACGAGTGCAGCGCTGAACCTCCTTGAGGGTCTCCTGGAAGGTCCGGCGCGTGGGCGGGTAGGCGAACTCGGCCTCGTCGCCTTCCAGGTGCGCGGTCGGCTCGCCGTCGGTGATCATGATGATCTGCTTGTTGCCGACCTTCTGGCGCCCGAGGAACTGGCGTGAGAGCGCAAAGCCCGCGTGCATGTTGGTCCCGACGTTCCAGTCGGTCCACGTCAGGCTCGGAAGCTGCTCGGCCGTGAACTCGCGCGCGTAGAGCGAGAACCCGACGATGTGGAGGCTGTCGCGCGGGAACTGACCGCGGATGAGCGCGTGGAGCGCGAGCGCGACCTTCTTGGCGGGCATGAACAGGCCGTTGTTGATCATCGAGCGGCTCATGTCGAGCATCACCACCGTGGCGGCCCGCGTCGACAGCTCGGTGCGGAACACCTCGAAGTCGTCGGGGACCAGGCGCACGGGCGTGCCCGGGCCGCCCCGCTCGACCGCGTTCATGAGCGTTTCCTTGAGGTCGAGCAGGAACGGGTCACCGAACTCGTAGCGCTTGGTGTCGTCGGTGCGGTCGCCGCCCGCGCCGCGATGGCTCACGACGTGCCGGCCGAAGCGGTCGCGCTTGAGATGGGCGAAGATATCGCGCAGCGCCTTGTCGGCGATCTTTCGGATGGCGCGCGCGGTCAGCTCGAGCCGGTCGCCGCGGCGCTCGAGGTAGCCCGCTTCCTCGAGCCTCTTCGCGATCTCGCGGAGCTTCTCGAGGTCCCGACGAGCCTCCTCGCCCAGGAGCTTCGCCACCTGGGCGGGGTCGATCTTCTCGATATCCTCGGGGCTCTGCGCCTGGCGCAGCTGGCGCTCGAGCTGGTCCATCTGCTGAAGCTCCTCCATGAGCTTCATCGCGTCGCGGAGCGTCAGCTCCTCGTCGCCGCCGAACTCGTAGCGGCGGCGCAGCTCGTCGAGCGGCAGGAACTCCTCGAGGTGGCCGGCGAGCTGGGCCAGCGCGGCCTCGAGGCGCTCGTCCTGCATGAAGAGCGAGCGCATCATCTCTTGAAGCTCGGCGCGCTGGCCGGGCGACATGCTCTCGAGGAGCGACTGCATCTGCGCGATCCCGCGCCCGAGCTCGCCGAGCAGGTCGTCGAGGCTCTCGGCGCCCGGGAAGAACTGGCCCCACTTATCCTTGAACGCCTGGAAGTCGGGCTCCTCGCCCTGCGCTCGCTGGCGGAGCATCCGGTTCAGGTCCTGGAGCATCTCGCGCAACCGCCGGAGATCCTCGGGCGTCATCCCCTGGAGCCCCTGCTGCATGGACTTGAGGAGCGGCTGGAGCATCTGCGCACGGAGCGTCTGCATGAGCTCGTCGAAGAGGCGCTTGGCCTCGGGATCCACGAAGTCATAGGTCTGCAGCGCACGGATCTGGCCTGGCGCGTCTGGCGGAAGCGTATCGAGCTCGGCGAGCTTCTGCTCCGCCGACTTCCCGGCGAGGCGGTCCTTGATCCCGTCGCGCTCCTTCTGGGTGATTTCGGCGAGCCTCTTCTTGATGTCTTCGAGCGCCCCGCCGAGGTCGTAGCGGTCGAGCCGCTCCTGCCGCTGCTGGCGGAGCCGCTTCAAGAGATCTTGAAGTCCTGGCGCCCGCTGGCCCTCCGGATGCTGGACACCCTGCTGGAACAGGCGCCGGAGCGCGCGCCAGAGGTCACCGTCCAGCATGAGGTCGTCGGACATCGCGGACAGGAGATCGTCGGCGTCGAGGTCCTGGACCGCTTGCGAGCCGTCCCAGCGCGAGTAGCGAATCAGCATCGGTGCATTGATTATAGAGCCTGTCGTATCCTAGCGTCATGACAACCAGCCCGACCGCCCGCTTCGAGCACCTCCTTTCGAGTCGCGCCGGGATCCGCTGGGGAGCCCCGGTGGCGACAGCCCGCCCCGTCGCAGAGCCGCTCTACGAGTTCGGCGGCGGCTATCCCGACCCGGCCTCGTTCCCGTACGACGACATGGTCGAGGCGACCGCGCGAATGATGAAGGCCGAGGGAGCGCAGGCCTTGACGTACGGCGACCCCCAGGGCTATCGCGGGCTCCGCGAGCTCGTGTGTCACAAGTACCGGGTGTTCGAAGACCTCGAGGTGGCGCCGGAGAACATCTTCGTCGCGAATGGCTCAGGCCACGCACTCTCGCTGGCGTTCAGCGCGTTCGTGGACCCGGGCGATCCGATCATCTGCGAGGCGCCCACGTTCGCCGGGTCGCTCAACACCATCCGGCGGCACGGCCCAGAGATTCTCGATGTCCCCGTGGACGCCGAGGGCATGGTCACGAGCGTGGTGCGCGAGCGCCTCGAGGGGCTCAGGCGGCAGGGCCGCCGGTGCAAGCTCGTCTATACGATCGTGAACTTCCAGAACCCGGCGGGTCCCGACCTGTCGCTCCGCCGCCGCCAGGAGCTGGTCCAGCTCGCCGAGGAGCACGACACCTTCATCCTCGAAGACGACGCGTACGGCGAGCTCAGGTTCGAGGGTGAGCCGAAGCCGCCCGTCTACGCGCTGGACCGACGCGGCCGGGTGATCCGGGCCGGCACGCTCTCGAAGATCCTCGGCGCGGGCGTGCGGCTCGGGTGGCTCTGCGCCCCGAGCCCGATGCTGCCGTCGTTCCAGGCCTTCAACTTCGGCGGTGGGGTGAGCCCTTTCATGTCGCGCGTCGCGACCTGGTATCTGCGCGACCACATGGAAGCGCACGTGAAGCTCCTGCGAGACGTCTATCGCGCCAAGCGAGATGCGATGCTTCGCGGCCTCTGGGAGGTGCTCACGCCCACCGACGTCGAGATCAGCCGTCCCCAGGGCGGGTTCTTCATCTGGATCAAGCTCCGGGCCGCGACCGACCCCGCGCGGCTGGAGGCGCTGGCGGTGGCGGCTCGGGCGCAGTACACGCCAGGACCTCTGTTCTTCCCGAACGGCGGCGGCGAGCGCTTCATCCGCCTGGCGTTCAGCTACGAGCCGCCAGAGAAGTGCTACGAGGGGGCCCGGCTCATCGCCCGCGCGATCCTCGACGCCAGACGCTAGTGTTCCGCACCGGGGCTGCAGTGCGAGGTGGATCGTCTATCGCGCAGCCTCGAAGAGTTCGACAACATTGCCATCCGGATCCTCGAGCAAGATCTGCTTGCCGCCAGGCCCTACGACAATATCGTTACGGAAACGTAGGCCGGCCCGCTTCATTTCCGCCACGCGTGACGCAAGATCATCAATTTCGACGACGAAGCGATTCCATCCGCCAGGCTCGGGACGTCGCGCGTCAGACATGGGCCGAGCCGCGGAACTCTGTGGTCCGGCGAGCCAAAGGGTCAGATCGTTGTTGGAGACGCGAGCGAAAGCCGGAGCCATGCTCTGATCTAGCTTGAAGCCGAGCGCCTTCGTGTAGAAGGCTATCGAACGCTCAACATCGGTGACCAGATATCTCACGGTTGCCATGATGTTCGCCTCCGATTACCTAAGAACGCGGCTTGCGCTCCAGCACGCCTTTCAGCGTCTTCAGGTCGTTCTCGACCGCCGCCTTGTCCTGAGCGAACTTCCGGTCGGACATGCCCGGCTGGCGGATAAGCGTGAACACGAACTCGCTGCCCTCTGCGTTGGGCACGACTCGCATGGGGTTGTGGATGGTGACGCCCGACTCGAGCTTGACGTCATGATCCAAGACGCCGAAAGAGTTCGGCTGCACGAATCTCACCCTGACCTTGCCGAACGGGGCGTCCGCAACCCACTCATCGCCTTCCCTCCTGACCTCGGAGCGCGCCAGCCCTGCGGCCCAGCGCGGCAGGTTCCTCGGGTCGGAGGCGAACTCGTAGACCTCGGCCGGCGGGCGGGCGATGTAAACGCTGATGTGCTGGACGTCGTGCATGGGACCACCTCTCCCGGACGTGCAGGCTCCTCCGCCCGCCGGCGGCGGACGACGTCGACTTAGTCGCGTCCCGTGGCCGCGCTGCCGGCTGAGCCCCGATACCGGGCGCGGCCGGCCTGGACGTCCTTGTTGAGCTTTCTCGAGAGGTGGAGCCCTTCCAGGATGAACTCGAGCGCCGACGCCGCGCTCGCCGGGTCGGCCGAGCCGAGCTTCTTCACCGCCGCCTGGAGCGGGCTCACCTGGCCGATCTGCTGCATGTACTCGGCGGACGCCATCGTGTCCGACACGGTGATCGCGAGCCCGCCCTGGAACGCGGCCACCACCTCGTCGAGCTCGCCCGCGCGGAAGCACCGCCCGAACACGTTGAGCACGGCGCGCTGGACGAGCTTGCCGAGCACCTTGTCCTCGCCGCCCTCGCCGACCGTCTCGAGCTCGATCTTGCCGCTCGTCGAGGCGAGGACGGCGCCGAGGTCGCTCACGCGCGGCGCGGCCGCTTGCTCGCCGAGGCGGATCGCGCGCTTGAGCGCGCTCGAGACGAGGTTCTCATAGTTGCAGATGCTGACGCGCACCGAGACGCCGGAGCGCTGGCTGATCTCCGGCGCCTTCCGGGCCAGCTGGGTCAGCTCCGCGACGATCTCCTTCATGTAGCCCGGCGTGACGGTCTGGAAGCCGTCGGCCGGGAAGCGCGTCAGCTCGGCCTCCATGATGGCGATCTCGTGCTCGAGTCGCTTCGGATAGTGCGTGCGGATCTGCGAGCCGAACCGGTCCTTGAGCGGCGTGATGATCCGCCCGCGGTTGGTGTAGTCCTCGGGGTTCGCGCTCGCGACCACGTAGAGGTCGAGCGGCAGACGCACCTTGTAGCCACGGATCTGGACGTCGCGCTCCTCCATGATGTTGAGGAGTCCCACCTGGATCCGCTCCGCGAGGTCGGGCAGCTCGTTGATCGCGAAGATGCCCCGGTTGGTCCGCGGCAGGAGCCCGTAATGGATCGTCAGCTCGTCGGCGAGGTACCGGCCCTCGGCCACCTTGATCGGGTCGACCTCGCCGATGAGATCGGCGATCGTGATGTCGGGCGTGGCGAGCTTCTCGCCGTACCGCCGGTCGCGCGGGATCCAGACGATCTCGACCGCGCCGCCCTTCTCGGCGATCCGCGCGCGGCAGGCGCCACAGATCGGCGCGAACGGGTCGTCGTTGATCTCGCAGCCGGCGAGCGCGGGCACCGCCTCGTCGAGCAGCGTCGGGAGGAGGCGCGCCATGCGCGTCTTGGCCTGGCCGCGCTCGCCGAGGAAGACGATGTCCTGACCCGAGAGGATCGCGTTCTCGAGCTGGGGCACGACGCTCTCGTCGTACCCGACGATCGCGGGGAAGAGCGGCTCCCCGCGCCGAAGGCGCGCGACCATGTTGTCGCGCAGCTCCTGCTTGACCGACTTCGCCTGCCAGCCGCTGGCCCGGAGCTCCCCGACCGTGCGTGCCCTCATCTCGCCTCGCCTTTCTCGCCCAGCACCCCGCACAACCACGCGGAGAGATCGTCGACCTCGTCGCCACACACCGAGTGCGGCATCGGGTACTCGCGCCACGTCACACGATAGCCCAGCTCGGTGAGCTTGTCGCGGGATCGTCGCGCGCGGTGGAGCGGGATCAGCGGGTCGTCGGTCCCGTGGGCCATGAAGATGGGCACGTCGCGGTTGGCCGGGCTCGCCTCGACGGCGAGCGTGTCGCCGAGCGGGAGATAGCACGAGAGGGCGATGATCCCCCCGAGCCGCTCGGGGTGGCGGAGCCCCGTGTGGAGCGCCATCGCGCCCCCCTGCGAGAAGCCCGCCAGCACGATCCGAGCCGCGGAGAACGCGCGCGCCTTCTCGCGCGCGATCAGCGCTTCGACCCGCGCCTGCGATGCCCGGATCCCCGCCGTGTCCTCGCTGCCGTCGCCGACGACGTCGTACCAGGCGCGCATCACGGACCCGCGGTTGATCGTCACGGGCCGCATCGGCGCATGGGGAAAGACGAACCGGACCGTGAGTGTCTCCGGCAGCTCGAGCTCGGACACGATCGGCTCGAAGTCGTGGCCGTCGGCGCCGAGCCCGTGCATCCAGATGACCGACGCCGCCGGGCGCGGCCCCGTCTCGAGCTCGATCGCGTCGAGCACCTCGCGGCCTCGAATCAGCTCGCGCGCTCGAGCCGGGTCAGGATGAACGCGTAGTCGAACGCGAGCTCGCGGAGCGCGTCGTAGCGGCCCGAGGCGCCGCCGTGACCCGAATCCAGATTGACCTTGAGGAACAACGGCCGGTCGTCGGTCTTGAACGTCCGGAGCTTCGCGACCCACTTCGCGGGTTCCCAGTACATCACCTGGCTGTCGTTGAGCGCGGTGCGCACGAGGATCGCCGGGTAGCGCCGCGGCGCCAGGTTCGTGTAGGGGCAGTAGGTCTTCATGTACTCGTAATGCTCGCGGAGCTTCGGGTTGCCCCACTCCTCGAACTCGCCCACCGTCAGCGGGAGCGACGCGTCGAGCATCGTGTTGATCACGTCCACGAACGGCACGCGGAGGACCGCGGCCGTCGAGAGGTCGGGCCGCATGTTCAGCGTGGCGCCGATCAGGAGGCCGCCCGCGCTTCCGCCCTCGATCACGAGCCGGGCGTGCGTGGTGTACCCCTCCCCGACCAGGAGCTCGGCACAGGCGATGAAGTCGGTGAACGTGTTGCGTTTCCGGAGCAGGCGCCCGTCGTCGTGCCAGCGCTTGCCGAGCTCCCCACCGCCACGCACGTGGGCGACCGCAACGGACACGCCGCGCTCGAGGAGGCTCAGACGGTTCGATGAGAAGGTCACCGGATACGGCATCCCGTACGCGCCGTAGCCCGTGAGCACCATCGGGCTCGTGCCGTCGCGCGGCGCGTCCTTCGTCGAGACGAGCGACACCGGGATGCGCGTTCCGTCGGCGGCCGTCGCGTGAAGCCGCTCGGAGCGGTAGCGCGTGGGATCGTAGCCGCCGAGGACCTCCGTCCGCTTGAGGAGCCGAAGCTCGCGGGCCACCGTGTCGTAGTCGAAGATCGACGGCGGGGTGACGAACGACTGGTAGCGGAACCGGTAGGCCCCCGCCGCGAACTCGGCGTTCCCCTCCGGCTCGACGTCGTACGCCGGCTCGGGGAACTCGACGTGATGGGAGGCGTGCGACGGGAGGCTCGTCACGCGCAAGCGTGCGAGCCCATCCTCGCGCTGCTGTAGGACATAGAAGTCGGCGAACACGTCCACGCCCTCGAGCATGACGGCCTCGCGGTGCGGGACCAGCTCGCTCCAGCGCTCGGGCCGCGGGTCGGCCACCGGCGCCACGACCAGCCGGAAGTTACGCCGCCCGCCGCCGTTCGTGCGGATGTAGAACAGGTCACCACCGTGATCGACCTCGTACTCGTGCTCGTGCTCTCGCGGGGCGAGCACGGTCCACACGCCGCCGAGGTCCCCCGCCGCGACGTAGCGCGCCTCGGTGGTGGTGTGGCTCGCCGAGTACAGGAAGAGGTACGCGAGGCTCCGCGAGCGCGCGACGCCGAGCCGGAACAGCTCGTCGGTCTCCTCGTAGAGGAGATCGTCCCCGGCGGCGCCCAGTCGGTGGCGCCAGAGCCGGTACGGGCGCTTGGCGTGGTCCTCGGTGACGTAGAAGAACGTCGCGGGCGTCGCCGACCACGCGACGGACGCCACACGCTCGACGCGGTCGGGCTCGAGCATCCCCGTGCCGAGGTCCTTCACGTACAGCGTGTACTCGCGGAACCCCGTGACGTCGACCGTGTACACCAGGCGCCGGCCGTCGTCGCTCACGGCCCAGGCGCCGAGCGCGAGGAACGCGTGCCCCTCGGCCAGGCGGTTGAGGTCGAGCGTGATCTCTTCGGGCGCGTCGAGGCTCGCGTGCTTGCGACACAGGATCGGGTACTGCTTGCCCTTCTCCGTGCGCGTGTAGTAGAAGTGCCCGCCCCGCCGGTAGGGGACCGTCGTGTCGTCCTCCTTGATCCGGCCGAGCATCTCCGCGTAGAGCGTCTCTTGGAACGCCGCGGTCGGCTTCAGCCCAAGGTCGGTGTAGGCGTTCTCGGCCGTCAGGTACGCGAGGACGTCGGGATCGTCCCGGTGCCGGAGCCAGGCGTAGGGGTCCTGCCGACGGTCGCCGTGGACGACGTCGATCTTCGGGATCTTCTTCGCGACAGGAGGTGTCGGCACGGTACGCAAGGCACAGTGTACCGCCTCGGTCCACGCCGCACTCGGTGATCCATCTCGACACGTCGCTGACCCTTCCGCGCGACCAGACGTCAGCAGCCGAGCTGCTCGGCGAGATCGATGAAGTCCTCGGCGACGACGTCCCAGTCACGCGCCGGCCGGAGGTCCGTCATCTGCGTGGGGCCGTGTTCGGTCCGCCGGTGGACGAAGGCGGTGCGGAAGCCGAGGGCACCGGCCGCGGCCAGATCGCCGTTGTGCGCGGCCACCATCATGCACTGCGCGGGCGCCAGTCCGAGGAGGTCCGCCGTCGTGCGATACGCCTCGGGTTGAGGCTTGTAGTGGCGCGCGACCTCGGCGCCGAGGACCGCGTCCCAGGGAAGCCCGGCGCGCTTGGCCATGTTCACCAGGAGCGCCACGTTGCCGTTCGAGAGCGTCGCGAGGATGAACTTCCGTTTGAGCCGCACGAGACCCGGCACGGCGTCGTGCCAGGGGTCGAGCCGGTGCCAGACCCGGTTCAGGTGGTCGATCTCGTCCTCGGTGAGCCCGACGACGCCGAACTGGACGAGGAGCTGGTCGAGCGCCATTCGATGGAGATCGTCCAGCTTGGTCCACGGGATCGCGCCGCTCCGGACCCGTTCGAGCATCGGCTGGTAGAAGCCGCGCCACCCGTCGGCGAAGGCCGACCAGCTGACCTTCAGGCCCTTGGCGCGCCCGAGCGCCTCGCCCTCGCGGACCAGGCTCGACCGCCAGTCCACGACGGTCCCGAAGACGTCGAACGTCAGCGCCTTGACCGACGTGGGGTCGATCGTCACGGGGCTACTGTGGCCTCAGCAAGCGCGATCGTCAACGTCCACGCCGAGGCCACGCATGACCCCGGTGGGCTAGCGCGTCGTCGGAGGCGACGCCAGGCCGATCGTCCGCCCCATCTGGGGCGGCCGCGCCAGCGCGTCGTGCGCCTTCTGGACTTGCGCGAGCCGCTCGAGGATCTCCCGAGCCATCGGGGTGGACCGCCGCGTCGACTCGTTCACGTGGAGCGACATCAGCTCGTTCGTCGCCGCCAGATACCCCGCCGTCGCGTGGTACATCGCGTGAAAGTAGTGGATCCGCTTCGCGTCGTGGCCGAGCAAGAGCGTGGTGAAGCGAAGCGGGTCCGCCGACCGCACCTCGCGGTGGTAGGTGACGTGCGCCTCCAGGCAGAAGGTCGTCACGCCGTGCTCCCGGCGGTGGCGCGCGTCGAGTCCCACCCAGGCGAGGAACTCGTCGGTCGCGTAGTCGAAGACGACGAGGTAGTAGCCCACGTTCATGTGGCCGTTCCCGTCGATCCACTCGGGCCGGACGCGGTCGCGATGGCGATCGAACGGTGCCGAGAGATCGATCATGAGGCACAGTATACGCAGGATGCCCGAGCTGCCCGACGTCACCGTCTACATCGAAGCGCTCGAACGGCGCCTCCTGGGCGCGCGGCTCGACGGCGTGCGGCTCCTGAGCCCGTTCGTGCTCCGCTCCGTGGATCCGCCCCTCACCGCGGCGGTTGGCCGGACCGTGAGCGGGCTCCGGCGTCTCGGCAAGCGCATCGTCATCGGGCTCGACGGCGACCTCTTCCTGCTCCTGCACCTGATGATCGCGGGACGCCTCCACTGGCGCCCGGTCGGGGCTCGGCCACCAGGCAAGATCGGCCTCGCCGCGCTCGATTTCTCCACGGGCACCCTCGTGCTGACCGAGGCGGGCACGAAGAGGCGCGCGGCGATCCACCTGGTGCGCGGCCAGGCGGGGCTCCGCGCGCACGACCCGGGCGGGCTGGAAGTGCTCGGCGCGGACCTCGCGGCGTTTCGTGCGGCGCTCGTCGCCGAGAACCACACGCTCAAACGGACGCTCACCGACCCGCGACTCTTCAGCGGGATCGGCAACGCCTACGCCGACGAGATTCTCCACCGCGCGCGCCTCTCGCCGGTCAAGCTCGCGCGGCAGCTCACCGACACGGAGCTCGCGGGCCTCTTCGAGGCGACCCGCGCGACGCTCCTGGACTGGTGCGCGCGCTTACGGCGGGAGGCCGGCGAGGATTTTCCCGAGGGCGTCACGGCGTTCCGCGAGGGGATGGCCGTCCACGGGCGCTACGGCAAGCCGTGCCCGGTGTGCGGCGCCCCGGTTCAGCGCATCGTCCACGCCGAGACCGAGACGAACTATTGCGCGCGGTGCCAGACGGCCGGCCGGCTCCTCGCCGACCGCGCGCTCTCACGGCTGCTCAGGGAGGACTGGCCGCGGACGCTCGAGGACCTCGAAGAACGATCGGCCGGCCGTGGGGTGTCGCGCGCGCGGCCCGGTCCCACTCGTCCTTCCGCGTGAGGAGCTCGTTCTGCGCGACGAGCCCCTTGTCGGCGACGATCTTCTCGAGCGCGGCGAGCCAGTAATGGTAGTAGCGGCTGCCGTCGTCCGCCTCGCCGCGCGCCCGGGCCGCCGTGATCTCGTCGGCCAGGTACCGCGCCCACTCGTTCCACGTGAACGTGCCGCGCTCGGCGAGCGCCACCGCCATCCCGAAGGCCTGGGCCTCCCAGGGCTCGCGAAACACGGGACCCGCGTCGTCCTTCGGGATGGCGGGCAGCTCGGAGAGGTCCGGCGGGGTCATGCGGCCTCGACCCTCACGCCGGATCCAGATGGTCGTCCCAGAGGTCCAGATAGACGGCGTCACGCGGCGAGGCGTCGGGCCCCCACAGCTCTCGCGCGGCGAAGCGAACGCCGTAGAGGTGCTGCGGCCTCGGCCCGAGCCCCATGGCGTTGGCGTCGGCGAAGATGAAGACGCCGTGGTCGCGATCGATCACGCCGCGCCGGCCGCGCGCATAGCGCGGCAGCCGGGTGTGGCCGGTGGGCTGCGTGTTGCGGGCGACGACACGGTCGGCCACCTTGAAGCGCGGGGGGACGTCGTCCGGGAGCCGAAACCCGCGGCCCTTCGTCAGCGCCTTCTCGACGTCCGCGGCCCGGAGGACACGCCCTCCCGACACCCTGCCGCGCGCCCGGCCCGTCGCGACCTCCTCGCGGGTGAGCAGGCCCTGCTCGAGCAACAGCAGCTCGAGGCCGTAGAGCCACTTCTGGTAATAGCTCGCCGCGAGGTACTGCGCGGGCGGCATCCGCTCGCGTGCGTGACGTGACGCGTCGATGTTCCACGCGCCGAGGGCGCCGGCGGCCAGGTTGAGGGCCAGCACGCGCCGCTCCCAGTCGTGGTGGAAGACGGGTTCGTTCGCCTCACGCTCGATCGGGCCCATGCCGTGCATGCCGCCCATGTCGTGGACGCCGTTCATCGTCGCCCCCCCTGCACCGGCGGCTTCACCCTGGCGACACCGATCATCGCGTCGCGCGTGACGAGCTCGGCCAGCGCCGACTCGCTCATGCCCTCGGTACCCTCCGGGCGCTCCGGCAACACGAGGTAGCGCACCTCGGACGTCGAATCCCAGACGCGCACCTCGACGTCGTCGGGCACCTCGAGCCCGAACTCGCGCAGGACGCCGCGGGGATCGAGCACGGCGCGCGACCGGTACGGCGCCGACTTGTACCAGACGGGCGGGAGCCCGAGGACCGGCCATGGGTAGCAGGAACAGAGCGTGCAGACGACGAGGTTGTGGACCTTCGGCGTGTTCTCGAGCGCCATGATCTCCTCACCGCCGCGACCCTGGTAGCCCAGCTCGGCGACGGCCGACCGCGCGTCGGCGAGGAGACGGGTCTTGTAGGCGGGGTCGACCCACGCGCGGGCCACGACGCGGGCGCCGTTGCGCGGTCCCACTTTGGTCTCGTAGGTGTCGATCAAGACGTCGAGGGCCGCCGGGTCGACGAGCCCCTTCTCGACCAGGAGGGACTCGAGCGCCCGTACCCTGAGATCGGTCTCGGCGAGGGGCGAGCCCGGCTCGCTCGCGTGGTCGTGGTCGTGATGGTGATGGTCGCTCATGGTTCGGCCCCTCGCGCCTGGCAGGTGGACATCCGGCCCCAAGCATAGCAAACTCGTGCAATGCCGCTCGCCGCGCTCGTGCTCGTGCTCGGCGCGGCCGTGTGCCACAGCGCCTGGAACCTCCTCGTCAAGAGCGACGCGCGGCGGCTCGAGATCCAGTCGGGAGCCCTGATCGTCGGCGCCGTCCTCTGCTCCCCGGTCCTCCTGATGTATCCGCTCAGCAGCGTGAGCCGGGTCGCATGGGGGGTGATTCTCCTGTCGGGTCTCCTGGAGACGGCGTACGTCTTCGCGCTCTCCGCAGCGTACGGGGCCGGCGATCTGTCGCTGGTCTACCCGGTCGCGCGCGGCACGCCGCCGCTTCTCGTCGTGCCCCTCGCGATCGTCTTTCTCGGCGAGCGCCCGTCGTGGCAGGGTCTGGCCGGGATCGGTCTGGTCGTGCTCGGGATCTGCGCGAGCCACGCGGGGCCGGCGGCCGGCCATGGGCCCGGGCAGCCGAACCGCCGCGCGCTCGGGCTGGCGCTCCTCACGGGAGTGTTCACCGCGGGCTACTCGCTCGTGAACAAGGTTGGCGTCCACCTGGTCCCGGTGCCCCTGTACGCCCTTCTGGTCTTCGGGGTGGACGCGGCCCTGATCTATCTCGTGCGGTGGGTGCGCGGCGGGCTCGCGGCCCCCCGGGTGGGCGACGCGCCCTGGGGGCGGACTGTCGTCGTGGGTGTCCTGATGATGGCGGCGTACCTCGCCGTCCTCGCCGCGATGGCGCAGGCCCCGGTCAGCTACGTGGTCGCCGCGCGGGAGGTGAGCGTCGTCGTCGCGGCGGTCCTGGGCGCGCTCGTCCTCGGCGAGCGCCACTCGGCGGCGCGCGTCGCGGGCGCCGCGGTCATCTTTACGGGCCTCGTCTTGCTCGCGCTCTCCCGCAGCCCGTGAAGGATTTTCGCCGGTCAGCGTTCGTCCGCACGCGACCTGAGCTGTCCGCGGATCTCGCCTGCGTTGAACTTCGTGTTAGCAACGCCGCCCGCGTTGGTCGAGTGGACATTCGCGTAGGTCACCCCGGCACGGACCGCGGTCACCAACTCGGCGAACTCGCCGGCCGTCGAACCCTGCGTGGCCGTGGATTCTATTCCTTGGGCGTCGGCGCGGGTCGTCACGTTGGCTCGTGTCAGAGTCCCACTCACCGTCCCTGACTGAGGGCACGTCGGCGCAAGACCGGTGGGATCCGGAGCCAAAGTCGTCTGACACAGAAAGACAACGATCCCCCCGTTGACACGCCGTTGGCCCAGGTGGATGTGGGCTTGCGTGACCGTCCCCTCCAGGCCGGAATAGCTCAGCGTGTACCCGATCGAAAGCTCGTCCCGATCGATGTCCCCACGGAACGTGCCACTGGCGGTGGTGGAAACCGCCGGGACCTCCTCGAACCCCCGCAACGTGGCCCTGAGCTCGACCTCACCATCGGCGGCCATTGCCACGGGCGAGACCCCGAGGATCGCGAGCAGCCCTATACCAATCCGACGTCCCTTTGCCACGGCCTTCCTCCTCTCTCCTCGCCCCGACATGGGGGAGTGCGGACGCCCGACGAAATGCCGGGCCGAGCAAAAAAGTTCCCCGAATCTCCCCGACGGGCATCGCCGGCCTCATTTTGCAGGGTTTCCCTGATTCCCGGCTGAGTGTCGAAGGCCTACGCTACTCGGGGGTCGCCTGGTGGCTCGTCTACTCCTGATCGTCTCGCGCGCTGAACCGGCACGCTACGCGTATCTCAGGCACGTATTCGGCAGCGAGACGGTGGACGTGATCTTCGACCGCCGCCTGGGTGAGCGGCGTCAACGCCAAGAGCTCCGCGGGACCGAGAGGCGCCGGGGGTACCGTCGCCACCAATACGTGAGCCACGATCTCAAGGCATCCGGCTGGGCCCTGGTGCGACGCTGAGCCTTTCCGGGCGCTAGGCGTGTCGGCGAGGGAGGACGACGACGGCCTGGCCCTGGGCGATCGTCTCGTCGCGCTGGTTCACCGCGACGAGATCGACCGTGACCTCGCCGCGCCCGTCGACGACGGCCTTCGCCGCAACGCGGCCGCGGCACCACGTGGTGTCGCCGATCAGGTTGTGGCGTCGGACCTGGACGTTGAGCCGGGCCAGACCGCCCGCGTCACCCATCCAGTTGGTGACGAGGTGGCCGAGCCACGCCACGCGCTCGGGACCGTAGTCGTACGGCGCCGGCACGCCGACGGCGCGGGCGAGATCCTCGTCCCAGTGGACGCGCTCGGGCGGCTCGGGCACGCCGAACTCGTTTTCGATCCCGAGCGCCGGGTGGCGCTCGAAGAGGTCGAAGGCGAGGCCGTGCGCGCGCACGTAGAGGCTCCCCCAGCCCTGGACGAAGGCGATGACCGACGTCACCGTGAGCGGCCCCTTGACGACCGTCGGGAGCAGCTCGCCCACCTCCACGTCCTCCCAGTGGCGCGGCGTGGCGCCGCGGATCGCCTCGTCCGCGTAGGCGCGGCGGATCCGCTCGATCTCCCCGGGCGCGTAGCGGTGGGGCTCGAACGTCCGGTATTTCCCGAGCTCGCGCGCCGCATCGCGTTCCGTCCGGAAGCACCAGGAGTCCGCCTCGCAGACGATCGCCCCCGCGTCGTCCACGAAGGTCGTGCGGTAGGTCTGCTTGATCGCGCGTCGCGAGAACGTCGAGGCCTTTTCCTCGAGGTCGCTGAGGACGCTCCGCCCCACGACCCGGTCGCCCTCACGGACCGCGCGGCGCCAGCGGAAGTCCGTGCCCGCGTACATCGCGTGGATGCCCGGGAGCCCGGTGACGTAGCCCGACACGATCCGGTCCATCGCGAAGAGGATCGTCGGCGGGGCGACCCGGGCGGCGGCCCAGAACGGGTTGCGGTCGCCGATCCCGTGGGCCCAGTGACGGATCGCGTCGCGCGTCGCGACCTCGACGTAGGGCTCGGGGCGCCGGATCTCCTTGCCGACCAGCGCGCGCAGCGCGCCGAGCGCCTCGTCGGTGATCGTCGGGAAGCGACTCACGCGCGTCCGCCCGCCCGCTCGCGGAGCGCCCGCCGGTCGGTCTTGCCCGCCGGGGTCTTCGGCAGCTCCTCGACGAACTCGACCGCGCGCGGGTACTCGTGCTGGCTGAGCCGCGCGCCGACCCACTCCTGGAGCTCGCGCGTGAACACGGCGTCGCCGCGCTCGGCGACGACGAAGGCCTTCGGGATCTGGCCGCGCAGCGCGTCGGGCGCCGCGACCACGGCCGCCTCGCGGACATCCGGATGGCTCAGGAGGGCGTCCTCGATCTCGACCGCGCTCATCGTCCAGCCCGCCGAGATGATCACGTCGTCGGAGCGGCCCTCGTGGTAGAAGTAGCCCTCCGCGTCCATCCAGCCGCGGTCCTTGACCCGGAACCAGCCGCCCTTGCGTCGCACGGCGATCTCGCCCACGGTGGAGGGCGGGAGCGGTTCCCCCCGCGCGTCTACGATCGCGACCTCCCAGCCGGGCGCGGGCCGGCCGAGCGCGCCGGGCTTCACCACGTAGCCTACGAAGCCGGGATAGTTCACGATGATCACGCCGACCTCGGTCGAGCCGTACATGCCGCACGGCGTGACGCCGAAGGCCTTCTCGACCCACTGCCACGTCCGCGAGTCCATCGGCTCGCCGGTGAACGAGATCCGCTCGAGCGCAAACCGCCGCCCGTCGGCGAGCCCCGAGCCGCGCAGCATGCGAAAGACCGTCGGCGCGGCGGCGAGGTTGGTGACGCGAAACTCCTCGAGCGCCTCGGCGAGCCGGCCGGCGTGAAACTTCCCCGAGTAGGCGCCGACGGCGACGCCCAGCGCGAGCGGAGCGATCGTGCCGTGCCAGAGCCCGTGGCCCCAGGCCGGTGAGGACGGGCAGAAGTAGCTGTCGCCCCGTCGGAGTCCGAGGCCGTAGAGCGCGGCCACCATCAGCGTGACGATCGCACGATGGGTGTGGCGCACGGCCTCGGGGAACCCGCGGGTCGTCCCCGACGTGTACTGCAGGACGGCGAGGTCGTCGGCCCGCGTCGCCGGGACATAGCGCGTGCTCTCTCCCGCGAGCCGAGTCAGGAACCCGTCGTCGACGGCGACCACGCCGACGTGCGGGAAGAGCTCCCGCCACCGCTCGGCGTCGCGCGCGACGAGCAGGCGGCGCGGCTGGCAGTCGTCCACGCGGAGCCGCACGCCGTCGGGGCCGAGGAGCGGGAAGAGCGGGACCGCGACCGCGCCGCGCTTCACGGTCCCGAACACGGCGCCGTAGAAGGCGAGCGACGGATCGAGCATCACGGCCACGCGGTCGCCCCCGAGGACGCCGTCGGCCTCGAGGAAGTTGGCGAAGCGCGAGGACCAGTCGGCTAGCTCGTCGAAGCTTCGCTCCTCGGTTCGGCCGTCCGCGTGCTTCAGGCGGAGCGCTGTTCCCCGCCCGACCCAACGGTCCACGCACTCGTGGGCGAGGTTCAATCGCTCGGGATCGCCGTCGAAGAGGTCCCAGAGCGCGCTCCAGCGAAAGGTCTGACACGCCTCCGGGTAGCGCTGGACGTCGACGATGCCCGCCACGGCTCCGTCGTTACTTCACGATTTCCAGGAGCTCGATCTCGAAGACGAGCGTCGCGCCGGGCTTGATCGTGGGGGGCCGGCCTTGATCACCGTACGCCAGATCGGAGGGGCACACGAGCCGGCTCTTGCCGCCGACCTTCATCATGGGCAAGCCCTCGCTCCAGCACTTGATGATGCTGCCCAGACCGATCGTCAGCGGCTCGCCGCGCTTGACCGAGCTGTCGAACACCGTGCCGTCGATGAGCTTCCCCTCGTAGTGGACCTTCACCTTGTCACTCGCCGCGGGCGAGGCGCCGTCGCCCGGTTTCAGCGTACTCATGATCAGCCCCGAGGCCGTCTTGACCGCGCCCTGCTCGGCAGCGATCTTGTCGAGAAAGGCCTGCGACGCCTTCTTCTCGGCGACGGCCGCCGTCGAGGCGCGCGCCGTCGCGAGCTCCTGGATCTTCGGGCCCCAGGTCTCGAGGTCGGCCTTCGGTTTGGTCTTGAGGATGCCGTCGGTGATGCCGGCCTCGACGACTTCGAGATCCGCCTTGGTCAAGTAGAAGCCGGTGAGGTTCCGGGCGATCACGAGCCCGAGGGCGTAGAGGGTCTTCTGCTCGTCCGTCTTGAGCTCGGGCCCCGCCGCTCCCGCGGCCTCGGCCAGGACGAGAACGGCGGCGATCGATACGGCAACGGCTTTCAGCATGAGGCATCCTTTCTGTCGTCGGTTTGGTACGATAAGGCGATCATCTCACGGGAGGCACGATGCCGGAGTCGATTCCCGCGTCGCTCATCATCGACACGCTCAAGGACACGTTCCGGGAGGCGCGGGCGTGGCTCGCCGCCGAGGTCGCCGAGCCGCCGCGTCACGCGCACCTCGGCTGGATCCTGAGCGTGCCCGACACGCACCAGAGGACGGTCCTCGCCGCGCTCGACAAGGAGCAGGCGATCCGTGTCCTCACCTGCGCGACCGAGGACGAGGCGACCACAATTGCCGCCGGCCTCTGGATGGGCGGCGAGCCGTCCGTGCTCATGATTCAGCACGCCGGGCTCTACGCGTCGGTGAACACGCTCCGGGGCGTCGCGATCGATGGGCGCGTGCCCGCGTTCTACATGATCGGGCTCCTCTCGCGCGAGAAGGACACGGACCCGCGCGAGTCGCGCCATTCGATGGTCCGCTACTGCGAGCCTCTCCTCGACACCTTCGGCGTGCCCCACGCGCGGCTCGAGGGCCCCGACGACGTGCCCCTGATCCCCGAGTACTTCCGCCTCGCCCGCGAGCGGCGCGGACCCGCGGCGGTCCTCGTGGGTCTGGAGACGATCTGATGCTCGCCCCCGAGGACGTTCTCCGCGCGATCGCCGCCGCGCGCGGCGACGCGATCTGCGTCCCGACGATGACCACGGCGCCCGCCTGGCGCACGCTCGCGCCGGACGACCCCTCGGTCACGTGCGTGGGCTTCATGGGCGGCGCCTCGTCGCTCGGGCTCGGGCTGGCGCTCGCGCGCCCCGACCGCCGCGTGATCGTCTTCGACGGGGACGGCTCGCTCCTCATGCAGCTCGGCTCGCTGGCGACGATCGCCGGCGCCCAGCCCCGGAACCTCACCCACCTCGTCTTCAAGAACGGCGTCTACCACACGTCGGGCGCACAGGACATTCCCGGCGGCTTGACCGTGGACTTCGTGCTGATGGCGAAGGGCGCAGGCTACAAGAACGCCTACGCGATCCGTGAGGCCACCGAGTTCAAGCGACGCCTGCCCGCGCTGCTGACGGAGGAGGGGCCGGTGCTCGTCGAGCTTCACACGGGCCTCGCGGAGAAGACGCCGATGACCGACCGCGGCGGCCTACCGTTCCACCGGCAGGCGGAGGCGCTCAGGGTGAAGCTCCTCCGGCCGCGCGCCTGAAGGGAATCCGGACCGCCCCACCCCCCGTCCCATGAGACGCGCGAAAAAGCCGAGCACGAGCACGGCGACCCGGAAGGCAGCAGGCGCCGCGATTCTCGCGTGGGAAGACGACCCGCAGTCCGGCGGCAAGCCGATCAAGCGTCCGGTGCCGCGACTCGCGAGGGTACCGCTCGCACTGACGATCACCGCCGCTGCGGTCCCGGCGAAGGTCTACCGGCCGGGAACACGGGAGTTCCGGTACTGGGCGGCCGCCGAGGCTCTCCGCCGCGGCGCCGATTTCTGGGGTGGTCTGTTGCCGCGGGGCACGTCGTGGCAGCCCGGCCGGACGCTCAGGGTCACGCTCGACGCCGGCGTCGACCTCAACGCGTATTACGACCGGCACGGGCTCTCGTTCTTCCACGACACGGTCGGGCGGATCACGGTGTACTCGGGTGAGAGCCCCGACGTCCTGTGTCACGAGCTGGGGCACGCGGTGCTCGACGCGCTGCGGCCGGAGCTCTGGGACGCGATGAGCGTCGAGGTCGCCGCGTTTCACGAGTCGTTCGGGGATCTCAGCGCCTTGCTCGCGGGTCTTCAGCTCCCGTCCCTCCGGCGTGCCGTGCTGAGCGAGACGGGAGCCCGCATCGGCCGGTCGTCGCGGCTCTCCCGCCTCGCCGAGCAGCTCGGCTGGGCCCTCCGGCAGATCCTCCCGGGCTCGGCGGAGCCGGACTGCCTGCGTAACGCGGTGAACCCGTTCTTCTATCGGGCGCCGGAGACGCTGCCGCCGTCGGGCCCCGCCTCATCGCTGACGGCCGAGCCGCACTCGTTCTCGCGCGTCTTCACGGGAGGCTGGTTCGAGGCTCTGGCGGGAATGCTCGCGAGCCGCGGGTCCTCACCGACCGAGGCGGATCTTGGCCAGGTGAGCCTGGACGCCGGCCGGCTGCTGGTCGACGCGATCCCTGCCGCGCCCATCGTGGCGGACTACCTGAGCCAGGTCGCCGCGCACCTCATCGAGTCCGAGGCGGTCCTCTTCCGAGGCCAATATCGAGACGCGCTGAAGAGCGCCCTGGTGCGGCGTGGGATCCTGTCGCTTCAGGCGGCGAGCGTCGTCCCGGGGCCCGGGACGGCGACGCGGGCGCGACAACCGCGCGGGGCGACGCTGGCTGGCGGGTCCACCGAGACCCACACGCGCCGGCTCTCGCTCAGCGCCGACCAGTTCGGCCTCGAGGGCCGCGCGCTCGTCGTGGAGGCTCCGGGCGAGGTGCGACGGTTCGAGGTGGCCTCCGCGGCCGAGGGTCTCGGCTCGCGGACGGCGCCGCCGCCTGAGCAAGACGCCCGGCGCTTCGTGGAGTACCTCTTCAGGCGAGGGCGCGTCGACCTCGGCGCGCACGGGCGAGCCGAGACGCGGATCGCCCACCCGTTCGCTCGCAAGACCCACCAGCTCGTGCCCCAGGCCGCGGACTTCGCGCTGGTGCGGCGGACGTTCGATTGCGGCTTCGACCCGACGTCGTGAAGGAACCCATCGCGCTCGGCAACCGGGCGGTGTAGCATACCGCCATGAAGAAGCGCGCGAAGACCGCCAAGTCCCAGCGGCGCGCGCGCGCGGCCGTGCGAGCCCGCGCACGGAAGTCCGCGCTGGGTCGGATCGCGAAACCGGCGGCCGAGCTGTTCGTCAAGGGCGTGCTGGTGCGGGGTGAGGCGGCGAAGGCGGTCAAGGGCAAGCTCCCTCCCGGCGTCACGCACGAGATCATCGGCAAGAGCGCGGACGGACTGCTCCTCATCAAGCGGCGGCGCTTCTCGCTCGCATAGCGCTTCTCCTCCGGGCTCGATCCATGAACCGCGACACGCTCTGCTGGATGAGCGCGGCCGACCTCGCGGCCGCCATCAGAAAGAAGAAGGTCTCTCCCGTCGAGGTCGTCGAGGCCGTCCTGACGCGGATCCAGGACCTCAAGGACCTGAACGCCTACGTAACCGTGGACGCCGAGGGGGCGCGCCGCGCCGCGCGTGAGGCCGAGCGCGCTCTGATGACGCGCGGGGCGAGGCTCGGGCCGCTCCACGGCGTGCCGTTCTCCGTGAAGGACCTCGTCCTCACCAAGGGCCTCCGCACGACGTTCGGCACGCCGCTCTACCGCGATCATGTCCCCTCGGAGGACGCGCCCATCGTCCTCCGCATGAAGGCCGCGGGCGCGATCCTGATCGGCAAGACGAACACGCCGACCTTCGGCTGGATCGGCATCACGGACAACCTCCTGTTCGGCGTGACCCGCAACCCGTGGGACGCGGGGCGCACCCCCGGAGGCTCGTCGGGCGGCGCGGGCGCCGCCGTCGCCGCGGGGTTGGCTCCGCTCGCCATCGGCACCGACGGGGGCGGGTCCATCCGCAAGCCCGCCGCGTGGTGCGGCATCTTCGGCCTCAAGCCCTCTTACGGGCGCATCCCGGTCTACCCACACGGCGCCGCCTGGAGTCTTTCACACGCCGGGCCGATGACGCGTACCGTGAGGGACGCGGCGCTCATGCTGAACGTTTGCGCGGGCCCCGACGAGCGCGATCAGTACTCGCTGCCCGCGGCGAGCGTGGACTACGTGAAGGCGCTCGGGGGAAGCCTCGGGGGCCTGCGTGTCGCGTACAGCGACACGCTCGGCTTCGCCCCGGCGGTGGACCCGGAAGTGCGCGCGGCGACGCGTCGCGCCGCGCGGGCGTTCCGTGAGCTCGGCTGCCGTGTCGAGGCGGCCGACCCCAAGTGGCCTTCGCCGTACGAGTGCTGGCGGACGACGTTCTACGGTGGCATCGCCGCACGGCTCGCGCCCTACCTCGACCGGCGCGCCGAGATCGATCCGGAGCTCCGGCCGATCGTGGAGGAGGCGCTGGCCGCTCCGCCGACGAAGTACATCCAGGCGTGGTTCGACCGGCTGGCGTGGTGGCAGCATGCGCGCGCGTTCTTCGAGACCTACGACCTGCTCCTCTCGCCGACGGTCGCGTGCCTGCCGCTCCGCGTGGGCGAGCCGTGGGTGACCGAGATCGGCGGCGTGAAGGTCGGGCGCGAGGCCGGGAGCGCCTTCACGTTCGCGTTCAACCTGACGGGGCAGCCGGCGGCCACCGTCCCCTGCGGCCTCACCCGCGACGGCCTGCCGATCGGCCTGCAGATCGTCGGCCGGCGCTTCGACGACGTCACCGTGCTGCGCGCCTCGGCGGCGTTCGAGGCGGCACGGCCCTGGGCCGATCGCCGCCCCAGCTAGGGCGGCGGTGCTCGCACCGATCCCGCTCACGAGCCTCCGGAAGGTCGGCGTCGGCCTCCAGCGCCCCGAGGACGTGGTCGTCGGCAGGGACGGCCGCGTCTGGGCCTCCGACCAGGCGAGCGCCTGCGCCGAGATTCTCCCCGACGGGACGTTGCGCCGCGTCGGCAAGGCGGGCGGCGCGCCGAACGGGATCAACATGGACACGCGCGGGCGCATCGTGATCGCCAATTTCGGCCTGGGCACGGCGCCGACGGGACCGCTCCAGCGCCTCGACCCGGTGACGGGGGCCGTCGAGGTCCTCTTGGACGCGATCGACGGCAGGCCGCTCGTGGCGTCGAACTACCCCATCCTGGATCGCGCGGGTAACGTCTGGTGCTCGCACTCGACGTACGATCGCGCGCGGTCCGAGCAGGGGCTCGCCGACGGCTTCGTGTACCGGGTGCGGCCCGACGGCCGCGCCGAGGTGATGGCGTCGGGCTTCACCTTCGCGAACGGCCTGGCCCTCGATTCGGACGAGTCGTACCTCTACGTCTGCCAGACGATGGGCCGGAACGTCGTGCGCCTGCCCATCCGTGTCGACGGCTCGCTCGGCCCGGCCGAGTCCTACGGCCCCGTGCTCGGCGAGCCCGCATTCCCCGGCGCGACGCCCGCCCAGCGCGCGCGATTCGGGGCGACGGACGGCTGCGGCTTCGACCAGGAGGGGAACCTCTGGGTGACGCTCGTCCTCGCCAACAAGGTGATCGCCATCACCCCGACGCGCGAGGTCGTCACGATGCTCCACGATCCCACGGGCGAGCTCATGAGCTGGCCGACGAACGTCTCGTGGGGTGGCTCGGACATGCGCGACCTCTACATCGGCACGATCCGCCGGAACTACGTGCTCCACGCGCGGAGCCCGGTCCCGGGGCTCCCGCTCGTCCACCAGCGCTAGGCCGTGGCAGACCAGGCGATCCTCTGGCGCAGGCTGGACGCGCCGGGCCACGAGTCCTGTCGGCTCTTCTCGAAGGGTTCCGCCTGGCATCTCGTGGGAACGGCGGTCTTCGCCCACGACCGCCAGCCGTGCCGGCTCGACTACGTGGTCGTCTGCGATTCGAATTGGAGAACCACATCCGGGCGGGTGACGGGCTGGGTGGGGGGCCGGGCGCTCGAGCTCGAGCTGGCGGTCGACTCCGCCCGCCGCTGGCGGCTCAACGGCGCGGAGTGCCCCGCGGTGACGGGAGCGATCGACCTCGACCTGAACTTTAGCCCGTCCACCAACTCGCTCCCGATTCGTCGGCTGGGTCTGGCCGTCCTCCACGAGGCGGAGGTGCAGGCGGCCTGGCTCCGCTTCCCGAGCTTCACCCTCGAGCCGCTCACGCAGCGCTACCGCCGGCTCGATGCGACGACCTACCGGTACGAGAGCGCGGGGGGCAAGTTCGTGACCGAGCTCCGCGTGAACCCGGCAGGGTTCGTCATCCGCTATGGGGACTACTGGGAAGCCGAGGCCGGCGGCTCGTAAAAGACCGCGCCCAGCACGGGATGCGGTCGCTCGGGGAGTGCGATCCCCCGCTCGGTGGCGAGCTCGATCAAGAGCGGCCCTTCGTCCCGCGCCGGATCGACCTCGACGACGATCCGCATGGGGGAACCCGGCCAGCGGTAGGTCACGACGCCGGCCGCGCCCTCGCTCGCCTCGCCCCCGAGCACGCGTCCCCACTGCGTTTCGGCCCGCTCTCGAGAGCGAGCGACCATCCTGAGCCCGAGCACCGTCACGGGCGGCGGCGGGTTCGGCGGGCCCGGCGGTGCCACCCAGCGGCGGCGCTCCGCGTCGCCGCTCCCGGGCTGCGACGCGGCGAGCTGGACGACGATGCCGAGCGCCTGCTTCGGATGGAGGAACGCCTCCTGCCAGCGCGCGTCGGAGTCGTCATAGCCCACGACCGTGTAGCCGTGCCCTCCCGCGCGGTCGCACGCCTCGCGGAGGCTCGGGACCAGGAAGGTCACGTGGTGGATCCCTGGGCCCCGCTGGGCGAGGAAGCGGTGGAGGAACCCGTCCGCGCCGCGCGGCTCGAGCATCTCGAGGCGGCCGCCGTCCTTGAAGCGCCACTGGCCGAACCTGTAGGCGCGCGCGATCCCGCCGTGCGCGGGCGTTCCGCCCAGCTCGCCGACGAGGAACGCCGGGGCGTCGGCAAGACGCGGCACGGCGATCGCGATGTGATCGAAGCGGATCCGTCGCACCCGGGGCTAGCTCAGGACGGCGAGCGTGTTGCGCCGGACGAGGTCGAAGTCGATCTCCGCACCGAGGCCCGGCCCGTCAGGGGCACGCACGAGGCCGTCGGCGTCCACGCCGATGTCGCGGACGAGGCCGTACTGCTGGGCACCGGGCGGCAGGAGCACCTCGAAAAACTCGCAGTTCCGGATCGCCATGATCACGTGGAGGTTCGCGACGTTGTTGAGCGAGTTGCCGCCGTGGTGGACCTCGAAGTTCATGTGGAACGCCTCGGCCAGGTGCGCCGTCTTCACCAGGGACGTGATCCCGCCCTTGACCGCGACGTCGCCCCGGAGGAAGTCGGTCGCGCGCGCCATGATCCAGGGCGCGAACGCGGTGAAGCCGCCGGGGGAGTACTCGGTGGCGAGGATCGGGATGTGGAGCTGCGCCTTGAGCTTCACGTAATTGTAGAGGTCGTCGTCCGCCAGCGGGTCCTCGTACCAGTAGAAGCCGAGCTCCTCGATCGCCTGGCCGACGCGGAGCGCCGCCGGGTAGTCGTACGCCCACGTCGAGTCGAGCATGAGCGTGAACCCATCGCCGACCGCCTTCCGGACCGCGCGGCACACCTCGATGTCGGCCGCCGGGTCGGTCGGCGGGTGGATCTTGTACGCGGTCCAGCCCGCGGCCCGGAAGCGCTCCGCCTCCTCCGCATACGCCTGCGGCGACGGGAGCACCGCCGAGCTCGCGTAGGCGGGCACCCGGTCCCGGTAGGAGCCGAGCAGCCGGTGGATCGGCAGCCCCGCGACCTTCCCCGCGATGTCCCAGAGCGCCACGTCCATCGCACCGATCGCGCGGAACGTGGTCGCGCGGCTCCGCTGCCACATCGCCTGGTAGAGTCGTTCGCGCTCGAGCGGATCCTGCCCGAGCACCACGGGCTTCAGGGATTGAACCAGCGACGTCGCGTCGAGATGGGCACCGCGCATCGCCGAGCCGAGGAACGCGTGCCCCTCGACGGCGGCGTCGGTCTTCACGGTGAGCAACCCGAGCTGGCTCTCCCCTCCGAAGCGCCCGGAGTGCCGCCCGTATTGGGTCGGCGGGATTCCGCGCCACGCGAAGAGCGTGAGTGTGACGTCGGTGATCTTCACGGCGCCCCGCCTCCGCGGATCTCCCGGTCGTGCTCGCCGAGCCGCGGCGCGCGCCGCCGGAGCGGCGGCCGCTCGCCGTCGAACGTGATCGGCAGGCCCATCAGCTCGAGATCGAGCCCGGGCACCTTCTGGATCATTCCCGTGGCCGCCGTTTGCGGGTGGGCGAGCACCTCGAGGAAGGTGTGGATCGGCGCGCACGGCACTCCCGCCTCGTCGAGGAGATCCACCCACTCGCCCTTGGTGCGCGTGAGCATGATCGTCTGGATCTCCGGGATGAGCGCCGCCTTGTGCCTGAGCCGGAGCGCGTTCGTCCCGAAGCGGGGGTCGGTCGCCCACTCCGGACGGCCGAGGGCCACCGCGAGCTTGGCGAAGAGCCGGTCGTTCGCCGCGGCGATGATCACTGGCCCGTTCTTCGTCTCGAAACCCTCGAACACGACGAGCCGGGTGCTGCCGGTGCGATGCCGGACGGGTGGAGTGCCCGAGATCCGGTAGCTCGCGAAGTGGTTCGCGAGCCAGCCAAGCCCGGTCTCGAAGAGCGACGTGTCCACGACGGCGCCGCGCCCCGTCCGCTGGCGCTCGACGAGGGCCGCGAGCACGCCCAGCGCCGCCCACATCCCCGTGCCGGAGTCCAGGACGGAGGTCCCCATGCGCATCGGCGGTCCGCCCTCTTCGCCGTTCACCATCATGAGGCCCGCGAACGCCTGCACCATCGGCTCGTAGCCGGGTCGGAGCCGGAGCGGTCCGCTCCGGCCGAAGGTCCGGAGCGAGCAATAGACGAGGCGCGGGTTCTTCGCGAGGAGCCTCTCCGGGCCGAGCCCGAGCGCCTCGATCACGCCCGGGCGCAGGTTCTGGACGAGCACGTCGACCCCTCCGAGGTACTCGACGAGCCACGCCACCGCGCCGGGGGACCGCAGATCGAGGGTGATGGAGCGCTTGCTCGCGTTGGCGGCATGGAAGACCGACGAGAGATCGGCGAGGAACGGCGGGCCCCAGCCCCGCGCGTCGTCGCCGCCGTCGGGCCGCTCGACCTTCACCACGTCGGCGCCCAGCCGCGCGAGGATCTCGCCGGCGAACGGCCCCGCGAGATTCTGCGCGATCTCGACGACCTTGATCCCCGCGAGCGGCAGCGCCGTCATGGTAGCGAGTGCCGCGAGGCCGGAGCACACCGTGGGTGGCGTGCCGTGGGCACGACGTGGCTCCGTTCCGCTCTCGCCTTCACGCCAACGAACGTCATCGCGCCGTCAGGGTGGGCCAGAGCGCGTCGGCCCCCCAGAGGGCGACGTCCCGGCCGAGCGAGGACGCCCACCAGCCCTCGCCGCCGAACTCCGCGCGCCAGGACCAGAGCCGCCGCGTGACGAACTGGAGGTCATGCTCGTAGGTGAAACCGAGGGCGCCGTGGACCTGGTGCGCGATCGACGCGGTGATCCCCGCCGCCTCGCCCGTCCGCACCTTGGCGACGCCGATCTCGAAGGCGGCGTCGCCCCGGTCGGCCGCGCGGAACGCGTGGGCGGCCGCGATGTCCGCCGCCGCGGCGTGACCGGCGAGGACCGCGAGGTTCTGCTGGATGGCCTGATATGCGCCGATCGGCTTGCCGAATTGCCGGCGCTCGGTCGCGTAGCGCGTGGCCAACTTCAGAATAGCGTCGACTCCGCCCGCCATCTGCGCGGCCCGCGCGAGCGCGCCGTACTGCCACACCGCGTCGGCCGGGACGCCTCCACCCGCGGGAGCCGCCGAGACGGGCGTCCCATCGAAGAAGAGCGTGTCGCGCGGCTCGCCGGCGAGGTTTCGATCGGGCGCGACGCGGAAGGAGCCCGCCACCGCGCGCGCCACCATCGTGCGACCGTCCACGGCGGCGGCGACGACGACGTGGCCGGCCACCCCGCCCCACGGCACGCGGCGAGCGGTGCCGTCGAGTCGGAAGCCGCCGGCCGCCGACGACAGACGCAGGTCGTCGTCACGCTGGGCCGGGGCCAGCGTCAGCGGGCCCGCCGGCACCTCGAGCCCGGCGCCGGCGAGGAGCCACGCGGCGACGATCGTCTCGGTGAGCGGCAGCGGGACGGCGTGCCGCCCGGCCGCGCTCACGACGACGTGCGCATCGCTCCAGGTGGAGCCGGCGCCGCCCTGAGCCTCCGGAACGAGCGGCAGCGTGAGCCCGTTCTCCTCGACGGCGGCCCAGAGCGCGTCGGGCCACGTGCCTGCCTCGGCCGACTGGCGGAGCTCCCGCGTGACGCGCTCGGTGAAGAGTCGCGTCACCACGTCGCCGAGGATCGCGCGCGCCTCGTTCATCGCTTCATCGTACCGGGGTCCGCGAGCCCGGCGCCCACCGTAGGTGGCCTGCCCAAGGTGCCCGGGGCGTCAATTGTACCGGGGTCCGCGAGCCCGGCGCCCACCGTAGGTGGCCTGCCCAAGGTGCCCGGGACGTCATCGGAGTCCGAGCCCCCGCGCGATGATGCCGCGCAGGATCTCACGCGTCCCGCCGCGGAGCGAGAACGACGGCGCGCGCTGGACGAGGTAGCCGAGCGTCTGCTGCAGGTCGGTGCCGGACGCGAGCGTCGGCTCGACGCCGGTGAGCGCGTGGACGACCTCCGGGATCTCCTGCTCGAAGGTCGTGCCGACGTCTTTGACGACGGCGGCTTCGAGGTTCGGATTCTCGCCCGCCTGGAGCATTCCGGCGACGGCGAGCGACATCTGGCGGAGCGTGACGAGATGCGCGACCAGTCGTCCGACGACCGCGGCGGCACGCTCGCCCGGCTCCTTGCCAGCCTCGCGGATCAGCTC
>QHSX01000077.1 GCA_003221695.1 Candidatus Rokuibacteriota bacterium
AACCGGGTCGGTGGGTTCTCCAAGGAGGCCGACAAGAAGGAGACCCACATCGTGAAGGCCGACGGCTCGGCGATCTCGAGCTTCACCAACGTCCGCGAGGTCGAGCCCGGCGACGCGATCATCGTGCCGCCCAAGGCCGAGGAGAAGATCCGCGCGCTGCCGACGATCCGCGACGTCGTCCAGACGATCGGCTCGGCCCTCCTCGGCATCGCGGCTTTGGCGGCGCTCGGGCTCTAGCGATCCGTGCAGGTGGGCATCGATCTCGTCGACGTCGCGGCGTTCCGGGCGCGATTCGACGGTCGCGACGACCTTCTTCGGGAGGCATTCAGCGAGGCCGAGCTGGCGTACTGCCGTGGTCAGTATCGCCCCTGGATCCACCTGGCGGCGCGGTTCGCGGCGAGGGAGGCGGCGCTCAAGGCCCTCGGCACGGGCTGGGCCGGCACGATGACCTGGCGTGACGTGGAAGTCACGCGTGACCCTGCAGGGGCCCCGAGCCTCGTCCTGGGCGGCGCGGTCGCTCTGGCGGTCGCCAAGGCGGGCCTCACGCGCAGCACCGTGTCACTCTCGCATACCGAGACCCACGCGATCGCGGTCGTCCTGCTGTGCTGACGCCGATGCGCTATCGATTCGTCGACAAGGTGATCGCGCTCGCCCTCGACGGGCAGCCACGCATCGAGGTGGAGAAGACCTTTCACGTCGATGACGACGTCTTCACCGGGCCATCGGGGCCCGGGCGCGTGCCCGACTCGATGGTGCTCGAGCTGATGGCGATGACCGGAGGGCATCTCGTCTTCCACCATCTCGGAGGCAGCCGGCTGCCGCTGCTCCTCAAAGTGCCCGAGTGCCGCTTCGAAGGCGCCGCCGGGCCGGGGATCGCCCTTCGTGCCGTCGCCCTCCTCGAGGGAGTCTCGGCGATCGGCGACGACGCGAGCCTGGCCGAGGCGTCCGTCGCGATCCTTGCGGGGGAGGAGCGCCTGGCCAGCGGAACACTGCTCTATCTCTGTGTGCGCGTGCCCGACGTGGACCTCGCGGCCTGGGAGGCGAGGCTGTGACCGCGCGTCGCGTGGTGCTGACCGGGCGTGGGGTGGTCTCGCCGCTCGGTGTCGGGGTCGACGCCCACTGGGACGGCCTCTGCGCCGGCCGCTCGGGGGTCGCGCGGCTCGGCCGGCTCGCGGCGCTCGGGCTGCCCGCCTCGCGCGGCGGAGCGGTGGCGCCCGACCTGATCCAGCCGCACCTCGGCCGCCTGCCGCGGAAGCAGCAGAAGCTCTACAACCGGGCGACGCTCCTCGCCATGCTCGGCGCCGCGCTCGCGATGGAGGACGCCGGACTCGAGCATGGCGCCGGCGATCCGGCGCGCTTCGGCGTCGTCCTCGGCGTGAACCCACTCGGCTGGGACCTCGGGGCGATGCTCGCCTACCTCGTCGCCTCCGAGTCCGTCGAGGCCCCGGGAACGCTCGACATGGCCGGGGCGAACGGCTTCTGCATGCGCAACATCAACCCGATCGACTTCTCGCTCAAGACGCTCCCGAACCTCGCGGCGGGCCACGTCGCCATCGCCCACGACGCCCAGGGGTTCTGCCGCGCCATGACGGAAGGACCGATCGGCGGCGCGCGCGCCATCGGCGACGCGTACCGGCTCATCGGCGAGGGCGATCTGGACGTGGCCCTCTGCGGCGGCGCCGACGCACAGCTCGAAGAGCTGTTCTTCGCCACCTACTGGGGGGCGGGCCTGGTCGCGTCGGACGACGGTGATCACGCGGGGCTCACGGCCGGCGAGGGGAGCGGCCTCCTGGTTCTCGAGGCAGTCGAGCACGCGCGCGCGCGGGGCGCGCGGATCCGTGGCGAGATCGTCGGCTTCGCCGGGAGCGCCGGTGAGGATCGCCTGGCGAGCGAGGCCGAGCCGACGCGCCTGGCGAGCCGTCTCGCCCGGGTGATCGAGCGGGTGATCGACGAAGCCGGCGAGGCGCCGGACGTCGTGAGCCTCCATGGCGATGGGATTCCCGCCCACGACGAGGCCGAAGCCTGGGCGCTCGCGCGGGTGCTCGGCGCGCGCGTCGAGACGACGCCGTGCCTTCGCATGAAGGCGGCGCACGCGGATCTGGGGGCGGCGGCGAGCCCGGTGGAGCTGCTCGCTTGTTCGGCGGCCCTCGACCGCGCGACGCTTCCGCCGGTCGTCTCCGCGAATGGTCTGGTATCCGCGTCCACGCTCAAGAGCGCGCTCGTGATCTCGCTCGGCCTCTTCGGCGAGTGCGCGGCGCTGATGGTGCGAGCAGCGGAATGGTAGTGCGAGCCGAGCGGCGGCCGCGGAGGCTCGGCGACGCGCGCCGCGAGGCGAGTCTGGAATCGTGGTAGTGCGAGCCGAGCGGCGGCCGCGGAGGCTCGGCGACGCGCGCCGCGAGGCGAGTCTGGAATCCTGCCGGTGCGCGTTGATCTGACCAGTCGCGTGGCGCTGGTGACCGGCGCGTCGCGCGGCATCGGCCGCGCGATCGCCGAAGGGCTGGCGCGCGCCGGCGCGACGGTCTGCATCAACTACCGCCAGCAGCACGACCGCGCCAAGGAAACGCTCCAGTCGATCGAAACGGCTGGCGGACACGGGTTCGTGCACCAGGCCGATGTGAGCGACCGTGACCAGGCGGCCGCGCTGATCGACGCCGTCGTCGAGCGAACCGGGCGCCTGGACATCCTCGTGAACAACGCGGGGATCATCCGTGAGGGGCTGTTCCTCGAGATGTCCGACGCGGAGTGGACGTCAGTGCTCGGCACGAACCTCGACGGCGTCTACCTCTGCGCGCGGCTCGCGGCGCGCCAGATGCTCGGGCACGGCTGGGGGCGCATCGTCAACGTGAGCTCGGTGCTGGTCTCACGCGCCGGGCGGGGCCAGGTCAACTACGCGGCGTCCAAGGGGGGCGTGAACGCCCTCACGCGCGCCCTCGCCAACGAGCTCGCCGGCCACGGCGTGACGGTGAACGCGATCGCGCCGGGACTGATCGAGACCGACATGAGCCGGCCCTTCATCGGCGTCGCCGCGAAGAAGATCCGGGAGTGGATCCCGATGCGGCGTGTCGGCCGACCCGGGGAGGTCGCCGCCCTCGCCGTGTTCCTCGCGTCGGACGAGGCGAGCTACATCACGGGCCAGGTCATCGCCGTGGACGGCGGCCTCGGCTAACGAGGAGGTACGGGAGGGCATGCACGCCGACACCACGAAGATCTGGACACCCTCGGAGGTGCGCGTGAGCGTCGGGAAGATCATCGTCGAGTCGCTCGGCGTCGACGAGGCGATGGTGACCGACGACGCCGCGCTTGTTCGTGATCTGGGCGCCGAGTCGATCGACTTCCTCGACATGAGCTTCAAGTGCCAGCAGACGTTCGGCGTCGACCTGCCCGTGCGTCTGATTCAGGACCGCCGGATCGAGTGGCGCGACCTCGGCGTGCTGGCGAAGGTGATCCAGGCGCGGTACGGCGTCGCCGTGGCTCCCGAGGAGCTCCGGACCGTGGCACCCGCGACGGCCGGCGCCATCCTCGACCACCTCGCCGCCAAGCACGGCGTCCGCCGCGCCGACGGTGACGAGGGGGACGTCGTGCGGGCGCTCGCCGAGCGGATGCTCGCCGATCTCGACTCCACCCCGCTCGATCTGTCAGGCCTGACCGTGGACCGCTTCGCCGGCTATCTCAGAGAGAGCCTCCACGCGCCCGCGGCCATCGAGGCGGTGATGGGCCGGTTCACCGTGCGCGCGGTGAGCGACTATATCGTGAACCGACTCGCGTCGGCCGCGCGGCTCGCGCCGGGAGCCTGAGCCCTCACGCAATGCGCTTCGTCTTCGTCGACCGCCTCGTCGCCGTCGAGCCTGGCCACCGGATCGAGACGCTGAAGAACGTGAGCGCGACCGAGGACGTCTTCACCGACCACTTCCCCGGCTACCCCCTCCTGCCGGGAGCGCTCATCGTCGAGGCGCTCGCCGAGGCCGCGGAGCTCCTCATCGCCATCAGCCACGACTGGAGAGAGGTCGGCCGCCTGGCCCGGCTCTCGCGTGCGTCGTTCCGTCACTTCGTGCGCCCGGGCGACCAGCTCAGGCTCCGGTGCGAGGTGCGCGCGTCCGATCCGTGCGTGCTCGCGGCGACGGCCGAGGTCGACGGCCGGCGGGTGGCGACGGCGACGCTCGAGTACGCCCTCGAGCCAGCGCGCCCGGGCACCGAGGCGTTCGCCAGAGCCGCGCGGCTCGCCACGCTCGCGCGGGAGCTCCGACGGTCGCCGCTCGACCTCGCTCCCGCTGCGAGGGGGATGGCGCCCTGAGCGCGCCGAGGCGCGAGGTCCTGGTCACGGGAGGGGGACGTGGGATCGGGCGCGCCATCGCGCTCCGCTTCGCCGGCGCCGGCGCGCGCGTCTTCGTCAGCTTCTTCGTCAACCGCGAGGCGGCCGAGAAGACCGCCCGCGACGTCGAGCTGTGCGGCGGCGCGGCGCACCTGGTCCAAGCCGATTTGAAGGAGCCCGCGGAGGTCACGCGCCTGATCGCGGAAATCGAGAAGGTCGCCGGGCGGCTCGACGTCCTCGTCAGCAACGCCGCCTCGGGCGTGCTCCGGGGAGGGCTCGAGCTGTCGGCGAAGCAGTGGGACTGGGTCCTCGCGACCAACGCGCGCCCGCTCCTGCTCCTCGCCCAGGAGGCCGCGCGGCTCATGCCGGCGGGCGGACGGATCGTCGCGCTCTCGAGCCTCGGAAGCCAGCGCGTGATCCCCGGCTATGTGGCGATCGGGGCCTCGAAGGCCGCGCTCGAGGCGCTCACCCGCTATCTTGCCGTCGAGCTCGGCGCGCAGGAGATCACGGTGAACGCGGTTTCGGCCGGCGCCGTCGAGACCGACGTCTGGCACCTGATCCCCGACGGCGCCAAGGCGCTCGAGGCGATCCGCGCGGGGACACCGGGAAAAGCGCTCGTGACTCCCGAGGCGGTCGCCGACGTCGTGTTCTTCCTCGCGAGCCCGGCGGCGCGGTTCATCCAGGGGCAGGTGCTGACGGTCGATGGTGGCTACTCGCTCCGCGCCTGACGCCGGGGGTCGCCGGCGCGTCGTCGTGACCGGGCTTGGCGTGGTCACGCCGATCGGCTGCGACGTCGACTCGTTCTGGAAGGCCGCGCTCGCGGGCGCGTCGGGAGTGCGGCGGATCAGCCACTTCGACGCCGAGGGGTTGCCGACCCGGATCGCCGCCGCGCTGGCGGACCCGGCGCTGGTCGAGGAGTTCCGCGCCGAGGCCGAGCTGGACGCGTGGGAGCCGCGCGGGACGGTCGTCGGTGTCCGGGCGGCCCGCGGTGCCGTGGCCGCCGCCGGCGCACGCGAGGTCCTGGCGTCGCCCCGGGCGGGGGTGTTCGTCGGGACGAGCGGTGAGCGTCACGATCTGCGCGAGCTCGGGGCGATCGCCTACGCAAGTCGCGCGGCGGACAGACGGGTGACGCCGTCGGGGTTCATCAGGGAGTTCGCGCGCCGCGTGGCGCACGAGCGGGCGTACCGCACGTGCCCCCAGTACCTCGCCGCGCGGCTCGCCGGCCTCTTCGGGATCGAGGGCCCGACGGCCACCATCCAGACCGCGTGCACCTCGTCAGCCCAGGCGCTCGGGGAGGCATACCGCGCGATCCGCCGCTCCACCGTCGACGTCGCGCTCGCGGGTGGCGCCGAGTGCATCGTGTCGCCGATCGAGGTTCAGCTCTTCTGCCTGCTGGGCGTGATGTCCCGCCAGAACGCGTCGCCCGAGACGGCGAGCCGGCCGTTCGACGCGCGCCGCGACGGGTTTGTGATCGGTGAAGGCGCCGGCTTTCTCCTCCTGGAGGCGGCCGACCACGCGCAGCGCCGAGGCGTCCCGGCGATTGCTGAGCTGGCGGGTTATGGGACGACGTGCGACGCCTACCGCATCACCGACGAGGCGCCCGACGGCCGCGGGGCGATCGGGGCGATGCGCGCCGCGCTCGGCGACGCCGGGCTTGACCCCGAGGACGTGGACTACGTGAACGCTCACGGCACCTCGACGCCGATGAACGACCGCGTCGAGACCGCGGCGATCCGGGCCGTCTTCGGACCGCACGCGGCGCGGCTCCTCGTCAGCTCGACCAAGTCCATGATCGGCCACACGATCTCGGCCGCCGGGGCGATCGAGCTCGCGACGACGATCCTCGCCGTCCGCGACCAGGTCGCCCCGCCGACGATCAACTACCGTGTGCCTGATCCCGAGTGTGATTTGAACTACGTGCCGAACACGCCGCTGAGCGTTCGCATCCGAGCTGCCATCTCGAACTCGTTCGGCTTCGGCGGTCACAACGACTGCCTCCTCGTGCGCGAGGTCTCACGGTGATCTCGATCGTCGTGCCCGTCTTCAACGAGTCCGCGAGCCTCGGCGACCTCCACCATCGACTCACCCAGACGCTCAAGGAGCTCGGACAGTCGCACGAGGTCATCTTCGTGGACGACGGCAGCAGCGACGGCTCCGCGGACGTGCTGCGAGCGCTGCACGCCCAGGACCGCGCGGTGCGCGTCATCCGGTTCAACCGCAACTACGGGCAGCACGCGGCGGTGGTCGCAGGGATGGAGCGGGCGCGGGGCGACGTCGTCGTCACGCTCGACGCGGATCTCCAGAACCCGCCCGAGGACATCGGGCCCCTCCTGGCCGCCCTGACCGAGGGGGTGGACGTGGTCGGCGGGTGGCGGAAGACCCGGCACGATCCGTGGCTCCGCCGTCTCGCCTCGTGGGCCGTGAATCGCGTGGCCTCGGCAGTGGTCGGGGTTCGGATGCAGGACTACGGCTGCATGCTCCGCGCCTACCGGCGCTCCGTCGTGGAGCAGATCCTCGCCTCTCGGGGGGTGTCGCAATTCGTCCCGGCGCTCGCGAACACCTTCGCGACGGGGGTGGCGGAGGTTTCCGTGGCGCACGGACCGCGAGAGCACGGTGGCTCCCGCTATGGACTCGCCCGTCTGCTCAGGCTCAGCTTCGATCTGCTGACGGGCTTCTCGCTGCTCCCGATCCAGGTCGTCAGCCTGACCGGGATCCTCGTCTCCATCCTGGGCCTCGGCTTCGCCCTGGTCCTCGGTCTCCGGCGCCTCCTGATCGGTCCCGAGGTCGAGGGCGTCTTCACGCTCTTCTCGATCCTGTTCGTCTTCGTCGGTCTCCAGATCCTGGCCCTCGGGCTCATCGGCGAGTACGTCGGACGGATCTACCAGGAGGTGCGGCGGCGGCCGCCGTACGTGATCAGCGAGGTGCTCGAGTGAGCCGGCCGCGCTGGGCGATCTTCGCGTACCACACCTTCGGCGCGCGCGCCCTCGAGGCGCTGCTCGCGCGCGGGGAGCCGGTGGTCGCGGTCGTGACGCACCCCGACGATCGTGGCGAAGGCGACTGGTTCGAATCGGTCGCCGCGGTCGCGCGCCTTCACTGCCTGCCAGTCTTCTCGCCGCCGTCACCGAACCTGCCGGCGATCGTCGAGACGCTCCGCGCCCTCGCTCCCGACGTGATTTTGTCCGTCTGGTATCGGCGCCTTCTGGGTGCGGAGCTTCTGGCACTGCCCCGCGTCGCGGCGCTCAACCTGCATGGCTCGCTGCTCCCCGCGTACCGCGGCCGGGCGCCGATCAACTGGGTGCTGGTGAACGGCGAGCGGCGGACGGGCGTCACGCTCCACCACATGACGGCCGAGGCGGACGCCGGCGACATCGTCGCCCAGCGGGCGATCGATATCGAGCCCGACGAGACGGCCCTCACGCTCTACCAACAGGTGGTCAAGGTCGGCGTTGACCTCCTGCTCGAGGCGTACCCGAACGTGCTCGCCGGAACTGCGCTGCGCATCCCTCAGGACGGCGCGCGCGCCAGCGTGTTCCAGCGGCGGCGTCCGGAGGACGGGCGCGTCGAGTGGACGTGGCCAGCCGCGCGCGTCGCCAACATGATCCGCGCCGTCGCCCATCCGTACCCCGGGGCGTTCGTCGGTGACGGCCCGCATCGTCTCTTCCTGTGGGGCGGCACCGTGCTCCCGGGCGAGGGGAGCGGCGCGGCCCCGGGCACGCTGCTCGAGATCCTGCCCTCTCGAGGGATCACGGTCGCGACGGGGGAGGGCGCGCTCCTGCTGACGCGGGTCCAGCGCGCCGGCGCCGCCGAAGAGCCCGCGGAGGCGTGGGCCGAGAGACGCGGTCTGCGGCCCGGCGCGCGCGTGACCGAGGGCGCGTGAAGATCCTCGTCACGGGAGGCGCGGGCTTTCTCGGGTCGCACCTCTCGGAGGCGTGGCTCGGACGGGGCGACGAGGTGACCGTGCTCGACCCGGCGCCCGATCTCAAGATCCGCCATCTCCGAGCCAACCCAAAATTTCGGGTCATCCGCGAGTCGGTACTCGAGCGCGCCATCCTCGAGGGGCTCGTCGCCTGGGCGGATCTCGTCTATCACCTGGCGGCCGTGGTCGGCGTCGAGCACTACGTCGGCGACCCGTACCAGGTCCTCACGGTGAACATCAACGGGACCCAGGAGGTCCTCGGCGCGGCGTTCCGTCACCAGAAGAAGGTGGTCTTCAGCTCGACCTCGGAGGTCTACGGCCGGAACCCCGCCGTGCCGTTCCACGAGGACTCGGACCGCGTGCTCGGCACGACACAGATCGACCGCTGGTGCTACGCGACGTCGAAAGCCGCGGGCGAGCACTTCTGCTTCGCCTTCGCGCGGATGGGCCTCCCCGTCGTCGTTCTCCGCTACTTCAACGTCTACGGTCCGCGACTCGACCGGCTGGACAGCGGGCGCGTCGTCACGATCTTCATGGGCCAGCTCCTCCGCGGTGAGCCGCTCACGGTGATTGGCGACGGCTCGCAGACGCGGGCGTTCACGTATGTGGCCGACGCGGTCCGCGCGACCGTCGAGGCGGGCCTGCGGCGCGAGGCCGAGGGGTGGGCGATCAACGTGGGGTCGGAGGAGGAGGTCACGATCCGCGAGCTCGCGGCGCGGATGATCAAGCTCAGCGGCTCTCCGTCGCGGATGATCTCCGTCGCAAAGGAGGCGGTCTACGACCGGGGCTATGAGGACGTCCCGCGGCGCGTGCCCTCGGTGCGGCGGATGCGCGAGCTCCTGGGCGTGCGCGCCGCGGTGACGCTCGACGAGGGCCTCGGGCGGACCATCGAGTGGTTCAAGCGACAGTAGCGTTGCGCGTGGACGTCGACACCCGGCGCGGGCTCGCGGAGGGTGTCCCGCGACTGCTCGACTTCTTCCGGCGCGCGGGCCTCCGCGCCTCGTTCTTCGTCACCATGGGCCCGGACCGGTCGGGCGCGGCGATCCGGCGCGCGCTCCGGCCGAGTTTTCTCCTCAAGATGTGGCGCACGAATCCGTTCCGGCTCTACGGTGTCCGCACGCTCCTGTCCGGGACGCTCCTGCCGGCCCTCCCGGTCGGCGCCGGCGCGCCGGCGCTCCTTCGTCAGATCGCCGACGAGGGCCACGAGGTCGCGCTCCACGGCTGGGACCATGTGGGCTGGCAGGATCGGATCGATCGCCTGGCGCCGTCGGCCATTCGCGGCGACCTCACGGGCGCCGCGCGGGCGTTCGTGGCGATCTTCGGGCAACCACCCCGGGCGAGCGCGGCGCCGGGCTGGCGCACCACGCCCGAGGCCCTCGTGATCCAAGAGGCGTGGGGCCTCCGGTACGCGAGCGACACACGAGGCACCCGGCCGTTCAGGCCGTGGGTCGCCGGCGGCCCGCTCAAGACCATCCAGGTCCCGACCACGCTGCCGACGATGGACGAGCTGCTGGGTCGCGTCCGCGACCTTCCGGCGGCGCTCGTCGGCGCGCTCCGGCCCGGCGCCAACGTGCTCACGCTCCACGCCGAGGTCGAAGGCGGGGCGCTTCGGCCCGCGCTCGAGCGCTTCGTGGAGGGGGCGCGGCGCGCCGCAGCCGCGCTCACGCGGCTCGACGAGGTTGCCGCGGCGGCGCACGCCGACGGCGATGCGCTCCCGGTCGCGCCACTGGTCCGCGGGCGCGTGGACGGACGCAGCGGCTGGATCTCGGCGCCGGGCCCGGCTGGACATCCCGCGTCGGCGCGAGTCGGTGAATGAGATGGTGGATCCTGGGAGCGCTGGTGTCGCTGGTGGCGGTCGCTCAGGCTCGAAGCCAGCCGCGCTCGCCCGCCGGGGGCGATGGCGTGCCGATCCGCGTGGAGAGTCGCGGCAACGAGCTCTACGCCGTGCGTGACGCGCCCGTCGCCTACGCGCGGCTCGAGCAGCTCGTCGTGGACATCGCGCGACCGTCCGAGCCGGGCGCCGGACCGATCCGCGTCGCGCGCGTCTCACCGCGGCAGCTCATCGCCTGGGTCCTGTGCGTGACCAACGACGGGACGCTCGTCGTCGGCGAGCGGCTCCACACCTTCGATGCGGACGAGCGGCACTACGTCTTCACGAAGGGAGAGATCGCGCGAAGCTACCGGCCGCTCGAGACGCCGGAGGGCTGGCTCTGGCTCGTCGAGGTGGCGTTGAGCCGGGAGGTGACCGTCATGCTCGAGGTCCGGGCTGCCGCCTCGTGGCCGGTCGAGAGCGTCGCGGTGACGGCGGATCGCTCGCGATGAGAGCCGTGATCCTCGGCCTGGTCGCGGTGAGCCTCGCCCTCGCGGGCTGCGGGGGATGGTTCCGGCCGCGCCCCGTCACGCTCGAGGCGACGCGCCCGCCGACGGGGGACGCCGCGCGCCCGCCCGCGCCCGAGCCGCCGAAGGTCGCCGAGCAGCTTACCCGCGTCGCCAGCGAGCTGTCGGAGCTGCAGAACGTGGTGGCCAAGCTGATGGCGTCGTCGCGCCAGCTCGAAGATCAGCTCATCTATCTCCAGCGCCGCGTCGGCGAGCTGGAATCCCAAAGCCGGAGCCGGGCGCCGTCGCCACCGAGCGGCTTCGCCCCTCCGGCGCCGATGCCGGCACCCCCGGTGCCGCCGCTCCGATCGGCGACGACCACACCCGCCGAGGATCTCTACCGCATGGGGGTCGAGAAGCTCGAGGCGACGGAGCTCGACGCCGCCCTGCTGATCCTCTACGACCTCGTGACGACGTACCCCGACCATCCGCTCCGCGAGAGCGCGCAGTTCCTCGTGGCGGACGCTCTCTACCAGCAGAAGGACTACCGGGGAGCCCTCGCGGAGCTCGAGGCGCTCGTCGGCGCCGTCCCGACGGGCGCCAAGGTGCCGGACGCCCTTCTCAAGATAGGTCTCTGTCAGCGGAGCCTCGGCGACAGTGCCCTCGCCAGACGCACGTGGCAGCGTCTCGTGCGCGAATACCCCGAGAGCGTGGCCGCCCGTCAGGCACGCGTCTTGCTCAGGGGCTAGCCGGTGCCAGGTGCTCGGTACCGCACCCGGCACTTGTCCACGTGTCCCCATCTGTCCACAATGGAAAAATCGCCCGGTCAGATGCGCGCGCGGTGGTCGTTCCGCCCATTGCGCGCGCTGAAGACGCGGGCGGGCGCGGGGGCTGCGCCGCGGGGCGCATGGAAGGCCGTCGCTCCCGCGTCGAGGCCACGCAGCGCCGCATCTTTTGAGGCGATCTGCGTGGTTGATCTCGTCAGGACCGGCGCCGTACTTTGTACGAGTCTCGCGCTCCGCGATTCCCGGGAATTCCGCCCGGACCTAAAGGGTTTCAGGGAGCAACGAACGTGGACGATCCAGCGATCGGAGTCTCTGGCGACGCTAAACTCAGGGTGGCCTGGTATGTGGTCCGAACACGCTCCCGTCACGAGAAGATCGTGAAAAACCAGCTCGTCGAGCGGCGCGTCGAGACCTTCCTGCCTCTCGTCGAGCGCTGGAGCCGCTGGAAAGACCGCACGAAGAAGATCGCCTTCCCGCTCTTTCCCGGCTACTGCTTCGCCCGCTTCTCTCTGGTCGAGCGGCTGCGCGTCCTGACCGCCGTCGGGGTCGCCGGTCTCGTCGGGACCAAGGGCGAGCCGGAACCCGTGCCCGACGCAGAGATCGGCGCCATTCAGCGGCTCGCGGCCACGACGCTCCAGTACGACCCCCACCCGTTCCTGAACGAGGGCATGGACGTGGAGGTCGTCCACGGACCACTCGCCGGCGTTCGAGGCAAGCTCCTCCGGAAGGATCGCGTCACTCGTCTCGTGCTCGCCGTCACGCTGATTCACCAGGCCGCGGTGGTCGAGATCCACCCCGCCGACGTCGTCCCCGTCGGCCACACCTAACTCGTCAGCAAGACCCGCGCCCGGAAATTCTGGGACGGGGATCCCCCCTCCCGCGGCGGTGCTGCGCGCGCTGCCATCCTAGGAGGCGTCGATGACTCGAATGGCGTTCGAGGCCAGCAAGCTACTGGCGTGGCTACGCGAACTCCTGAGGGGAGCCGGAACCGTCGACGTCGATGTCGTCGTCGTCGACAAGCCGGAGTCGCGGTCGTGGGTACAGATCACGCTGCACGACGTCCCGGGACCCCTCGCGGGCCTCGACGTCGCGCCCCCCGCGGACGACCGGTCCAACCCGGTCGCCTGAGCTTCCCGGAGCGTCACCAGAACGCAGATCTCTTCCTTTCCGTCCGACCGCTCGCTCGTCCCCGCGGCGCTCCTCTCGTAGGACTCACGCCGCGCGCCTCGCCCTAGCCCGCCCCCACGATACAATCGCCGCCATGTGGGTTGCCCTGGCGCTGGCGGCGGCGCTGTTCCAGGTGCTCCGCAACACCGTCATGAAGCGCCTGGGCCACGCGCTGGACGAATACATCAACGTCTGGGGACGGTTCACCTTCCTCCTGCCGTGGGCGCTCGTCACCGCGGCCGTGACGGGTTGGCCCACCCTCAAGTCGGGCTTCTACGCCTGGTGCCTCGCCTTCGGCGTCTGCCAGACCCTCTCGACGCTCGCGCTCTCCAAGGCGCTGAAGCTCGCCGACATCTCGCTCGTCACCGCGCTCTGGAAGGTGGGCCTCCTGATCCTGCTCGGGATGGCGTGGGTGACGATCGGTGAGCACCCCAGCGCACTCGGCGTCGCAGGCGTGCTGCTCTCCGCCGCAGGCGTCTACCTCCTCAACGTCACGCGCGCGCACATCTCGCCGTGGGAGCCGCTGCGCGTGCTCGTCACCGATCGCGGTCACCGCTACACGCTTCTCGCCGCGCTCCTCTACGCGCCGAGCGTGATCACGATCAAGCAGGCGATCCTGGCGTCCAACACGGCGGCGGGGACCTTCGGCACCTACCTGGCGGCGAGCCTCATCATGACGCCGGTCGCCCTGACCACGTCGGCCCGTCACTTCCCGGCGGTGCCGCGCTACTGGAAGGAGTTCGTCGCCCTCGGTCTCTTCGCCGCCCTCACCACGCTGAGTCAGGGCAAGGCGTACACGCTGACGCTCTCTTCGTACGTCGAGGCGGTGAAGCAGATCGAGATCCTCTTCGCGATGGGGGTGGGCGTCCTCTTCTTCGGCGAGGCCGAGCGCGTGCGAGAGTCGGCCCTCGGCGCGCTCGTGATGCTGGCCGGCATGGTCCTGCTCGCCCTCGCGAGCTAGGTGTATCGGATCCGGGGCATTGACACACTGTTCCCGCGGTCGCTAGAGTTCGGCATGGCCGATCGGACGATTCTCCTCACGTACCGCGACTACTGCGAGCTCCCGGACGACGGGCGGCGGTACGAGATCCATGATGGGGAGCTGTCCATGACGCCGGCGCCGAACCCACGCCACCAGCGCCTCGTCGGCGCGATCTACAGAATCCTCTACGCCCATGTTCGGAGCCGCGGGCTCGGTGAGGTGCTCCTCTCGCCGATCGACGTGATCCTCAGCGACATCGCCATCGTCCAGCCCGACGTGGTCTACCTCGAGCGTTCCCGGGCGGGTGCCGTGTCGAGCCGCGGGATCGAGGGCGCGCCGACGCTCGCCGTCGAGATCCTGTCGGCGTGGACGGCATCCATCGATCGCCAGCGGAAGCGCCAGCTTTACGCGCGCTACGGGGTGCCTTTCTATTGGATCGTCGACCCGGACGCGCGCGCTGTCGAGGCGCACGTGCTCGGGCCCGAGGGATACGCGCAAGTCGAGCGGGTGGCAGGTGAGGGACGTGCGGCGCTGCCGCCGCTCGGCGATCTGGTGCTCGATGCCGGTGCCCTCTGGCGTGAGGGGGCGGGGGAAGGCTAGATCTCGGGGCGCTTGCCGTAGGTCGCGCGGACCTCGGTCTTGATCCCGCCGCGCACGTTGAAGTCTCCGGTCACCTCGATCCAGCGCGGCCCGGCCGCCGTCACGACGTCGTTCAGAATCCGGTTCGTCACGTCCTCGTGGAACGCGCCCTCGTTGCGGTACGACCAGAGGTAGAGCTTCAGCGACTTGAGCTCGACGAGGCGCTCGTCGGGCACGTAACGAATGCGGATCGTTGCGAAGTCGGGCTGGCCGGTCCGGGGGCAGAGACAGGTGAACTCCGGCACCGTCATCGAGACCTCGTAGTCCCGGTCCGGGTGCGGGTTCGGTACGACCTCGAGCGTCTTCGACGGCGCCGGCGGCATGTCCGGATTATAGCGCGCGGGCTCAGCGACTCGTGAGCCCGATGCCGACGGCGACCGCCAGGCTCGCGAGCAGGAGGTCCGGAGTCAGGGGATCGCCGGTGACCAGCGCGGCCGCGACCACGCCGAAGATCGGCTGGGTGAGGAAGAACGCCGCGAGCGCACTCGGCCGGTAGCGGCGCAGGAGCCAGAGGTTCACCACGAAGTTGAAGCCGGCGATGAGCACGCCCTGATACGCGATCGAGGTCGCGAGGCGCCCGGTCCAGCGGGTCGGTGAGGACTCGAAGACAAGGGACACCACGACGAAGATCGTCGTGCCGATGAGCGCCTGGGAGAGGAGCAGCTTGACGGGGTCGAAGCGTCGGACGGCCCCCGCGAGATACACGGTGCGCTCGGCCAGCACGAACGCGGAGACGACCATGATGGCGTCGCCGAGGAGCGTCGGGGCGCCGCGGCCGATCTGGCGGGCGAAGAGCAGGATGATGCCCGCGTAGGCGATCAGCACGCCCGCGAGCTTCCGGAGCGTCAGCCGGTCGCCCGGGATCAGGAAGTGGGCGAGGACGACCGTGTGGACGGCGTAGAGATTCAGGAGGATCGCGGAGTGCGCCGCGCTCGTCAGCGAGGTGCCGATGTTCATCGAGCCGATCTGGAGGGTGAAGAGGAGCCCGAGGAACACGAGCGGCCGCCACTCGGAGCGCTTCATGCGGAAACCGCCGAACCGTCCGGTGACCCACGCCCAGAGCCCGATGACCACGCCGCCGACCAGGAAGCGCATCCACGCCAGACGAATCGGCGGGGCGTCCTCGAGCCCGAGCTTGATCGCCACGGGGTTGGCGCCCCAGAGGATGGAGACCAGCACGGCGACCGCCGCGCCCTTCAGGTCAACGGGCTTCGCGGGATAGCTCAGAACATCTCTAAAGATACGACACCTGGCATAATCGATTCATGAAGATCGGCCTGATCGGCCTCGCAAAGAGCGGCAAGACCACGCTCTTTAATCTGTTAACGGGCTCCACCGTCGCGACCGCGCGTTACGACACTAGCCGCGCGGAGCTCCACACGGGCGTCGCGCGCGTGCCCGACCCGCGCGTGGACCGGCTCAGCACGCTCTTCAAGCCGAAGAAGACCACGTACGCGAGCTTCGAGGTCGTCGACCTCGCGGGCATCGCCAAGGGGGACCGGGGCGGGCTCGAAACCAAGGAGTTCAGGAACGCCGACGCGCTCCTGCACGTCGTCCGCGCCTTCGCGGACGACGTCGCGGGCGCGCCCGATCCGCGGCGCGACATCCTGGACCTCGAGACCGAGCTGATCCTGGCCGACCTGGAGGTCGTGGACCGGAGGCTCGAGCGGCTCGAGGCGTCCCTCCGGAAGCAGAAGAAGGAGGTCGAGGCGAAGGAGCAGGAGATCCTGCGACGTCTCAAGTCGGCCCTCGAGGCCGAGACCCCGCTCCGCGCCGTGGCGCTCTCGCCCGAGGAGGCCAAGGCGATCCGGGGGTTCACGTTCCTCTCCGAGAAGCCGATCCTCCACTGCCTGAATCTCGACGAGAAAGCGATCGCCGACGGGCAGGCGGTGGAGGAGAAGTTCGGCCTCCGGGACGTCGCCGCTCGGCCACGGACCCGGGTCGGCTGGGTGTCAGCGGTCATCGAGACCGAGGTCGCCCGGCTGGCCGGCCCGGAGCAGCAGGCCTTCCTGGCCGATCTTGGCCTCAAGGAGCCTGCGATCCACCGGGTTCTAAGTGATTGTTATGCCTTGCTCGGCTTGATCTCCTTCTTTACTGTCGGCGAGGACGAGGTTCGGGCCTGGCCGATCCCCGAGGGCACGCGGGCACAGGACGCCGCGGCCACGGTCCACTCGGATATCGCGCGCGGATTCATCCGGGCCGAGGTCAATAGCTACGACGATCTCGTCGCCGCGAACGGGTCCTTCGCAGACCTCCGATCCCGGGGCCAGCTCCGGCTCGAGGGAAAGGAGTACGTTGTTCAGGACGGCGAAGTCTGCCATTTCCGCTTCAACGTTGCGAAATGACGCGTCCGGGAATTCCGGCCCCGACCACTTCTGGAAAGCTTCGTGGCTCGAGCCGGCGTGTGATCTATTTGAATCATGCTCCTCGACAGGACGCAGGCCGATCTCTCGCGTTACACGGTTCGTCGCGTCACGATCGGCGAGCTGGCCCTCGTGAACGACCTCTACAACAGATGCAACAGAAGTCAGGATGCCGATCGGCCGTTGTCAGAAGCGCGAAGGCTGTACGAGGACCACCCTTACGGCGAGGCGCTCATCCTGGGCGCGTTCACCGCCGACAATCAACTCGCCGGGGTGCTTCCCGCGATCGCGCACCGATTCGTCTCCCGCGGCCTCGAGGCACCAGGCTATCAGCTCGTCGATGCCGCCGTGGCATCCGAGCACAGGAATCGCGGACTCTTCGGCCATCTCGTCAGGCTGCTGTGCGAGTCGGCCGAGAGGGAGAGTCTCACGGTGTTCGCGTTTCCGAACGAGCGGTCGATGTCGGTCTACCGGAAGACCGGGCTTCTGCAGAGCATCGGAGCGTACGAGACCCGCGTGAAGGTCCTGGCGTGGCCGGCGTACGTGTCGTTCAAGCTCGGACTGGCAGGCCGCCAGAGCGGGAAGGAGGCTCCAGCCGGCGAGGGGGCGGGCCTGAGCGATGGGGACGTCTCCCTGGTCCCGATCAGCCGCTTCGACCAAGATTTCAAGGGCCTGCACACGGAAATGGGGAGGGTCGTCGCCCATTTCACGCTGCGGCGGAAGGATTTCCTCAACTGGCGGTATTTCGGATCCACGGAAAAACGGTACCGGGTCGCTTTGATCAGGCAAGCCGAGCGGACCCGGGGCTATGTCGTGGTGCGAGTCATCGATCGGATCGCGCATGTCATCGACGTGTTCGTCACGCCGGACCGTCTCGTTGCCCGGAGGGCCGCGTCGTTGGTGGCGCGATGGGCGAGGCGATTGGGCGCCATAGCAGTCTACTTCAGAGCGTCGAAGGACAGCATCGTTCGGCGCGCCTTCGCCAGGGCCGGCTTCCTCTTTGCGAAGCAGGGCGAGGAGATTGTGCTGGACTCCAAGAGCCTGGAACGGCTCACCGCGCTTCACGGCCGCCCCGTCGTGTCCGCTGACTTCTACTTCGTGATGGGCGACGGGGACTTCTACTAGCGCTCGCGACGCTAGGTCGTGACGCCGGGGATCTTCTTGAGCGGTCCGCCGAGCGCCTGCACGACCGCCGCGACGTTCGCATCCGATGTGTTGTTCGGCAGGACGCAGCCGGGTCCCACGATCAGTCCGATCCCGCCCGTCTGAGCGACCGCGTCGAGCGCCTCTCGGCGGGCGTCGGCGGGGGTTCCGTCCCGCAGCGTCTTCCGCTGGTCGAGGCCGCCGATGACGGCCCCCACAGTCTTGCCCTTGCCTTCGGCGAGGGAGGGCGGCGTGGAGCGATCGTCCCAGTTCCAGGCGTGACCGGGCAGCGCGGCCAGGCGGTCGAACATGAGCCGGTCCCCGTGACCGTGGACGATCGTCAGGATGGACTTCCCGCGCACCGACTCGAGCACCCGACGGTCGTAGGGCTCGCCGAAGCGCGCGTAGTCCTCCTCCGCGCTCACGCTCTGGCTGGCCGCCTGGATCGAGTAGAAAATGCCCGCGACGCCCTCGGCGAGCGCCAGCGCCGCGAATCGGATCACCGTCTCGGTGATCGCTTCGAGCGCGCCCGTGACCAGCGTCGGGTGCTCGCGTAGGTCGTGCGTGAGCCGAGTGCCGGAGAGCTTGCGGGCGAGCGACAGCGGCGAGAAGAGTGTGGGCAGAACCGGCGCGTCGCCGATGCGCCGGTCGAAGCCCATCCGCACGATGGTCTCGAGCTGCTCGACCCAGCCCGGCGCCGATCCGGGATCGAGCGGACGGATCGCCTTCCAGTCTTCGGGCGCGCGGACGGCGCAGCGCGCGCAGGGCCGGTGGCCATCGTCGGAGAGCTCGTCGCCCTCGACGCACCCCCACGCCTCGACCGCATAACCGGCGCGCGGCGTGATCTTGAGGAAGTCCGAGCCGTAGCGCTCGTGGAACCTGAGCGTCGCCTGCGCGAGCCCGGCGGCGGAGCGGTCCACCGACGGGAAGTGGCGCCAGACGGCGTACGGCACGCGGTCGACCGGCTCGCGGTTGATCGCCGCCAGGACGCGCTCGCGTCGGCTCAGCTGCTTCACGCGCGGAGGACCCCGTTGCTCAGCACCGGCTCGCCGCGCTCGTTGACGGCGTCGAAGGCGACGAGGTCGCCGGCGCGCCCGCGGCCATGCACTGTGAACGTCGACGGCATCAGGACCATGCCGGTCAAGCGTGCGGCGAGCATGGTGACACGCGTCGCATCACCGCCGAGGTCGTGACGGATCACCTGAGACACGGCGAGCGCCAAGGTCGCCGTCCCGTGGAGGATCGGGCCGGGGAGGCCGGCCGCTCGCGCGACGGCGATGTCGGTGTGGATCGGATTCCAGATCCGCGTGCACTCGGAGTAGACGTGGGCGGCCTGCGCCGCCACCGGGACGGGCGCGCTCCAGCGGATCTCGGCTCCGCCCGGCGGCTCGAGCCGCGGGAGGGGCGGGACGGCCACGCTCGCCGTGCCGTCGGTGGTGACGCCGCGGAAGACCGACCCGTAGTCGGTCGTCGTGACGGGCCGACCGTTACGGTCCACGGTCGAGTACCGGATGACGACGAGCGTCCCGCTCCGTCTCGGCTGGACCGTGAGCACCTGCCCGCGCGTCAGGAGCCTGTCCCCCATCTCCGCCCGCCGGTGAATCACGAGATGGTGCGTCGTGTGGACGCCGAGGGGCATCAGCTCGGGCTTGATCGTCTTCGAGCGGACCGTCAGCGCGGCAGCCCACTCGTAGCACACGGCGAAGAGGGGGTGGGCGAGGGGGCCCCCCGGCGTGGACGTGTCGTAGTATCGAGGATCCGTCTCGCCGAGCGCTGCGGCGTAGGCCATGAGCCAGCGCGCGTCGATCGTCTGGCTCACCGCGCCGACCTCGAGGCCGACGACCTTCGCGGGGATCACGCCGCTCATGTGGGCTGTGGGAAGTTCATGGCGTCGACGAAGATCCGCTCGAAGTCCGGGTGGGCGGCGAGTGAGACGTGCTCGATGCGCGCCGCCACGCGCTCGGCGCGCTGGCGCTCGGTCTCCGAGACGAGGCAGAGCTGAGCGCCGAGCGCCGCCGCGTTGCCGACGTAACGGATCCGCTCCGCCGGGAGCGGCGGGATCAGCCCGATGCGCAAGGCGCTCGCGATCGAGACGTAGTTGCCGAAGCCCCCCGCGAGCATCAGCTCGGCGACTCTCGCGTCCGGCACGCCGGCGACGTGCTGGAGCATCAGGACGCCGGAGGCGATGGCCCCTTTCGCGAGCTGGACCTGTCGCACGTCGTCCTGGGTGAGGACGATCTCCGCGCGTGCGCCGGCCTCGCCGGGCCGGAGGATGATCACCTGTCGCTCCTCGCCGCGCATGACCACGCGCTCGGAGAGCTTCGGGGGCAGCGCCGCGCGGCCCTCGACCTGGATCAGCCCCGTCCAGTCGATCACGCTCGCGTCGAGGAGCCCGGCCAGAAGGTCGATCAGCCCCGAGCCGCAAAGACCCAGGGCGTCGGCCTCGCCGATCGTGTGCACGTGGACGTCGTCGTCCACGGTGACGCGGTCGATCGCGCCCAGGGCGGCGCGCATCCCGTGGCGGATCTGCGCGCCTTCGAGCGCCGGGCCCGCGGGCGCCGAGCACGCCCAGAGGCGGTCGCGCGATCCGAGGAGCACCTCGCCGTTGGTCCCGATGTCCACCGCGATGCGGACCTCGGCGCTCTCGTAGATCCGCGTGGCGAGGGCAACGGCGACGGCGTCGGCGCCGACGAAGCCCGCGACGAGCGGCAGGAGGCACACGCGCGCCTCGGGGGCGACCTTCAGGAACAGCTCGCGCGCGGGGAGGACGAGCGCGTGGCGCATCACGGGCGCGTAGGGGGCGAGCCCGACGTGCGAGGGGTCGATGCCGAGGAGGAGGTGGTGCATGCACGTGTTGCCGACGACGACGACCTTGTAGATCCACTTGGCCAGCACGCCCGACTGGCGGCAGATCTCCGCGATGTGCTGATTGAGTAGCCCGACGATACGCGTGTGGAGCTTCTTGAGGTTGTCCGGGTTGAACTGGGCGAAGGCGATCCGCGACATGAGGTCGCCGCCGAAGACCGCTTGTGGGTTGAGGCTCGAGACCGACGCGAGCTGCTCGCCCGACTCGAGCTCGATGAGCACGCTGACGACGCTGGTCGTGCCGATGTCCACGGCGAGGCCGAACTTCATGGACGCGGTGTCGCCGCGCTCGACGGCGAGGACCCGCTCGCCGCCGCCCGCCGCGGCGAACGTCGTGACGGTGACGCCCGCGGGATCGTCGCGCAGCGCTCCCGGCAATCCCTGCAGCACGGCGAGGCCGACGTCCGCCGGCGTCACGCCGAGGGCGGCCGCGAACTGCTCGAGGTCGGAGGTCTGGTGGTGCTCCTCGCGGGGCAGGCCGACCTTCACGACCTGTTTCCGGATCCCGGAGTCGAGCGTGACGTTACCCATCCCGACGACGCCCGGCCCGGCGCCCAGGATCTGAAACGCACGCTCCTCGAGCGGCGGCGCGATCTGGACGGTCACGGCCTCGCCCGGCACGCACTGGCAGGAGAGCCGGTAGCCCTCGCGGACCTGGTCGTCACCGAGCTGGATCTCGTCCATGATCGTCGGGGGCGGCACGGTTCCCGCGACGAACTTGACCCGGCAGGACGTGCAGCGGCCCCGGCCGCCACACGTCGCGGTGATCTCGATGGACGCCGCGTGCGCCCCCTTCAGAATCGACGTCGCGGGCGGCAGCGCGAGCGTCCGTCGCGGCGCCGGGTCGCGCGGATCGGTCAGGATCGTCAGGGGGACGGCCATGCCCCCTCATTCTAGTGGTATGCTCCCGCCCATGGAAATAAGCCTGGACACCCTCAAGCGGATGAGCCGCCTCGCCGGGTTCGACTGGAGCGACGCCGAGCTCGAGGCGATCCGTCCGGCGGTGGCGCGGATGCTCGACCTCCTGGCGCGTCTGGAGCAAGTACCGCTCGCGAACGTGGAGCCGACCACGCAGTACCGGGTGCTCTGAGATGCCGGACCTCGTGTGGCGCTCCGTGACCGAGCTCGCGCGCATGATCGCGACCAAAGAGGTCTCGCCCGTCGAGGTCGTGCGCGCCTTCCTCGAGCGCGTCACGGCGCTCGATGGCAAGCTCAGGGCGTTCATCACGGTGTGCGGCGACGCGGCGCTCGACGCGGGGCGGGCCGCCGAGGCCGACCTCGCGGCCGGGCGTGCGGTCGGGCCGCTCCACGGCGTGCCCTACGGGGCCAAGGACCTCTACAACACCCGGGGCGTGCGGACCACGGGCGGCTCGAAGATCCTTGCCGACTTCGTTCCCGCGGACGACGCGACGGTCGTGAGCCGGCTCCGCGCGGCCGGGGCGATCGTGCTCGGCAAGCTCAACATGCACGAGTTCGCGTACGGGCCCGAGGGGCTGAACGCCCACTACGGCGACGCGATGAATCCATGGGACGGTGGTGCTCATCGCGTCGCGGGCGGTTCGTCCTCTGGGTCGGGCGTTGCGGTTGCGGCGGCGCTCGCTCCCGCGGCGCTCGGCTCGGACACCGGCGGCTCGATCCGCATCCCCGCCTCGCTCTGCGGGATCAGCGGCCTCAAGCCGACGTACGGGCGCGTGAGCCGGGCGGGCGTCCTCCCGCTCGCGTGGTCGATGGACCACGCCGGGCCGATGGCACGGACGGTGGCGGACTGCGCGCTGATGCTCGGCGCGATGGCCGGCTACGACCCTGCGGACCCGACGACGAGCGTCCTGCCGGTGCCCGACTACACGGCGGCGCTCACGGGCGAGGTGAAGGGGCTCCGCGTGGGACTCCTGCGCGCCCACTTTACCGACGTGGCGGCGCCGGAAGTCCGGGACGCGGTGCTCGCGGCGGCGAAGGCGCTCGAGCGCGCGGGCGCGGTCGTGGACGAGGTGAACCTCGCCGAGGTCGCGCGTGTGGCCGCGGCCTCCTTCGCGATCGTCCCGGCCGAGGCGCTCGCCTATCACGCCGAGTGGCTGCGGACCCGCAGGGCCGACTATCAGCCGGACGTGCGTGAGCGCCTGATGCTCGGTGCGTTCGTGACCGGCCTGCAATACGTACGCGGTCAGCAGGCGCGTCAGCTCCTCCGCCAGGAGGTGGACGGAGCGCTCGAGCGGCGCGACGTCCTCCTGGCGCCCGCGACGCCGATCCCGGCGCCCCGGCTCGGCGAGAAGGAGGCCACGCTCGGCGACGGGCCGTCCGACGTGCGGTCGGCGCTCCTCCGGTTCACGCGTCCCTTCAACCTCTCGGGCCATCCGGCGTGCTCCGTCGCGTGCGGCTTCACCACGGGCGGCCTCCCGATCGGCATGCAGCTCGTCGGGCGGCCGTTCGACGAGGCGACCGTCCTCCGCGCCGCCGACGCCTACCAGCGCGCCACGGACTGGCACACCCGACACCCGGTGCTCGCGTGAGCGGTCCGAGTCTCGACCAGCGGCTCGCGGCGCTCGAGGCGCGTCTGGGCCGGCTCGAGGCGCGGCTCGCGGCGCTCGGCGCCGCGTTCGAGGGCGGCGGGCCGAGCCTGACGGGGGCGAGGGACGAGCTCCGCGCGTGGGTGACCGACTACGTGTCGCTCCGCCTCCAGCAGCTCGTGCCCGAGACGTGCGCGCACCCCGAGCGCGAGGCGGACGCTGTGGTGGCCGAGGGGCCGATGCTCCCCGGCACGCGGATCCGCTGCACCGAGGAGGTCATCCATCGTCTCGGCCGGATCCCGATCCCGTTCGTGCGTCAGATGGTGAGCCAGAAGGTCGCCGAAACCGCGCGTGCCGAGAATGTCCTCCTGGTGGACGTGGCCTTCTTCGAGCGCGCGGCGACCTTCTGACAGTGCAAGCTCTCGGGGGAGGATCTCCTGAGCTTCGACCACTGGAAGCAGCACGTGACGGGAGGGCCGCGGCTGTAGACGACGAGCCCGTCCGGATCCCGATCGAGGACGCGCTCGACCTGCACGCGTTCGCCCCGCGCGACATTCCGTCCGTCGTTGCCGAGTACCTCGAGGCCGCTCACGCCCGCGGCTTCGCCGAGGTGCGGCTGATCCACGGTCGCGGCGCCGGCGTCCAGCGCAGGATCGTGCGGTCGCTGCTCGCCGGCCATCCGCGCGTCGCCGAATTCTTCGACGCTCCGCCGGGCGGCGGAGGATGGGGTGCGACGATCGTCCGGCTCAAGCCCTGAGGAGGCCTGGCGGAGCTAGTCTCGGTCGGCGCGCAGCAGGATCATGCGGTCGGTGAACGCTGCGATCCTGTCCCCGGCGAGCTCGAAGTCGAACGCCGCCCGGCACCGCTCGGGCGCCTGACGCACGAACGCCTCCAGGGCCTCACGCGCCTCGAGCGTCATGCGCGTACGCCCGGTCCACTCCTCCCAGGGTCTGACCTTGCGCACGACCCCCTCGTCGATCACCGTGAGCCCGGCGGCCCGCAGGAATGCCTTCCACTCCGACGCCCGGTAGGCGCGCACGTGGGAGGGGTCGCGACGCCGCTCGACCTCGGTGATGAAGGCGTTGGCGGCCGGGTCATCGTGGCCGAGGATGTCCTGGATCAGGAAGGAGCCGCCGGGCCGGAGCACCCGGTGGGCCTGGCGGAGCGCCGCGGCGACGTTGGCGAAGTGGTGCGCCGCGATCCGGCACGTGACCGCGTCGAACGCCCCGTCGCGGAAGGGGAGCGCCTCCACGTCGCCGAGGACGAACGCGACGTTGGTGGACCCGCGGCTCCGGATGAACTCGCGCGCGGCGCGGAGCATGGGCTCCGTCAGGTCGAAGGCGACGACCTCGCGCGCGACGCCGGCGAGTGCCAACGCCGTGTGGCCACCGCCCGTGGCGACGTCGAGCGCGCGACCCGGACGGCAGGCGCGGACCCACGCGAGGAGGCGCTCGAGATCGTCGCCCCCCGCGTGGCCGGTGCTCGCCACGTAGGCCGCGGCGCTCGCGCCGAACTGCGCCTGCACGCGGCGGGCGTGGGCGTCGCTCACGGGCGCCTGGCGCGCTCGGCGAGGTGGCGGAAGAGAAAGTCCGTGTCGAGCGGCGAGAGGTCGAAGCGCCGCGAGGCCTCGTCCACGAGCTTCACGCGATCGGCCGCGGGGTCGTCGCGGAGCCGGTCGTCGATCCACTTCACCGCCTGTTTGATCGGCGCTTCGCCTGCCGCCATCACGGACCTCCCTTGGCTACCTGCCGCCCGCCTCCCGCTCGAACTTCGTCTTCCACTCCTTGTTGAGATCCTCGACGCCTGGGATGTACTTGATGGTGGACCACGTCGCGCGCGCCGCGCCGCGCATCGCGTACATGAGCGTCTCGCTGATCTCGTCGTCCGTGGCGCCGGCTTGCTTCGCGGCCGCGAAGCGTCCCGGCACTCAGGACGTGCAGCCGGCGGCGGCCATCGCGGCGAGCGCCACCAGCTGCATCGTCTTTGGATCGAGCGCGCCCTCCCGGTAGTAGAGGCCGGCGAACTCCTTCATCTGGGCCATCGGGCTCCTCCTTCGGTCAGGATCGAACCGCCAGGGTGATTATAGCGGACGCCGCCATTGGCCCGGCAGCGGCTAGACCAATTGGCTCTTGACGAGGATCGATTCAGCGTCAAAATGGCCTGGTAGGTGACCACTGTGAACATCACGCTCGACCGGGACAAGCCGATCCCGCTGGCGCGCCAGATCCAGGCGCATCTCGAGCGGCTCATCCACGAGGGGCTGCTGGTCGCGGGGATGAAGCTGCCGGCGACCCGCGAGCTCGCGCAGACGCTCGGGGTGAACCGCGGGACGGTCGCCGAGGCGTACGAGGAGCTCGTTGCCGCTGGCTGGGCGCGCGCCCACGTCGGGCAGGGCACGTTCGTCGCCGAGCGCCCCGAAGCCCCGGGCACCTCTCCCTGGCCACCTTCGGGTCAAACCGGCCACGCGGACCCCGCGACAACGGCGCCAGCGCGCCTCGACTGGCTCGCGCTCCTCTCCCGGAGCGCGCAGATCATCGCCGCCGAGGACGATCGGACGCGCACGCTCGTGAGCTCGGCGGCGTCGAACCCCGCGGTGACCTCGTTCGCCGGCGGCATGCCCGACAGCGGGCTCTTCCCGACCGACGCGTTCCGGCGGGTGCTGAACCAGGTCATCCGGGAGGAGGGGGCGTCGCTGCTCCAGTACTATCCGGCGGGCGGCTACCCGCCGCTCCGGCGCTACCTGTCGACCTATCTCTTGCGGTTCGGGCTCGAGGCGCGACCCGAGGAGATCCTGATCGTCAACGGTTCGCAGCAGGGGTTCGACCTGATCGCACGCACCCTCGTGGACCCGGGCGACACCGTCGCGATCGAGCAGCCCACGTACCCGCGCGCGCTCCAGGTGTTCCGGTCCTTCGGCGCCCAGCTCGCGCCCGTGCCATGGGACGCGGCGGGGCCGCGCGTGGACGGCTTCGAGCGCCTGCTCGAGCGCCACGCGCCGAAGCTCTTCTACTGCCAGCCGAGCGCGCACAACCCGACCGGCCTCACGCTCCTGCCCGAGACCGGGCGGCGGCTGCTCGAGGTGGCCGGGCACCACCACGTGCCGATCGTCGAGGACGGCTTCGACGGGAGCCTCTACTACGGTGCACGGCCGGCGGTGCCGCTCAAGGCGGCCGACGCGCACGGTGTCGTCCTCTACATCGGCACCTTCTCGAAGATCCTCTTCCCGGGGCTGCGCCTCGGGTGGGTCGTCGGCCCCCCGCCGATCCTCGAGCGGCTCCAGGCGGCCAAGCAGCTCGCCGACCTCCACACGAGCGCGCTCATCCAGGCGGCGGTCCACCGGTTCTGCGAGCGGCGGCTCCTCGACCGCCACGCGGCGCGGGTGGCGCGCGAATACGCGCGGCGGCGCGCGCTCCTGCTTGCGGCCCTCGGGCGCCGCATGCCGTCCGAGGTGACGTGGACGGAGCCACAGGGGGGATTCTCGCTCCTCCTCACGCTGCCGCCCGGGCTCGACGCCACGGAGCTCCTGCCGGCGGCCATCGAGCACGGCGTCGCGTTCACGCCGGGCGCGCCGTTCTTCATGGACGGCGCCGGCTCGGGCACGCTGCGGCTGTCGTTTTCGTCCGTGGCGGCCGGGCGGATCGACGAGGGAGTCCGGCGGCTCGGCGAGACGATCAAGGCGGCGCGGAGCCGGCCGCGAGGCCGGAGCCGGCTCGAAGCCGCAGCCGTCCCAGTGGTGTAGACGAGTCTATGTATGAATGAAGGAGGCGTTGACATGGCGGAGTTCGACGAACTCAGGATCGCGGACAAGAAGCACATCGGCCTCGCCGAGATGCTCAAGGGCGGGGTGATCATGGACGTGACGACGGCCGAGCAGGCGAAGATCGCCGAAGACGCCGGGGCGGCGTCGGTGATGGCGCTCGAGCGCGTGCCCGCCGACATCCGCAAGGACGGGGGCGTCGCGCGGATGGCCTCGGTGAAGAAGATCAAGGAGATCCAGAAAACGGTCTCGATCCCCGTCATGGCCAAGGCGCGGATCGGCCACTTCGTGGAGGCCCGGATCCTCGAGGCGCTCGCGGTGGACTTCGTCGACGAGTCGGAGGTCCTCACGCCCGCGGACGAGCACTTCCACATCGACAAGTTCGCGTTCCGCGTCCCGTTCGTTTGCGGCGCGCGCGACCTGGGCGAGGCGCTCCGGCGCATCGGCGAGGGCGCGGCGATGATCCGGACGAAGGGTGAGGCGGGCTCGGGCAACATCGTGGAGGCCGTGCGCCACATGCGCGCGATCACCTCGGGCATCCGCCGCCTCACGACGCTCTCGCCCGAGGAGCTCATGACCGAGGCCAAGACCCTCGGCGCGCCCTACGAGCTGGTGCGATGGGTGGCGCGGGCTGGGAAGCTCCCGGTCCCCAACTTCTCGGCGGGCGGGATCGCGACCCCGGCGGACGCCGCACTCATGATGCAGCTCGGCGCCGAGGCCGTTTTCGTCGGCTCCGGGATCTTCAAGTCGAGCGACCCGGCCAGGCGCG
>QHSX01000108.1 GCA_003221695.1 Candidatus Rokuibacteriota bacterium
CGAACAGCGGATCCCCGAGCACCCGCAACGCCGTCTCGGGCGCGTGGTCGTTGATCGAGATCCCCCAATGCAAGACCTTCCCTTCCTTCTTTAAGCGGACCATCCGGTCGTACGACGCCTCCCATTCCGGGTCGTCGAGCCAGGCGTCGTTCCACACATGCAGCTGTTGTAACTGCAAGGCGTCGACACCGAGGTTCTCGAGCGATCGCTCCGTGGAAGCGGAGAGATGCCGGGCGGGAAAAACGTCCGCGAGAGCCGCACCGGCCCGCCCCGGCCATTCCTCATTGAGCGGCGGAACCTTGGTCGCGACGACCACGCGACCGGCGTGGATTTCGGGCTTCAAGACCTGGCCCATGAGGCGCTCGCTATGGCCGTCGCCGTACGCCAAAGCGGTATCGAAGAACGTGATCCCCCGGTCCACGGCTGCGCGCAGGGCATCACGTCCCTGGCCATCGTCCACGCCGCGCCACTGTGAGCCGCCGAGGCCCCAGCCGCCAAAGCCGAGCTCGCTGACGACGTAGCCCGTCGAGCCAAGGGTTCGGGGTTTCACGCGGCGGTGGTAACTCACGCGGGAACATGTTGCGACGTGAGAAGCGCCGCCAGCCCAATGACGGGCTGGTGGCCGGGCCGTCCCGGGCGGACGCATATTCCCCCGATGATCCGGCACCACGAGCGCCTCGCCGAGGCGTTGGCCGACCGCTACCGCCTGGACCGCCTGCTGGGCCAAGGAGGGATGGCCATCGTCCTCCTCGCCGAGGACTTGAAGCACCGCCGCAAGGTAGCCGTCAAAGTGCTCCGATCGGATTTCGGCACTACCGTCGGTGCTGAGCGCTTCTTGCGCGAGATCGAGATCGCGGCCGCGCTCAATCACCCCAACATCCTCGCGGTGCACGACTCCGGGGAGGCGGCCGGCGTTCTCTATTACGTGACGCCCTACGTCGAGGGGAAGTCGCTGCGCGATCGGCTGCAGCGGGACACCCGGCTGCCGCTCGAGGAAGCCCTGAAGATCGCGCGGGAGGTGGCGGACGCGCTGGACTACGCGCATCGGCGCGGGGTGATCCATCGCGACATCAAACCGGAGAACATCCTGTTTCAGTCGGGACACGCCGTGGTGGCGGACTTCGGGATCGCGCGGGCGATCAGCGCCGCCGGCGAAACGCGCAGCCGGGCCCTGACGCAGCCCGGCGCGGTGATCGGGACGCCGGACTACATGAGCCCAGAGCAGGCGTCCGGGGACCGGGAGCTGGACGGACGGTGCGATCAATACGCGCTGGCATGCGTGCTCTACGAAATGCTGGCGGGGCAGCCGCCGTTCACGGGGCCGACGATGGAGAGCGTGCTGATCCGGCATCTTACGGTGGCGGCGCCGCGGATCACGGATTTCCAACCCGATGTCCCGAAGCCGGTGGCCGCCGCGCTCACCCGGGCCATGGCCAAGGCGCCCGCCGACCGGTTCAGCGGGATGGCGGCATTCGTCGAGGCCATCGAAGCACCGGAAGCCCCGGCGGGCGCGCCGCCGCCCACACAACTCACCTCGTTCATCGGCCGCGAGCGCGAGACGGCGGCCGTCCAAGAGCTGCTCCAGAGCACGCGGCTCCTGACACTCACCGGCGCGGGCGGCAGCGGCAAGACCCGCCTCGCCCTCGAGGTGGCGAGCCGCGTGGGGACGCAGTATCCCGACGGCGTCGCCTGGGTGGAGCTCGCCCCCCTCTCGAATCCGGAGCTCGTCCCGCACCACGTCGCCGATGCGCTGGGGGTGCGCCGCGACGGCATTCGATCGGCCGGGGACGCCCTGCTCGAGGCGCTGCGCGAGTGGGACGCGCTGCTCGTGCTGGACAACTGCGAGCATCTGGTCGAGGCGTGCGCCCGGCTGGCGGAGGCGTTGCTGCGGGGCTGCCCGCGGCTCCGCATCCTGGCTACGAGCCGCGAGGCGCTCGGGATCGGCGGCGAGCGCGCCTGGCTCGTGCCGGCGCTCACGCTCCCCGAAGACGGTAAG
>QHSX01000034.1 GCA_003221695.1 Candidatus Rokuibacteriota bacterium
GGGATCACCGACGTGCGCGTGCTCGGCGCGATGCGTAAGGTGCCTCGCCACCTCTTCGTGGAGGAGGCGCTCCGCGGGCGCGCGTACGGCGACCACCCGCTCCCGATCGGCGAGGAACAAACCATCTCCCAACCCTACATCGTCGCGCTCATGACGCAGCTCCTCGAGCTCTCCGGGCGTGAGAAGGCGCTCGAGGTCGGCACCGGCTCCGGCTACCAGACGGCGGTGCTCGCCGAGCTGGCGCGCCGCGTGTGCTCGGTCGAGCGGCTGCCGCGCCTCGCCGAACGTGCGCGCGCGCTCCTCGAGCAGCTCGGCTACACGAACGTGTGGATCCGCGTCGGCAGCGGGACCCTCGGCTGGCCCGACGAGGCGCCGTTCGACCGGATCCTGGTCACCGCCGGCGGCCCCGCCGTGCCGCCGCCGCTCTTCCAGCAGCTCGCCGAGGGCGGGCGGATGGTGGTGCCGATCGGAGACCCCGCGAACCAGGTCCTCACCCTGGTCGAGAAGGTTGGTGGAGAGATGAGGACGCGCGAGTGCGGCGAGTGCAAGTTCGTCAAGCTCGTCGGGAAGTACGCCTGGGAGATGTGACCGGCAGCCGGACCCGGCGTTCGCGAACCTGCTGTACAATAGGCCGGTCGCGTCGGGGCGTAGCGCAGCCTGGTAGCGCGCACGGTTCGGGACCGTGAAGTCGGAGGTTCAAATCCTCTCGCCCCGACCAACGATCTCCCGCCCGGCGGCCGGCTCCGGCCGGTCGCCGGGCGATCCCCGAGTCCGAGTCGAACCCGCATGAACGAGCCACGGTCGGCGGCGGAGATCATCATCGAGGGCTACGTGCAGGGCGTCGGCTACCGCAACTTCGCCCAGCGGCGCGCCGAGGGCCTCGGGCTCTCGGGCTTCGTGGCGAACCTCAAGGACGGTCGCGTGCGCGCGCGGGCCGAGGGACCGCGCGCGCTGATCCAGGAGTTCGTGCGCGAGCTGGAGAAGGGGCCGCCGTTGTCACGGGTGGAGAAGGTGACGGTCCGCTGGCTTCCCCCCACCGGGCGCTTCGCCTCGTTCGAGATCCGCTTCGCCGAGTTCGAGCCGTGAGGGTCGGCGTGCGTCGCGACGTCGCGATGCTCGGGCTGGGCGCCGCGGGCCTCGTTGTCCTGGTGAGCGCGTCGGCCGCCGTGGGCGGCGCGGTCGCGGACGCGGCCCCCCGGGAGCCCCGTGTCCACGAGGTGAGGTCCGGCGACACGCTCGTGAAGCTCGCGGAGCGCCACGGCGTGACCGTCATGGCGATCGTGGCCGAGAACCGCCTGCCGAGCGCGCGCGTCGCGCTCAGGATCGGCCAGCGCCTCGTCATCCCGTCCGCGACGCCCTCGGGGGTGCGTCGCGTCGCCGTTCAGCAGACCGATGCGGATCAGCGCGTGTCCGCGCGCCCCGTGTCACCGCCGGTGAGCCCGCGGGCGCCAGCGCACCTCGAGCTGGGAGTGCCCGACGTGGACGAGCTGGGCGGCGTGTTCGTCTGGCCCATCGAGGGCCCCGTGTCGTCCGCCTTTGGCCGGCGGCGTAGCGGCTGGCACGCCGGGATCGACATCAAGGCCGAGTCGGGTACGCCCGTGACGGCGGCGGCGCCCGGCGTCGTCGTGATGAGCGGCGTCGAGCCCCGTTATGGTCGCGTCGTCAAGATCGCGCACGAGGGCGGCTTCGTCACGGTCTACGCCCACAACGACCGGAACCTCGTCGAGGCCGGCGACCGGGTCGCGGCCGGCGAGACGATCGCGACGGTGGGCCGCACCGGCCGCGCGACGACCGATCACCTGCACTTCGAGATCCGTCGACAGGGGCGCCACTACAACCCCCTCTACCTCCTGCCGCTCCCGCCTCGGATTGCACGCGTGGAGGAGACGGACGACAATTCGTCCAATGAGTGACGAGGCCCACGACGTCATTCCCGACGAGCCGCTCGACACGCTGCCCGACGAGGTCGACGAGGACGTCCGGGACGAGACGCGCGAGACCAGCCGTGAGAACCTCCGCGTCTACCTGAAGGAGATCGCGCGGATCCCGCTCCTGACGCGCGAGCAGGAGGTGGAGCTCGCGCGACGCGCCCGGGCGGGTGACGAGACCGCGAAGGCGAAGCTCATCGAGTCCAACCTGCGCCTGGTCGTCCAGATCGCCCGCCGCTACCTGAACCGCGGCCTGCCGCTCCCCGACCTGATCGAGGAGGGGAACCTCGGCCTCCTGCGCGCCGTCGACAAGTTCGACGGCGAGCGCGGCACCCGCTTCTCGACCTACGCCGCATGGTGGGTGCGCCAGGCAATCGTGCGGGCGCTCGCGAACCAGGCGCGGACGATCCGCCTCCCGGTGCACGTCGAGCTGCTGCTCGGGCGCTTCGCGCGCGAGCAGAAGCGGCTCAGCCAGGAGCTCGGGCGCGAGCCCACGTCTGCCGAGCTGGCCGCCGCCCTCGGCATGGACGTCGAGCAGGTGGAGGAGCTCGAGGAGATCCGCCAACGGCCGGTGTCCCTCGAGACGCCGCTGAAGGAAGGGGAGGGCCGTATCGCCGACCTCGTCGCCGATCCCTCTCCGAGCCCGAGCGACGCCGTCGGCGCCTTGCTGCGCGAGCGCGCGGACCTCGTGTCGGTGCTCGACGACCTCGCCGCGAACGAGGGTCTGGTCCTCCGCCGCCGCTTCGGCCTCGATGGCGATCCGCCCGAGACGCTCGACGCGATCGGCCGGCGTCTGGGACTCACCCGCGAGCGTGTCCGCCAGATCGAGGCGGGGGGCCTCCGGAAGCTGCGCGCGCTGCTCGCGGCACGGGGCGTGGATCCGTCGGACTTCTTCTGACGCCGAGGGTGTGCGGCCGGCGTCACCGCCGCCGCGTGAGGCGAGCGCCGAAGAGGAACGAGCGCCAGAAGCCCGGGGGCGCGACGCGAGGCTCCGTGCCAAAGAGCGCGGCGGCGTCGAAGGCGTGAGCGAAGCGAAAGCCCAGGCTGTAGAACGCGAAGATACTCTTCGGCGTGAGTCGGCCATTGAAGATGATGTCGAGCACCAGGTGCATCGCGCCCCCCGCGAGGTAGCCCGCGAGCCACGCCGAGTCGAGCCACCACGCGAGCCCGGCGAGAGCCAGGAACACTTCGTAGGAATGGAGGACCAGGACCACCCGCCGTGTGTGGCCCTCGTTGTAGTGGCGGAGGAACGCGGCCGGCGTGAGTTCGCGGCGGCGCTCGACGAGCACGTAGTCCACCAGATGGTCCGTGTCGATGAGGAATCCGCCCGCGACGACGCCCACCGCGACCGGGACCGAGCCCGTGGCGACCAGGCCGGCACCGGCCGCGAGTACCGTGGTCAGGAGGTGGCCTCCGGGGCTCACTCGATCACCTCGGCCGCCAGCAGCAGCACCGACGACGGGATCGTCAAGCCGAGCGCCTTGGCGGTCCGGAGGTTGACGATGAGGTCGAATTTCCGTGGCTGTCCGACGGGGAGGTCGCCGGGCTTGGCGCCTTGGAGGATCTTGCCCACGAGGACCGCGGCGCGTCGGTAGATCTCGGACCGGTCCGGCCCGTAGGAGAGTAGGCCGCCTAGGTCCACGAACTCTCGTCGCCAAAACATGGACGGGAGTCGATGCCGAAGGGCAAGGATGACGATCTGCGTTCGGCGGCTGGAGGCCACGGCCGAGGGCAACACGATGAGTGAATCGACCCGCCTCGTCGCCATCGCAGCGAAGGTCTTCGCGAGGTCGTCGCCTCCGCGCAGCTCGAACGCGTGCACCTCCACGCCCAGCGTCTGAGCCGCGCGCTCCGTTTCTTTCAGCATCTGGCTCGAGCTCGGATTGGTCGAGGTCGTCAACACGGCGACGCGCGTGACAGCCGGAGCGGCTTCCTTGAGCAGCTCCAGCCGCGTCGCATTGGTCCCGACCTCGTCGAGGCTCAACCCCGTAATGTTGCCGCCGGGCTTGGCCAGGCTCGCGACGAGTCGACTCGCCACGGGATCGACCGAGAGGCCGACGATGGGGATCGCAGTGGTCGCCTGCTTGGCCGCCAGGATCGCGGGCGTGGTGCCAGCCACGATCACGTCAACCGGGATGCGGGCGAGCTCCGTCGCGACGTCGAGAAATCGAACATCTCCCGAGTCGATGGCGCGGAACTCGAGCACCATGTCTCGGCCTTCCGCGTAGCCCACGTCGCGCAAGCCGGCCTTGAGGGCCTCATAGCCTGCCTTGTCCGCAATGACCCCGACGCGATAGACCAGCTTCGCCGGCTGCGCGCCGGCGCGACGCGGTGAGGGAAGGAGGCTCCCGCCCATGACGGCGAGGAACCTTCGTCGATCAATCACTGAGTGGTCTCGTCGGCCCCGAGCGCGTGCACCGTGAGCCGAGCTTAGCGGGAGGCCACGGAGGGGTCAAGGATAGTCGTCTTCGTCCAGGTTAGAAGCGCAGGGTGAAGCGCGCTTGTAGACCGTTGTCGATCAGCTCGAAGAGATTCTTGTCCTCGTGACTGACCTCGTACTGGAAGAAGTAGGTGAAGTGATACTCGAGCTCCACCTTCGCGTTCCGGCGGAGCAAGTAAGCGAGTCCAGCGCCGGCGTCGGCGTGGCTCTGCTGCAAGTAAATGGTGCCCCCCTCCTTGCGTAGACTGTCGACTCGTGGCAGCGCTCCGCCCGCCAGCGACGCCTGCAAGAGCAGGCGCTGCCCGAGCGGATAATCCCACCGTAGCCCCAAGATCGGGACGGGGAGCTCTTGCCGATAGAAGTCCTCACTGTTGCTCTTCCCATGCCCTGTCAGCGTGGGGTTGAGGTTGACATACGTGAGCCCGGCGCTGCCGATGAGCCGCGCCCTGGCAGGCCGGCCGAGCAGCGTGCGCTCGTAGGCGAGACTGAAGCGGGAGAAGTCCGCATTGGTCCGCAGTGGGCCGGGAGCGAACTCCTGGCCGTTGTAGACGACCGAGACACGCGGCGTGCTGCTACCGTCCAGGAAGTAGTAGAGGTAGCTGGCGCGCACGGCGTCACGGGGAGTGACATAAAACGCGACAGCGCCCTCGAGCGCCTCGGACACATCGATTCCGAGGGTGTGCAGCCGAAGAAGTGTGCCCGGCGTGCCTCCTCCCCCGGTCGTGTTGCTGCCCGTGGGAAATTCCCCGACCTTGAGGCGGCCGCGTGGGAAGCCGATGCGGCCGTCCAGCGTGACCTCCCACCGGCCATCCATCACGGGGTTGGCTCCTTCGAGCGCACCCTCCACCGCCAAGCCCCCGGGCGTCGGTGCCGGGGCTTGCGCGCGACAGACCAGCGGAGCCGCGAGCACCACCGCGCACGCAACCAGCCCGATGGATTCCCTCAGGTTCGCCACGATTGCCTCCTATCAGAACTTGGAGCTCCCAGCGCGGGGCCGCGGGACCCGAGATGCGGCACGCGGGGCAACGAAACGGCGGCATGGCGCCGCCGTTTCGCCCACTGGAAAGCTCAGCCGACCAAGACGTCAATCGTCGTCTGGCGGCCCGAACACCGCGACGCAGCCGTTGGTGCAGATCGAGGTGGGGATCTTGTTCGCCGGCAGGGGCACGAACACGTGGTTGTTATGCGGATTGACGGCAACCGAGTGCGCGGTTCCCCGCGGGGCTGGAGAAGTCGAAGGGGTATTGAACGTCGGAACACGTTGGATCAGTCTCTGGTTCTCCGCGTCGATCACGCCGAGGACGGGGCCGAGCGGGTCCGCGCGAGAGGCGGTGTAGTACCGTCGGTCCCCGGAGTTGAACCAGACTTCGTCCGATCCCCCAACGCCCGCAACCCTCTTGTCGATTGCGCCCGTTTTTGCGTCCAGAACGACCTGGACGGGGACCGCTGGGTTCGTATCCGACGGACTCCACGCATGACCGATGGTGTCGAAGACTACGCTGCAACCAACGAGCAGATCCTGGTGCGGACCGAGGGTGAGTCCGGCGGGCTGGCAGAAGTCCACCGAAAACAGCGGCGTCTCCACCGCGCCACTACTCTGCGGGTCGATTCTTACGACCGCGCCTTCGTGGAACCCGCCGACGCAGGGCGGTGCAGGGGGAGTGTTGTGGCCGCCGGGGCAGTTCACTTCAGGGATGGACACGTAGAATTTGCCAGTGCCCGGATCCCACACCGGCTGTTCCGCGCCATTGGTCGCATCGACGCCGTGGGCCGTGTCGAACGTGATTCGTGGACCGACCGTCAGGTGTCCGTTCTGCTTGTTGACCGTGATGAGGGTGGCAAAGGGTGGGTCGTCGGCGTTGTTCACCGCGAGGAGGATCCCATCTCTCGGGTCGTAAGCCAGTTCATCGGTCCGCAGGCCATCGGCTCCGCCGGTGTGGACATCGCCGACGATCTGGTCTGTTGTGAGGTCGATGGATACCACCCTGCTGTTGGCGTCGGTGACAAACAGCCAGCGTCCGTCCGGGGAAACCACGACGCCGTTGGGACCGGAAGTGTCGTTGCTCCCCGTGAACCCCTTGAACGCCTGCGCCCCGGCGGGTTTGATCTGCCTGACGAAGAGATCCCTCTTGGCGTCGATGACTTCGATGGCAGCATTGGAGCGATCGGCCAGATAGTAGAGCTGGGTGCCCGCGTCGACCCAGCTGATATCGAAGACGACCAGGCCGGGGATCGGAATGGTCGTGAGAAGGCTGACCGACCTTCCATTCCGCCCGTTGTCCTCGTCAGCGCCGCCCGACCCGGCGCAGAGTAGCAGGACGGGTATGATAACGACGAGAAGCAGGGACAACGTGAGCGAACACTTTCGCATCATCGCAAGACCTCCTCTATGAGAGGCGACTCTCAGCCACACCTGATGTGCCCGTCACGGCGTACGCCGCGCGCGTAGGAATCCTCCTTTCCCGACACTCGATCAGCGTCTCTCGACTCCACGTCGAGCGCAGAGGCCGCCCGCGTGTCGTCCATTCGGTTCGGTCGCGGTCTATCGGCCGCGACGCTCGAGCGGGAGAGGGCTAAAGGGCCGGAGGGGCGCGGGTGAGAGGCGACGAGTGGGCCCGGGAGCGGTCCAGTCGCTCGTCGGTCTGCGGAACAGCGTCGACAACTGCGCGAACCGGTCCCCCATCTGAGGCCGGATGCGGTTCGATGGCGCCGACGTCCGATGTGATCCTGAAGATCAGGTCGTCGTGGTCCGCGTCGTCCCAAAACCCGGGAATCCAGGCGGGATCTGGAGGAGTGGCGTACGCGAGCGGCGTCAGTGTGACGACGGCGCTCAGAAGTAGCGCTGCTAGCGCAGGCAACCGACGTTTCATCGCGCCCTGCATATACGCCTCTGGCGCCGGAAAATCAACGACGCGCCTCGTGGGGATTCCGGAAGTCGGCCGGTGACTTCCGGAAATACTGGCCGGTCCACCAGATGGCGACTTAGGGTCGCCGTGTGCGACGGGCGAACGGGAAGGTGGTGACGCCTCGCAGGGTTCAGCACAAAATCAGCACAAAGCGGTAGAATCGAGCCCGAGCGTCTCGTAAATCCGCGTGCCCCCGTAGCTCAGGTGGATAGAGCAGCAGTTTCCTAAACTGCGTGCCGGGTGTTCGAGTCACCCCGGGGGCACCAATTTCACGCACAGTCAGTGATCATTCATCGGAGCTGCGGCGGTCGTGCGGCGGTACTTGCTTGGCACTCGTTCGCCGGCCGGGTCGACATGTTCACTCGCGGCGGCCTCCTCGCCGCCCGGCGTCGGGCGGCGCGGTACCACGAGATTCGCGATGATGACCTGAACGGCCTCGTCGTTCTGGTTGAGCGTCGTCGTTCGCACCTTGA
>QHSX01000035.1 GCA_003221695.1 Candidatus Rokuibacteriota bacterium
CCGCTGCCCCTCGTCGGGCTGGGCGATCTCGTCTTCGGCGGTTGGGACTTCGCGCCGGGCGGCCTGGTGGAGCGGGCGCGCTCATTGGCGCGTGACGACTGTGCAGTACCTGAGCCCCTGGTGACGAGGCTTGACGAAGATCTCAGGGCGGTCGAGGCGCGCGTCCGGCCAGGGTTTGCACCCGGCGGGGGCCCGGCGAACCTGCCGCAAGGGAGTCGCGCGTTTCTCCCACGGCGGGAGTCCCTGGCGTCCGCGGTCGAGCGGCTCGGTGACGATCTGGATCGCGTCAGGTACCAGGAGCGGCTCGACACGGTGATCGTCGTGAACGTCGCATCCACCGAGCCACCGCTCGAGCTGACACGCGATCACGAGCGGCTCGATCGATTCCGCCGGGTGATCCAGCAGGACCGACGCGCCCTCGTCACGCCGAGCATGATCTACGCCTACGCGGCGCTCGACCGTGGATTCTCTTACGTGAACTTCACGCCGTCCGTCGGCATCGCGGTGCCAGCGCTCCAGGAGCTGGCGCTCAAACATCACGTGCCCTTCTACGGGAGCGACGGCAAAACGGGGGAGACGCTCGTGAAGACGGTCCTGGCGCCGATGTTCCGGTGCCGGAACCTCGAGGTCCTCGCCTGGGAGGGCTTCAACATCCTGGGCGGGGGCGACGGCCGGGTGCTCGCCGATCCGCGCCACAAGCGCTCGAAGGTGCGGAGCAAGGCCGGCGTGCTCGGCGCAGCGCTCGGCTATACGCCGCACTCCACGGTCGGGATCGAGTACGTGCCGTCGCTCGGCAACTGGAAGACGGCGTGGGACTTCGTCCACTTCCGCGGCTTCCTCGGCACGAAGATGAGCGTGCAGTTCATCTGGCAGGGGTGCGACTCGATCCTGGCGGCGCCGCTGGTCCTCGATCTGGTGCGCCTCACCGAGTTCGCCCAGCGCCAGGGCGAGGCGGGCCCGATGACGCATCTCGCGTGCTTCTTCAAGGATCCCCTGGGCGTGGGCGACCACTCGTTCGTCGAGCAGTTCCGGATGCTGACAGACTACGTGGCGCGACACACGAAGAACGCGCGGCTTGCGCCGAAGAGGTCGTCACGGGCCAAGTGACCCCCCAGCGCTTGCCGATGCTGGGCGAGGAGGCCGGCACAACTTCGTTGGGCTACCGTCACCAACGGGTTCGATCACGCTTCTCCGGAAGTTTTTTCCGGCGGTCACGCGGTCGACGGGAGGTGGGCCGCAGGTGCCCATCCAGGCCCGGAGACCTCGAGACGTCACGAAGACGAGCGACGTTCGCCGAGGACCGCCATGTAATAGCGGAAGAAGCTGCTGTCGAGCTGCCGGAGCGCTCGGCGCTGGCGGACCAGCTCGTCGGTGAGGCCACGCTGTTCGAGCGGGAGGAGCGCCAGGAGAAGGCGGAACACGCGGGCGGCGTCTCCGGCGTCGAGGATATCGTCCGCACAGAAGAGGCGCGACAGGCCCCAGTGGCGCAGGAGCAGCCAGGCGGGGAACCAGGCGGCCGCAGGTGCCCTGTCAGCGAGCGACTCCTCGAAGGGGAAGGCTTGTTCGAAGGCGACCCAGGCTGCGCGAATGGTGAGGTTCGGAACCGTCGGCGCACAAGTCTCGAAGAGAAGAGGATCCATCCAGCACAGCGGCAGCCACAGGCGAATCGCGACCTCGGGCGCGCCGAGATGGTGCTGCGCCAGCCCCATCCAGTAGCGCAAGAGGGGCGTGTCCGCCCAGCCTGGTTCGTCCTCGACGGAGGAGCGCACTTCCCTCCACTCGCCGTACTGCTGGCAAAGCCAAGCCCGGTGCGCCCGGGGATGGGCGGCGTCGAAGGGGAGATCGGCCGCGTTGGAGACCAGCGCCTGCCACACCGGGCGGAGAAAGGCGTCGGCGTCCGCTCCTAGGAAGCGCCGCGCCGCCGGAACGAGCCGGCGTTCGGTCAGCTCGACTCGCTCGGTCAGCGCTGCGTGAGGGGCGGCGGGAGGGGCGGGTGCGGTCAGCGCCGCCACCAGCACGCTGAGCGCCACCAGATCGGGGTGGCGCGGGTGCTCCTGAGCGAGGCGACGCAGGCCCTCCTCGGTGCGCTCGACATCGCGGCTCATGAGCCCAGTCACGATCTCGTAGACCAGGAGGGCGTCACAGCCGTCGACGAAGAGGTCAAGCTGTCGCCGGTCGGCAGCTGGGTCCGCCGCGGGTCGCGCCATCGCCTAGGTCGAAGCCTGCTCGCTCAAGGTGCTCGACGCCTCCTGGCGGGAGTCAGGAAAGGGAGCCGACCCTCGAAAGATGGCGGACCCGGGGGAGAGTGCGGGCGCGGTCGTACAGGCGCCGGTCGGCAGTGACGCACGGGCAGTCCAACTCCACGGCCAGAGCGATGAAAGAGGCATCGTAGAAGGTGAGGCCGAGCTCGCGCCCCAGACGGGCGGCGCGCTTCAGAAGCGGTGTAGCGGGCGGGGCCACGATGAAGGGGAGCGTCTCCAGGTGGTCCACGGCGTCGTCGAGCCCCGTCGCGCCCAAGCGGGTCTTGAGGAGGAGCACGTTCCCGACTTCGTACAGGAGGAGGGCCGGGACGTGCACCTCGCACGGCCGGGCCTCCACCTCCGCGAGGAGCGTGCGCGCCTCTTTTACAAGATCCTCATCACGGGTCTTGAACCATTTGATGAGGACGGACGTGTCAACGACGATCTTCGCGGCCGTAGCGCGTCTCGCGATAGTAGCGGACGATATCCGTGGAGTTCCACTGGCCGACCCACTGCTGCTCCAGCTCCTTGAGAGGAGCGAGCGCCTCCTTCCAGGAGCGCCGGTCCTCTTGGCTTTCGGAGAGCAGTGTCCGGAGTGCCTCACGGATCAGCTCGCTGCGCGAGCGTCCCTGAGCCGTGGCAGCGCGGTCGACCTTCTTCAGGAATTCCTGGGGAAGAGAGATCATGATCTTGGCCATCGTGCTTGGCTCCCAGAGGGAGCATAGCGCCCGAGCGCCCGGATGGCAATACTCCGTATATACCGCGCGCACGACCCGACGAGAACACCCAGGTTGACGTGGACCGCGGCGGGAGCATCTGCGCTGTCACGATCGAACATGCCAAAGAACGAGCCGATCTTCCCCACTGCTCGTTTGAGTAGGTCGGAACTCTTTCCCGTCTGAGCGATGGGGCTGGTGAGACCCACACGCTGGCCGGCGATCACGGACGGCGATCGCGCCGCCGTGACCCGCGTGCTTGACCGCGGCGTGCTCTCCGGCGCTGCCGCCCCTGAGATACGGGGGCTCGAGGCTGAGTTTGCGGCGGCCGTAGGCGCGCGCTTCTGTCTCGCCACCAACAGCGGGACCGCGGCGCTCCACATCGCCCTCGCAGCGGCAGGCATCGGGGCAGGGGACGAAGTGATCGTCCCGGCGCTCTCGTTCATCGCGACCGCGCAGGCCGTGCTTTACGAGGGGGCGACCCCGGTCTTCGCCGACATAGACCCGGTCACCTACAACATCGATCCGGCCGACGCCGCCCGACGGGTGACGGAGCGCACTCGCGCGGTCGTGCCCGTCCACCTCCACGGCCTCCCGGCCGACATGGACGCCATCAACGCCCTCGCCCAGGGCGCCGGGCTCACGGTGATCGAGGACGCCGCCCAGGCCCATGGCGCTCTCTACAAAGGAAGGGCCGTCGGGACGCTCGGCGTGATGGCGGCGTTCAGCCTGAACTCGACCAAGAACCTCCCGGCCGGCGAAGGCGGGCTCTGCGTGACGGGCTCCGAGGAGCTCTACGCGGGCGCGGCGCGGGTGAGGTTCGACGGGCTGGAGCCACCCTCCAAGTGGGACCCGGGCCACCCACTGGACGACGAGACGGATGGGCTGGCGACGCTGCGCGGCTGGATGTATCTCCCCGGCGAGCTGACCGCGGCGCTCGCGCGCTCCCAGCTCCCGCGCCTCGCCGAGACGACCGCGCGGAGCCAGCGGAATGCAGCGCGGCTCAGCGAGCGGCTGGAGCGGTTCCCGGGCGTCGAGCCGCCCGCTGTGCCACGCGATCGCACCCACGTGTTCCACAAGTACCGCGTGCGCGTGGATCCCGAGCGCGCGGGCGTCAGGCACTCAGCGATCGCGCTGCGCGACCGTCTGCTCGAGGCGCTGCGCGCGGAAGGCGTGGAGGCCGTCCGCTGGCAGACGGCGCCGCTGCCGGCGCACCCGCTCTTCGCCTCCACTTCGGGCGAGCGTTATCCGAACGCGTCCGCTGCGCTCGACTCCACGCTCGTCATCGGCTCGCAGTCGTATCCGCTCTTCGCCCAGCCGCTCGAGGTGGTCGACGCCTGGGCGGATGGCTTCGAGCGCGCTTGGAACGCGATTCTGACCTAGCACGATAGTGGACAAGGCACGATAGTGGACAAGCCCGCGCTCCTCGGCGGCACCCCGGTGCGCTCCCGGCTCCTCCCCTACGCGCGCCAGACGATCGATTCCGGTGACATCGCCGGGGTCGGCGAAGCGCTCGCCTCCAACCTGATCACCCAGGGGCCGACGCTCGAGCGCTTCGAGCGCGCCCTCGCCGCTCGCGCGCGCGTGAAGCACGCCGTGGCCTTCGCGAACGGCACCGCGGCGCTCCACGGAGCATGCTGGGCGGCCGGGCTCGGTCCCGGTGACCGGGCGATCACGACGCCCCTGACCTTCGCCGCGACCGCGAATGCGGTCGTCTATCAGGGCGCCCGGCCCGTGTTCGCCGACATCGATGCCGCCAGTCTCACCCTCGACCCCGATGCGGTGAAGCGCGCCGGGCGGGGGCGCGTGCGCGCCGTCCTGCCCGTGGATTTCGCCGGCCTGGCCTGCGACTACGACCGGCTGTTGCCGCTCGCGCGCGAAAAAGGCTGGACCGTCATCGCGGACGCGGCACACTCCTTCGGCGGTACCTACGGCGGTCGGCCGGTGGGCGCGCTCGCGGACATGACGACGCTCTCCTTTCATCCGGCGAAGCTGATCACCACGGGCGAGGGGGGCGCGGTGCTGACGGACCGCGACGATCTCGCCGAGCGGCTCCGCACGATGCGTCACCACGGGATCCGCTGTCCCGACCGCGCGCGGCCCTGGCGCTACGAGATCGTCGAGCTCGGCCACAACTATCGCCTGACCGACTTCCAGGCCGCGCTCGGGTTGAGCCAGCTCGACAGGCTCGAGAGCTTCTGGCAGCGACGCGATCGGATCGCCCAGCGCTATCGGGAGCGGCTCAAGGGCTCGCCGTTCGTCGAGCTGCCGGCGCTGCCGCCGGACCGACGGCACGGCTGGCATCTCTTCGTGGTCCTCCTGCGTCTCGAGCGCCTGTCCGTCGACCGGGACACGGTCCTGCAGGCCCTCCGCGCCGAGAATATCGGCGCGACGCTCCATTACCCGCTCGTCTACCGGCATCCGTTCTATCGCGAGCGGTTCGAGTACGGTCCCGGGCTGTGCCCGGTCGCTGAAGCCGCCGAGAAGCGGCTCGTGACGCTTCCTCTCTTCCCGACGATGAGCCTCGACGATCAGGACGACGTGCTCCGCGCCCTCGACAAGATCTTCGCCCACTACGCGCGATGAGTCGGTACGCGCGATGAGCCTCCAGCTGCTGTCCGACGTCATCTTCGGGCTCGGTCGGCGCGCGCCACGTCTGCCGTGCGCGCTCCTCAGGGCGATGCCGCTCGGGCTCCTGCACGCGCTGCGCGCGCCAGGCCTCCGAGAAACCTTCCGCGTGGCCGCGCGCGCCAGCTACTACCGCGACGCCTTCGCCGCGGCTCGCGTGGACGTGGCGAGGGCGCGGCGACCGGAGGATCTCGGCGACTTCTATCTCACGCCCGAGGTCCTCAAGACCCGGCCCGAGGCGCTCCTGGCGGCGACGCCCGAGCTGGCGGTCGAGAGCTCGGGCACGTCGGGCCACGTGGCTCGCGTCTACCTCTCCCGGAGGGAGCTCGAGTACAACGCCCGCCAGGGCGGCCTCCTCTACGGGCTCTATGGGCTCGGCCGTGGCGACCGCCTGCTCTGCACGCTCGACGTCGGCTGGGGTCTCGGCTCGCTGCTCGTGGAGCGCGGCGTGCGCCAGACGCCGCTCTTCGCGATGGTCGTCGGCCGCGTGGATCCGCTCGAGGCGTACCGCCGGCTCGCGGAGTACCGGTTCAACGTGGTCGTCAGCGACCCGTTCTGGCTCGCGCGGCTGACCGCGATCGCGCGCGAGCGCGGGCGGCCGGGGCCGCTCAAGCTCCTGATGGGGGGCGGCGAGGGCATCACGCCGCGCACCCGCGCCGAGCTGGAGGCGTTCTGGGGCGCGCCGCTCTGCATGACGTACGCCTCGACCGAGGCGGCGACGATCCTCGCCTTCGAGTGCACGCACCGCCTCGGCTACCACGTGAACGAGTTCGACTTCTATGTGGAGATCGCCGATCGGGACGCCGACGGCTACGGCGAGATCGTCTTGACGACGGTCAACCGGCGCGTCATGCCGCTGATCCGTTACCGCACGGGCGACGTCGCGCGGTGGCTCCCCGAACCCTGCCCGTGCGGGTTGCCGTTCCGTCGGCTTTCTCCGCTCCGCGGTCGGCTCGACGAGCAGGTGTCGTGCGCGTGGGGGAACCTCCACCCCGACTTCTTCGAGCCGCTCCTGGGCGAGGTGTCTGGGCTCGGCGGCGACTGGCAGGCGGCCCTCTACGAGCGCGACCTGACGCCGGTCGTCCAGTTCCGCCTCGAGCTTACGGACGACGGCGCGGCGCGCGAGCGCGCGGTGCAGGGGGTTCTCGGCGCCCTCCAGCGTACGCGACCCGAGGCGTGGCTGGCCTACTGCCAGCGGCTCCTCGATGTCGAGTTCGCGTTCTTCACGCCGGGCACGCTACGGCAGCAACGAAAGCTCCTCAGGCTGGTGGACGAGCGCCAGAGCGGAACGCCGGCGTGGGTCGAGGGGGCGATCAGCGGAGTCCGTCCGCGATGACGAGCGCGTGCCCTTATGGTAGGACTGCGAACCCCTCGCGCTGGGCGGCCTCGCGGAGGCGCTCATCGAGCGACACGAACTCGTGACGCGCGACACGGGCGTCGGCCCATACGAGGGCGGCGGCGAGCTGCAGGGCATCCGCGGCGCGGACCGGATGCAGCAGGAGCACGCGGCCGGCCGCTTCGCGGACCTGATAGCTTGGCTGAATCTCGGTCCAGTCAGCGGCGAGGCGGGTCACCGCGTGTCGGGCTTGGTCTTCGTGAGTCCGCGTGAGGATATTGTCGCGTCGCCGCCGTGCGAAGGCGGAATAGCATTCGACCGGTGTCGCCCACCAGACGACGAGGGCTCCGTCCGCGTCGGCGATCCTCCTCACGAGGGGAGTGGGCGATTCTTTCACGCAGAGCGGGATGACGGCCGAGGCGTCCCAGAACCTCACCGGCCGCCCTCGCGCTCCTCGAGAAGGGCCTTCAGCACGGCCCCCGTGGGGTCGGCCGGGCGCGGCATCTTCCAGAAGCCTTTCGGGAGCTTCCCGGAGCCGAGCCGAATGAGCCCGGCGCGGGCAAGCTCGAGGACGTGGGGCGGGAACCGCGCCTCATCACGACCGAAGGGGACGATCTTCGCGATCGGTTTCCCGCGTTCCGTCACGATGACCTCTTCGCCTGCCTTGACGCGAGCCAGGTACTCGCTGAGGCTCGCCTTCAGCTTCGCCACTGCCGCGCTCGTCATGACCGGACCTCTCTCATCA
>QHSX01000055.1 GCA_003221695.1 Candidatus Rokuibacteriota bacterium
CGCCCCGACGCGACCGGCCTATTGTACAGCAGGTTCGCGAACGCCGGGTCCGGCTCCCGGTCACATCTCCCAGGCGTACTTCCCGACGAGCTTGACGAACTTGCACTCGCCGCACTCGCGCGTCTTCATCTCTCCACCGACCTTCTCGACCAGGGTGAGCACCTGGTTCGCGGGGTCTCCGATCGGCACCACCATCCGCCCGCCCTCGGCGAGCTGCTGGAAGAGCGGCGGCGGCACGGCGGGACCGCCGGCGGTGACCAGGATCCGGTCGAACGGCGCCTCGTCGGGCCAGCCGAGCGTCCCGCTGCCGACGCGGATCCACACGTTCGTGTAGCCGAGCTGCTCGAGGAGCGCGCGCGCACGTTCGGCGAGGCGCGGCAGCCGCTCGACCGAGCACACGCGGCGCGCCAGCTCGGCGAGCACGGCCGTCTGGTAGCCGGAGCCGGTGCCGACCTCGAGCGCCTTCTCACGCCCGGAGAGCTCGAGGAGCTGCGTCATGAGCGCGACGATGTAGGGTTGGGAGATGGTTTGTTCCTCGCCGATCGGGAGCGGGTGGTCGCCGTACGCGCGCCCGCGGAGCGCTTCCTCCACGAAGAGGTGGCGAGGCACTTTACGCATCGCGCCGAGCACGCGCACGTCGGTGATCCCGCGGCGCTCGAGCTGCTCCTCCACCATCTGCGCGCGCACGAGCGCGAACGGATCCCACACGCCTGCCACTACTCGCTCCGCGCGCGCTTCCGGGCCGTCGGGCGGTACTGGGCGTCGAGGCTACGGCCGAAGTCCGCGAGCGCGTCGAGCGCCCGGTGGTTGGTGAGGTCGAGGTGGAGCGGCGTGATCGAGACGTAGCCCTCGTGGAGGGCGCCCATGTCGGTGCCCTGAAGCTCCTCCCACTCGGGCGCGCCCGCGCCGATCCAGTAGTGGGTGCGCCCCCGCGGGTCCGTCTGTTCCACGATCTTCTCGCTGTAGACGCGGTGGCCGAGACGCGTGAGGCGGATGCCGCGCGGCGCGGCTGGCACGTTCACGTTGAGGAGCGTCTTCTTCGGCAAGCCCGCGACGAGAACCCGCAGCGCGATGAGTCGCGCCACCTCGGCGGCGACGGCCAGGTCGCCATTGGGCGCGAGCGAGACCGCGATCGAGGGTACGCCGAGCAGCGTTCCTTCCATCGCCGCCGACACCGTGCCGGAGTAGGTCACGTCGTCGCCGAGGTTCGTGCCGTGGTTGACGCCGGCGACGACGAGCACCGGTCGCTCGGCGAGGAAGCCCAGCACACCGAGGTTGACGCAGTCAGACGGCGTGCCGTTCACCGCAAACCGCCGCTCCCCGAGACGGTCGACCCGGAGCGGCCGGTGGAGTGTCAGCGCGTGGCCACAGGCGCTCTGCTCCCGCTCCGGCGCGAGGACGTAGGCGTCGCCAAGCTCAGCCAGCGCCTGCTCGAGCGCGGTGAGCCCCGGCGCGTGGACGCCGTCATCGTTGGTGAGCAGCAGTAGAGGCACGAAAAATGGTCGGGGCGACTGGATTTGAACCAGCGACCCCTAGACCCCCAGTCTAGTGCGCTACCGGGCTGCGCCACGCCCCGACCCGAGGCGGATTGTCGCAGAATCCCCCTGCCCCTTCAAGGGACCAACCGCGCGCGGAGCGCGCTGAGGCGGTCGCGGATCCGGCGGAGCGCTTCGGCGTAGGTCGTTTCCTTCATGCCGAGATCGAGCTGCTCGCTCGATCTCCGCGATTCGGCGATCAGACGCTTCTTGGCGCCCTCGAGCGTGAGGCGCTCTTCGTAGAGCAGGGCCTTGATGCGCTGCACGAGGTCGAGGTCGCGCCGGCGATAGAGGCGCTGTCCCGCCGGGTTCTTCTTTGGCCGAAGGAGCTTGAACTCCGACTCCCAGTAACGGAGAACATACGCCGGCACGCCGGTGATCGCCTCGACCTCGCCGATCCGATAGTAGAGCTTCTCGGGGGCGGGCGTCGGTCCGTCGGTTACGACGTCGCGGTGTTGATCCGTTGCTTGAGCCCCTTGCTCGGCTTGAATGTGAGGACCCGACGGGCCGTGATCTCGATCGACTCGCCCGTCTGCGGATTCCGTCCACGCCGCGAGGCCTTCTTCCGGATGCGGAAGTGCCCGAAGCCGACGATCTTGACGTCTTCACCCCGCTCGAAGCAGCGGAAGATGATGTCGAAGACGGACTCGACGACTGACGACGACTGGCGCTTGGAGAGCCCGTGGGCCGCGACGGCATTGACCAGATCGTTCTTCGTCACGGTGACCCCTCACCTCCTCGCAATGAAGGGCTTGTAGCCCTTCGCCTCGAGCTCCTTCAGCGCCGAGGCCGCGGCGGCGCGGTCCGGGTAAGGTCCGACTCGCACGCGGTGGAGCCCGGCCCCGTCCCCGTTCATTGCGGACGCGCTCGCCGCGGATGCCGACGAGCCGGCTCGACGCACCTGGACCTTCAAGCCCGTGGCGGCCAGGTCCTTGGACAGCGCCACGGCGTCGCGCAGAGGCAGGCTCGGTCGGACGACGACCCCGTCGCGCGCGGGTTCGCTCGTGAGCCCCTTCAGGGAGAGCTTCGCGGTGATCTCCTCGACCGTACCGCCCCCGACGAACACGTCGTACCGGTCGGAGCCCGAGCCGCCGCCCGGTGGCGGCGCCGGGGTGCTGCCCGGGTTCTGCCGCGTGGCCGAGGCCGTGGCGGACTCCTCGACGTGGTAGCTCTGGTCACGCAGTCGTGCGGCGAGCCGCTTGGCGCTTTCGGCGTCCTTGAACGCGCCGACCTGGACCCAGTAGGCGCCGCGCGCCGGGGCCGCGGGCGTTGCCTGCGCCTTCGCAACCCGGCGCGCGGTCTGCTTCGCGGGCTTCGTCGTCGTGGGGCGCTCCGCCTGCTTCTCTTCAGTCGCGGCGGGTTGAGACGCGGGCTCCGCCGGCATCGGAGCCGGGGCGACGGCCGGCGGCTTCGGAGCCGGAGCCTCAGCTGGAGTCGGAGCCAGGGCTGGAACTGGAGCAGCAGCGGGAGCCGGAGGCGGAGCGGGAGTCGCCACCGCGGACGGCGTCGGCTTCGCCAAAGTGGCGGGCTTCGGCGCCGCCGGCGGGCTCACCACGTCGAGGACGTACGGCACGGCGAGCGCGCCGATCACCCCGACCACGATCAAAACGAGGATTACGCGGAACCACAAGGCGGCGAAGATCGAGCGGCGCGGCTCGATGTCATAGAGCCCGCCCCCCCGCTTGTCGTCTGCTGCCATTTGCGCGTCATCTTAGCATAGACGTTGGAATTTCCGTGCGTTCCGTGGGCCCGCGCGAGAACACGAGATCACCGAAGAGGGCCACGGCATCGCCCCGCGTGTCGTCACTGTCGATCATGACAGCCACCTGCCCCACCCGTGGCGGCTGGCGCCCGAACAGGGCGGCGTAGTCGGCGGCGACGTTTCGCTCCTGCCGCTGCCAGACACCCAGGCGCCCCGTTCCGGACTCGACCACGATGATCCTGACGTTGGCCGCCTTCGGGCTCGTGAGCCGGGTCCCGACAGGCGCACGGCTATCCCAGACATAGCCGATCACGTCGCTGTTCGTAAAGGGCAGAGGCCACCGCGGAAAGATGACGTAGACCTGGGCGGCCTCGTCGTCGGTCGCGGCGTGCCGCACGTCACCCGCCGCGGGAAGGCGGACCACCTTCCACGACCACGAGAGGAGCGGGAACTCCCTGAGGTCGGCGATCACGTCACGATAGAGCGCGAACGATGCGTGCATGCTCCGCAGCGAGAGCACCGCGCCCGTTTCCGCGCGCACGACCTCGACGGAGGCACGACCCGCGAACTCCTTGAGCGTCCAGCCTGGGGGGATCTCTTCGAGCCGCGCCTGACGCGAGGCCCGGCTGGCGACGGGGACGACGATGCGGCCCGCGGCGTCGGGCAGCGGCACGCGGCGCCCCGGAGCGAGTGCCGCCACCGGGGACACGGCCGGCGCGGCGCTGGGCTCGCCGAGTCCGGACGCAGACGACGGGCCGGGCCGCCGGCCGAAGTAGAACGCGCGGTGGCGTGGGTTCGACCAGAGCATTCCCAGGCCCACGAGGATGACCGCGCCCAGTGCGATCGCGAGGTTCCGTTCGCGTCGGCTCACCGCCGGACCCTCCGGGCGCGCGCCCGCGCGCGCTTCGCCGCCCCCTTCCGGAGCGAGAGGCGGAGCGGCGTACCGGCGAAGCCGAAGGCGTGCCGCAGGGACTTGATCAGGTAACGCGCGTAGGACGGGGGAACGTCGCCGGGCTTGTTCACGCGCAGCGCGAAGGTCGGGGGCGCCGCGCTCACCTGGGATGCTCCCTGGAGGACGAGCGGCACGCCCCCGAGCGAGACTGGACGCCGCTCGATTGCCGTGCGGAGCGTCTCCGTGACCTCCGTCGCGCCGACCCGCCGGCCGAACTCGGCGGCGACCTCGTCGATCGTGCCGAACAGGTCGCGTACCCCGTCGCCACGCACCGCGGAGGTGAAGCAGACGGGCGCGTGCTCGAGGAAGGGCAGCCGGTCGCGGAGCTGCTCGACAACGTTCGCCTTGGTCACCAGTCCCTTTGGCACCAGATCCCACTTGTTGACGACGAGCACGATCGCGCGTCCCGCCTGGTCTGCGTAGCCCGCGATGTGCGTGTCCTGCGCCGTGATCCCCTCCGCGGCGTCGACGACGACAAGGGCCACCTGGCACCGCTCGAGGCTCTGCAGCGCCATCACCACGGCGAGCTTCTCGAGGGGCTCGTGGACGCGTCCCTTGCGCCTGATACCCGCAGTGTCCACGAGCACGTACGTGCGCCCCTCGTAGACAAGCGTCGTGTCCACGGCGTCCCGGGTCGTGCCCGGGGCCTCGTGCACGAGCACCCGCTCCGCGCCCACCATCGCGTTCACGAGCGACGACTTGCCGACGTTCGGCCGGCCGACGACCGCCACGTCCACCGGCGCGCCAGGACGTGGGGGAGGTGTGGGGGACGCGGGCACCCGGGCGCGCAGCACCTCGAGCAGCTCGCCGACGCCACGGCCGTGCTCGGCCGAGACCGGCATGGGCTCGCCGACGCCGAGACGGTAGAGGTCGGCGAGGCCGGGCTCCTGCGTCGGCCCCTCGACCTTGTTCGCCGCGAGCACGACCGGCCGGCCGGTGCGGCGGAGGATGCGCGCGATCTCGGCGTCGAGCGCCGTCGCGCCGTCGCGTCCGTCCACCACGAAGAGCACGAGGTCCGCCTCCTCGACGGCGGTGAGGATCTGACGCCGCACCCCCTCGATCAGGGGCTCCACCGAGGAGGGATCGAACCCGCCGGTGTCGATCACGGTCGCCTGCCAGCGCTCGAAGCCCACCTGGCCATAGAGGCGGTCGCGGGTCACGCCCGGCACGTCGCGTACGAGCGCCCGACGCCTGCCGACGAGCCGGTTGAAGAGCGTGGACTTCCCGACGTTCGGGCGGCCGACGATCGCGATGACGGGCAGGCCGGTGGAGCGGGCCATGGCCGTGGACCGCTCACGCGCGGCCGAGGGCTCCGAGGAGCGCGCGCGGCGACGGCTCGACGACCCGCACCGGTACGCCGAGGTCGCGCGCGAGGTCGGCGGGCGTCAAGTCGTCGAGGAACACGCCGTCCCCGTCGCGGACGGCGACCGCGGGAACGAGCACCGTGCGCCCGAGGTCGGGTAGCGTCGCGAGACACCGCCGGACATCCTGGCCGGTGAGAAGCCCTGCGACGCCGATCGCGCTGCCGAAGAAATGATTCGCCACGACGGCAACGCGGACGCCAAGCAGGTCGAGCCCCGCCCCGCTGAGCAACGCGCCAAGTCGCGGGCCGAACATCGCTCCGGTGACGAGCGTGACGGGTCCCCGCACCGCGGGCCGCCGCCGCCGCCCGATCGCCCGGGCGAAGCCGTCCTCGAACCGGCGCACCAGCCCGATCCCGTCCTCGGCCACCGGGAACCCCTCGTAGGCGCGGGCGGGCGGCAGCGGCCGTCCGGCGAGCAGGTAGATCTCGTCGGCGAGGAAGACGAAGCGGCTGCCGAACGCTCCGAGCCAGCGTTGCTGCCAGCTCTCCACCACCCCGATCAGCTCTCGCGCCTCGTCCGGCGTGAGGCTGCGGAGGGCCGGCAGGCGCTCGCGGTAACGCGTGAGCCCGACGGGGACGATCGCGGTCGTCGCCACCTGCGGGTGGAGCGGGGCGAGGTCGAAGACGGTGCGCTCGAGGTGCTGGCCGTCGTTCCAGCCCGGGCAGAGCACGATCTGTGCGTGCATCCGGATCCCCGCCTTCGCGAGGCGCTCCAGGCGCGGGAGGATTGGGGCGGAGACGCGGGGGCGCCCGAGCAGCACGTGGCGCAGCGTCGGGTCGGTCGCGTGGACGGAGACGTAGAGGGGGGAGAGATGCTGCTCGATGATGCGCTCGAAGGCCGCCTCGTCGAGATCGGTGAGGGTGATGTAGTTGCCGTGGAGGAACGACAGCCGGAAGTCGTCATCCTTGACGTAGAGGCTACGCCGCATCCCCTTCGGCAGCTGGTGGATGAAGCAAAACACGCACTTGTTGGCGCAGGTCGCAATCTCCCCAGCCCGGGGCGGCTCGAGCTCGACGCCGAGATCGGCACCGCGTCGCTCGAGGGGGAGCGTCAGCGCGGCGCCGTCCCGCTCCACCGTGAGCGCGAGCGCCTCCTCGCCCGCGTGAAAGCCGAAGTCGATCGCGTCCCGAAGCCGGTGGCCGTTGATCGCGAGGACGCGATCGCCGCGGGCGAGGCCGGCCCGCGCGGCCGCGGTGCGCGGACGGATGCGGGCGACGACGACCCCGGGGGCGTCAGCGGATGATGGCGTCTTCACGGGACTCTTCCCGCTCTTCGCCCGGCGCCTGGCTGAGGAAGCGCATCCCCTGCACGATGTACTGCAGGCCCGAGATGACCGTGAACGCCGCGGCCAGCCAGAGCATGAAGCGCGGGACGACCGGCAGGTGCAGATAGCGCGCGCCGAGCCCGGTCAGCACCGTCAGGATCTGGAAGAACGTCGCGGCCTTGCCCGCCCACGTCGGGCGCGGATGGACGCGCGCGCCGAGCATATAGACGAGGACGGTCCCGACGACGAGGATCACGTCGCGGCTCAGCACGACGGCGGCGATCCAGAACGGGAGCACCCGGAGATAGGTGAGTGTCACGAAGGACGCCGTGAGCAGGAGCTTGTCGGCCACCGGGTCGAGGAACGCGCCGAGGCGGCTCTGGCTTCCCTGCCGGCGAGCGATCCAGCCGTCGAGCAGATCCGTGAGGGCGGCGGCCCCGAAAACGGCGAGCGCCGGTGCCGGCTTCCGGTAGACGAGGAGCGAGACGAAGACCGGGATCAGGAGGATGCGGAGGATCGTGAGCCAGTTGGCGAGCCCCATGGACGAGCGCTCAGTCTAGCATCTCGAGCGGTGGTGCGGTCGCGCCGACGAGGTACGGCGTGAACTGGCCGCGCAGCCGAAGCGGCAGCCGGACCTCGAGGCGCACGGCGTCGGGCTCGTCGGCGCGGGCGAGCACGCGGCCCCGCTCGTAGCACAGCGCGAGCGCGGTGCCGTCCGCATGCGGGATGCGCAGCGTGACGACCCCGGTAGCCGGCAGGGCCTCGTCGATCGCCATCAAGAGCCGATCGATCCCGGCGCCGGTCTTCGCGGAGATGGGGACCCCGCGCCGGTGCACCGCCGGGTCGCCGTCGACCCGGTCCATCTTGTTGAGCGCGAGCACCGTCGGCCGGTCGGCGACCTCGAGCTCGCCCAGGAGTGCCGCGACGGCCCGCATGTGCTCCTCCATGGCCGGGTGGCTCGCATCCACGACGTGCAGGAGGAGGTCGGCGTCCTTCAGCGCCTCGAGCGTGGCGCGGAACGCCGCGACCAGCTCGTGGGGAAGCTTGCGGATGAAGCCGACCGTGTCCGTGAGGATGAAGGGTTGGTGGTCCGTGGGCTCGACCAGGCGCGCCGCGGGGTCGAGCGTGACGAAGAGCCGGTCCGCGGCCGTGAGCGACACGCCGGCGAGACGGTTCAGGAGCGTCGTTTTGCCCGCGTTGGTGTAACCGACGAGCGCGACGACCGGCACGCCCAGCCGGCGCTGTCCGGCGCGCTGGAGGCGACGGTGGACCTGGACTCGCTCGAGCTCGCTGCGGATCCGCATGACCCGACGTCGGATGACGCGCCGGTCGGACTCGAGCTGGGTCTCACCCGGTCCCCGGGTGCCGATGCCGCCGCCGAGGCGCTCGAGGTGGCGCCACTGCCCCACCAGTCGTGGCATGAGGTAGGTGAGCTGGGCGAGCTCCACCTGGAGCTTGCCCTCGCTCGAGCGCGCGCGCTGCGCGAAGATGTCGAGGATCAGCGCGGTGCGGTCGACCACCTTGATCCCGAGCGCCTTGGAGAGGTTGCGCTCTTGGATGGGCGCCAGCTGGTCGTCGGAGACGAAGAGGTCGGCGTCCCTCGCCTGTGCCGTCCGGCCGATCTCCTCGATCTTCCCCTTGCCGAAGTAGAGCGCCGGCGTCGGTGCCCGCAGCTCCTGGACGACGCGCTCGACGACCGAGCCGCCGGCCGCCTCGACCAGCCCCACCAGCTCCTCGAGCGACTCTTCGATCTCCCACCGTCGCTGCGAGGACAGCCGCACCGCCCCGATGACGGCCCGCTCGCGGCGCGGCATCGTGGGGTTCCGACGACCGTTCTTCACGCGGTCACGTCCTTCCTCCACGCCGGGGTGAGCCGGCACGCGATCGTCTCGGCGACTGCCGTCGCGTTGCCGGTCGCCTCGACGTCGATCCACTCGATGTCGGGCTCGCGCATGAACCAGGTCCACTGCCGCTTGGCGTAACGCACCGTGTCCCGCTGCATCCGCCGGAGCGCTTCGTCCTCCGTGAGCCGGCCCTGCTCCACCTCGACGAACTCACGGTAGCCGATCGAGTGGAACGAGGGCAGCGCGGGCGAGTAGCCCCGGGCCAGGAGTCGCCTGACCTCCTCCCTCAGGCCGGCGGTGACAAAGGCCTGCGCTCGTGCGCGCAGGCGCTTGGCGAGCGCCGCGCGGTCGAGCGTGAGCCCGACGTACGTCACGTCGTACGGCCCACTCGGATCCCGCCAGCGTCCGGCTCCGTAGAGCGCGCCGGCGCCGGCGCGCACGACCTCGAGGGCCCGGATCACCCGCACCTCGTCGTTCGGGTGCAGGCGCGCCGCGATCTCCGGCGCCAGCGACCGGAGCCGCTCCCAGAGCGCGGAGCGCCCCTCACGGCGGGCGACCGTGGCCAGCTCGTGGCGGAACGACGGATCGGCAGCGGGCGCCGCGTCGAGGCCGCGGGTGAGCGCGCGGATGTAGAGTCCCGTGCCCCCAACCACGACGGGCACGGCGCCCCGCGCACGGATCCGCTCGATGAGCGCCGCGGCGTCCCCGCGAAAGCGGGCCGCCTGGTACCAGTCGTCGGGATCGACGACGTCGATCAAGTGATGGACGACCGCGGCGCGCTCCTCGACGGTCGGCTTCCCCGTCGCAGCGTCCATGCCGCGGTAGACCTGCCGGGAGTCCGCGCTGATCACCTCGATCGGCAGCAGGCGGGCGAGCGCCACCGCGACCCCCGTCTTGCCAACGCCGGTGGGGCCCGCGATCACGACCAGGCGGGGCTTCACGTGTCCGCCCATCGACCCCAGTGTACGCGTCCTACCCGCTCCCCGCCGAGCCTCCGCGGCCGCCGCTCGGCTCATACCACGCGCCCCGTTCCAGACTCGCCGCGCGGCGCGCGCCGACGAGCCTCCGCGGCCGCCGCTCGGCTCGTACTACCAACTCCGTTTCAGCTCGCGCCGGATGTCGCCGAGCGACACACGGCTCACGATCGGCCGCCCGTGCGGGCAGAAGTAGGGTGTGTCCGTCGTGCCGAGCTCCGTCACGAGCCGCTCCATCTCCTCGCGCGCGAGCGGCATATTCGCCTTCACCGCCGCGCGGCAGGCGACGAACGCCAGCGCCCGGTCGAGGGCCGGCTCGCCGGCCTTCGGCCCCGCGAACTCGTCCACCGCTGCCTCGATGAGCCGCCTGGGCTCGTCGCCCTTCAGGAGCGCGGGAACGGCGCTGACGACGATCGCGCCGCCGCCGAACTCCTCGAAGGCGAAGCCGAGCTGTTCGAGGGGCGCCCGCCAGCGCTCGAGTACGGCCCGTGCGCCGGGCCCGAGGTCGAGCGACTCGGGGAAGAGCAGCGCCTGCGCGGCGGGTTTCCCCGCGTCGAGCTCGCGGCGGAGGCGCTCGAAGATCACGCGCTCGTGGGCGACGTGCTGGTCGAGGAAGAAGACTTCCTCGTCGGACGCCGACACGACGAATGTGTCCTGGACCTGCCCGAGGACCCGACCGAAGAGCGGACGCGCGTCGGCCTCGGCGGCGTCCCCGAAGAGCGCGGCCTGCTCGGCGACGACGCTGGCGGGCCCGGTGGCCGATGCCTGCACCCCCCAGCCCTCCACGGGGACGCCGGGAACCACGGCGGGGCGCCGCAGCGCCTGCTGGAGCGCCGTGGCGACCGTCTCAGCGACGAGACGCGGATGACGGAAGCGCACCCACGCCTTCGTGGGATGGACGTTCGCGTCCACATCGGTCTCGGGGAGCGCGATCATGAGAACCACCATCGGGAACCGGTCGCGCGGAAGCAGGGGCCGGTACGCGTCGAGCACCGCCTGCGTGAGCGCGGGATCGCGCACGGGCCGTCCGTTGACGATCATCACCAGCTCCTCGCGGCCGCCGCGCGTGAGGTCGGGTGGGCTTGCCAGGCCGTCGATGGTGACGCCGTGCGCGGTGAGGGCCACGGCCAGGAGCCGGCCGGCGACCTCCCAGCTCCAGACGGCCCCGGCCCGCTCGCGGAGGTTCTTGGCCGCCGGGGCGGTGAGCGCGGCGCGCCCGTTGTTCGTCACGCGGAGCGCGACGACGGGATGCGCGAGGGCGAGCTGGCTGAGCGCGCGCAGGCTCGTCGCGAGCTCGGTGGCCGTCGACTTCAAGAACTTGAGCCGGGCCGGCGTGTTGAAGAAGAGGTCGCGCACCTCGACGCTCGTCCCCGGCTCGGCCGGCACCGTGAGCCGCTGCGTGACCTTGCCGCCCTCGCCCGCCAGGCGCGTGCCCTGGGCCGCGTCGCGGGCGCGGCTCGTCACGGTGAAGCGCGAGACCGCGCAGATGGCTGCGAGCGCCTCGCCCCGGAAGCCGAGCGTCGCGATCCCCTCGAGGTCCGCGTCGCTACCGAGCTTGGAGGTCGCGTGCCGCTCGAGGGCGAGCGGCACGTCCTCGGGCACCATGCCGACGCCGTCGTCGGCGACCCGGATCAGGACGGCGCCACCATCCGTCAGATCCACAGAAACGCTCCCGGCCGCGGCGTCGAGGGCGTTCTCCACCAGCTCCTTCACCGCGGAGGCGGGACGTTCGACGACCTCGCCCGCCGCGATCTTGTTGACGAGGTGATCGGGCAGCCGCCGGATCCGCGTCACGCACGCTCCTCGGGCAGGCCACCCACGGCGCGAGCCGGCCTGGCGGCCCCCGCTCCAACAGTCAGCTGCTGCCATTTGTGCAGGAGGTTGAGCGCTTCGAGCGGCGTCAGGTGGGCGAGGTCGAGCGTCGCGAGCTCCGTGACGATCGGGTCCGGCGCCGCGGGCGCGAAGAGGCCGAGCTGGACGGCGTCACGGGCGTCGGCGCGCCCCTGCCCCGCCTCCTCGAGCTCGGCGAGGAGCGCCTTGGCGCGCGCGATGACTTCGGGCGGCAGCCCTGCGAGCCGTGCCACCTGGATTCCGTAGCTCCGATCGGTTGCCCCCGGCTCCACCTTGTGCAGGAAGATGATCTCGTCGTTCCACTCCCGCACCGCGACGTGGAAGTTCCGCACGCCGGGCAGCCGTCCGGCCAGACGGGTCAGCTCGTGGAAGTGCGTCGCGAAGAGGACCTTCGCCCCCCGCCCCCGCTCGTGCAGCGCCTCGACGACGGCCCAGGCGATGGCCAGCCCGTCGAAGGTGGACGTGCCCCGCCCGACCTCGTCGAGGAGCACGAGGCTCCGCGGCGTGACGTTGTTGAGGATCGTCGCGGTCTCGACCATCTCGACCAGGAACGTGCTCTGGCCGCGGGCGAGGTTGTCCTGGGCGCCGACGCGCGTGAAGATCCGATCGATCACGCCGATCCGCGCCTCGCGCGCGGGCACGAAGGCTCCCATCTGCGCCAGGATCACGATGTGGGCCGTCTGCCGGAGGTAGACGGACTTGCCCGACATGTTCGGCCCTGTGAGGATCACGATCGGCGCCCGCCCGTCCTGCGCGACGTCGTTCGGTGTCACGACGACCCCGGGGTGGGCCTCGAGCACCGGGTGGCGTCCGTCCACGATCGAGAGTCCGTCGCCGCATTCCACCACGGGACGGACATGGCCGCGCGCGTGGGCGACCTCGGCGAGCGAGGCGAGGGCGTCCAGCCGCGCCAGCGCCCGCGCCGTCGTGAGCAACTCCGCGGCCTGCCCGCCAACCTGGCGCCGGACCTCCTCGAACAGCTCGTACTCGAGCCGCCGCCGCCGCTCGTCAGCACCGAGCACCTTGGCCTCGTACTCCCGGAGCTCCGTCGTCACGTAGCGCTCGGCGCCTGTGAGCGTCTGTCGGCGGATGTACTCGGGGGGCACGCGCGCGGCGTGGGCGTGGGTGACCTCGATGCCGTAGCCGAACACGCGATTGAAGCGGACGCGCAGCGACGGGATCCCGGTGCGGACACGCTCGCGCTCTTCGAGCCCGGCGATCCAGTCGCGCGCCGCGCTCGCGTCCCGCACGATCGCTCGAAGCGCCTCGTTCCAGGTCTCCCGGATGATCCTGCCGTCGTGCAGCGTGAGAGGCGGCTCGTCGACCAGCGCGGCCTCGAGGAGCGCGCGCAGCGACTCGAGGTCGGCGAGGTCCGCCGCCGCGGCGAGCAGCGATGCCTCGAGCCCCCGGCACGCCTCCCGGAGCTCACCGAGCGGTGCCAGACACGCCCGGAGGCCGACGAGATCGCGCGCGTGGGCCTGGCCGAGCGCTGCGCGACTCGTCAGCCGCTCGAGGTCGCCCACGGGGCGTAGGAGGGCGCGAAGCCGCGCGCGCCGCGCGGGCTCCGTGACCAGCGCGGCGACCGCGTCCTGGCGCTCGCCAATCGCCGCGGGATCGAGGAGCGGGCGGAGGAGCCACTGGCGGAGGAGCCGCGCCCCCATGGCCGTCATGGTCGCGTCGAGGACGCCAAAGAGCGATGCGCGCGCCTCTCCGCCGCTGCCCTGGAGGAGCTCGAGAGTCTCGACCGCTGTCCTATCGAGGACCATGGCGTCCGTCGCCGTCAGCCGCGTGAGGTGCCGGAGGTGCCCGAGCGCGTCGCCCTGCGTGGCCCGGAGATAGGCGAGGGCGAGCGCCGCGGCCTCCACTCCCGCCGTCATGTCGCCGACACCGAAGCGGTCGAGCGCGTCCACCCGAAAGTGGGCGCAGAGGTCGTCGGCGGCACGGCGGGGGCCGCCGGCGGCGGGCTCCCAGACGGTCAGCGTCGCACCGACGGCCTCGAGGCGGGCCCAGAGCGCCCGGTCCTCGCGGGTCCGGGCGGGGACGAGGATCTCCGCGGGTCGCCGGAGCAGCGCGGCGGCGAGCACGTCATCCTCGCGCGCGCCGTCCTCGCCGGCCCAGAACTCCCCCGTCGACACGTCGAGCAACGCCACGCCCCTCGCCTCGCGGCCCCGAACGACCACGAGGAGGAAGTTGTTGGCGGTGCCCGCCAGGTAGGCCGTGTCGGTGATCGTGCCGGGCGTGATGATGCGGACGACGTCCCGCTTGAGGAGCTTCTTGGCCTTGTCCGGCGCCTCGAGCTGCTCCGAGATCGCGATCTTCTGCCCCGCCCGGACGAGCCGCGCGATGTAGCCGTCGGCCGCGTGATGGGGGATCCCCGCCATCGGCGCGCCCTGGCGCGAGGTCAGCGTGATCTGGAGCAGGCGCGCGGCGACCTCGGCGTCCTCGAAGAAGGTCTCGTAGAAGTCGCCGAGGCGGAAGAGCAGGAGGTAGTCGGGATATCGGCGCTTGAGCTCCCGGTACTGGAGCATCATCGGCGTGAGCGGGCCGCCTGCGTCAGCCATCGACCCGACCCCGGAGCCTGTCGTAGGTCGCCTCGAGCGCTTCGGGGTGGACGCGCACGTCGTCGAGCACCGGCATGAAGTTGGTGTCGCCGTTCCAGCGCGGCACGATGTGGACGTGCAGGTGATCGGTGATGCCGGCCCCCGCGACGCGTCCCTGGTTCAGCCCGATGTTGAACCCCTCTGCACGGTACTCGGCGGTGAGGATGGCGACCGCGAGCTTCACCAGCGCCATCGCTCCGCCGACCTCGTCGGCCGTCGCGTCGGCGAGCGTCCCGACGTGGCGGTTCACCACGGCCATGACGTGGCCCGGCGTGTAGGGGTAGGCGTTGAGGATGAGAAAGGCGTGGTCCCGGCGGCAGAGGACGAGACTCGTTCGGTCATCGGTGCCGGAGAGGGCCTCACAAAACACGCAGCCAATGGGGGCCCGCGCGGCGCCGACGTACCCCATGCGCCACGGCGCCCAGAGGCGCTTCACGCCAGGCGGGGAGAGCTCACGCGTTGACGAGCTCGCGCAGTCGCTTTCCTACCTTGAAGAACGGGACCCGTTTCTGGGGAACGTCCACGCTCGACCCGGTCTTGGGGTTGCGGCCCTTACGCGAATTCCGGTGGCGGATCCGGAAGCTCCCGAACCCCCGCAGCTCGACCTTGTCGCCCTTCGACAACGCGTCGGTGATGTTGTCGAAGATCGTGTTGACGATCGTCTCGGTCTCCTTCTTGGTCATGTTCGCGATCTTCGAGACTTCGTCGATCAGGTCTGCTTTGGTCATCGTCGACTCCCGTCCTGATTGGGCCAAATCCCGCGCTCGCAACTCTCAGGCAACCTAGCACGCTGTCTGGAAGAATGTCAACCAACGTAAGGAGTTAGCGGCCACCCGGTCCCGGCGCGCGCCAAGCGCCGGCGCGCGTGAGAGAAACGTCGCATTCACGCGTTGTTGGGGCGGATCTGGGCCGGGACAAGGCGCAAGACCGAAAGCCGATATTCATTAACCGTCAGAACAGTTAGCTACAGGTGGATGAGATTTGGCTCGAATATCGGCTGGCGATCGCCGCCCTCAGTCCATCAAGTAGAGCGGCGTCCTCAGGAGCGGGAGCGTGGGCGTGGCGAGGAGGCCCGCAAGGCCGAGCTGGTTCCGGAGCAGATCGACGACGGAGAATCGGCGCCGTGGCCCGATGACCCGTGGCGGCTTCGGGAGCCCGGCGAGCGTGGCGGCGCCGTCGACCGCCTCCTCGAGCCCACCCAGCGCGTCGATCATGCGGAGCGTCTTGGCCTGGCTCCCCGAAAAGACGCGACCGTCGGCGAATCGCCGGACCTCCGCGCGGTCGAGCTTGCGCCCGTCAGCCACCGCGGCGATGAACTGCCCGTGGACGTCGTCGAGCAGTGCCTGGAGGATCCGGCGCTCCTCGGCGGTCATGGGCCGAGCGAAGTTGCCGACGTCCTTGAACTCGCCCGCCTTGACGACCACGTACTCGACCCCCACCTTCTTCATGAGCGCGTTGAGGTTCGCCATCTGCATCACCACGCCGATGGACCCGGTCAGCGTCCCGGGGTTCGCGTAGATCTGGTCCGCCGCGACGGCGACGTAGTAGCCCCCCGACGCGGCCACCGCACCGAGCGAGGCGACCACGGGCTTCCCCGCTTCCCGAAGCCGCCGGATCGCGCCGTACAGCTCCTGCGTGGGCGCGACCGCGCCGCCGGGGCTGTTGATCCGGATCACGACGGCACGGATGCCGGGGTTGTCGCGATAGGCACGGAGCTCGCGGACCTGGTCGTCGACGTCGACGATGAGGCCCTCGAGCTCGACGATGGCGACGCGCTCGCCGAAGAGGGCACCGCCCCCGCGCCGGGCCACGCCGAACATGGACGAGAGGACCGCCACGAAGAGCGCGGCGGTGCCCAGGTAGATGACGAGCGCCGCGCCGATCACCGCAACGCGGCGGGGCGGCCTAGTTCTCGTCGTCGTCGAACTCATCCCGGTGCTTGCCGCGCTTGCCTCGGCGGCCGCGGGGGCTCTCCTCCGGCTTCGGCGGCTCGATCGCGTGCGCGAGCTCCTTCAGCGAGAGCCCGATGCGCCGCTCGTTGGGATCGACGCGGATGACGAGCAGCGTGAGCTCGTCGCCGACGCTGACGATCTCGTCGGGCCGGTTGATCGGCCGGTTCGACATCTGCGAGATGTGCAGGAGGCCGTCCACGCCGGGCTCGAGCTCGATGAACGCCCCGAAGTCCGTGAGCCGCACCACCTTGCCGGTGACGCGCGAGCCCATCGGAAAGCGCTGGGCGACCGTCGCCCACGGGTCGGGCTGGATCTGCTTGAGCCCGAGGGAGATCCGTTTGTTCTCCTTGTCGACGTTGAGGATCTGCGTCTCGATCTCCTGCCCCTTCTTGAGGACCTCCGATGGATGGCCGACGGTGCGCGTCCAGGCCATGTCGGAGATGTGCAGGAGACCGTCCACACCGGGCTCCAGCTCGATGAACGCCCCGAAGTCGGTCAGGTTGCGCACCTTGCCCGCGACGCGCGTTCCGGGGTGGTAGCGCTCCTCGATCGTCGCCCACGGGTCGGGCTCGACCTGCTTCATTCCGAGCGAGATGCGCTTGCCGGCGCGGTTGACGTCGAGGACGATCACGTCGACCTCGTCGCCGACGTTCACCAGCTTCGATGGGTGACGCACGCGGCGCGTCCACGACATCTCCGAGACGTGGACGAGCCCCTCGACGCCGGGCTCCAGCTCGACGAAGGCGCCGTAATTGGTGAGGCTCACCACCTTGCCACGGGTCTTCGTGCCCGGCGCGAACGTCTGCTCGACGCGCTCCCAGGGGTCCGACGACTTCTGCTTGTAGCCGAGCGAGACGCGGCCCGTCTCGCGATCGAAGTGCAGCACGACCACCTCGATCTGGTCGCCGACCTGGAAGATCTCCGACGGGTGCCCCACGCGGCCCCAGCTCATGTCGGTGACGTGCAGGAGCCCGTCGATGCCGCCCAGGTCGATGAACGCGCCGTAGTCCGTGATGTTCTTCACGGTGCCCGTGAGCGCCATGCCCTCCGAGAGGACCTCGAGCGTGTGCTTCTTCTTCTCCTCGCGCTCCTCCTCGAGGACCGCCCGCCGGGAGAGCACGACGTTGCCGCGGCGCCGGTTCAGCTTGATCACCTTCGCGCGGATCGGCTGCCCGACCATCGCGGCGAGGTTCTTCACGGGCCGGAGGTCCACCTGCGAGCCGGGGAGGAAGGCCTTCACGCCCACGTCCACCGCCAAGCCGCCCTTGACGACCTCCACGATCCGGCCCTCGACCGGCAACCCCTTGTCGTGGGCCTGAGTGATCGCGTCCCACACCTTGATCTTGTCGGCCTTGTCCTTCGAGAGGACGATCAGCCCCTCGGAGTCCTCCTTCGCCTCGAGGTAGACCTCGATGTCGTCGCCGACCTTGGGGAGCTTGCCGTGACGATGAAACTCCTCGATGGGGATCGCGCCCTCGCTCTTGTAGCCGACGTCCACGAGGACCTCCGTCGCGGTCACCTGGACGACGCGGCCCCGTACGACCTCGCCCTCCTCGAACTCGCTGGTGGCCCCCTCGTGGAACCAGTCGTCCATCCGCTCCTCGGCCGCGTCCCCTCCCTCCTTTCGCGATCCGCCGAGGGGGTGCTTGGGTTCGTCCGTCTTCATCCCGCCTGTTCCTCCCGTCATTGAATTTGAGCGTGTGCTCGTGGCTGCCGCCTTGCTCCGACGGCGGCCGCGGAGTCCCTGAGTCGTGCGATCGCGGCCATCATCTCGCGGCTCGCGGTCTCGTACTGTGCGCGCCGGTCGCCGGCCCGCTCGCCAAAGCGGAGCGGCGCGCCGAATGTCACCGTCACCTTCCCGGGCCGGAAGAGCCGCTGGCCCTTGGGCCACGCGCGCCCACTGCCGCTGACGTACACCGGCACCACGGGGGTGCCGGTCCTGACGGCCAGCATCCCCGCGCCCGCCTTCGCCGGCCGGAGCGTACCCTCCGGGCCCCGCGTCCCCTCGGGGAAGATCAGGAGCGCGCCGTCCTCCTCGAGGACGCGCAGGGCCGTCCGGAGTGCGCCGGGGTCCGACCCCTCGCGCCGGACGGGCCGCGTGTTCAGCCGCCGGAGCAGCGGACCGAACACGGGGATCTGGAACAGCTCCGCCTTGGCGAGAAACGAGAGCTGCCGCGGCGCGACGACGCCGATCAGCGGCGGATCGAGCAGGCTCGAGTGGTTCGCCACGAGCAGCACCGGCCCGCCGAGCGGCACGTGCCCGGGGTTCTTCGCCTCGACCCGGAAGAAGAGCCGCAGCAGCACCGCGACGAAGGCCCTCGCGCACGCGTAGACACGGTTCATCGGCGGCCCGCCCGCGGCGTGGCGGTCCGGCGCCCGCCCCGCTGGCGCCGCACGATCTCGCCCAGCATCCGCTCGACCACCTCGTCGATCGTGAGCGCGGACGTATCCACCTCGATCGCGCCGTCCGGCTTTCGGAGCGGCGCGAGCGCGCGGGTCGTGTCCTGGATGTCGCGCCGCGAGATCTCCTCACGCACGATCGCGAGGTCTGCCTCCACGCCCTGGGCCCGGAGCTCGGCCTGCCGTCGCCGGGCGCGCTCGTCGAGCGTCGCGTCCAGGTAGAACTTCACCTCGGCGTCCGGACACACGACGGTCCCCGTGTCGCGCCCCTCGAGGACCACGCCGCCGAGCGCCGCCGCCCGCCGCTGCAGCGGCGTGATCTTCTCGCGGACCGCCGTGAGCCGCGTGAGCCGCGAGGTCAGCTCGCTGATCCGCGGAGTCCGGATCTCCGTGGTCACGTCGCGGCCGTCGAGGAACAGCCGGCCGCCTTCGAGGCGGACGTCGACGCGCGCGACGTGTGCGCGGAGCCGCGCCTCGTCGTCGTCGGGTGAGAGCCCAGCCGCGTCGACCGAGAGGGCCAGCGCCCGGTACATGGCCCCGGTGTCGATGAAGCGGTAGCCAAGCCGCTCGGCGAGGCGCTGTCCGACGGTACTCTTGCCCGCGCCCGCCGGACCGTCGATCGTGATCACGGGCTCACGTCCGTCACGCGCCGTCATGCCTCGACGGTCACCGCCGGCCCACCGGCCAGCGCGTTGAGAGTCTCGACGAACCCGGGGAAGGACGTCCGGACGCACTCCGTGTCCTCCACGACCGTCTCGCCCTCGGCCACGAGGCCCGCCACCACCAGCGCCATGGCCATCCGGTGGTCGCCGCCCGACGCGACGCGCGCGCCGCGAAAGCGCTGGGGACCCTCGATCACCATGCCGTCGGGCCGCTCCTCGACCCGCACGCCCATCTTCCCGAACTCACGCGCCAGCGTCGCGATACGGTCCGACTCCTTGACCCGCAGCTCGGCGGCGTCGCTGACCGTGGTGGCCCCGCGCGCGACGACGGCGGCGACGGCGAGCACGGGAAGCTCGTCGATCAAGCGCGGAACGAGTGGGCCGCCGACGCGCGCCGCCCGCAGCTCGGCCCCGCCGAGGGTGAGACTCGCCACAGGCTCCGCGTCCTCCCCGGCCTCCACCACCTCGACGCGCGCGCCCATCGCCTCGAGCACCGTCAGGATCCCCGTGCGCGTCGGATTCACGCCGACCCGGGTCACGCTCACCGTCGCGTCGCGCACGATCGCCGCGGCGACCAGCAGGAACGCGGCCGAGGAGATGTCGCCGGGAACGCACACGGTGGTCCCGTAGAGGTCGCCGGGCTCGAGCGTCACCCCCCCGCCCTCTACGCGAAGCCGCGCGCCGAATTGGCGGAGCATCCGTTCCGAGTGGTCGCGCGACGACGCCGGCTCGTGCACCGAGACCGGCCCGTCGGCGTAGAGCCCGGCGAGCAGGACCGCCGACTTCACCTGCGCGGACGCCACCGGGGACGTGTGAGCGATCGCCCGGAGCGGCCGCATCCCCTGCACCGCGAGCGGCAGGCGCGTGGCCCGCGCCCGCCCCACGATCACCGCGCCCATGCGGCCGAGCGGCTCGGACACGCGCGCCATCGGGCGCCGGCGCAGGGACGCGTCGCCGGTGAGCAGCGCCGAAAAGGGCTGGCCCGCCAGCACGCCCAAGAGCAGGCGGGCCGTCGTTCCGGAGTTGCCGCAGTCGATGACGTCGCCCGGCTCGTGGAGGCCGTGCCGGCCCGCGCCCGCGATCCGGTAGTGGCCGGGCCCCTTGCGCGTGACGTCGGCGCCGAGGGCTCCGACCGCCGTGAGCGTGCGCACGCAGTCCTCGGCCTCGAGGTAGCCGTGGATCTCCGTCACCCCGTCCGCGAGCGCGCCGAGGAGCGCGGCGCGGTGGGAGATGGACTTGTCCCCCGGCACTTCCACGGTCCCGTGGAGTCGGTTCACCGGGCGGACCCTGAACGTCACTCGAGCGCCTCCCGCGCCGCCTTGATCCGGGCGAGCGCGCCGCGGAGCTCCTCGGCGGAGCCGCGCACGACGGCGTCTTCGAGCTCCCCGAGCGCCCGGCGGAAGACGTCGAGACTGGCCGCGAGCGGAGCGCGGTTGGCCAGGAAGATCTCGCTCCAGACGTCGGGGTCGGAGGCGGCGATGCGCGTCGTGTCCTTGAACCCGCGCGCGGCGAGCGCGAGAGCGATGGGGCCCACGCGCGTCGCGCCGTCCACGAGGGCGTAGGCGACGAGGTGTGGCAGGTGACTGATGGCGGCGACCGCCTGGTCGTGAGTCTCCGGGTCGAGCGTGCTCACGCGCGCGCCCAGGGCCTCCCAGAATCCGGCGACGGCCTTCACCGCGCGCGGCTCGGTCCGATCGGTCGGGGTCACGACCACGGTGGCGGCCCGAAAGAGGTCCGCCCGCGCGACGCCGTAGCCGCTTCGCTCGGAGCCCGCCATCGGGTGGCTCCCCACGAACGCGAGCGCCCGTCCCGCGGCGAGCCGGTCCGCGACTCGCGCGATCGCGCCCTTCGTCGAGCCGACGTCCGTCACCGTGGCGCCGTCGGGCGCCGCCCGCCAGACGCGCGGCAGGAGCGCCTCGATCGCCAGGACCGGGAGCGCGAGGAGGACGAAGTCGGCGTCCTTCACGCCAACGTTGAGGTCGGTGGTGACGCGATCGAGGGTGCCGTCTCCCAGCGCCGCGCCCAACCGCGCCTCGTCGCGACCCACGCCCACGATCTCGCGCGCCAGCTCGCCGGAGCGGACCGCCTTGGCGACCGATCCTCCGAGGAGCCCGACGCCGACGATCGCGAGGCGCTGGATCACGCCGGCTTCTTTCCGAGCACCGTGCGCAGGGCCTTGACGAGCTTCCGGTTCTCTTCGGGAGTCCCCACCGTGATACGCAGCGCCGTCTCCATGCCGAACGGCGTCATGGGACGGACGATCACGCCCTCGTGGAGGAGCTTCTGGTAGATGTCCGCGGCGCTGCGCCCGACGTCGACCAGGATGAAGTTGGCGCGTGACGGCACGTACTGCACGCCGAGCGCCTTGAACTCGTCGTAGAGGAAGTGGCGCCCCGCCTCGATCATGCGCACGCACTCGAGGATGTGGCTCTCGTCCTCGAGGGCGGCGAGCGCGCCCGCCTGTGCCAGCGAGTTGACGTTGAAGGGCTGGCGGATCCGGTTCATCAGGGCGATCGCGTCCGCGTCCGCGACCCCGTAGCCCACGCGCAGCCCCGCGAGGCTCGTCGCCTTCGAGAAGGTTCGGAGCACGACGACCTTGCGGCCCTGCTTGACGTAGTTGAGCGTCTCCGGGAAGTCCGGGCCGAGCGCGAACTCGATGTACGCCTCGTCGAAGACGACGATCGTCCGCTCCGGGACGCGCGACACGAAATGCTCGATCTCGTCGGCGGTCGCGATCGTCGCGGTCGGGTTGTTGGGGTTCGCGATGAAGACGATCTTCGTCATCGGGGTGATCGCCCGTGCCATCGCCTCGAGGTCGAGGCGGTGGTCCTTCAGCATCACCATGACGCGGACGCCGCCGGCCGCCTGGACGACCATGGGGTAGACGACGAACGACGGGTGCGGGACGACCGCCTCGTCCCCGGGCCGGAGGAACGCGCGCACGAGGAGCTCGATCAGCTCGTTCGAGCCGTTGCCGAGCACGACCTGGTCGGGGGAGACGCCGTGCTTCTTGGCGAGCGCCTGTCGCAGGTAGAAGCCGCTGCCGTCCGGATAGCGGTTGAGGTGGTGGAGCGTCGCGAGGATCGCCTTCTGGACGCGGTCGGAGGGCGGCAGCGGGTTTTCATTCGACGCGAGCTTGATCGCGTTGTGGACGGAGAGCTCGCGCTCCAGCTCCTCGATCGGCTTACCCGGCTCGTACGGCGCGATCCCGAGGATGTGTTCGTTGGCCAGTGACTCCCACTGCGTAGGCATGCTCTCTCCTTATGCGGCCGGGTACGACCCGAGGATCTTCAGGAACAGGGTCCGCTCCCCGACCTCACGCAACACCGCGGAAATCTGCTGGGTCTCGCGATGCCCCTCAAGGTCGACGAAGATGACGTATTCCCAGGGACTCTGCTTCGCCGGGCGTGACTCGATCTTCGTGAGGTTGATGCCGTCGCGCGCGAGGGGCTCCAGGATCCGGTAGAGGGCGCCGGGCACGTTCTTCATCGCGAAGAGGATCGAGGTCTTGTCGCGCCCCGTGGGGCCGACGGGCCGGCGACCGACGACGAGGAATCGCGTCGAGTTCTGCGGATTGTCCTCGATGCGCGCCCGCAAGAGGGGAACGTTGTAGAGGCGGGCGGCGAGCTCGGAGGCGATCGCGGCCACCGTCGCGTCGGCCGCCGCCAGCTCCGCCGCCGCCGCCGTCGAGAGCGTCTCCTCCGTGTCGACGTCGCCCAGGTGCTCGGCGAGCCACCCCCGGCACTGCGCGAGCGCCTGCGGGTGCGAGACCACGCGCTTCACTTCGCCAAGCTCGCGGGCGCGCGAGAGGAGGTGCTGGGTGATCTCGAGCTTGAGCTCGCCGCAGATGAGTGCGTCGGAAACGATGAGGCGGTCGAGCGTCACGTTGACCGCGCCCTCGGTCGAGTTCTCGACGGGCACGACGCCGAAGTCGACGCGCCCACGCTCGACGTCGTCGAACACCTCGACGATCGAACGGGCCGGGCGGTAGGTCGCCGTCGCGCCGAAGTGCTGGAGCGCCGCCTGGTGGGTGAACGTGGCCTGGGGGCCCAGGTACGCGACGGTCAACACGGCTTCGAGCGCGCGGCAGCCGGACAGGATCTCGCGCCAGACGGCCGCGACCGCATCCGCGGCCAGCGGCCCGGGGTTCTGCTCGATCAGACGCCGGACGATGTCGGCTTCACGCTCCGGGGCATAGGGGGGCACAGCCTGACGTCGTTTGAGGTCTCCGATCTGGAGGGCCGCCTCGGCGCGTTGGTTGAGGAGGTCTAGAATTTGGTCGTCTAGGTCATTGATCCTGGAACGCCAATCGTCCAGGTTCATAGGGACTCCTGCCGACTCTGCTCTCTCGAATAAGCGGCATTATAGGCCCACGACGGAGACCTGGGCAAGTCACCTGTCGCCCCGTCCGCCGGCGTGATCGGCGACCGCTGCCCGCAGGAGGGAGAGCTCCCGCGGCGTGAGGCGGCGGCTCGCGCCGGGCGCGAGCGCGCCGAGCGCCACCGGGCCGAACGCGACTCGGCGGAGCCGCACGACGGGGTGGCCGAGCGCCTCACAGTAGCGTTTGACCTCGTGCTTGCGCCCCTCGGCGAAGGTCAGCCGGAGACGGCTCCCGTCGACGCCCGCGCGGACGAGCTCGACCGCGAGGGGCTTCGCCGGGCCGTCGTCGAGCACGGCGCCGTGGCGCCAGCGCGCGAGTGCCCCGGGCGCCACACGGCCCGCCACCTCCGCCTCGTAGACGCGCGGGAGCCCGTAGCGCGGGTGCAGGAGCCGGTGGGTCAAGGCGCCGTCGTTGGTGAGGAGGAGCGCGCCTTCAACGTCCCAGTCGAGCCGCCCGACCGGGTAGACGCGAGCGTCGACGTCGACGAGGTCGGCGACGACGGGGCGGCCCCGCGGATCGGAGAGCGTCGTGACGTAGCCGCGAGGCTTGTTGAGGAGCAGGTAGTGTCTCGCCTCGGGCGGCGGCACCGGCCGGCCGTCGACGGTAATCCGGTCGGCGTCGGGATCGGCGAGCGTGGCGAGGTTCCGCGTGACCACGCCGTTGACGGCGACGTGGCCCTCGGCGATCAGGCCGTCAGCTCTCCGCCGGGACCCGAGCCCCGCCTGCGCCAGGATCTTGTTGAGCCTCAGCTTCGCCATGCTCGGTCACGGCGGCCAGCTCGGGCACCTGGAGCTCGCCCTCGACCTTCGGCAGGTCGCCGAGGTCGCGCAGCCCGAAGGCGACGAGGAACTCGCGCGTGGTCTCGAAGAGGTACGGCCGTCCCGGGGCGTCCTTGCGGCCCGGGATCCGGATGAGGCGCCGCTCGAGCAGGTTCTCGAGCACGGCCTCGGAGCTCACGCCGCGGAGCGCGTCCACCTCGGGGCGCGACACCGGCTGCTTGTAGGCGACGATCGCCAGCGTCTCGAGCGCGGGCCGTGACAGGCGCTGCTTCGTCCGCGACCGCGAGAGACGCACGAGCCACGGCTGGACCTCGGGGCGCGTGACCATGCGGTAGCCGCCGCCGACCTCGACGATCTGGACACCACGCTCGGCGTAGCGGGCCGAGAGCTCCCCGACGAGCTCACGGGCGGCCCCGACCGACGGGAGCTCGAGCACCTCGCGGATGCGCTCGAGCTCGAGCGGGGTGTCCGACGCGAAGAGCAGGGCTTCCAGGATGTCAGTTGGATCCGGCATGGGCCTCTCCCGTCTGGCGTTCGATGACGATCTCGCCGAAGAGCTCGGTCTGCTGGGTGCGGATCCGCCCTAGGCGGACCAGCTCCAGCACGGCGAGCAAGGTGACGACGACCTCGGAGCGGCGGCCCTCGCCGCCGACGAGCGACGAGAACAGGAGCGACCAGGTGTCGCGCAGCAGCGTCAGGATCTCGGTCATCCGCTCGAGGATCGAGGGCGGGTTCGGCTCAACCTCGCGCGGTCTCGCGCGGAGCTGTTCGTCGATCAGTCGCCGGACCGCCCGCTCGAGCAGGTGAACCGAGAGGTCCTCGAGCGGGACCTCTTCCGGGGGCGGCAGGGCGCCCGCCGGGCGGCCCCAGAGGAGCGCCTGCTCGGCTTCCCGCGCGCCGAGCCACGCGCCGAGCGTCTTCACGTGCGCGTACGCGCGCAGCCGCTCCTCGAGCTCGAGCCGGAGGGCCTCGCCCTCCTCGTCCAGCACCTCGGCGTCGTCCGGGTCGGGCGGCACGAGCAGCTTCGACTTGAGGTAGATGAGCGTCGCGGCCATGACCAGATACGCGCCGGCGGTCTCGAGGTCGCGGAACTCGATCGCCTCGAGATGCGCGACGTACTGGTCGGTGATCGTGCGGACCGGCAGCCGCGCCAGGTCGATCTCGTTGGTACGACAGAGGTGCAGCAGCAGGTCGAACGGGCCCTCGAAGTCGCCCACGCGGAGCGTGAGATCCCGGGAGGTCTCGAGCGCGTTCGGCGCGTCTGCCGTCATGGCGTCAGGCTCACCGCCGCACGGACCTCCGCCATGGTCGCCTGCGCCACCGTCCGGGCCCGCCGGGAGCCCTCGCGCAGGATATCCACGATCACGTCCGGTCGCTCGGCAAACTTCTGGCGGCGCTCGCGGATCGCGTCGAGCTTCGGCACCAGGTGGTGGAGCAACACATCCTTGCAGTCGAGACAGCCGATCCCCGCCGTGCGGCAGCCCGTCGCGCAGGCCTCTCGCTCGGCGGCGGGCGTGAAGATCTTGTGGAGATCGAACACGGGACACACCTCAGGGTTGCCGGGATCGCTCCGGCGCTTGCGCGCCGGATCGGTCACCATGGGCTTGACCTTCCGGAGGACGACGTCCGGCGGGTCCGAGAGGTAGATCGCGTTGTCGTAGGACTTCGACATCTTGCGCCCGTCGGTCCCCGGCACCTTGGGGATCAGGGTGAGCTTGGCGTCGGGCTCGGGGAACACGGGCCTGAACGCGTTGTTGAAGCGTCGCGCGACCTCACGCGTCAGCTCGACGTGCGGCACCTGGTCGACGCCGACTGGCACCCAGCGGGGCTTGTACATGAGGATGTCGGCCGCCTGGAGCAGCGGGTAGCCCAGGAGCCCATAGGACGGCGACGTGATCCCTTGCTGCTCGATCCGCTCCTTGTACGTCGGCACGCGCTCGAGCCAGCCGACCGGGGTGACCATCGAGAAGAGCAGATGGAGCTCGGCGTGCTCGGGTACCTCGGACTGGATGAAGAGCGTCGAGCGCTGCGGGTCGAGGCCCGCCCCGAGCCAGTCCGCCAGCATCTCCACCGTGTCACCGGGGACCGTGGAGGTATCGGTGTCGTCGGTGAGGGCGTGCCAGTTCGCGACGAAGTAGTAGCAGTCGTACGCGTCCTGGAGCTTCACCCAGTTGTCGAGCGCCCCGAGGTAGTTCCCCAGGTGGACCTTCCCGCTCGGCCGCATCCCCGACAGCACACGCTCCCTCGGCTCCGCCATCAACCCCTCGCTCTCTCCCAGGCCTTCGCAGAACGGATGAACACATAGTACGCGTAGAGGGAGGCCAGAAGGAAGCCTCGCCAGCCGTCGAGGAAGCCGGCACGGACCACGTACATCCCGAGAAACCTGCCCGCGGGCCTCCACACGAGGTCGGAGAGTCGGGCCGGCCGACCGCTCCGGATCCACGCCTCGGCGGCCAGCGTCGAGTACCGGTCGGCGCGCGCCAGGAAGTCGGCCACGCCGCGATAGCTTCGGTGGACGAGCGGCGTCCCGAGCCGCCCGACGGTCCCGGTCACCGCCACCGACTCGTGAACGGCGTGGTCCACGAACCGGCCCCGGCCGCGCCGGAAGAGGCGGAGCTGCCAGTCAGGGTAGAGGCCGCCGTGGCGGACCCAGCGCCCCCAGAAGATGTTCTGCCGTGGCACGAGGTAGCCGTCCGCGCTCGCACTTCCGCTCCCGAGCACCGCCTCGATCTGTTCTCGGAGCTCCGACGAGACCTCCTCGTCTGCGTCCACGGAGAGGACCCAGTCGCCGGTCGCCTGCTCGAGGGCGAAGTTCTTCTGGTCGGGGAACCCTGGCCACGGCCGGACCCAGACGCGATCGGTGAACTCGCGCGCGATCTGGACCGTTTTATCACTCGACTCGGCGTCCACCACGACGAGCTCATCGGCCCAGGCCACGCTCTCCAGACAGGCGCGCAGCCGTTCTTCCTCGTTGAACGTGATGACGACCGCCGAGACGCTCACTGTACAGGGGGCCGCGGGGCCGGCGCGATCGGCGGGTGGCCTGAGACCAGGCGCGACCCGGCTCCGTCCTCCATGTCGCTTCCCACTCCCTGCGGGGGCCGAGAGGCCGGCGCCGTCTCGAGTGCCGCGACGACGCGCGCCAGCACCGCCTCCACGCCGATGCCGGCGAGCGTGCCGTCGGGGCTCTGAAGCGCCCCGTGCACCTGCCCCCAGGGGCCGTTGCGCTCGGCGGCGGTCGGTCCGTAGAGCCCGACACATTGGACGCCAAGGGCGGCCGCGAGGTGAAGCGGCCCCGTATCGCCCCCGACAACGACCGCCGCCCGCCGGAGCAGCGCGATGAGCTCCTCGATCGTGCTCGCCGGTGCGAGCTCCATCGGGCCTCCGCGCGCCGAGTCCACGATCGCCTTCGCGGTCTCGTGCTCCCCAGGGCCCCAGCTGACGAGCACCGCCGCGCCGGTCTCCGCGGTGAGGCGCGTGGCGAGAGCGATGAAGCGATCGGCGGGCCAGCGCTTGTCGGCCCGCCCGGCGCCCGGGAGGAGGACGACCAGTCGGCCGCGGGGCTCTACGCCCCAGCCCACGAAGAAGGCGTGGACCCGCGCCTCGGCCGCCGCGTCTCTCGGCAGCGGGAACTCGATCGCGGCGGGCCGCACCCCGAGCGGCTCGAGCAGCGCGAGGTACTGCTCGATCACGTGGCGCGCGGTCGCGGGAGGCGTCACGCGCCGGTTCGTAAAGAGCGCGCTGAACTCGCGGCAGAGCCCGGCGGCGAAGCCGATCCGGAGCGGCGCGCGCGTCGCGGCCGTCAAGAGGCCGCTCTTCAGGAGCCCTTGCAGGTCGAGGGCGACGTCGAAGCGCGCCGCGCGAAGAGCCCGCGCCAGCTCGCTGAGGGCGCCGCCTGCGGTCGCGAGGTCCACGGGGGTGAGGGCCCGGCGCCAGCCCCGAGTGTCCACCGGCACGACCGCGTCGAGCACTCCGTTGCCCGTGAGCAGCGCCGCCTCGCGGCGCTCCACGATCCAGGCGAGGTGGGCGCGAGGCAGACGCGCGCGAAGCGCCGCCGCGACCGGAAGCGCGTGGACGACGTCGCCGAGCGAGGAGAGCTTCACGAGCGCGATGTTCATCGGAAGCGCTCGACGATGCGTGAGATCAAGCCCTGCGTGGAGTGATCCTTCGCGTCGCCGACGACGGCCACCTTTCCGCCCACCGCCCGCACCGTCGCGACCTCGGGCACCGACTCGGCCGTGTAGTCCGTCCCCTTGGCGTGGACGTGCGGCTTGAGCGAGGCGACGAGCCGGTCGGCCGTGTCATCGTCGAAGACGACGACGTGGTCGACGTCGCGGAGCGACGCCACGAGCTCGGCGCGCTCCAGGGCGGGCATGAGCGGGCGCCCCGGCCCCTTCAGGCGCGCCACCGCGGCGTCCGAGTTGATCCCGACGAAGAGCACGTCGCCGAGGCGCCGGGCCGCGCGCAGGTAGCGGACGTGGCCGACGTGCAGGAGGTCGAAGCACCCGTTCGCGAGGACGATGCGTCGCCCCTCCGCCCGGAGTCGCGCGGCGAGGGTGGCCGCTTCGTCGAGGGTCATGCCGGGCCCGTCACGGCCCCGCGTCGAGGCCGAGCGCGCCCCGCAACTCCGGGTGCGAGATCGTGGCGGTGCCACGCTTCATCACGACGATCCCACCCGCGACGTTCGCGAGCGCCGCGGCCTCGGCGGGCGCGGCGCGGCAGGCCAGCGCGAGCGTAAAGGTGCTGATAACGGTGTCACCCGCGCCGGTGACGTCGGCGATCTCGTCGGTGCCGTGGATCGGGATGAAGGTCGTGGCGCCGTCCCGCTCGAAGAGCGCCATCCCGCGGCTGCCCCGCGTGACGAGGAGCATTCGCGCGTCGAGCCGCTCGAGCAGCTGGCGCCCCGCCTTCTCGACGGCCAGCTCGTCGTCGACGGGCATGCCGGTGAGCTCGGCGAGCTCCGCCTCGTTGGGCGTGGCCGCCGTGGTGGACGTGAAGCGCGGGAGCTGATAGCGACTGTCGACCGTGACGATCGCGTTCGCGCGGCGGGCGATGGTCTTGACGCGCTCGAAGACGCGCGGCGTGACCGTCCCGTAGCCGTAGTCCGAGACGAGGATCGCATCGACGCGCGCCGCGAGCGTTGTGAGCCGGCTCAGGAGCGCGTCCTCGGTCGTCGGCATGAGGTCGCCGGCGGGCTCGCGGTCGAGGCGGACCACCTGCTGGCGCGTCGCCTGGTAGCCCCCGGCCATGATCCGCGTCTTCACGGGGGTCATGCGACCCGCCTCCGTCACGAGGCCGTCGGTCGGGATACTGGTGGCGCGGAACAGCGCGAGCAGTTCCTCACCCGCGCCGTCGCGCCCGATCACACCGATCGGGATCACCCGCGCGCCGAGCGCATGCACGTTGTGCGCCGCGTTCGCCGCACCGCCCAAACGCACCTCGCGCTCGGAAAATCGGAGGATCAGGACCGGCGCCTCGCGCGAGATCCGGGTGGGCTTGCCGAAGAGATACTCGTCGGCGATGAGGTCGCCGATGACGACGACCGTGCGCGCGCCAAAGGCGGCGACCGTGTCGCGCATCCCGCGCGTGACCCCGCTCACGCGGAGCACCTCGAGAGCACCCAGTCGACGGCGTCGAAGAGATCACTGGCCACGTGATCGGGAGGGACCGGGAAGGTCGTGCGCCGGTGCTCCCACTCGCCGAGTCCGTACCCGGTCAGGACGAGCACGCTCCGCGCTCCGACGGCGCGCGCCGTCACGAGGTCCGACGGCTTGTCGCCGACCAGCGTGGCTTGCGCGAGGTCGAGCCCGTGGTCGGCGGCGGCGCGGTAGAGGAGTCCGGGCTTGGGCTTGCGACAGTCACAAACCGTCCGGTACGGGGGCGCGCCCTCGGTCGGATGGTGCGGGCACACGTAGACGCCGTCCAGGTACGCGCCTTCGTCCTTGAGCATGAGGACGAGCGCCGAGTTCACCGCCGCCAAAACCTCCGCGGAGAAATATCCGCGCGCCACGCCCGCCTGGTTGGTCACCACGACGGCCGCGATACCGGCCTGGTTCAGGCGGCGAATCGCCGCCGCGGATCGGGGCAGAAGTCGCAACCGACTGGGATGGTTGACGTAGCCCACTTCCTCCGTGAGCGTCCCGTCACGATCTATGAAGACCGCGGGGCGCGAACCCACAGGGCGAGTGTAAGTCGCATGCCCATATTTCTCAAGAAAAATCGGACGTTGCGGCTGTGATTCGCCGATAGACCCGCTGGAATCCGGCCACCTGCGCCGTGAAGGTGAAGGGCTCCGCGGCGCGGCGCGCGGCCGCCGCGAGCTCGGCGGGGTTCTTCTCACGGAGGCGCCCGAGGGCCGTCGCCACGGCGCCGGCGTCGCGCGGATCCACCACAGCCCCGCCGCCGCCGTCGACGATCACCTCCGCGCCGCCGGCCGCAGCGCTCGCGACGACCGGGACTCCCGAGGCGAGCGCCTCCAGGTGGACGTTGCCGAACGGCTCGTACCGGCTCGGCAGGACGACGACGTCCGCGGCGGCGTACCAGCGCTCGATGTCCGGCCGCGGACCGAGCCATGCGATGCGACGGTCCACGCCGAGGCGGGTGGCGCGGTCCCGAAACGGCTGCGTGGAGCCCTTCCCGACGACGACGAGGCGGCTCGAGCGGTCCGCGAGGGCGGCGAACGCGTCGATCGCGGTGGCGAGCCCCTTGCGCTCGAAGCCACTCCCGACGAAGAGCAGGGTCCACGCGTCGGCGGCCACTCCGATCTCGGCGCGGGCGCCGCGCCGCTCGACGTGACGGTTCCGCGGGTGGAAGCGCTCGAGGTCCACGCCGTTGTAGACGACCGAGAGGCGGTCGCGCGCGACGCCGTAGAGGGCCGCGATCTCCGTGGCGCCACTCCGCGAGATCGCGATGATGTGCGGGGTCGTCGCGAACACGCGCCGCTCGAGCCCGAGCACGACGCGGTGGAACAGCGAGCGTCGGCGCGGCGCGCCCATGCTCTCGAGGTAGGCGCGATGGCAGCCCTCCCCCGCCCGGTAGATGTCCTGGCGGAGCGTGCGCTCGTGGGTCTGCACGACGTCCCAGCGACCGCGGGAGACGACGACCCGCGCGAGCGCGGCCGTGGCGAGGACGCGGAGCGCCGAGGGGAGCGGCGGGAGCGGGAGCACGTGACGTGCGACGCCCGCCATCGGTCGCTGGCCCGGCGGACTCAGGACGTGGACGTCGTAGCCGTGCTCGGCGAGCGCCTGGACGAGGCCGGCCGTCGCCTGCTCGACGCCGCCGTGGAAGACGAAGGGGCGCGCGATGATCAGGATTTTCACTGTAACGGAAGGTGCGACCCGGCGAGGCGCTCGACCAGCGGGAACAGCACGGCCCGGGCGGCGCGGAAGCTGTACCGCTCGTCGCAGCGCCGGCGGGCCCTCGCACCGAGTTCGCGCGCCTCCTCCGGGCCCTCGAGCAGGCGCCGGATCGCCGCCGCGAGCCCTCGCGAGTCCCCCGGCGTCACGACGAGGCCGCAACCGTCGAGGATCTCGGGGATCATCGAGACCGCGGTCGAGACGATCGGGCGGCCGAGCGCCATCGCGTCGAAGAGCTTCGCAGGCACCTGGCCCACCGTGTCCGTCGTGGCGCGCTGGGGCACCGCCACGACGTCGGCAGCGACGAGGTAGCGCGGGACGTCGTCGAATGGAATCTCGCCGAACACCCGCACGTGCGGCAGCGCCGCCCAACGCCGTGCCGGCGGACGCGTGCGGTCCGCACCGACGAGCGCGAGGACGACGCCGGGCCCGAGGAGACCCACGGCCTCGACGAGATCGTCCACGCCCTTGTAGGCCCGCGGCGTGCCGAGGAACATGACGACCTTCTCCCGGGCGAAGCCGAGCGCCGCTCGCGCCCGTGACGGATCGTAGCGCGCCGGGTCCCAGGCGTCGGTGTCGCGCGCGTGCGGGAGCAGGACGCCACCGAAGCGCTCGGCGAGGAACCGCGATGCGGTCGTGAGCGCGTCGGCGCGTCGGACGAGGCGCTCGGTCGCCCACGTCCACGCGAGCCCGTTGGGGTCGCCGAGGTCGAGCGCCCGGCCGACCCTGCCCCAGAACCCCGAGCGATACAAGAACCCGAGCTCCCAGTCGTCGATGTCGAGGACCAGCGGGCGCCGTCGCCGCGCCCGCGCGAGCAGGCCGAGACCGTAGCTCGTCGGGCGCGGCTTGGACGCGACGATGAGGTCACCGTCGATCAGCGCGAGGAGCGCGGGCAGGCGTCGAAGGAACCCCGGATACTTTCGCGTCCGCACCGCGCGGTACCGGACGCTGGACCCCGCGGCGGGCATCCAGAGCGCCGGACCGAACTGGGGGCCGACCACCTCGACGTCCCAGCGCGCGGCCAAGAGACGCGCGAGCAGATCGGCACGGCCGGCGGCGTTGTCCGAGAGGTCGAAGGCGACGACCGAGATCTTCACGCTGCCGTGAGGAGACGTGCGTAGCCGGCCTCGAGTGCGGCCGCGAGCCGCGCGCCCGAGTAGCGGCTCTCGACCAGCGCCCGTCCCGCACGGCCCAGTCGCTCCCGCGCGGCGGGCTCCTCGAGCAAGCGCGCGATCGCGTCGGCGAGGGCCGCGGCATCGCCGGCGGGCACGAGCGCGGCGTCCCCGCCGTCGGTCAGCACCTCGGGCACGACGCCCACACGCGATGCGATCAGCGGCCGGCCAGCGGCCAGGCACTCGAAGACGACGCGCGACATGCCGTCCGACTCGAGCGGGACGTACAGGACGACGTCGAGCGCGGCGAGGACCCGGGGCAGGTCGTCTACGAATCCTGAGACGGTGATCTGGGCGTCGAGGCCGGCGGTCCGGATCGCCTCGCGGATCGAGGACTCCATCACCCCGCGTCCGACGAACACGAAGCGTGGGGCGCGGCCGGTGGCCAGCAGGCGCCCGGCAGCCTCGATCACCACGGTGTGGCCCTTCATCACCCGGAGCCCGCCGACCATGCCGACGAGCGGGCGGTCGGGCTCGCTCCCGAGCCGACGCCGGACGGCGGGATCCGCCGCGAGCGGCCGGAACGCCTCGACGTCCGCGCCGCCCGGGAGCGTCGTGACGCGCTCGGGCTGGAGGAGCCCCGAGGCGATGTACTGGCCGCGGATCGCCTCGGTCACCGTGACGACCCACGCGGTCGCCCGTCGGTAGAGCCAGCGGTTGGCCGCGTGCGGCCGCACGGCCTGCGCGATGTGGCGCGTGCGGACGATCGGGCGCGACGTCCGGCTGAGGCGGTTGGCGGCGGCGGCGAGCCAGTGCTCCTTCGAGCGATGGACGTGGACGATGTCGGTCTCCGCAAGCTTCGCCACGACCCGGCGCACGTCGCCCGCGTCGGCGCCCGGCGCGACCCCGCTCGCGAACGCGAACGTCTCGATCCGCCGGACTCCCAGGGACCGGGCCTGCGTGATCACCCGCGCCTCGCTTCCGGCGCGGCACCCGAGCGTCACCTGGTGGCCGCGACGCTCGAGCTCGTGGCTCACCCGCGCCGCCCAGTACGCGTCGGACGACCAGCCGCGGCAGGAGACGAGCTGGAGGATCCTCACACGAGGCCCCGATAGACCCGCTCGACGGTGTCGATCGAGCGCTCGGGACTGAACACGTCGTGCGCGCGCCGGCGCCCGGCGGCGCCCATCGCGCGACCGCGCTCCGGCGCGTCGAGCACGGCGCTGAACGCGGCGCACACGCTCTCGGGCCGGTCGTCCTCGACCAGGAACCCCGTCTCGCCGTGCACGACGGTCTCGGGCAAGGCGCCCACCCGTCGTGCGACGACCGGACGCCCCGCCGCCATCGCCTCGAGCGCCGCGCGACACGACTCGTCGGAGCCCGCGGACATGAGCGCAAAGCAGTCGGCCGTGGCGAGGACGAGCGGCAGATCTCGATCGCGGTAGCCGGTGAAGACGACCTGGTTCAGGAGCCCCAGCTCCGCGACGAGTTGCTCGAGGTGGCCGCGCGTCTCCCCTTTGCCCACGAGGAGGAGCCGCGCCGCGGGCCGGTCGCGGAGGAGCAGCCGGAAGCCCTCGAGCAGGAGCTCGTGGCCGCGGTTCGGCGCGAGCCGCGCGACCGAGACGATCACCGGCGCGTCACCGAGCTTGAACTCGTCGCGCACCGGCCGAGGGTCGGCCTCCTCGGCGAAGCGCGCGAGGTCCGCCGAGCCCGGGATCCAGTGAACGCGGTCGGACGCGACGCCGACCTCGCGGCAGCGTGCCTCGATCTGGCGCGAGACTGCGAAGACCGCCGCCGTGCGCCGGTAGAGTCTGGCGCCCAGCCGGTCGCGCTTCACGGCGCGAAGGTTGTGGAAGGTCCGCACCAGGCTCGGGCGGCCGCGACCCGGGAGGGCTGGACGCGTGATCAGTCCGAGCCAGTGGTCGTGCGAGTGATGGGTGTGGACGATGTCGATCCCCTCGCCCCGGATAAGGGCGCGCAGGCGAAGCGCGTCTCGGGCCGCCGCGCGCGGGGTCAGGGCGAGCCCCGTGAGCAGCTCGAGGCCCGCCTCTCGCGCCTTCGCCTCGAACCGGTCGCCCGGGATCACGCCGAGGAAGACCTCGTGGCCGCGCGCTCGGAGGCCGGCCACGAGCTGGATCGTCGGGTCCGCGGTACCCGTCCACCAGCGGTTGGCGGCCAGGTGCAGGATCCTGAGCGGCGTCACGCGCGCACCGCGAGGAGCGCGTCGAGGCGCTCGACGACCTCGGACGCCTCGATCGCGCGCATGCACGGATGATCGATCGGGCACGTCCGGTAGAAGCACGGCGCGCACGGCACGTCGCGGCGGACCACGGCGACGGGGCCGCGCGGGGCCGTGAGCCGGGGATCGGTGGGGCCGAAGAGCACCACGACGGGCGTGCCGAGCGCTGCGGCGAGATGGGCGACGCCGGTGTCGCCGCTCACGAGCGCGTCCAGCTCGGCGAGGAGTGGAGCGAGGAGCTCGGGGCCGTCGCGCCCCGCCAGGCTCGGCGCCCGGGTCTGGCGCCTCACCGCCTCCACAGCCGGCACGTCGCTCGGCGCACCGAGGAGGAGCACCGTGGTCCCCCGGGCGCCGAGCAGCCGGCAGAGCTCCACGACGCGCGCGGAATCCCAGACCTTGGCGCTGCCGTACGCCGCGCCCAGGTGGACGCCGACGCGGCGCGCGGCGCCCGCGGGCTCGGGCACCTCCGCCTCGCGCATCAGCGCACGCACGCGCCGACGCTCGGGCGACGCCGCGTCGGGCGGTACCAGGCGAGGCTCGCGGACGTCGACCGCGACGCCGAGGCGCTCGACGAGCCGCGCGTATTCGTCCACCTGGTGAAGACGGGGCTCGGGCAGCTCGATCGAGTCGGTGAGGAGCCAGCGCCGCCCACCCACCGCGAAGCCGATCCGCCGGCGCGCTCCCCAGTAGAGCGCCGATGCCGCCGCCTCGAACGAGGTTGGCAGAAGCAGCGCCGTGTCGCCACCGAAGCTCCGTACGGAGTCGGCGGTGGAGAGACGCCCGCTCCACGAGCGCGGATACGTGACGAGCACGTCGGCGAGCGCTTGGCCGCCGAGGACCGCCGCCCACGGGCCCGCCAGCAGGAGCCGCCCGCCGTCGAGCGCCTGGCGGAGGGCGCGGACCGCGGGCACCGCCATCACGGTGTCCCCCAGCCAGTTTGGCAGGCGAACGATCACGCTTTCGGGCACGCGCGCTCGAAGGCGGACCGCCAGAGATCCTCGCCCGTCGTGAGGGCCAGGCGGATCGACAAGACGTAGAGCGGCCGCCGCGGCAGGGGCAGCTTTCTCAAGCGCACCCAGTCTTTCTCGGTCGTCATGAGGCCCTCGACGTGGAGGTCGCCGGCCCGCGCGTCGAGCATCGCGACCTCCGCGGGGGTGTACCAGTGGTGATCGGCGAACGCGAGGAACTGCTGGACGGCGACGCCGGCCGCGCGAAGGGTCTCCTCGAATGCCCGCGGCGCTGCGATCCCCGCGAACGCGAGCACCCGCGCGCTCGCCAGCTGGTCGCGACTGACGGGGCGCATCCGGTTCGCCTCCCAACACTCCGCGACCTCGTAGACGGCGGTGAGAACCGGAACGCCGGGCGCGTGGGTGCCGACGGAGCTGACGACCGCCGCGGCGTCTTCCATTCGGCTGGCGCCGGTGGCGACGACCAGGTGCGCCCGGGAGAGCGCCGCCAGCGGCTCCCGCAACGGCCCCGCCGGCAGGAGCGCGCCGTTGCCCCACGGGTTTCGTGCGCGCGCCATCACGATCTCGAGATCCTTCCGGAGCGTCCGGTGCTGGAACGCGTCGTCGAGAACGATCGCCGTCGCGCCGAACCTCTGCACCGCGAGGCGCGCCGGGTCGTAACGGTTCGAGCCGACGACGACCGGCACGCCCGGCAGCCGCCGCGCCAGTAGGAACGGCTCGTCCCCCGCCTCCTCGGCGTCGAGCCGGATCGACGCCGCGTCGGCGACGACCTGGACGCCACGGGTGCGGCGGCCGTAACCGCGACTGACGACCGCGGGCCGGTGCCCGAGCGCGGCCAGCGTCTGCACGGCGACTTCCACGGCCGGCGTCTTGCCCGTGCCGCCGACAGTCAGGTTGCCGACGGAGACGACGGGCACCGGGAGCGCGCGCGACTTGAGGACCCCGCGCGCGTAGAGCCAGTCGCGCGCGCCGAGGAGACCGCTGTAGCCCCGGCCCGCGGCGCCGAGAATCCGCGCCGGGCCCTTCGCGAACCCCTCCTCCCAGCCCTGAAGGAAGCGCGACCCGCCGTCCGTCACGGGTGGTCCCCCGGGATCAGGAAGCGGCTGACGAGCTCGAGCGTCTCGCGTACGGCGCCGTGGCGCGAAGCCACTGCCTCGCGCCCCGCCTCGCCGAGCTTCACCCTGAGATCGCCGTCCGAGAGGAGCCGCGTGAGCTCGCGGCCGAGGTCGGCCGCGTCCCGCACCACGACCGCCGCCCCCGCCGACTCGAGGAGCGCCGCCGATTCCCGGAAGTTCTGGGTGTGGGGACCCATGAGCACCGGCTTCCGCCGGACGGCGGGCTCGAGCATGTTGTGGCCGCCGAAGGGGACGAGGCTCCCGCCGATAAAGACGATGTCCGCGACCGCGTAGAGGGTTGCCAGCTCGCCGACCGTGTCGAGCACGATGACGGTGTTCGCGGCGCGCGCGCGCCCGAGCTCGCTACGGAGCACCGCAGGCCAGCCCCGGGCGGTGACGAGCCCGAGGACCTCCTGGGCCCGCTCCGGATGACGGGGCGCGATCACCAGCGCCAGCTCGGGGCATTCCCGGAGCGCCGCCCGATGCGCGTCGAGCACCACCTCCTCCTCGCCACGATGCGTGCTCCCCGCGATCCACACCCGCCGGTTCGGCCCGAAGCCGAGCAGCCGGCGCCAGAGGTCCGCCGAGCCCGCCGTGTCGGGCAGCGCCTCGTTCTTGATGTTGCCGGTGACGACAACGCGTTCCGGGCTGACACCGAGGGCGATGATCCGGCGCGCGTCCTCGTCCGACTGCATGGCGAAGACCCGCACCTCGGCGAGGACGGACCCCATGAAGCCACCGAGGAGCCGATAGCGGCGGTAGGCGCGGTCGGAGATCCGTCCGTTGGCGATCATGACCGGGATGTCGCGGGCGGCCAGCGTTCGCAGCATGTTGGGCCACAGCTCCGTCTCCAGGCACACGAGGAACGCGGGGTCGACCGCGGCCACGAACCGCCGCGTCGCACCGGGCAGGTCGAGCGGGAAGAACCGGTGGATCGCGAGCCCCGCGTAGCGCTCACGGACGACCCTCGCGCCGGTCTCGGTCACCGTCGTCACGACCAGCGGACGCTCGAGGCAGAGTCGGCGGAGCCCGTCGACGAGCGGTCCCGCGGCGATCGCCTCGCCCACGGAGACCGCGTGGAGCCAGCCCGGTCGCGTGCGCGCGCGCCACAAGGCGCCGCCCAGGCCCAGGCGCGCACGCGCGTTCAGCGGCACGCCGCGGCCCAAGCGACGGAGCACCGCCACCGGCGCATAGAAGAGGACGAGCGCCACGAGCATCGCCGCAGTGTAGAGCGCGTACATCATGGGGCCGCCAGCCTCTCGGCTGCGGCCGTCGCCTCGTCGAGATGCGCCTCGACATCCTTCATGGCGCGCGCGCGCTCGGCGTCACGCGCCACCACGAGCGGCGCGCCGAAGACGACCGCGCATCGCGCGAAGGGGTACGGGATCATGAAGGCGTCCCAGCTCCGGAGCCGGAGCGCGGGACGCGCGGCGACCGCGAGCGGCACGATCGGCGCGCCGGTGAGCGAGGCGAGTGTCACCACCCCCGGCTGGAGCTGGCCGCATGGCCCGCGCGGGCCGTCGGGGACGACGGCGACGTCGCACCCGCGCCTCACCGCCGCCACGAGCGCGCGCCCCGCCTCACGGCCGCCCTGCGACGTGGAGCCGCGCACGCTGTCGAGACCGAAGCGGGACAGGTAGCCCGCGACGATCTCCCCGTCCCGGGAGCGACTCACGAGCACGGTCGCGGGCCGGGCGCCGTGGCTCGCGCGAAGCCGCTCGTTGATCCACGGCACCAAAAGAACCTGACCGTGCCACACGGCATAGATGACGGGGCGCCCGGGCGCCCAATGGCGCCCCACGGCCTCCGTGCCTGCCACCGTCATGCGGAGCGTCGTCCCGAGCATCCGCACGAGGGTCGCGGCAATCGGCGGCGCCAGCGGGCCGACGACGCGGGCGAGCGCGCTCACGACGCCACTCCTGCCTCCGCGAGCACGAGGCGCGCGGCCCGCGCGCCGACGCCGGGGGCGCCGAGCTGGCCCCGGAGCTCTCTGAACGCGGCCCGTTGAGTGTCGAGAGCCCCGGGGGTGTCGAGCAGCCACAGGGCCTCGCGCCCGAGGCGCTCGCCCGTCGCGGCCGCCTGGTACAGCTCCGGGACGACCGCGCGCCCGAGCGTCAGGTTCGGGAGGCTGATCCACGGCACCCGCATCAGCGACCGGACCATGAGCTCGGTCAGCCGCGACACGCGGTAGCAGACGACCATCGGCGTGCCGAGCAGCGCCGCCTCGAGCGTCGCCGTGCCCGAGGCCACGAGGAGCAGGTCCGCCGCGCTCATCACGGCGTGGCTCCGCCCGTGAGCGATCGCCACCGGGCTCCCGACGCCGAGCCCGCGCTCGACCGTCGCGGGCTCGACCGTCGGCGCCAGCGCGAGCACGAAACGCGCGTCGCGCCGCGCCCGGCCGATGGCCGTCACCGCCTCCCGCATCGCGGGCAGTACGCGCGCCGTCTCCTCGCGGCGACTGCCCGGCAGGAGCCCGATCACGAGCGCCCGATCGTCGAGGCCGAGGGCGCGCCGCGCGGCGACCCGGTCGGGGGCACTGCCGAGCGCGTCAAGGAGCGGGTGGCCAACGAACTCGACGGGCACCCCCGCGCGCCGGTAGAGGGCGGTCTCGAACGGAAAGACCGCGAGCACGAGCGAGCTCACGCGGCGAATTGTCCGGACACGCCACGACCGCCACACCCAGACCTGAGGCGGGATGAAGTAGACGACACGGACGCCCGCGCGGCACGCCGCCCGCGCCAGGCGCAGGTTGAACTCTGGAAAGTCGATCACGACGAGGACACGGGGTCGACGGGCGCCGGCGAGCGCTCCGCGAAGCCGTCGGTAGGCACGGTAGAGCAGCGGGATCCGGTTCAGCGCCTCGGTCCCGCCGGCGGCCGCCGCGGCGGTGACGTCGACGAGCAGATCCATGCCTGCCGCGGCCATGCGCTCGCCGCCCATCCCGAAGAGGCGGCAGCCGGGCGCCTCCGCCCGGAGCGCCTGGCACAGCGCCGCGCCGTGGAGATCCCCCGAGGCTTCACCCGCGGCGAGCATGATCGACGGCCCGTCGGCTGCCATCCTAGACACCGACGAACGCGATCCCGGCGAGATCGGCGTGCCGCACGCTCGCCTCCCTTTCGACGACGAGCACGCGCCCTGCCTCGACGGCCACCACCGACGCGCGGCCTGCCGCGGCGGCTCGGAGGCTCTCCGAGCCCACCACGGGCGTGTCGAAGCGGTAGTCGTGGTCGGGCGCCACCGCCTTGACGATCACCGCGCCCGGCCCAGCGAGCGCCGTGCCGCGCCGGATCGCCTCGGTCGTTCCTTCGAGGGCCTCGACGGCCGCGATCGCTCCACGGCGGAGCACGACGGTCTGGCCGATGCGCGCCTCCGCTGCCTGGCGGGCGAGGCCCAGGCCGCGCTCGACGTCGCGCCGCTCCTCCTCGGTCGGGGTTCGCGCCGACCAGCAGCCCGCCGCGGCGAGGTCGTCGCCCAGGAACTCGCGCTGATCGAGGAGCGTGATACGCAGATCCGCCAGCGTTTGCACGATCACGTCGAGGATGCGCACGTCCGTCAAGGCACCCGCGCGCGCGGCCATCTCGGCGAACGTCGCGTCGCCCCGGCGGGCGCCGAGCACGTCCCGGGTCCAGAACTTCCCGGCAAGCAGGACCGCCCCGACGGCCTCCTCCCGAAGCGCCTGGAGCACGGCGCCGAGCTCGGTGACCCGGCTCGGGATCACGCGCTCAGCGTAGGTACCGAGACCGGGGAGGTCGTCGAAGGCGAACGCCACGACGCGCCAACCCTGGCGCCTGGCCTCCGCCCCCATGCGCGCCGGCAGCGCGCCGGCGCCACACATCAGGCCGAGTGATCGCTCCACGGCAGGGTGCTCGGGTAGACGACCTCGCCGCGCCCGTCCCGGATCATGCGCTCGATCTCGAGGGCCATGGCCAGCGACCGCACGTCCTCCTCCGGTACCAGGACGACCGGCTGCCCCGCGCGCGCCCGCTGCACCGCGCGGGCGAGGTGGAGGATCTCGAGCTTCAGCGGGTTGTCCTTGTGCACCTGGACGTGCTCGACGAAGGAGGCGCGGCGGTACCGGATCGACTCTCGATTCAGGGTGTACTCCTGCGCGGCGCGCCGGTGCACGCGGATGTCCTGCTCGGAGTAGTCGAGGACGATGTACGCGTCGGGCTGCGTCACCGCGAGCGTGCGGATCTTCTCCTCGGTGGCGCGGCTCGCGGTGATGATCGCGATCGTCCCCGACTCGAACGCGATCTGCACGTTGGCCACGTCCACCGACCCCGAGCGGACCGTCGAGCCCATCGCGGTCAGCCGCCGCGGTGGCGAGTCGACGAGGCCCAGGACGATGTCGAGGTCGTGGATCATCAGGTCCATCACGACCGTGTCCTTCTGGACGCGCGTCTCGAAGGGGCCGAGCCGGCGCGACTCGACGAGGAGCGGCCGCTCGACGATCTTCTTGAGCTCCTGTACCGCACCGTTGAACCGTTCGACGTGGCCGACGTGGAGGACGGCGCCGGTGCGGCCCGCGATCACAAACAGCTCACGCGCCTCCTCGAGTGTCGGCGCGATCGGCTTCTCCAGGAGCACGCTGACACCTGCCTCGAGGAAGTCGCTCGCGACCTGGAAGTGCTGCTCGGTCGGCACCGCGACGCTCACGAGGTCGACCCGGCCGATCAGGTCGCGGTGGTCGGTGAACGCGCGTGTGTCGTAGTGGGCGGCGACCCGCGTGGCGCGGTCGCGGTCTACGTCGACGACGCCCGCGAGCTCGATGTCCCACAGCTCGGCAAACACGAGGATGTGGTACTGGCCCATGTGGCCCGCGCCCACCACACCCGCGCGCAGCCGTCCCTCCGCGCGCGTCATCACACGCGCTCGCTCTCGGGCTCGGGCGTGACGTCGCCGCCCTCGCCCGCGCCGTGCCGCGGTGGGCCGCAGATCCCGCGTCGCGCGCCGGCGATGAACTCCACCAGCCGGACGATGGGCGGCAAGGACGGCAGCTCGCTCCGGATTCGCTCGAGCGCCTTCTCGGGGACGAGCCCCGAGCGGTAGAGGAGACGGTACGCGTCCTGGAGCACCCGGCGCTCGGCGGCGGGCATCCCGGCGCGCCGAAGCCCGACGACGTTGACCCCGCGGACGACCGCCGGGCTCCCGTCGACGAGGATGTAGGGTGGGACGTCCGCGTTCACCTTCGACGCACCGCCCACGTACGCGTAGGCCCCGATTCGCGTGAAGGGCACGACGCCCGTCAGTCCACCGATCGTCGCACGCTCCCCGATCTCGCAGTGACCCGTGATCCCGGCGTAGTTGATGATGATCGCGCCATCGCCGACCTTACAATCGTGGGCGATGTGGCTCATGGTCATGACGAGGCAGCCCGCGCCGACGTCGGTCCAACCGTCCGCACGCGTCGCGCGATGGATCGTGACATACTCGCGGATCACGGTCCCGGCACCGATCCGGACCCCCGAGGGGGTGCCCTCCTTAAACTTCAGGTCTTGCGGTCGGCCGCCGAGGATCGAGCCGTGGCCGATCTTCACGCCCGGCCCGAGCTCCACGCGCCCCTCGAGCACGCAGTGGTGACCGACCTCCACGTCGGCGCCGACCGTCACCGCGGGGCCGATGATCGAGAACGCGCCGATTCTGGCCGCCGGATGGACTCGCGCCCTGGGGTCGACGACGGCGGTCGGATGAACGGCGTCAGCCATCCCGCGTCTCCGCGGCTCCGAGGCGCGCCTCGAGCTCGGCGAGCCGGCGCTCCGCTTGGCGCAAGCGCCGTACCAGTTCCGGGAGCTCGCCCTCGAGGACGAAGATGCGCTTGGCCTCAAGCAGGGGGCGCGCGGGCGTGCCGAACACTTTCTCGCGCGGCCCGACGTCGCGGGCGAGGCCGGATTGCGCGGCGACGACGGCGCCGTCACCGATCGTGAGGTGGTCGGCGACTCCCACCTGCCCGGCGAGCACGACCCCCTGGCCGATCCGGCACGACCCGGAGATCCCCACCTGGGCCACGATGATCGAGTGCGCACCGATCTCGACGTTGTGACCGACCTGGACGAGGTTGTCGAGCTTGGTCCCGCGGCGGACGATCGTCTGCCCCAGGGTGGCGCGGTCGATCGTGGTGTTGGCGCCGATCTCGACGTCGTCCTCGATCAGCACGGAGCCGACCTGAGGGATCTTCCGGTGCGCTTGGCCGTCGAAGACGTAGCCGAAGCCGTCGGCGCCGATCACGGCACCCGGATGGACCACGACGCGCTTGCCGAGCCTCACCCCGGCGCACACGGCCACGCGCGCGTGCACGACCGACGCCTCGCCGACCTCCGCACCCGCCCCGACGAACGCCAGCGGGCCGATGCGGACGTGGGGCCCGATCACGGCACCCGCCTCGATCACGGCGAGCGGCCCGACCGTGGCGGTGGGCGCGACGCTCGCGTCGCGGGCGACGACGGCTGACGGGGCGACGCCGGGTGCCACGTCCGCGGGCGGGTGAAACAGGGCGAGCAGTTCGATCAAAGCCTGCTGGGGCGCGCGCACCCGCAGCACCGGCCCGGGCAGGTCCGACGCCTCGGGCCCCGCCAGGAAGGCGCCCGCGCGCGAGGCCTTCGCCGCCTCGGCGTAGCGAAGGTCGACGAGGAACGAAATCTGATCGGGGCCCGCGCTCTCGAGCGGCGCGACCCCGGTCACGAAGGCCGCCGCGTCGCCCTCCAGCGAGGCGTGGAGGGCGCGCGCGAGCTCACGGAGCGTGAACCCGACTCCCTTGGCCATCGGCGCCTATTTTTTGTCCTTGCCCGGGTTCTGCTGATCGTACGCCCGGATGATCTCGTCGGTCAGATCCGCCTCGGAGGCGCCGTAGAGAACAGCCGCGCCGCGCTTCTCCACGATCAGCACGAGCCCGCGTTCCTTGCCCACCTTCTCGATGACGCCGGACAGGTCTTGGAGCACGCGCTGCAGGAGCAGCTGCTCCTTCTTCTCGAGCTCCTTCTGGAGGTCGTCGGCCAGGCGCGCGGCGTCGCGGCGGTTGCGCTCGAACGCATCCTGCTTGTCGCGCCGCGCATCCGCCGTCATCAGCGGCCCCTTCTTCTCCAGCTCGTCGCGCAGCGCCTCCAGCTCCTTGCGCTTGGCGTCCATCTTCTGCTGCATCCCTGCCTTCTCGCGCTCGAGCTGCTCGCGCGCCGCAACGCCCGCCGCGGAGCGGACCAGGACGCGCTGGACATCGATGAACGCGATCTTGCTCCCCGGCGACTGCGCCCACGCCCGCGGAGCGACCGCGAGCAAGACGACGGCCGTGAGCGTGACGGCGTTCCCCAGAGCCCTCATCCTATTCCTCCTAGAACGGCGTGCCTACCGAGAAGTTGAAGGCGCCGAAGTCCTCGCCGGCCTTCCGGTCCGGGTTGATTCCGTAGTCGACGCGGATCGGCCCGAACGGCGACTGCCACCGGATGCCGCCGCCGACCCCCTTCTTGAGATCCGTCAGGTCGAATTTCGTTCCAAACCCGTACACGTTCCCGACATCGACGAATCCCGCGAGCCGCAAGCCGAACGGCAGCGGGATGACGTACTCGGCGTTGCCCAGCACCTGGGTCGAGCCGCCGATTCGCTGACCGGCGTCGTCTTTCGGCGAGATCGTGTGGAACTTGAAGCTCCGGATCGTGTTGGGCCCGCCGAGGTAGAACCGCTCGAAGAGTGGCAGCGGCTTGTCGGCCCAGCCGAAGCCATAGTCCGCCTCGAGGCGCCCGCCCAGGACGTGCCCGAACCAGAGCGGGTAGAACTGCGTGGTGAACACCGCGGTCTTCACGTACTTCGAGTCCCCGCCGAGTCCGGCGAACTCCGCCGACACGTTGCTCTGTCCGCCCTTCGTCGGCGCGATGACGTTGTCGCGGCTGTCGCGCCCCACAGCTCCCGACACCGCCGAGGTCACGCGGGTGCCCACCTGTTCGCGGAGCTCGGCAGAGAGCGCCGCCACGTCGCTGAGGCCGCTGATCCGGTCCTGCGACGCCCGGTACCCGAGGGACCACCGCCAGTACTCGAAGAACGGGTGACCCAGCCGGAGCGCGGAACCGAGGGTCTCGTAGCGGTACTCGGTGTACTGCCGCGTGTTGCTGTACAGGTCGAATCCGCCAGAGAGGGGGCGATCGAACAGCCACGGATCGGTGAAGCTGATCACGCCCTGCTGCGTCCGGCCGCCACCGCGCAGGCGCACGGCGACCTCCCACCCCCGCCCGAGGAAGTTGCGCTGCGCCAGGTCGATGGTGCCGACGAAGCTGTCCACCGACGAGAAGCCGCCGCCCAGGCTGAAGATGCCCGTCGGCCGTTCGGCGACCTCGACGTTGACGATGATCTTCGTCTTGTCCGATCCCGGCTGCGTCGTGATCTCGACTTTCTCGAAGTAGCCGAGGTTCACGAGCTTCTGCCGGGCCCGCTCCTTCTTCTGCAGCGTGTACAGGTCACCCTCGTGGAGCGGGATCTCACGGCGGAGGATCTTGTCCTGGCTGCGGACGTTGCCGCTGATGTTGATGCGCTCCACGACCACCTCGGGCCCCTCGGTGATGTCGAACGTGATGTTGATGATGTTCTGGCCGGGCACCTGCTCCGTCTTGGGAACGATGTCCACCGACGCCCGGCCGATGGTGCCGTAGAGATTCTCGATGCTTCTGATACTCTCGCGGAGCTTCGATCGTGAGAACACGTCTTCGGCCTTGAACTTCAGCTGGCGCCGGACCTCTTGCTCGGGGACGAGCGTGATCCCCGTGAGCTTGATCTCGCCGACCTTGAACTGCGGCCCCTCGACGACCGTGAAGGTGACGGTCACGCGCGCCTTCTCACGGTCCACGTCCACGTCGGTGGACTCGACACGGGCCTGGATGTATCCGGCGTCGTTGTAGAGCTGGATGATCCGCTCGACGTCCTCGTCGAGGCGTTGGCGCTGCACCTTGCCTCGGAGGATGAAGAACTGCCGCTCCCGCGTCGCCAGGGCGTCCTTGAGCTCGCTCTCCGTGAGCCCCTTGTTGCCCTTGAAGCGGATCCTGTCGATCTTGATCTGGCGCCCCTCGACGAGGCTGACCACGACGCGCACGTCGCCGTCGGGAAACGTCTCGATGTTCGGGGTCACCTGGACCTCGAAATACCCCTCGTCCTCGTAGAAGTCCTTGAGCTTCTCGACGGCGCGCTGGACGTCGACCGGGTTGTAGACGCTACCCAGCTTGAGGTCGACCTTGTCCTGGAGCTCCGTGGTCTTCACCGCCTTGTTTCCGACGAAGTCGACGTCCCGCACGAAGGGCCGCTCGCGGACGACGAATGTCACCTTCACCCCGCCCTCGAAATCCTCGACCCGCATCTGCACGTCGTCGAAGAAGCCCAGGCCGAAGATCGATCGGATGTCCTCGGAGAGGAGGCTCGGGTTGAAGGGCGAACCGACGGTGGTCTTGACCCGGCCGAGCACGACGGCCTCCTGAACCCGCCGCGTGCCCTCGACCGCGATCTCCTTGACGATGATCGGGCGCGGCTGGGGCCGCTGTTGCGCCGCGACGGGTGGGACCGGAAGGAGCGGAGCCACAAGGGCGACCACAAGGGTGAGACGGAGTCGCCCCGCGCTCGACACCGGGTTCTCAGGAGCGTGAGAACGGTGCCCTAGTGCTCTGCAAGCTCGAGCGGCGCATCGAGAGCCTGCGCCTCGCGGAAAGTAAAGTTCGCCCCGTCGACGTCCACTTCGATCCGGGCGCTTTCCGCGACCTGGCCGCGTACGATCGCCTCGGCCAGGGGATCCTCGATGTACTTCTGGATCGTGCGACGTAGCTGCCGCGCGCCGTACGTGGGATCGTACCCCTTCTCGACGAGCGCCGTCTCGGCGGCGGGCGAGAGCACGAGCCCGATCCCTTTGTCGGCCAGCTGCTTGTTGATCCTCCCGATCATCAAGCGGATGATCTGCTTGATGTGATCGAGTCCGAGGGCATGGAAGACGATGATGTCGTCGATGCGGTTCAAGAACTCCGGCCGGAACGTGCGCTTGAGCTCCTCCAGCACGCGCTCCTTCATCTTCTCGTAGGAGGCCTCGTCGTTCTCCTGCAGGAATCCGGGCGACACGCGTTTGCCGATCAGGCTCGTGCCGAGGTTCGACGTCATGATCAGGATCGTATTCTTGAAATCGACGACGTGACCGAGCGAGTCGGTCAGTCGCCCGTCGTCGAGCACCTGCAACAGCATGTTGAACACGTCCGGATGCGCCTTCTCGATCTCGTCGAAGAGCACGACGGAGTACGGGCGTCGCCGTACCTTCTCGGTGAGGAACCCGCCCTCTTCGTAGCCCACGTAGCCGGGCGGCGCGCCGAGCAGGCGCGACACCGAAAACTTCTCCATGTACTCCGACATGTCCACTCGGATGAGGGCGTTCTCGTCGCCGAAGAGGTACTCGGCGAGCGCGCGCGCGAGCTCCGTCTTGCCCACACCGGTCGGACCCAGGAAGACGAACGATCCCACCGGCCGCTTCGCGTCCTTCAGGCCGGCGCGCGAGCGGCGAATCGCACGGGACACGGCGGCCACCGCATCGGCCTGGCCGATAATCCGCCCGTGGAGGGCATCCTCCATACGTGCGAGCTTCGCCGACTCCTTCTCTTCCAGCTTGGAGAGCGGGATACCGGTCCAGCGGGACACGATGAACTCGATGTCCTCCTCCTCGACCGACTGTGTCCCCTTGCCCTTGTTCTTCTCCCACTCGCGCTTGAGCTCCTCCTCGCGGTGCCGGAGGACCTTCTCCTTCTCGCGGAGCGACGCGGCCTTCTCGAATTCCTGGGCCTCGAGGTACATGTCCTTCTCACGGATGACCCGCTCGAGCTCCTTCTCGATCTCCTTGAGCTCGGGGGGGGGCGTCAGCGCCATCAGGCGCGTGCGCGAGGAGGCCTCGTCGATAACGTCGATCGCCTTGTCGGGTAGCTGACGGTCGGTGATGTAGCGGTCAGCCAGGTGGACGGCCGCGTTGATAGCCTGCTCGGTGATCTTCACCCGGTGATGCGCCTCGTACTTGTGCCGGAGGCCGCGGATGATCTCGATCGCCTCCGGGACCGTCGGGGCCTTCACGATGACCGGCTGGAAGCGCCGCTCGAGCGCGCCGTCCTTCTCGATGTACTTGCGGTACTCGTCCAGAGTCGTGGCGCCGATCGTCTGGATCTCGCCGCGCGACAGGGCGGGCTTGAGCATGTTCGAGGCGTCGATCGCGCCCTCGGCCGCGCCGGCACCGATGAGGGTGTGCAGCTCGTCGAGGAAGAGGACGACGTTTTCCGATTGGCGGATCTCCTTCATCACCGCCTTGAGTCGCTCCTCGAACTGGCCCCGATACTTCGTCCCGGCGACCAGCGCACCGAGGTCGAGCTGGAGCAGTCGCTTGTTCGCCAGCACGTCGGGGACGTCGTGGTTGACGATCTTCTGGGCGAGACCCTCGACGATCGCCGTCTTGCCCACGCCGGGCTCGCCGATCAGCACCGGGTTGTTCTTCGTCCGCCGAGCCAGGATCTGGATGACGCGCTCGATCTCCTGCTCACGGCCGATGACCGGGTCGAGCTTGCTCTCGCGGGCGAGCTGTGTGAGGTCACGGGCGAACTCGTCGAGCACGGGCGTCTGCGAGCGCTTCTTGGGCCGCGGGTAGTACTGGTCGCCGAGCAGCGCCAGCGTCTCTTGCCGGACCTCGTCCAGGCGCGCGCCGAGCGACTCGAGAATCTTCGCGGCGATCGACTGGCCTTCCTTCATGAGGCCCAGGAGGAGGTGCTCGGTGCCGATGTAGTTGTGACCGAGCTGGCGGGCTTCTTCGATCGAGAGCTCGAGGACTCGCTTGGCCTGCGGCGTGAACGGTACTTCACCGAACGTGAGCGTCTTGGGGAAGCCGGCCAGGGCGCGCTCGACCTCCGCCTTCACCGTCTCGAGCCGGAGGCCCAGGCGCTGGAGAACGGCGGTCGCGATTCCCTCGCCGTCCCGAATCAACCCGAGGAGGACGTGCTCTGTGCCGACGAAATCGTGACGGAAGCGCCCTGCCTCTTCCCGCGCCAAGATGATGACCCGCCGCGCTCGCTCAGTGAATCGTTCAAACACTGGCTTGCCCCACCTCTTTCCCGAGCCGCCGGAGGGAAATTCTCTTTCGCCGACGGCTAGTTAGTGACGCTCGAACTCAGTATAGCCCACAGGGTTGACCCCGGCTAGCCTTTTCTCGACGAACGAGTAACTGCGCGAAACGCCATGCGTCTTGTCACCCCGGCGCGGCCCCGTCACGACCGCCCGCAGCCCCCACCCGCGTCGATCTCCCGGGCGCGCCCCTCGACGAGCCGGTAGCCCCGCTCGGCCTTCCGAGCGAGGTCGGGATTGTGGGTCGCGACGAGGAAGGCAATCCCGCGCTCGGCCTGGAGCCGCGCGAACAGGTCGTAAATGACCTCGCTCGTCTTCGGGTCGAGGTTGCCCGTGGGTTCGTCCGCGAGGATCAGCGCGGGATTGTTGACGATTGCGCGCGCGATCGCCACCCGCTGTTGCTCGCCGCCCGACAGCTCGCCCGGGCAGTGGCGCATCCGGTCGGCCAAGCCGACCTCGGCGAGCGCCCTCACGGCCAGCTCCCGCGCCTCCGCGGGGGGCTTCCGCAGGAGGAGCGCCGGGATCATGGAGTTCTCGAGCGCGGACAGCTCGCCGAGCAAGTTGTAGAACTGAAAGACGAAGCCGACGTCCTGCCGCCGGTAGCGGACGAGCCCTGCCTCGCCGCGCGCGAACAGGTCCTCCCCCCGGAAGCGCACACGACCCGCCGTGGGCCGGTCGAGCGCGCCGAGGAGGTGGAGCAGGGTGGACTTGCCGATGCCCGACGCACCCACGAGCGCGACGATCTCGCCCGGGCGCACGACGAGGCTCGCGCCGCGGAGCACGCGTACGACCTCGGGCCCCGAGCGGTACTCCTTCTCAAGCTCCTCGGCGATCAGGAGCGGCTCGGTCATCGTAGCGAGCACCGCGAGGCCGGGGCACTCCGTGGGAGTGCGAAGCCGCAGCGCGTCCGACGCGCGAGGCGAGCCTGCGTGAGTCGGCGTGCCGTGGGCACGGCGTGGCTTCGTCCGGCTAACAGCCCGCGCGTCATTCGTAGCGCAGGACGTCCACGGGCTCGAGCGCGCCCGCGCGCCGCGCCGGGATGATCGTCGCGAGAAACGAGAGGAAGAGCGTCGCTCCGATCACCATGAGCCCGTCCGACAGGGTCAGCTTCATCGGTAGGTAGTCGATCTGATAGACGTCGCTCGCGAGCCGGATCACCTTGTAGGTGTTCTGCGCCCAGATGATCAAGAGCCCCACCGCGCTGCCGGCGACCGTGCCGGCCACGCCGATCGCCATCCCGACGGCGAAGAACGTCGCGGTGACGGACTGCCGAGAGGCGCCGATAGCCTTGAGGACCCCGATCTCCTTGCGCTTGTCCGCGACGAGCAGGACGAGGTGCCCGATGATGGCGAACGCGGCCACGAGGACGATGATCGTCACGATCACGAACAGCGCGAGCTTCTCGAGCTGGAGCGCCGCGAAGAGGCTCCGATTCAGGTCCATCCAGTCGCGGACCCAGTACGGGAACCCGAGCGCGACGGTGACCGCGTGCCCCACGCGCTTGGCGTCGAACGGGTCGGCAAGCTTGGCCTCGATGCCCGTGACACCTGCGAGCCCGGCGAACTCCTGCGCGACCGGGAGCGCCAGGTAGGCGAAGGAGGCATCGAACTCGTACATGCCGACCTCGAACGTCCCGGCCACGGTGTAGCGGCGCATCTTCGGCACCATCCCGACGGCCGTCAGCGCGCCTTTCGGCGAGATCACCGTCACCGTGTCGCCGGGCAGGACGCCGAGCGCGCGGGCCAGCTCGCGCCCGAGCAGGATCGCCGGATCGCCGTTCTCCAGGGGCTGGAGGCTCCCGGTGCGGAGCTGCAAGCGGATGTCCTGGAGGACGGCTGGGGTCCGGAGGTCGATGCCGCGGACGAGACCGCCGTGGGAGCCGCCGCCCGACGTTGTGAACAGCGCCTGCTGGTGGATGAACGGCGTCGCCGAGCGGACGCCCGGGACCGCGGCGATTCGCGCCACGACCGCGCCCGGGTCGGCGAGCCCCGCGCCGGTCGACTGGTAGACGAGCAGGTGGGGGTTGGCCGCGATGATCTTCTCGCGGATCCCGTCCTGGAAGCCCGTCATCACCGCGAGCACGACGATCAGGGCTGCCACGCCGAGGAAGACCCCTCCGACGCCGATCCACACGAAGAGTGACAGGTTCGTCCGCTGACCGCGGGCGCGGAGGTAGCGCAGGCCGAGGAACAGCTCGAAGGGGAGCCCCCCCCTCACGGGCGGTCGTCCTCGCCCGACCGCGCCGCCTCGGGCCGGAGATGCGGGAACAGGATGACCTCGCGGATCGACGGCGCGTCCGCGAAGAGCATCACGAGGCGGTCGATGCCGATTCCCTCGCCCGCCGCCGGCGGCATGCCGTACTCGAGCGCTCGGACGTAGTCCTCGTCGAGCCAGTGCGCCTCGGCGTCGCCGCGCGCGAGGAGCTCCCCCTGCTCGCGGAAGCGGGCGAGCTGGTCGATCGGGTCGTTCAGCTCGCTGTACGCGTTGGCCAGCTCGCGCCGTCCGACAAAGAGCTCGAACCGGTCCACGAGGGCGGGGTTGTCGCGCTTCTTTTTGGCGAGCGGCGAGAGCTCGATGGGGAAATCCACGACGAACGTGGGCTGCACCAGCGTGGGCTCGACACGCTCCTCGAAGAGCGCCTTCCAGAGTTTCCACGGCGGGCCCTCGGCGAGCTGGATCCCGTGCGCGCTCGCGGCGCGGCGGAGCGTCACCGCGTCGGTCCGGGGCGTGACGTCGATGCCGAGGGCGTCCGTGAGGCCGTCGAAGAACCCGAGCCGCCGCCAGGGCGGCGTGAGGTCGATCGCGTGCTCGCCCCAGGTGAGCCGGAGCGTCCCGCGGATCGACTGGGCGAGCTCTGTGAACAGCGCCTCGGTGAGGTCCATGAGGTCAGTGTAGTCCGCGTAGGCCTGGTAGAACTCGAGCATCGTGAACTCGGGGTTGTGCTGCGTCGAGACGCCCTCGTTCCGGAAGTTCCGGTTGATCTCGTAGACCCGCTCGAGCCCGCCGACGACGAGCCGCTTGAGGTAGAGCTCCGGCGCGATCCGGAGGTAGAGGTCCATGCCGAGCGCGTTGTGGTGGGTCTTGAACGGCCGCGCAATGGCACCGCCGGGGATCGGCTGCATCATCGGCGTCTCGACCTCGAGGAAGCCGCGCGCGTCGAGGAACTTCCGGATCGCCGCCACGAGCCGGGCGCGGAGCACGAAGATCGTCCGCACCTCCTCGTTGACGAGGAGGTCGACGTACCGCTGGCGGTAGCGCGTCTCGACGTCGCGCAGCCCGTGCCACTTCTCGGGCAGCGGCCGGAGTGACTTGGCGAGGAACGTGAAGGCCTTGACGGCGACCGTCAGCTCGGCGGTCCGCGTCCGAAACATCTCGCCGGTGACGCCGATGAAGTCGCCGCGGTCGAGGTCGGTGAACCGCGTGTAGTCCTCGCCGAGCTGGTCCGCCCGCGCGTAGAGCTGGATCTGACCCGTGTAGTCCATCAGGTGAGCGAAGCAGGATTTGCCGTGGTGACGAAGGGCGACGACGCGTCCGGCCAGGCTCACGGGACCGAAGGCGTTCAGCTCCGCCTCGCCCGCGTCGCGGAGCCGGTCGGCGAGCGGGCGTGCCCAGTGGGTCACCGGGAAGCGGCCCCCGAATGGATCGATCCCCGCACGGCGCAGCGCCGCGAGCTTCTCGTGCCGCGGACGGATCAGGTCGTTGGCGTCGTCTGGATTCACGAGCTTCACAGGCTCGCCCCTGCGCCTCGAGCCCACAAGAGGTACGCCCGGATCAGCCCGTCGAGGTCGCCGTCCATCACCCCTTCGACGTTGCCGATCTCGAGCACCGTCCGATGGTCCTTGATGAGCTGGTAGGGATGGAACGTGTACGAGCGGATCTGGCTGCCGAAGGCGATCTCTTTCTTCTCACCGGTGAGCTCGGCAAGCTCCTCGCGCTGCCTCTTGTGCGCCAGCTCGTAGAGCCGCGCCTTGAGGATTCGCATCGCCGTGTCGCGGTTGCGGAGCTGCGAGCGCTCGTTCTGGCACTGGACGACGATGCCCGTGGGCAGGTGCGTGATGCGGACGGCCGAGTCGGCGGTGTTGACCCCCTGGCCCCCGGGGCCGGAGGCCCGGAAGACGTCCACCCGGATCTCGTCCTCCCGCACGCTCACCTCCACGTCGTCCACCTCCGGGACGACCGAGACCGACGCGAAGCTCGTCTGCCGACGGCGTGAGGCATCGAACGGCGAGATCCGCACGAGCCGGTGTACCCCCGTCTCGCCCCTGAGAAAGCCGTAGGCATACTCACCCGTGATCTCGACGGTCGCCGACTTGATCCCCGCCTCGTCGCCGGGGAGCAGATCCACGACCTCCGCCTTGCGGCCAGCGCGCTCGCACCAGCGGAGATACATCCGGAGGAGCATCTGCGCCCAGTCCTGCGACTCCGTTCCGCCAGCACCGGGATGGATCGCGAGGATCGCCGCTTTCGCGTCGTGGGGGCCCGACATCATGACCTTCAGCTCGAACTCGTCGAGGTCTCGGCGGAGGCTGGCGACCTCGGCGGCGATCTCGGCATCGAGGCTCCCGTCGTCCGCCTCGGCCGCGAGCTCAAGGAGCACGGTGAGGTCCTCGGCGCGGGCGACGAGCTCCTTCAGCCGGCCGACGCTCCGGCTGAGCTCGGTGCGCTCCCGAATGAGCTCCTGGGCGCGGCGGTTGTCCTCCCAGAAGGCGGGCGACGCCATCCCGGCGTCGAGCGCGGCGAGCCGCTGCTCTTTCGCCGGAATGTCAAAGATGCCCCCGGAGCTCGTTGACCCGCGTGGCGAGGTCGACGACATCGCGCTTGAGCTCACCGAGCATTAAGGCCTCCGCTCCCGCGCGCTCGCCGCCAGCGTCCCCACGCTGACGCCGAGCGCCAGGTACGTGAGCCACTCGCCGAATCGCGAGTAGAGCGTCTCGCCCGAGCGGAGCGGCAGGCGCTCGGCGATGACGGCACGGCGGGAGAGCGGCAACCGCCGGAGAATCTGCCCGGTCGGCGCGATGAACGCGGAGACGCCGGTGTTCGCCGCGCGCACGACGGCCGTCCGGTGCTCGACGGCGCGTAACGGGTACATGGCGAGGTGCTGCCACGGGCCGTCCGTACGGCCGAACCAACCGTCGTTCGTCATGTTCACGATCAACCGCGCTCCACCTCGTACGAACTCGCGGACGAGCTCGGGAAAGATCCCCTCGTAACAGATTACGACACCGAACGGGGCTGGCGGACCCTGGAATACCACCGAGCCCGAGCCCGGCTCGAGGTCGGAGATGAATGCTGCCCAGGTTCGGACGAACCCGAGCAGACCCGAGAACGGGACGAACTCTCCGAACGGGACGAGGTGCATCTTATCATACCTGGCAACAATGCCATTTTCTGTCAGTAGAAACGCTGAGTTAGTTAGCCTTGGCGGAGTCGTGTCTTTAACATCGATTGAGCCCACGAGGAGGGCCACGTTGAAGGTTCGGGCCAGGCCGGTTAGGGCATCGACGAGTCCCGGATCGCGCCGGAGCGGAGTCGGCGCCGCCGTCTCGGGCCACACGACCAGCTGCGGGTGCTCGGCGCTCGCCCGCCGGGTGAGCGAGCTGTAGATCCCGAGCGTCGTCGCGGCGTGGGCCGGATCGAACTTCAAGGGCTGCTCGATCGCCGGCTGCATGATGGCCACGGTGACCTCGCTCGGGAGCGGCGGCGCAGCCAGCCTCGCGGTGCCGAACCCGAGTGTCGCCGCCAGGAGGGCACCGCCGCCCAGCGCCCCGGTGAGCGCCCCGCGCCACGGCAGCACGAGACAACCCGCGGCCGCTGCGTTCACCGCCACCAGAACGAAGGACACGGCGTGGACTCCGCCCAGCTCGGCGATCTGGATGATCGGCAACCTCAGATACTGCGAGTAGCCGAGGGTGCCCCACGGGAACCCGCCCAGGAAGTGGGACCGCGCCCACTCCCCCGCCACCCACAGAAAGGGCGCGGCCGCGAGGGCGAGCCCGGGGGCGCGCCGATGGCCGATCAACGACACCGCCCACGCGAACCCGCCAACGTAGAGGCCGCAGTACGCGGCGAGCGTGACGATTGGCACCCACGTGAGGGGCCACGGGATCGTGCTGTACATCCGGAACGTGTAGCCAAGCCAGCGGAGGAGCACCAGGAAGAATACGGTGCCGAAGAGCCAGCCCCAGCGGAGCGCCGTGCGCGGAGGGCGGCTCAATGCTGTGACGATGACCGGCGCGACGAGGAGCCAGGCGACGCCGTCCCAGTCGGTGCGCGGAAACGCAAGGGCAAGGCCGATGGCGCTGACCGACAGGAGCCCGGCGAGACCGAGGTTCTCGCGCAGGGCCGACGGACCGATCAGGCGCCCCACGCGAGGCGGTCGGCGAGGTATTGCGGCAGGCCGCCGGCGATGATTTTCCGCCGGGCAGCGTCAACGTCGTACGGCACCCTCCGAATGGCGATGGCGCCGCGTGCAGCGTCCCAGAGGGCGTACGCCGCGCGGGCGTCGCGGTCCCGGGGCTGGCCGACGCTCCCCACGTTCACGAGGTAACGGCGGCCATGCTCGAGCTCGATCGCCACGGCACCCGGCATCCACTCGGGGCCCGTCGAACCCAGCGACCACATGCCCGGCACGTGCGAGTGCCCCACGAAGCAGAGGCGCGTCGTGAACGCGCCGAACGCCTGGAACCCGTCCTCGGCGGACACGAGGTACTCCCACTCCTCCGGGCGATCGGGCGAGGCGTGAACGAGCGTCGCATCGTCCACCTGCGCGACCAGCGGCAGCGCCGTCAGGTAGCTCCGGTGGTCGTCGTCGAGGCGCTCGCGCGTCCACTCCGCCGCCGCACGCGCGTGGCGGTTGAACCAGTCGAGATCGAGGAGGCCGGCGACGCCGTGCTCGTGATTCCCCGCCGTGATCACCTGCGCGCGCTCGGCCAGTCGCTCGATGCACGGGCCCGGGTCGGCGCCGTAGCCCACGACGTCGCCGAGGCAGAGGACCGCGTCAGCGCGCCCGGCCGCATCGGCCAGCACGGCGTCGAGCGCTTCGAGATTGCCGTGGATGTCGGAGACGACCGCGTATCGCACCGCTGAGATCAGGAAGTGGGGCGGAGTTCTTTGTGGATCCGATCGAGGACGCCGTTGATGAACCGGCTCGACTCCTTCGTGCCGAACTTCTTGGCGATCTCGATCGCCTCGTTGATCGCGACCTTCGCCGGCACCTCGGCGGTCCAGAGCATCTCGTAGACGCCCGCACGGAGGATGTTGCGGTCCACGACCGCCATGCGCTCCAGCTCCCAGTTCTCCGTGTACTGCTCGATCACCTGGTCGATCTTGGCCTGGTTCGCCTTCGTGCCGCGGACGAGCGTCTCGGCGAACGTCTTGGCCTCGCCGGAGAGCGGATGGCGCCCCCAGAACTCGTGCTCGTGCGGCACGGGATCGTCCTCGCCTTGCAGGTCGAGCTGATAGAGGAACTGGAGGGCGACCTCCCGGGCCTTTCGCCGCCTGCCCATTTATCGGGTACCGCGAGGCCGCAAGAGGCGTGGGTGACCTGACGGAGGCACGTGCGGCTCCGCTCCCGTGGACTTTACGCGGCGCACAATTCCGCCGTCGTGCCGTAGCTGCTGGATCCACTCGGCCATCGCAAGGGCCGCCTCGGCGGCCTCCTCACCCCGATTCCCCACCTCCCCGCCGGCCCGCGCCCAGGCCTGCTCCTCGCTGAGCGCCGTGACGACGCCGAAGCTCGCGGGGACGCCGGTGGTCAGCGCCACCTCGCGGATTCCCGCCGCCGCCTCGCGCGCTATCACCTCGAAGTGGGGCGTCTGGCCGCGGATGACGACGCCCACACACACGATCCCGGCGTACCGCCCCGTCGCGGCCAGATGGCCAGCGGCCTGGGGGAGCTCGAACGATCCCGGCACCCAGTGGACCTCGACGGCCTCCCCTGAGAGGCGCGCGCCGCGGAACACCTTGAGCGCGCCCTGGACGAGGCGCTCGGTGATGCGCTCGTTGAACCGGGCAGCAACGATCGCGAACCTGAGGGAGCGTCCCGCGGGGCGGACGCGGCGCACTCTGGGCGCACGACCGGCCATCTCAGTCCGGGAGGGACGAGAGGAGATGCCCGAGCTTGTCGCGCTTCGTGCTCAGGTACTTCCTGTTCGCATCGGTCGCGGGAATCTCGATCGGCACGCGCTCGGCGATGTGCAGGCCGTAGCCCTCGAGCCCGACGATCTTCTTCGGGTTGTTGGTGAGGAGCCGGAGGTTCTTCACCCCGAGGTCCACGAGAATCTGGGCGCCGATCCCGTAATCACGCAGGTCCGCCTTGAAGCCCAGCGCGGCGTTGGCCTCGACCGTGTCCTTGCCGATGTCTTGCAGCTCGTAGGCACGCATCTTGTTGAGGAGTCCGATGCCCCGCCCCTCCTGGCGCATATAGAGGAAGACGCCGCGCCCCTCGGCCTGGATGATCGCCAGCGCCTTGTCGAGCTGCTGCCCGCAGTCACAGCGGCGCGAGTGAAAGGCGTCCCCGAACAGGCACTCGGAGTGCACCCGGACCAGCACCGGCTCGTTACGTTCGACCTCCCCCATCACGAGCGCCACGGGCACGCGCGCGTCGACGCTCGTGTCGTACGCGATCGCGGTGAAGTCCCCGAAGTCCGTCGGCAGCTTGTGGGTCGCGATCCGCCGAACCAGCTTTTCCTTGCGGATCCGGTACTCGATCAGGTCCTTGATCGTGATCAGCGTGAGGCCGTGGTCCAGGGCGAGCTCCTGGAGCTGGGGCACCCGCGCCATCCCGCCGTCCTCGTCGAGAACCTCGCAGATGACGCCGGCCGGGTAGCAGCCCGCGAGCCGCGCCAGGTCCACCGCCGCCTCGGTGTGGCCGGCGCGGCGCAGGACGCCGCCCGGCATCGCGCGGAGTGGAAGGATGTGGCCAGGCCGCGTCAGGTCCTCGGCCCGCATCTGCGGATCGACCAGGGTGCGGATCGTGACCGCGCGGTCGTAGGCAGAGGTTCCCGTCGTGACGCCACGTCTGGCGTCGACGGTCACGGTGAAGGCGGTCCCCATGGGCGCCGTGTTGTCCGAGACCATCATCTGGATCTTGAGCTCGTCCAGCCGCTCGCCGGTCATCGGCACGCAGACGAGGCCGCGCCCGTGCTTGGCCATGAAGTTGATCGCCTCCGGCGTGACCTTGTCGCCGGCCATCACGAGGTCGCCTTCGTTCTCGCGGTCCTCGTCGTCGACGACGAGGAGGATGCGCCCCTGGCGGATCTCCTCGATCGCCTCCTCGATGGTCGCAAACCCCGTCATATCGCCCCCCTGAGCGCCAGCGATCGGACCAGGTACTTGCCAATCACGTCGGCCTCGACATTCGTCGCCTGCCCGGGCCTGAGTCGCCCGAGCGTCGTCGCGGCGAGCGTGTATGGAATCAGCATCACCTCGAAGCTCCTGTCGCCCAGCGCGGCCACCGTCAGGCTCACGCCGTCCACGGCCACCGACCCCTGGGGGATCAGCAGCGGCTCGAGCTCCCGGCCGGGCAACGCGACACGCACCCGCGTGGTTGATTCTACACGCGTTACGTCCTCCACGGTGCCGACTCCATCCACGTGCCCGAGGACGAGGTGACCCCCCAGGGCGCCCCCGAAGCGTAGCGGCCGTTCGAGGTTGACGGGATCGCCGGGTTTGAGCCGGCCGAGCGTCGTGCGCGCGAGCGTCTCGGGGCCGAGCTCGAACACGAAGCCGTCCGGCGGGCGCTCGACCACCGTCAGGCACGCGCCGTTCACGGCGACACTCGCACCGACGTCGCTGCCCTCGAGCGTCGCGCCCGCCTGCACGCCGAGCCGGAGCACGGCGCCGGCGCGCACGAGCGTGACGACCGTTCCCATTTCCTCGACGATCCCGGTAAACACCTACGCCTCCCGCGGCTCGCGGATCACGTCAGCCTCTACCAGGATATCGTCGCCGACCCGCGTGATGGCGAGGGGGCCGAGCCTCACCCCGCTCTTCAGCTCCCGGCCGGCGCCGCCGACGACGGAGGGCGCCGTGCGCCCGCCCACGAGCAGAGGCGCCACGAAGACTGCCACGCTGTCGACGACCCCGGCGTCCAGGAAGGCCGCGTGGACCTCCCCGCCGCCCTCGACGAGGACGCCTCGCACCTCGCGCGCGAAGAGCTCGCCCAGGAGGAAGCCGAGATCGACGCGCCCGTCGCGCGTCGGGCATCTCACGACAGTGGCGCCCGCCGCCTCCAGGGAGCGCACCCGCCCCTCGGACACCCCGTCGCCGACCGCGACGATCGCGCGCGCCGGGTCTCCGGCAGCGATCAAGCGCGCCCCGGGGGGCGTGCGCGCCTCGGTATCGAGCGCCACGCGGTACGGCTGGCACGGCCACGGCTCGCCGAGCCGGACCGTCAGCTCAGGGTCATCGCGCAGCACGGTGGCAATCCCGACGACGATGGCGTCCGCCTCCCTCCGGAGCCGGTGGGCATGAGCCCGCGCCTCCGCGCCCGTGATCCAGCGAGAGGCGCCGTGGGTGTCGGCGATCTTGCCGTCCAGCGTCATGGCCGCTTTGAGCGTCACGTGCGGCCGTTGCTCGCGCATCGCGGTGAAGAAGACGCGGTTCTGGCGCGCGGCCTCCTCGGCGAGGAGCCCGACGCTCACCTCGATGCCCGCGTCGCGCAGGGCGTCGAACCCGCGACCGGCGACGAGCGGGTTCGGATCTGCGAGCGGCGCCACCACCCGCGACACGCCCGCCTCCATGACGGCCTGGGCGCAGGGCGGGGTTCGTCCGTGGTGGGCGCACGGTTCCAGGGTCACGTAGAGCGTCGCGCCGCGCGTGCGGGGCCCCGCGGCGCGAAGCGCCGTGATCTCGGCGTGCGGCCCGCCGGCCCGCCGATGGACTCCCTCGCCGACGACCTCCCCGCTCGGCGCCACGACGACCGCCCCCACCATGGGGTTCGGCGACGTGAGCCCCCGTCCCTGGTCGGCCAGCTCCAGCGCGCGCCGCATGAAGCGCTCGTCGTTCGACGTCATTGCACGGGCAGCAGGGCGTCGACGAACGTCTCCGCGTCGAACGTCTGGAGGTCGTCGACGCGCTCGCCGACACCGATCAGCTTGACCGGCACCTTCAGCTCGCGCACGATTCGCACGACGATGCCGCCCTTGGCGGTGCCGTCGAGCTTTGTCAGGACCACCCCGCTGAGACCGATCGTCTCGTGGAACACGCGGGCCTGCGCGAACCCGTTCTGGCCCGTCGGTGCGTCCATGACCATCAGCGACTCGTGCGGCGCGCCCGGGAGTTGCCGTTCGATCACGCGCTTGAGCTTCGCCAGCTCCGACATCAGATTTGCCTTGGTGTGCAAGCGCCCGGCCGTATCGACGATCAGCGCGTCCACCCCGCGCGCCGTCGCCGCCTTGACGGCGTCGAACACGACCGCCGCCGGGTCGGAGCCCGCCGCCTGGTGGATCACCGGGACGTCAATCCGCTCGCCCCAGCGCTGGAGCTGCTCGATCGCGGCGGCGCGGAACGTGTCCGCGGCCGCGAGAAGGACCCGCTTGCCCGATCCGCTCAGCGCGGCGGCGAGCTTCGCCGCGGTTGTCGTCTTCCCTGCGCCGTTGACCCCAAGCATCAGCACCACCGCTGGCCGGTGGTCGAGGTCGAGCGGCTGCGCCGCCGGCTGGAGGGTGTCGGCGAGGAATCGCCGAAAGAGCGGGCGGAGCTGGTCGGCACGCGTCACCGTCCCGAACATGACCTCTTCGCGCGCGCGGTTCGTGAAGTCGGCGGCGAGCGTGGCGCCCAGGTCGGCGGCGAGGAGCAACTCCTCGAGCTCCTCGTAGAGGGCGTCGTCGATGGGCCGCTCGGGCGCGAGCACCGCGGCGAGACCGCTCGCGAGGTGCTCCTGCGACCGTTTGAGCCCCTCGCGGAGCCGGTCCCGGAGCCCGGAGAGGAACGTCACTGGTCTTCCGCGGGGACGACCAGCCGCGCGATCACGGCTCCGCTCGGGCCCAGCGGCGGGAGGCGGCGGCCGTTCACCTCCAGGGTGACCCCTCCTGCGTTCCCGATGCTGAGGACGAACGGACGGTTCGAGATCCACTCGCGGATCTCGCCCGCCGGGATGTTCTCCTCGCTCATCCGTCCATCCTCCGTGCGCACTCGTATCCACGTCAACTCCGACGTGCGCGCGACCAGCCGGTACGACGAGGCGACGCCGGTCACCGCCGTGGGAGCGGCCGCGGCCGGTGCCGGCGGTGTCGGGGCCGACACCGCTGGCGTGGGCGCGGGCGGCGCAGTGTCCTGGGTGCGCGGCGTCTCGGCCGCCACACTGGGCCGCGGGGCCTCCGACTCGGAGAGCGCGCCCGGGGACTCGGACGTCCGCCGCTCGGTGCGGCGCTCTCCTCCAGGCTGGAGCGCGAGCGTCACCGCGAAGAGGGCCGCACCCAGGGCGACGAGCATAACGAAGCTCACGAGGAGCGCCCCACGACCACGGTTCTCTCGGCGGCTGCTCGACTCGGAGCGACTCTGCGATGCCCGTGGAGCCGCGGCGGGCGGTTGGGCGACCCGCGGGCTCAGCTGCCCGCCACGGTCCGCCTCATAGTAGGCGAGCGCTTCGTCAGGGGGCTCGTGAAGCGCCTGGCAATAGGCGCGGATGAACCCCCTGGTGAAAGGAGCCTCCGGAAGCGTCGCAAAATCGTCAACCTCGAGCGACTCCAGATAACGCTGCGGGACACGCGTGGAGCGAGAGATCTCGTCGAGGGCGACGCCTCGCCGCTGCCGAAGCTCGCGAAGGTACGAACCGACCGACGGCATACCTCTACTTGGCGCCGAGTCTAGCCTATTTCGTCAGCTTCTTCACCTACTTACTGAACGCTTCGCCTAGGCGTTGAGGTTGACGGAGACGAGCTTCGAGAGGCCGGGCTCCTCCATGGTGACGCCGTAGAGAATGTCGGCTGCCTCCATGGTCTTCCGGTTGTGGGTGATCACGAGGAACTGGGTCCGGTTCGTCAGCTCACGGAGCACGCGCAGGAACCGATGGATGTTGGCGTCGTCGAGGGGCGCATCGACCTCGTCGAGAACGCAGAAGGGGCTCGGCCGGAAATAGAAGATCGCGAAGAGGAGCGCCAGTCCGGTCAGCGCGCGCTCGCCACCCGAGAGCAGCGTCACGGACTGCAGGCGCTTGCCGCGGGGCTCGGCCATCAGCTCGACGCCGGTGTCGAGCGGATCGCCGCCCTCCTCAGTCTCGACGAGCCTGAGCTCGGCCCGGCCGCCCTCGAAGAGGCGCTCGAAGAGCTCCTTGAAGTGCCGGTTGATCTCCTCGAAGGCCTGCGTGAATCGCTCCTGTGCGCTCCGTGTCATGCCACGCAGCGCCTTCTCGAGATCCTTGATCGAGCCGACGAGGTCGTCGTACTGCGTCTGAAGGAACCCGAGACGCTCGTCGAGCTCACGGTACTCGTCGTCGGCGACGAGGTTCACGGGCCCGATCGCCGCCAGCTTCTCCTCGAGCTCGGTGATCCGCGCCCGCACCGTCTCGAGGTCGCCGGCCGGGTCGTGCCGAGCGGCGAGCGCCGCCTCGTCCACACCGTACGCCCGCCACGCCTCCAGCCCGAGCTCCTCACGTCTCACACGACACTCGGTCGCCCCGAGGTCGACCTCATGAATCGAGGCGACGAGCCGGCCGAGCTCACCGTCGACCGCCCGCTGGTCGGTCTCGATCGTGCGGAGCTCCTCCGCGAGCCCCTCGTGGCCCTCCGCGGCCCGCCGAACCTCGGCGTCGATCCGGTCCCGTTCGACGGCGATCTCGCGCGCGCCCGCGTCGGTGCGCTCCCGCTCCTCGGCGAGCCAGGCCTGCCGGTCGGCGAGCTGCGCCTGGCGCGCGCGAGCCTGGTCGATGCGCGTGCCGAGATCGCGCTCGATGTCGTCCATCCGCGTGAGCTCCCGACCCAGCGCCTCCACGCGCTCGGTGGTGGACGCGAGGGCCACACGACACGCCGTCGTCTCCGCCACCAGCTCCGTTTCCCGCGCCTGGGCGGTCTCGATCGCCTCTCGGAGCCGCGTCATCCGGGCCTCGTGCGCGGTCTCGGCATCGCGAAGAAGACCGATACGCTGCTCGAGCTGAGCGAGCGTCGCCTCGGTCTCCTCGGCCTCCAGCGTGACCTGCCGCGCCTCGGCCTGGATCGTCTCGCGGTACCGATGGACCCGCTCGTACTCCCGTGCCGCCTGCTCGAGGTCCTTTTCACCGGCGAGACGCTCCGCTTCCCGCGCGTGGAGCGTCCGCTCGATCCCCGCGACCTGCTCGCGGACGGCTGACACCTCGGTCCCGAGCCGCGCCACCTGGCCCTGCGTCTCGTCCACGCCCGTCGAGACACGCCCCACCTCGTCTTCGAGCTCGCGCACCCGGCGCTTGCGCGCGAGCAACGAGTGCTCGACCTCGGCTGCCGGCGCCTGGCCGCCACCGTGGAGCCGTCCGGTCGGGCCGAGCACCTCGCCAGCCGGCGTGACGTACGTCGCCACGACTCCGTTCCGCCGCCACAATGCCTCCGCCTGGTCGAGGTGCTCGACGATCGCCACCTGTCCCAGGAGGTGGTGGACGAGGCTCAGGCTCGACGCGGCCACGCTCCGCGCCACCCAGCGAACACCGTTCGCGTCCGGCTGTGGCCCGGGCGGCGGGGGCAGGTGCTCGAGCGGAAGGAACGTAGCGGCGCCCAGTGAATGCGCCCTGAGGTACTCGACCGCCGCACGCGCGTGCTCGAACCGCTCGACCACCACCCACTGGAGGCGCTCGCCCAGAACCGCCTCGATCGCGCGCTCCATGCCGGCCGGCACCTCGAGGAGATCCGCCACCGTCCCCACGACGCCCGCCAGCGCCGCCGCGCGCCCCTGGTCGAACACGGCGCGCACGCCCGCGCCGTAGCCCTCGCGGGCGCGTTCGAGCGCTGCGAGCGCGTCGAGGCTCGACCGGTGGGCAGCCAGCGCAACCCGCGCGTTCGCCAGCGCGGCCTCCGCCTCGGCCAGGCGCCGCTCGTCCGCCGCCAGTCGCGTCGCCAGTCGGTCGCGCTCACTCGCGAGCTCGCCGAGCTCCGTACGTGTCACGTCACGCGCCTGGGCGAGGCTCGCGCGAAGCGCGTCGATCCCCGCCGCCTCGGCCTCCGCCTGGCCGAGCTCGACCGCGAGTCGCTCCGCGCGCCGGCGGAGCTGCGCCTCACGCTCTCGCAGCTCCCCCGCGTGCCGCATGAGGTCGATGCGCTCCGCAGCGACCCGGACGTGCTCGAGCCGCGCCGCCTCGGCGCGGTCGCGCTCCGCGGCCAGGGCCTCGCGGTGGCGCTCAAGGTCGGCGGCGAGCGCGTCGGCCGTTCGCGCGCCCTCCGCGGCGAGCCGTGAGGCGTCGGCGAGCGCCTGCCGGCCGGCCTCGCGCTCACCGACGATGGCCGCGAGCCGATCCGCCGTCGCGCGGATCTCCTCGTCGAGCCGGACCGCCTCCTCGCCGAGCTCCCGGAGCTGGAGGCCCATCTGCTCGCGCCGCTCGAGCAGCCGCTCGAGCTCGCCCTGCACCTTCTGGACCGACTGGCGGAGGTCCGAGAGCCGGTGGTCGCTCTCCTGGAGCCGCTCGCGCTGCTGCGCCTCCTGCGCCGCGAGCTGGGCGGAGCGCGTCCGGAGCGCCTGCTCCCGGTCGCGCAGACGGCCGAGCTCCGCGGCCAGCCGCTCGCCTTCGGCGACGCGCGCCATGTACTCGGCCGCGACGACCACGAGCGAGAGGTCGCGCTTGGTCGTCTGGAGCGCCTTGTACTGCTGCGCCTTCTTCGCCTGCCGCTCGAGCGAGGCGAGCTGGCGTTTGACCTCGTCCATGACGTCGCGCACGCGGACGAGGTTCTGCCGGGCCGCGTCGAGCTTGCCCTGGGTCTCGTTACGCTGCTGCTTGTAGCGCGCGATGCCCGCCGCCTCCTCGATGAAGACGCGCCGCTCGTGCGGCTTCGCCGTCAGGACGTGGTTGAGCTTGTCCTGGTCCATGACAGAGTAGGCGCGCGGGTTCGCGCCGGTGCCGGCGAAGAGGTCGAGGATGTCGCGCAGACGTGCGGCGCCCCCGTTGAGGAGATACTCGCTCTCACCCGTCCGGTAGAGCCGCCGCGCGACCGACACTTCGGCCCACGGCACCGACAGCGTGCCGTCGTTGCGGAAGGTCAACTCGACTTCGGCGAGCCCGACCGGCTTTCGCGACTGCGAGCCGTGGAAGATCAGGTCTTCCATGCGCTGGCCGCGGAGCGACTTCGCGCTCTGCTCGCCGAGCGCCCAGCGCACGGCCTCGCCTACATTCGACTTTCCGCATCCGTTCGGCCCGACGATGCCCGTGATGCCGGGCAGGATCCGCACCACGGTCTTGTCGCCGAACGACTTGAACCCGTGCAGCGCGATGGACTCAAGACGCATGAGGTTTTTCTATCACGGACGGGCTCTTACACCCAAAAGAATTGTACCAGCGGTAGGGGCCGGCGGCTCCCCGGGCCCCAGATGTCGAGGCTCAGCCCTTCAGGCGCCCTGCTTCAGGTAGCAGCACTTCTTGTACGACGAGGCTGCGCCCGAAGTATTCGATATTTCAAGAGCGCACCCTCGCCAAACACCGCCATTTGACGCCCAAAGCGTCACCAAGGCGTCACCATACTTTGGCGGGTCGTCAGTGCTGGACTGCCACCTATGATTCTCGCCCTTCCGCTGGTACTCGCCCTCCTAAGCACATCGGGGTCCGGCCGACGGTTAGAGCCGACCCATCGGAGTAGATTACGCAAGATGGGTTCGACTCGAACGTGGATATGGGCGTCGCTCATCCTGCAGTTTCTCCGGCGACGTGTTGGATGCCGTCTGGCACGGGCTGCTGAACCCCGGAATCGAGCCAACGACCACGGGCCAAATGATAACCCATCTGAGTACGGTCCACCTTCCGCTCTATATCGGCGCCGCAAGCGTGGTCGTCTCGACGTCCAAGGCGCTCCTACGTCAGATCAGCCGATTCGCCCCCGGCATCACCCTGCCAATCGCCTTTGCCGGAGCCGTGCTTTCCGCCGCCGCGGAAACATGGCACGCATACTCCCATCTCCGCCTTGAAACGCAGAGCGCTCCGGTGGCGGGGAGCCTGTCCTTCATCGGATTCCTCGTCGTCGTGATTGCGATATCGCGGTCCGGCTGGGCCCGACGACATCGCGCCACGGATACGCCCAACGAGCGGCGCGATACGTAACCCGCGCGGGACGCGGAGGGGGGCCACCGGCCTGAGCCGACTGGCCTCCCCCGGCCAACACACCCGGTCAGACCTTCGTCAGCTTGCCCGACTGGATCAGGTCAACCAAGACGTTCCACTCGTCCTTCTTCAGGACGGCGAGTTCTCAGCTTCACCGATGCGTACCTCGTCACCCGCGATCTCGACCTTGGGCAGGCATCACAGGCCGAGGCACAGCGACGTCTTCAGACGTTCCTTAAAGCACGCCCGATGTTTATCCCCGTCTGATGTAGACGACGAGACCGCGGAAGCCGCTCGAATATGATTTCAACGCCTCCAGGATTCCGTCGGCGATGGCCTGGAACTCGTCACCACGAAAACTCGAAGGAACCAGGATTATGCCCGCGTGGTCCGTATTCGTCGCGACGGCGTCGCGAGCAAGCTCGATGAAGTCGGTGACGTTTGCGCTTACGAGCGCCCGCCCTTCCAGCGTGGCGTAGGTCAGCTGAGCCCGATCATCGAGCTGGACATTGCCGGCCTCATGCGCGGTTCTCGTGTCGACGCCGTTCTGCCGGAGGATTTCAGCAATCGCGGGCGACAGATTCTCGTCGAGGTAGACCTTCACCGAGCGAAGCGCACAAGTCCCGGATATTGTCTCTCGATCGTCTCAGGCGTCAGCGCAGCGTTCGCATCGATCTTCGATTGAACTTCCTCACGATAGCGCGTGTAGTACATCAACGCGGCCGTCACCTGTGCTGGCGATAGTTGTGGGAACGTCTTACGAATTCGGTCTGAATCTCGGTCTCTGCTGAAGTCGCGCAGGACTTCCCATACGGCCAACCCGGTCCCACCGATCTTCGCCGTCCGACCGCTCGCTTCATCTGCGAAGTAGATGCCGGGGCATTGCCGCATCCGAAGCGCCTCGCCAAGCAGTTCCTGCGCGACATCCGCGACCGATCGACGATTGCGCGCGGCGGTGATTTCCAGGTCTCTGCGCAGCGATCGACGCAGGCGCATGGTCGTCAAGACTCGAGGCTCCGGGCGGCTCGATTTCGTCGCGGCGCCGCCCTTTGCTTTGCGGGTGCGCACGCTGCTCTTGCGGTTACCGCTCGAAAGGGGTTGACTCATATCCCTATCCTACGTCGTAAGCCTCACGATTACAACAGAATACATGAGGGGACATCAACGCTCTCGGTCTCTCCGCTGCATCTTCGACCGCGTTTCCGCCCTTGGCCCGGGCTCGGAGTCTTGTGTGACACATTCCCTCCCGACGGAGTCCCTGAGGCAGATCGTAACGCTGACGGGCTGAGCTGCAAGTTCAATACGATCGACTGAGTAACCCGCCTCTTAGGTCCCGCGCCTCGCGCCTCGGCGTGCTCGTCACTGCGCCTCGCCTCGTCACGTGGGTCACTCTGAACACGAGCCAGGTTCAAGTCTTCCTCGTCTCTTCACCTCCGCTCCTTGCCGGCTCGCGCGTGGTCGCCGACGGCCGCGCGACCCAAGCACCGCGCCAGGCGCAAACCGCCGCGCCTGTCACTGGCTTGGAACGGTCGCGCGGCCGGACAACTGCGGTGGCGCTGCGCGCGATCAGGATCCGGTTCTCCGTCGCCCCTCCGGCTTTGGGTGAGAGGGGCTCCAGAGAAGGTGCTGATTCGCTAGGTCCGGCTGCTGGGCGGTGGACCTGGTGGCTGGCGACGGCTCCGTTGTCGCCGGTCACGGAGAGTGCCCAGTCAACACGCGGACCGCAGGCGGGCTGCCCAACGGCAACCGGCGACCGAGCGGTAGAGGAGGACGAAACGATGGTCAACAAAGTGGTTCTGATCGGCAACCTCGGGCGAGACCCGGAACTGATCCACACGCAGGGCGGCCGAGCGCTCGCGCGGCTCTGGGTCGCCACAAACGAGGTGTGGACGAAGGACGGACAGCGTCAGCGCCACACCGAGTGGCACCGCGTGCTGGTGTGGGGCGCGCGGGCGGAACACGTCGCGGCACAGTACCGCAAGGGAACCCTGGTCTACGTCGATGGCCCGATCCGCTCGCGCAAGCCTACGGATGGGGAACCACGCACGGAGATTCACGCGCAGCGGCTCATCCCTCTCGGCAGTCCAGCACAACGTGAGGCCGCGGACTCCGGCGGGGAGGCCGTGACGGAGGAACTAAGGGACACGGACGAGGTGCCATTCTGAGTCGACCGTGGGCCGGGGCGTGACCGAGCGCCTCGGCCCTTTCGGCCATGACCGGAGTCCAAAAATGGGCACGAAGCGTTACCGCCTGAAGATTGCAACCTGGACCGTCGTGCGCGAGGCCGGGCAGCCTTCCCCGCGCAAACTTGACTCCCCGGAAGCCGTGGTCGAACTCGCCCGCGACCTGTTCCGCGACCAGGACGATGACAGGGAGCACTTCTGGGCGATCCTGCTCAACGCCCAGAACCGCTACTTGCTCGCGCATCTGGTGTCGACGGGGACCCAGTCCGCGACCCTCGTGCACCCGCGTGAAGTGCTTGGCCCGGCGCTTCGGGAGGGCGCCGCGGCGCTGATCCTGATCCACAATCACCGCTGCCCAGCTTGTCGACCTGAAGATCCACGACCACGTGATTGTCGGGAACGGTTCAGGGGCGTGGGTGTCGTTCGCGACCCGCGGCCTGATGTAGGTCCCGTGGACACGATGTCGAAGAACTCTTCGATGCGCCGGCGGCGGCGGCCGCACAGCGCGGAATTTCGCAGCAGACCGCTGCGTTTCGCAGCGGCGTAGACCGGCCTAGGCACCTCTCTCCCGTCGCACGTACCGCTCCACGCCGTCCGATTTTGCGCGCAGTTGCGAGGTAGCGCGCTCTCTCGAGCTCGATTGGTACGCGAATTGGATTCCCTGTAGCCCCGACGGATGAAAAGCGCTGGGTGCAAGCGGTCCCAACTGCGCGGCGCGTCATGGACCCAACCCGGGGCGAATGGAGTCGCGGAGTGGCTCGGGCGGCGCGGACGTCGGGAGATCGCAAGATAAATGGCGAGGGCCGGATGCTCCCTAAGTACTCGTGGCTATTGATTGGTGGACGGCCCTCTGCGATCGCAGACGCGATTCAGCCGTCTCAGCGTGAGGGCCGGCTGAGGGCCGCCCCCAGATGATGCAAATCGCTGAGCCCGGACGTCCTCTCGACGGGCCTGGTGACCGTAATCGTGCCGGCTCTATGCTCGGTGGTCCGCCTCAACGTCTCCCCGAGCGCCCCCCTCAGGCTTTACCGCATGGTTGACGAGCCCGTGGCGCGTGAGGCGCTGGTCGCCGCGTACGTGTCCCCGGCCGCCGCCCGTTTCTCGCGAGACCGCGGCTACCTGGGCGAGGCCCCCGCCCGGGCGGCACTCAGGCTGTCCCTCAAGCGCATCGGCGCCGTGCCGGTCGACGTCGTGGACCTCGAGCCGGACGGCCTGGGGGTCGACGGGGCGCGGCTCCCCGATAGCGCACCTGCCATGAGACAACTCGCGGGGCCGGCCGCTACCTCACGCTCCATGGGGTCACGAGGTCGTGGCGCCCGGCGAAGTCTGGCTGATCGGCGTCGAGACCACCCGGAGCTGGGACAGCCGGTACTTCGATCCCGTGCCGCTGGACCAGGTCCGCCCTGTTCGTCCCGTGTTGACGCTCAGGGGGCGACCGGTATCGTACGGCGATCTGCGGAGGCGAGGGTGAGTCAGACGCCCGAGGAGCTCGGGCTGGAGGTCGAGCTGCGGCGGCCTCGCCGACGCCGGCGGGATCCAATTCCCCGCGGGCACGGCGGTCGCCGACTCGGGCGCAGCGCCAAGGGTCTCGCGCGGGACGCCGCGATGCTGCTGTTCGGAGATGTGGCGAGAAGGCAGCGCAGCCCGGTCAAGGTCTCCCACACGAAACGCGGGCACAGCGCGAGGTGGGGCGCCCACGGAGCATATCTCGCCCGAGAGGGTGCGCAGCGGCCGGTCAAGGCATCGTGCCCAGGGACCAACGATACGCGTCGAGTGTTCGGCGAGTCGCGGACGTACTCCCGCGTCCTTTTGCCACAGGCCCGGTGCGTTTCCCGGCGGTCTGGGCCGCACCTCCTGAGAGTGGGAATTCGCCCGGCATGCGCTCGCTATGGGCCGTTGACCATGAGCGGCTCTCCTGACCGGTCTCGCCGATTCGAGAAGACTCAGCGCAGCCAGCTGAGTGAGCAATGCGAGCCATGCTCCCAGGAAAGCGCCCGCGTGGGTCACCGTGCACCAGAAGCGCCCGTCGCAGGCTTGCTGTGGCGCCCGATAAGGTCTGCCGGCGTGAGCTGTACGCCACACCCAGAGCGACTTCGGGACCGCAGAAGCAACGAAGAAGGGTCGCCGAGGGCAACGGGCTGGCCCAGGCAATGAGCGGGGCCCGAGAGGCGCGGATTGTGCGGCAGGTCATTGGCGTCGGCGCACGTCCGGGGCGTCTTGCCCAAGCGGGAGGTCATCAGGAGCGGGACCCTTTCCCGTGCCACTGAACCCGTCTGCCGGTACATCAGTCGGCGACGACGCCTTGATGACGTTGCGGGAGCTCTCTGCCTATTCCCGCCTGTCATTGCGCACGCTCCAACGACACGTCGCGGGCCTGACGCGGTGGCGCCTGCCGCACTACCGTGTCGGTGGGAAGATCTTGGTTCGCCGCTCGGAGTTCGACGGGTGGCTGGAGCAGTGGCGACGCGACGCGCTCGAGCTACAGCTCCGGGTGGGGCCGACCCGACTTCGCCGTTCGGCCACTGTGCCGTCGTGACATCATCGACAGCGCTGCCGTCAAATGCTACAGTGGCCGCACCCGTTCACCCCGGAGGTGCGCCAGTGAAGGAAGACCAAGAGGAGGTGAAGACGACAATCCGCATCCCGCGCAGCCTGCTCCGAGCCGCGAAGGTGTGGGCCGCTCAGCACGACCGGAGCTTCAACGACGCCGTGGCCGAGGCACTCACGAGGCTGACCAAAGGGGGTAAGTAAGATGCGCACACCACGATTCCCGCTCGACCGGACGCAGACGTTTACGGTGGTGCGCGGCGTCATCCTGTTCTTCCATCACGGCGCCTGGTGCATCCGCTACCGCAGGAACGGCAAGAAGGCCGTCGAGTCGCTCGCCATTCAAGACGATCGCCTTGCGTACGACGAGCTACAGAAGCGCTCGCGGGCTTTCATTGAGGGCGCGACACCGCAGGAGATCATCCAGTCACGACATCACGCGACCTGCACTGTGGGTGAAGCGGCGAAGGCCTTCAGCCAAGAGTACAAGGAGATCGCACTTGGGACGCAGCGCAAGCTGCGCGGCCTCCTGAGCCAGTGGGTCATCGGTGAGGACCTGAACGAATCGACGGGCGACTGGCAGAAGCGCAACGATGCCGACCTGGCGCGCCCATTCTGCGGCCTTGAAATCCACACGGTCGAGAAGCGCGACGTCAGGATGCACCTGAGGAAGGTGCGTGCGACCGTTAACCGGTTGGGACGCCGCAACAGTCGTGCGACCGCAAAGCTCGTGCTCGACGCCGTCCGGCTGCTCTTCAATTGGCTGATCGACGAGGGCCAGCTCAAGAGCAAGGACGGGCGCATACTCGCCAACCCAGCGGCGCGCTGCGGCAAATTCACCTTTGACGCCCAGCAGGACACCAAGCTGGATCCGGAGGCTGAGCGCGACGATATCGTGAAGACATTCGAGCCGAATCACGAGGAAGCACTACTCGGCTGGTACCTCGCGCACTGCCCTCGTCTCCACCCGTTCCTCCTGCTCGGGTTTCATGCCGGGCTGCGCTACGGTGAGGCGGTGGCCCTTGAGATCGACGATTACATTCCCCGGCGACATCGCATCCGCGTGACGCGCCACTGGACCCCGGACGGCCTCGTCACCGGCACCAAGAGCAATCGCGCCGCCCGCGGCGTCATCAAGACGCGGGAGGTCCCCACGAACCTCCACCCGGAACTTGAGCCCGCGCTGGAAGCTCACATCAATTGGCTCCAGGAGACGAAGCCGCGGGGCTGGGATGGAAGGCGGCTGTTCCCGGCGAAGGCGTACTTGCGCGAGGACGGGAGCACCAACGTGGGCGCGTACATCACGCCCAACAACTTCTATCGGGCGGTGTGGAACCGGGCGTGCGCGGAGATAGGCATCAAGGGCCTGAGCTTCCACGCCGCGCGCCATACATTTGCGACGAAGTGCCTGCACGCCGGCGCCACGCCCCAGGAGATCGCCGGCTGGCTCGGCGACACGCTGGAAGTCACGCTACGGCACTACTCGCACGTGATCGAAGGACTGCGGAAGGAGCGCGCTGGGCTTCTCGGCGAGCAGATGACGGCGGCGCCGAAGCGTGGGCCGGGGGTGGTCAGCTAGAGACGAGTGGCGGATCAGGTGTCGCATTACTGCGGTTGGACTATTTCCTTCTTAGAGCCCACATTTTCGTTTTGAGATCACACAGGCATCAGCACTGGGCGACGGGCGCCCGGCGCTCGATACGCAGCCGACTGGAGCTGACTCACGCGGAAGGAGGTCGCAATGCGAGCGATCATGCGGCCCACGAAACCCCTCAGCTGTTTTCTCGTCGTCGCGCTTCTCGGCGCGGCAATCCCGTATCGCCCCGCCCAAGCCGAGCTTGTGGTGACCGACTCCGTTATCACGCCGGCCCGGAGGCCTGAATCAGACCGGGCGCGGGTGCGAGCGCTGCTCGACCGGCGCGACCTGCAGTCGCAGCTCGAGGAGTACGGGATCAGCGCCGAGGAGGCCGCCGCACGAGTCGATGTTCTGACGGATCAGGAGATCGCTCTCATCGCCGACCGGCTCAATGAGGTTCCGGCCGGCGGCGATGCCGGGGGGGCTCTACTCGTCTTCTGGCTTTTTTGCCCCGTGTGTGTCCTCGTCGCGGCGGTCGTCGTAGTCGGTATCGTCGCGCTCATCGTATACGGGGTGAAGAAGCCAGCGAAAGCGGCCAAAGACGAGACCCACTGATGTGGGCGGAGTGGCCTGCCACCGCAGATGAGCTTTCCCGGTCAGGAGCCTCGTGAGCATCTCGCGCGACCGCGGAACCGGCGCGTCCGCCCTGCCCTGGCCGGCGGCGCAGGTGGCGACCCCGTGACCGCAATTGCAGGCGCGCTCTTCGGCGCGGTGATTCTCGCTCTGCTCGTCGTAGCGGGAATCGGATGGCTGACCGTCTGGAGCGTGAAGAAGGTAGCCAATGCTGCCAAGCACAAGACGAACTGACAGGCTGTTGAACCTGAGCTTTGTGCTCTTGGCGGTTGCGGGTTGTGCGACCACTCACTCAGCGCGTGAGTGGACGCTGCCCGCAACCGTCCCGGTTCGGCTGGAGCTCGAGGGCGTGCCCTTCGTCCCTCAGGCAGCGTACCAGTGTGGGCCGGCGTCACTGTCGATGGTGCTTGCCTGGATCGGACATCCCGTGCCCCCT
>QHSX01000109.1 GCA_003221695.1 Candidatus Rokuibacteriota bacterium
CTGATGCGCGCGAGCGGGGCCGGCTCCGGCGCGCAGAACGTCATGGGGACTGCGGTGTTCTGGGGCATGCTGGTCGCGACGTTCCTTGGTGTCTTCATCATCCCCGGCAACTTCGCCTTCGTGGAGCAGCTCGGCCTCTCCCGACAGCCGTCGAAGCGTCCAGTGGTCGTGCCGGCGGCAGCGATACCGCACGGCGAGCATCCGTGAGCCGGACGGCGCGCGGCGACGAGGTCGGGCGGCCGCCCGACCTCGAGGCGGTGCCTTCGTCGCTGACCTGGGATCTCACCCGAATCCTGCTGGCCGTGGTCGGCATCGGCGGGTTGATCGCGGCCAGCGTCTGGGTGCTGCGGCCGTTCCTGCCCGCCGTGGTGTGGGCCACGATGATCGTGGTGGCCACGTGGCCGACGCTGCGCGCCGTCGAGGCGCGGCTGTGGGGACGGCGAGGCCTGGCGGTGGCGGTCATGACGCTGGTGATGCTGGCCGTCCTCGCGGCACCGCTGACCCTGGGCGTCGTCGCCATCATCGATCGGGCCGACGACGTCGTGGCGTGGTCCCGGTCGGTCATCTCGCGCCCGCTGCCGGCGCTGCCCGCGTGGGTCACGAGCCTGCCCATCGTGGGCGAGACGATCGCGGTGGAGTGGACGAAGATCGCGGGCGCGCCCTCCGAGGAGGTGGCGGCCCGCCTCGGACCCCATGTCAGGGATCTCGTCCGCTGGCTGATCGCCGAGGCGGGCAGCATCGGCTCGCTGCTCGTTCAGTTCCTGCTGACCGTGGCGGTTTCGGGGGTCCTGTACGCGCGGGGCGAGGCCGTGGCCGGCGGGGTGCTGGCCTTCGCGCAGCGGCTGGCCGGCAATCATGGTGTCCGCGCGGTGCTCCTCTCGGCGGATGCGATCCGCGCTGTTGCGCTCGGCGTCGTCGTGACGGCGGTGGCCCAGGCGGTGGTCGGCGGCATCGGCCTGGCGGTCACCGGCGTCCCGCATCCGGTGCTCTTGACGAGCGTCATGCTCGTGCTGGGCATCGCGCAGATCGGTCCGGGGCCGGTCCTCTTCGGCTCGGTGATCTGGCTGTACGTGGACGGGCAGTCGCTCTGGGGCACCGTGATGCTCCTGTGGGCGCTCGTCACCACGAGCTTCGACAACATCCTCCGCCCGGTGCTGATCAAGAGGGGCGCCGACCTGCCGCTCCTCTTGATCCTCGCCGGGGTGATCGGCGGGCTCCTCGCGTTCGGGCTGGTCGGCCTCTTCATCGGGCCGGTGATCCTGGCCGTGGCGTACACGCTGCTGGTCGCGTGGGTGACCGCCGGCGACTCGCTCGGCCGCCTTTCGTCATCTGCGCCGTTAGCGCCGCTGACGACCACCCAACGCGACCCACGCCACTCGGTCCGAGACGCCGCCCGGTCGTTTACTCCTTGATCCGCTGCTCCCGCTTGCGAAGGTACGCGTTCCGCACGGCGCTGTACATGTCGACGACGCTCTCCTCGAAACCCTGGTAGAGGTCGATGTTGATCGCCCGGTCGTTCACCGTGTCGCCAGCCTTGAGGCCGAAACCGTCCCAGATGAAGGGCGCGACGAAGTAGGTCATCGGACTGGTGGCGCCGTCGACGCCGAGGCCGACCCCGTCGCGGACGGTCATGGGCGGGAGCAGCGGCAGGACGAGGTACGGCCCCGGCTTGGCGCCCCACTTGCCCAGCGTCTGGCCGAAGTCCGCGGGGCTCGGCTCGATGTGCCAGTAGTCCCTGGCCGGGTCCCAGAAGCCGGCGACGCCCGCGGTCGTGTTGATGAGGAAGCGGGCGAGCTCACGGCCGGCGCCGCCCCATTTCTGCTGCAGCAGGTTGTTGACGAAGCGCACCGGCCAGCGCAGGTTTTCGAAGGCGCGGCTGATCATTGCCTGCCACGGCTCCGGCACGATCACGTCATAGGCCTTGGCCGCCGGCTTGACGACGTACCGATCGACCCCGCGGTTGAACGCGAAGGTCCTCTGGTTGAAGCGCTCCCAGGGATCGTAGTCTTCCGGCTCGAGGCGCGCCTCGGTCAGCTGCTCGGCCAGCGCGGCCGGTGAGTTGCCCGGGGCCGAGGTGCCTTCCTCGGCTGCTGGCACGGGGCCCGTGTCCGGGCCAGCCGCGGGGTCCGCTGTCACATTGCCCGCGTCCGGGCGGAGCAGCTTCGCGACGGATCCGCACCCGGTGAGGGTGAGCGATGCGAGCAACGCCAGGAGTGTCAGGCGACCGATCGACGTAAGCATGATGTCTCCTCTGTGGACGAGGCAATCTCCGACCCCTCAGGGTCCGACGATGACCTCGAAGTGAAGCGTTGCCTCGGCCGGGGTCGTCGTCCAGCCCCACCAGGTGGCCGACCGAAGGTTCTGCGAAGCCGCGCACCCCGCCACCACCATCATCAGTACGACGAGCGACGGTCCTGCAAATTTCCTGAGCATGGTTGCTCCCTCCAGCGAGGCAGGATCGCGGCCTGCGCCGGATGCATCAACGCAGTCCAGCAACTCCTCGTTCCTCGATCGCCGCCGCCTGGGTCGGCATGGTCGGCGAATCGTCGCCGCGCGGCCATGGGACGAAGGTCCATCGGACCTTCGTCCGATAGCCCGCTCTCGCGCTGCCTCCTACGATCCGCGACCTGAGGGAACGCCGGTCATGACAGCAGCGGCGAAGACGAGGTGGAGTTGGCGCCCGGCGTGTCCGGTGAGCGTGGGGATCTGGCTGGCCGTGGTGGTGCTGGCGTTCCCCCTCGTTCCAGACGCGCAGGCGCATTCGCCGTACGAGACGCCGCCGGTGATGAAGGTGACCGATCTGGCGCCGGCGGGTCTCATCGTCGGCCAGGGCTATCGGGTGGGCGAGGGCGACGAGGCGGCCAGCGCGCTGATCGCCAACAAGAACTACTCGATCTCCGCGCTCACCGCCCTCATGACGGCGCTCGAGCGGCTCGGCCCCATCCCGGGACGGGCCGACGTGGTGGATTACGTGGTGTGGACCGCGAACGTCGCCAACTTCGCGCGGCGGCCGGACTTCGCGGCGACCAGCCGGGACATCTGGCTCACCCGCCGCATGTCGCCGCGCGCGCGGCACGAGTTCGAGCGGATCGGCTGGCGAGTCCACGAGGGCTCCCGACAGCCGTCGAGAACTGAGGAGTTCGCTCCATGACGGCCACCGTCGCGCCAGCCCCGCCCGCCGGGCTCGCGCTCGAGGCGTCGGGAGGCTCCACGCTCCTCGTACGGCTGTCGGGCGCGTGGACGACCGCCGTCCGGCGGCCGCCGAGCGACGAGGTCGGGCGACGGCTGGAGTCCGACCCGAAGCCGCGCCGCGTGGCGTTCGATACCGCGGGCCTCGCGGACTGGGACAGCGGGCTCCTGACGTTTCTCCTGCAGGTCATCGCGGCCGCCCGGGACCGCGGCGT